>LNDP01000024.1 GCA_001464665.1 Acidobacteria bacterium Ga0074141
CCCATTCCAATTCTCCTTGCTGGTCAAAAAGTGATTGTTGAGCACGCCCGGCCGCTCGTCTGACGGATGCGTCGCGGCATCGCCGGCAGAGCAGTAGATCGCCGTGGTCGAAGAGGCTCTCTACCGGGGTGTACGCGGAGCAGTCCTCGCATGGCCGGACACCGCCTAGCCACCGCACTGCCTCGGCCCGTTTTTCGCTTGCAATGGTGTTTTGCATCGGTTAACATTCTCCTGTTAAGACGTTCCCGTTCTTAGGTTCGTTTTGCTTCTCCAAAATGGGCATCCATGTCGCGATGGATGCCCATTTCCCATTTACGCCGCCTCGGCGACCGCATCGAGCTTGCGCTCGGAATAGCGGTTGCGAACAAGCGAGTTGAACAGTCCACCGGTCGAGGTCGTCGGGTCGTCGCAGCTGACGTCGATGGTGTTGAGCACTTCCTCGTCCACATCCTCGTAAGCGTACGCCTTTCCCGACGCCGTCTCAATGAACAGCTTCTTGTTGCCGTGGTCGATAGCGATCGCCTTGATCCAGGATCCTTTCTCGCTCTCGCTCCGTACGTCCTTCCAATTAAGATCATCCAATTCGGCCATATCGTTGTTTTGCCTCCTCTGCGGGTTCCCGCAGCTCAAATGCCTCGTCGAAGTTCGGCCCGAGATTGTAGGTCCTGAGCCTTCGTTCGGCGTCCTTCCGGTCGGTCCCAATGCCGCAAAGCCTGAGACGGGTGCCGGTGCGTTTACTGACCGCGTCGAAGTCGTGAAAGTACGTTTCCGCGGTCGCCATATCTGTCACGATGATGCTCATGCTGCCGCTTCCTCGCCCTCGGCGGGTTTCTCGGGCTGCTTACGGTAGCGAGAATCGAGCTCTGCCAGCGTTTTCCGCTCCCGGACGACCGCGAATGCCTCTTTGCCGCCAAAAAGGGCAGGAGCGTCCACCAGATCGCCGTTTACGACCTTTTGAGCCCAAGCCTCGATCTTCTTTTTCTGGCCTGCGGTCAGCTTCTCGGTCTGAAGTGCGTAGCCGGCCGCCACGGTCAGGAAGTTGCGTCCGGCGAGCTCGGCGATGTTGTGAATGTGCTGATAGTCGAGGTCGCGGTACGACATCGCGAACGCGGCTTCGGCGATCTTGCCGAGTCGGAGCAGTTGATCCGCTTCGAGTCGTTCACGCAGCCACAACGCGAATTCGTCAACGTCGCTGATCCAGCGATCCGAATCGAAGCCGACGAGGGCTTCGAGCTCGTTGCGGAAGTACAGTCTGATCCGTTCCCATCCGATGTCCATCTCGACCGCACTTGCCACCAGCATTGCCGCGGTGTCGAAGCGGACGGCGGCTTCGAGGCCCTTGAGAGCTTTGACTTCTTTGGCTGCCCACTTGCCGGCGTGGTCGGTGATGATGTCGACCGCTGCGGCGTCCAGGCAGTTCCCCCAAAACTGACGATTCAGGGATTCCGGCGACTGATTAAACGATCGCGATTTGCTGGCACTCGCTCCCGCCTTCGGCCAATGGATCTCGCAGTCCTTATCCCGGCAGATCTTCACTTGCTTCGGGAACGCGTCACCCCATCCCATCTTGAGCGCGTTCTCGGCGGACGGGCAGTACTTGGTCTTGTCCGACTTCTCAGGGAAATAGCTGGCATCCTTTGCGGGCGAGTCGTAGTTGCCGGAACCTATCGCACCTTTCCCGAACCAGCCGCCCGGGTTGCTGTACTGAAACACCTTCGCGGCTTGGTAATCCGAGCCCCACTTCTTCTGCCCTTCGGTCGACCATTTGTCGAGGATCGCCTCGAAATGCTTCTGGACCTTGCCCTTGTAGCAGGATGTGTCGAGGCAGCGGTCGTCTTTGAGCTCGACCTCGCCAAACAGGTTCGGGTTGGCCCCGACGCGTTTCGGGCACTCGACGCAGGTCAGCCCTTCCTTGTGGAGCGATGCGCTCTTGAGGCTGAACGGAGCTGTTTTCAGCTCACCGGTCGCCTGGTCGATCACATCGCGGAGCGACTCGACCGACACCCACCGGGCTTGGCAGAAGTCCTTGCCGTATTTTTCGAGAGCCTTCTTCTGGATCTTCTCCGGATAGGCCGCGATCATCGTCGCCTCGGTCAGAGATACCTTGTTTTGCTCGATACCGGTGATCAGGTCCGGGAGCAGATTCGTGAGCGACGCACGCTTCGCGATGAACGACGGCGTCTTGCCGACACGCAGCCCTATCTCGCGGGGATCCACTCCCTGCTTGAGCAGCGACGCAAAGCCGAACGCCTCGTCGAGCGGATGAACGTCCACCCGTTGCAGGTTCTCGATCGTCTGGATCGTGAGAGCCTCGTCGTCGGTGAGTTCGCGGACGGATGCCGCGATCGTCTTTGCCCCGAGCATCTGGACGGCCCGGTACCGCCGTTCACCGCTGACCAGCTCGTAGCGGTCGCCTTTCGGACGAACGACGACCGGATGGATCAGTCCCTTCGCTTCGATGATGCTGTTGGCCAGCTCGAGAATTTCGTCGTCGCTGAGCCGGTTACGTCGGCGGAGCTGCGTGTCGAAGGTGGAGAGGTCGATCTTGGTCAGTTCAATGCCATCCGGGTTGATCACTTCGGCGGGTATCTCGCGCTCGAAAGCCGGCTTCTTTGCCGGCGAGGTTGCTGCTTTTGCTTTTGCCATTGCTTTCTCCTGTTAGGCGGTCAAGCGACCGCCTCGGTCTAGTGGTTGGTTGCGAGAGGCAGAGTTGAACCGCCTGATTTCCGGCTTATGAGGCCGACGAGCCACCCTTGCTCCATTCTCGCGTGAGTTACGAATTTGCCTTCTCAAGCTCCTCGTCGGAGGCCGGGATCGTCGTCGCCAGAGTGACTACCCGTTTGGATTCCACCGTCACGAAATCCGGCAGCGGTTCCTTCCGCTTGACGAGGTCGTTGACGTACGCCTTGATGCGGGGAAGGTCGAGCTGCGGACCGTGGTTGACGATCGCGGCCGGGTAGTTCTTCTCGGCCCATGTGATCCCCTTCGGTTCGTCGAAATCGTACGTCTTGCTGTTCCTGAACTTGATGTACAGATCGAATTCCGATTCGTTCGGGTAGCGCTCGGCGTACTCTGTCGACGCAAACTTCAACTGGCCAACGACCGAGTCGCGCCGGTTGGTCGCCGCCTTCCGCTCTTGGATCAGCTCGGCGTTCTCTTTGTTGAACTTTTCCTGCTTCGCCTTGAACTGCGCGTCGAGCGAGTTCACCACGCGTGCCTCGGCGAAGTACGCGGCCTCGACCTTGCGGATCGCGCCCACGAGCTCGTCGTCGCTCATCCGGAGGATCTTTTCTTCCCACGTGAGCGGTTGCTCGGGCTGGACGTCCTCGGGCTCCGCTGTCTCCGCTGTCTCTGGCTCGGGTTGAGCTTCCACGCTTGGGGTTTCCTCGGGCTGCTCTACCTGCGGCGGATAGTGTCCGTTCTGTGGTGGACCGGGTGTGACTGCCGGGATGCTTTCGACCGGGATGGATTCGATCGCGGGTTGTTGGAGCGGGTCGATCTCCCGACCGGCACCGATCAGGCGTTCGTTCCCGAACGAGCTCCGCGCCGTTTCCTCCGTGAAGTACGCCCGAATGGTCGGCGGCGTGGATGCCTTGTCGATGGCGATCCATTTTTCCAGCAGGTTCGGGTCGTCGCTTTTGGCAACGTAGCGGCCTTGGAAGTTCTCCGAATGAAGCACGTTCAAGATCTGGTCTGGTTTGATTTCTGTCGCGATTGTGTTTTGCATTTTGTTTCTCCTGTAAAGCAAGTTGCTTTACACCGAATGATAAACCTCTTGTAAAGCAGATGTCAAGACAAAAGTTATCATTTGGGTTTTTAGCGCTTGATGACTTTCGGCGGGTACCGATATCCGGTCTCGTGCTTGCACTCGTAGGTCTTCTCGATCCGGTCCGTCTCGGGATTGACGACGTAGATCGTGCCTTGGTTCTCACGGCATTCGTCGCAGTAGTGGTCGAACTCGATGCGGTAGTAGCCGTCGAAGATCGCCATCAGCGAAGCGGCTTCGATGCTCCTCGGCTGCCGGCCGTCGTAGAAATCCTTTGCCCGAGCGTCGAGCGTTTTCTGCAGCAGATCCTCGTAGGTCCACTCGGGGATGCGCCAGCGTCTGAATTCCGTAAGCCAGGCCGCGGCCATCAGGTCAGCTTCCTTCGGATCGAGCAGCGAGTAACCCTGCAAGAGTCGTGACCGGTTGATCAAGCTCATCATTCGCTCGATCTCGTCCAGCGAAAAGATGTCCGCGCTCTTCCCGCCATTGCTTGAGTGCTGCATCGTAGTCTTCTGCGGTTCGAATTTTCTTTCTGCCATTGTTTTGCTCCTGTCCGGGCTTGATGCCCTTTTCTTGCCTGAACTGCCAATCCGGCAGGTAGGCTGCGACGGTCCGCCACGTAACGCGGCTTGTCCGCCATGATTCCATCCGCATCACGTTGTAGCACTTGATCACCTCAAGCGGCGGCGTGCCGGATAGCCACATCTTGCGAACATCTTCCAGATGTTCGCTTTTTAAGTGAGGAGCGGCTGCGTCGAGCAGCTCCCTGAATTCGGCGAGCGTATGCTCGCCGATCTTTTTTGGTTTGTTAAGCGGTTCACCAAAGGGAGAAGATTTTTCACTCGCGGACGCACGCACACGCGGTTTGTGTGATGGTTCTATTGACGGTTCTTGATGGTTATATATGGGGGTGTCATGGGTGACACCTTTTTCGGTCACCCATGACGCCTTTTCTTGGTCACCGGTGACACCTTTTATTTCAGAAAAGGTGTCATCCATGACCTCTTTTATCTCCTCAGAAAAGGTGTCGCCGGTGACACCCTTTATTTCGGGCTCGGGAAAAGAGGACACCGGTGTCCCCTTTTCGGATCGGGCTGTTTCCGGCACTTCCGGGCGAAGAAGTTGATACAACGATTGTTTCCCTCGCCCTTGTGCTTGTTTCGTTTCTAGGTAACCGAGGTCTTCAAGCGTTCGGAAGTTCCGGGTTACCTGCCTAACGCGGATCCTTGCCTTTTTAGCGATCAGGCTGCGTCGCGGCCATGCCAGCCCGCTCGAGTCCGCGTGGTCCGCGATCGCCAGAAGCGTGAGCAGCAGCGATCCATCAATCCTCGTGTCGTCGTTGTCAAAGTAATATCCAACCCACTGTGCCGACATTCATTTACCTCCATTCCTAATTCTTGTTACCGAATTTCACCTTGTCCCTGAGCCAGATAGCCTCGACGGTGTCGGTCGGCCCGTTCCGGTTCTTGGCGATGATGAACTCGGTCGTGTAATTGGTCGAGTCTGTCTCTTTCTTCTCGTAGTAGCTCGGGCGATAGAGAAAGATCACGACGTCCGCATCCTGTTCGATCGCTCCGGAGTCGCGCAGGTCCGAAAGCTTCGGCCGCGGCGGATTGCGATTCTCGGGAGCTCGGGAGAGCTGCGAAAGGGCGATCACCGGGCATTTGAGCTCTTTGGCGATGGCCTTCAGTTCGCGAGATATGGCGCTGATGTCATCGCGGCGTTCGCGGCTGGGTTTGCTCGAAGTCATCAGGCCTAGATAGTCGACCGCGACCAGGTCGAGCTTCTTTTGCTCCGTCTTGATCTTCCGGGCCTTGGCGAGCACCTGTGTCGGTGTCATGGCAGGAGTGTCGTCAATGAAGAATCGTCGCCCTTGGAGCGTGTTATAGACATCGGTGGCCTGTTTCCATTGCATATCGCTTAGAACGTTGTGAGCGTAGCCCCAGAGGCTAATATCAGCTATCTGAGCGATCGTCCGGTCGATGACCTGCTCTTTACTCATTTCCAGCGACGCGAAAAAGACGACATGGTCATCAAGAGCCGCGTTGACGAGGAACTGCAAAGCCGCGGCCGTCTTGCCCATCGATGGCCGGGCAGCGAGGATGATGAGGTCCTGCTGCTTGAAGCCGGCGAGGAAGCTGTCCAGATCCCGCAGGCCGGTCTTGATGCCTTGAACTATCTCGCCGCTCTTTCGCCGCTCGTAAGCCTTGGTCAAGCTTTCGTAGGCGAGCAGCTCGGCCAGCACCGGTCCGGCCGCTCCCTGGTCGCGCTCTTGCGATAGGGTGAAGATCATCTGCTCGGCACGATCGAGCACCAGCTCCGAATCCTCTTCCTCTTCCAAAGCGTCGCTTGTGATCTGCGCACACGACATGATCAACCGACGCAGTAGAGACTTCTGCCGGATGATCTGAAGGTACTCGCCGACGTCGGTGAAGTGCGGAAGCCCGTAGCTCAGGTTTGTGATCGCCGCGATGCCGCCGACCGTTGCCGCATCGCCGTCGCGCTTCAATTCCTCGGCGATCAGGATCGGGTCAATGGTCCGGTTAGAGTTGAACAGCGAGAGCATCGCCGTATATATCCGACGATGGAACGGCGAGTAGAAATCATCCGCCTCAAGAGCCTCTGCGGCCTGTGCGATTATGTTCTCGTCGAGCAGCACCGCTCCGAGAACGCATCGCTCTGCGTCGTTCGACGATGGCAGCGGTTTCGAGAAAAGTACCTCGCCTTTGATCTGAGTTGTCTGGTCTTTCTTACGTGGCATTCTCCTCCAAAACCCGCTTTGCCGCGGTGAGTTTGACAAAGTCCTCGTGCGATCCGCCTGCGTCCGGATGGAGCTTCATCGACGCGTGCCGGAAAGCCCGGTCGCGGATCTCTGTGTAAGCCTTGATGTCGGCCGCTTTGTATTGCGTGTGCTGTGCGATGAACAGAGCTGCCGTTTCGACCGTGAAACCGCCATCGCTGGCAGGCGGGAGAGCTTTGTAGCCTTCGTAGTGAGCGTTCGCTTTGCCACCACCACTCACGCCATACCGGTCGACCTTGCGAAGAGCTTCGAGAGCATCAGCGATCGCCCGCAGGTTCGCTTCGAACGATGTGAATTGGTCGCACTCAAAACTCATCGGCATGTATCGGCGGTTCGGCCTGTCCCACACATCGAAGCGGACCACCAAGCCGGGATGTGACGGAGCACGAGCCCCGCGCCGGAGCATTCCGTCGTTCCGGACGTCATACGGCGTGTGTGCCGTCTGGATCACGCACGAATCTTCGCGGTAGCCGAGCATCTTCATCTCCCGGTGGAGGAGCTCAAGCGTCTCGGTCCAGCTTTTACCGAACGGCGACGGCTTGCGTTTGTGGTCGGGCGTCAGCTCCCGCGGGAACTGGCCTTCAAGTGATTTGTATGTGTATCTAAGAGTCATTGTTTTCACGACCTCCGGTTAATTGTCTTGGTTCGGTCGGGATGAAGCCGGAACCGGTACCGCCAACAATATTCATGAATTGGATCTCGACGCGGGCCGAATCGATGATCGTCTTTGCGATATTGGCGACGGCGTTCGCCTGGTCGGCGTCCATCGTTTCTTCGCCGTCGACCAGCTTCTCGATCGTCTCAAACAACAGGTTGCGAAGATCCTCGATCTTGTTCTTTGGCATTCGCTATCTCCTTTCTCAGTTTTTCCAAAAGTCGCATCGCCTGCCGCAGCTCGTAGCCGAACGGGCTGCGGTTCCGGTCGTATGACCGCTGCAGGATCTCGCGGACCTTTTCCGGATGCCTTGCCCGCCACCGCTTCGTTCGCTCGTACTGCTTTGCGTAGAAGGCCTGCGGATCGCGTGTCCGTTTCAGTTCCCGAGCCCGCTTATCCTCGGCCCGGGCCTTCCCAGGGTTCGCCTGCCGGCGACGGCGACGAGCCGCGTTGCAGATCTCGCGGTTCGCCTTCGAATACTCGCGGCCTTTGCGGTTATTGCACGGATGGCAGTAGCCGGCTTTCGAGAATTCTTCTCGGGGTTTTACCTCCCCGCACGCCGGGCATCGTTTCACCACAGATCCTCCGTGTATCGAAACCCCTGAAAGCCGCGTCTGGCTATCGGCTGAGGCGGATAGCTGACCGGAGCTGAGCAGATGACCCACCACTTCGCGGATCGCTTCATTCCATCCCAACAGTCCAGCTCCCATCCTTCGCCACTTTCAAAGCCGGCGATGTTCATTCGGCAAATGATCTGACCGCCGACGAGGATGTACAGATGCAGCACATCGATCTTCGGCCGCTGTGAAAGAGCGACGTAGATGGCGGGGATCTTCCCTTCGTTCAGCGCGTCATAGGACCGCATCATCCTGGTCCGTGCCGTGCTGTCCAGAGCGTACTGACGAGCCTCACCCGGCAGCGTTCGAATTATTCCGGTCGGTCTGATCATCATCACTTATTCTCACCACCTTTTCGTTTTCACTTTCGGCAAGTAGTCCAGTCTGGCCAAGCAGCTTCCCACCCCGAAACAGATACCCGATATCGGCCATCATGTTAGTGAGTGCGTCATGGACAGCGTCCAAAGGGCCGTCGCCTTTACCGAGCCAGTCGATTGCGACCTCACCCGGCCGTGAGATGTAGCAGGTAAACCCCTGAGTGAAGTCTCCACCCGGATGGCTGTTGTCGGAGACGCGAAGTCGGCCGCACGGCGAAATAGCCTGATACTGCCAGCCGAGGTTGTCCCAAACGCGGACCGTCCAGTCCGCACCGCACATCGACGCCACTTCTCTAGCGACCACCAAAACACGGTCGTGCTCCGTTCGCGTGCAGCCCCTCCCACATTGCGGATCACAGTACCGCTCTGATTTGTCGTCGTATTCAGCCATCATTCGCCCCGCTGCAGGTCCTCTTTCAAACACTCGATCTTGCCCTCGATCTCGGCTTGCAGCTCTTCGAGATTCTCGATCGCCTCATCGATGGACACCGAATCGTCGGAGAACAGCGCGTCGATCGCCGCCACTGCGTTTTTGTAAAGTTCTTTATTTTTTGTCATGTTGTTTTTCCTCCGGCACTTCATTCCATTCGCGGCCGTCGAGCAGGCGGCCGGATTTGTTTTTGCCGACACGAATCATCCCAAAGGCTCTTGGGCTCATTCCGTTAGAGCTTCCGCTCCGCACAGTGCCATCGCTATCGAGCCAGCAAGTGTTGTCCGAGTCGGCGTTCCAGCGAACTTGGCACATCGCCAGATTTTCGTCAGAAGCGACGGTCCACTCACCCCATTGCTTGAAAAAGAATGGAACGCTTGCCGCCTGGCACTGATCGCGAAGCGACCGCACCCAATCCGGATGCATCGGCCGGGCCTTGCCGCCCGATTCGCCGCCGACGATGACCCAATTGATTTGCAGATCGGTCATATCGTCCGGGCCTTTTACGTGCCCGTTCAGACAATTCAGGGATACATCCCCAAACCCGTCCTCGTGTCGGATAATGGCTAAATTGGTTAAATCCACCGGCCCGAGCAGCGGTTCCATACTCAGAAACCGAACGGCTGCCGGTATTTGCAGCAGTTGAGGAATGCGCTCGTCGGCGGTCTTCTGGTCCTCAACGGATGTTCCGATCCAAAGGTTCTTTGGGAACCTTTCAGCCCTCTCGCCCTTCGGAGTGCATCGCGTCGTCCAACGTTCCGGCACGATCTTCATTGCCAGGTGCGGTCGCTTTGTAAGTAAAAGCCAGTCGAGATTGCGCGTCGTCTCGATCAGTTTGAAAAGCCGCCCGCGAGCCTGCTGGACCGCGAGCCATGCATCGGCGGGCATTGAATCCTCGCCTTCGAAAACATCCGCCAGCGAAGCACAGAAAACGCGGTGCCGTTCGCCGGCCTGCTCCGCAGCGGCGTTCCATTTCAGCGGCTCTCGCCACATCGCATCCGACGCAACGACGCGCGTCCCGTATTTGCCCCAAATGCCGAGCACGGCCGGGTTTCGCTTGCTACCGGTGTCGGCGTAGCAGTTATCGCACCCCGCCGAAACCTTCGTGCATCCCCGCCACGGATTGAACGTGTGCGTTGCCCATTCAATTTTTGTGTTTTCTCCCATCTTTACGATTCCTCCGTTATTTCGTCCGGCCATTCTTCTTCTTTCTCGGCCTCTTCGAACCTCTCGTTGCCGGCGAGGATCTCTTTTACGACGTCCCTGAGCTCGACGAGACGCTCCCCGACATCATTGCCTTGATGGTCATTCGCGATGATGTCCGTCGCTAAGTTCAGGGCTTCCACGAGCTGGTTCACCGTTGCCGCTTCGACGTCCCGCTGTTCGCTAAGAGCCGTGTATGCTTTGTCCTTATTGGCCATCAGCTTGCGCTGCTCCTCGATCACCTTTTTCTGCTCGCAGTTCAGGTTGTCCGACACCTTCGCCACGATCCAGAACACGACCGCGAGTGTGCCCAGGCACAATTCCATCAACGTAAATGTCATAGCTCGTTCTCCGCTAATTTCCAGACCGGAATGTTCGGGCATTGTTTGGCGACCACCGCCACCCTTTCCGCAGCCTCCGGCGTCCCGCGGATATCGACGACCGGACCGACGAGGAGCTGTTCGCGGTGAGATAATCGACGGCGAAGGTGCACGGCGATCTCCGTTACGTCCATCCATTCCCCGAGCTTCGCGTCACCGACGCCGGCAAGAGCTCGGACTGCGGCATTGCGAAGCTCCCATGCGTCGAGGGCCTTTGCCCTGCCTAAGCTTGCTGAGGCGTGCCAGACCGGCCCGCCGAAGTTCACTTCCAGTCACTCGTACCCGGAGTTGACGGAAAGCACGATGCTGATCCGCCCCTTGTTGGTCAGATAGCGAAATGCCGGCCTAAGAGTTTCCGTCGCCAACCGACAGTGGTTGCGAATTGCGATTTCCTGATGTCTGTTCATCGTTTCGTCCTCAAGCCAACGGGTTCGCCTCGTTGGAGCTTTATTCCCAAATACCAATCAGTAAAGTCGAGGGCTTCGTCGAGAGAATAAGCAACCTCAACTCTGTTGTTCTCCGACCGCAGATAGGCGATGTACTTCTCTTGATCGGCCGTCAGCGTGTTCTTGCCGTATTTCAGCTCGATCCATCCCGCGTGGTAGCCGTGGCGAGCGGCCGGAATGTGAATATCCGGCCTGCCCCTTGCCATCCCCGAAGCTTTTTGTTTGCCCGCCGTCGCACGCAGCTTGTAAGCGCCTTCGCCGTTGCTGCGGATATAGTCGAGGACCGGTGAAAGACTGAGGTCAAACCGCACGATCCGAAAATAGGTTATCTGTAGATTTTCCTCGTGCTGCGTTCGCTTTTGCTTCGGCTTCTCGCCTTTCAGCAGTTCCCGGTATTCTGTGATCTTCATGCGGTCTGCAGTGCCTGCCTTTCAAGTGAGTTTTGGAGTCCGTCGAGGACGGCGCGTTTTTCGGCGATGAACAGTTCTTTCAGCGTCCGGCCGTCGAACCGCTGCTTGATCACATCGTTGAGAATTCTTTTCTCGCCGAGCTCCTTCCAAAGACGGAAGATCTCTTGATTAAGCCGCTCGTGCTCGGCCATCGGTTCCTGATCCGGCGTGAACTTCTCTTGCTGATGCCCGTTCTGATGCCCGTTGCCGTGATGTTCGACTTTGTGGTCGTACTCGACCGGCTGGCCGACGATGTCGGTCCATCGCTCGTTCTGCTTGTAGTAAAGAGCACCTTCGGGCTTCTTGTAGATGCCGAGCTGCGACTTGTGCTTTACGCCGTCTGAGACGCAGATGATCTCGTAATAATCGTCGTCCGTTTTCGTTCGGCGATGCTTGAGCGTGACCATCGCTCCGCAGACCGGACACGCCTGCGGAATGGATCCCCAAAACGACGCCTGCTCGAAGATCTGCGTCGCGGTGTCGCCTTCGATGTGAACCTCAAAGGCCGGATGTTTCAATATCAGTTTCGTTCCCATTTGCTTTCTCCTGCGGTGTTCGGTCGGGCCGGTTACCCGGCCCGCCGTCGCCACTGCTTTTTTGTTAAGAAGACGGAGTTCGGCGGTTCGGGGGCATCGCCGATGTTGCCCATACGAAGCTATCGCTTCCACGTGCAGCCGAGCGTTCGCGCAAGCAAGGCTGCAAAGACCACGATCGCGATCACTTTGGCCAATTCCTTCATCCCTTCTGTTCTCCCGCCCACTGCTGGATGTAGTCGACGAGCTCGAAGATCTTCTCGATCTCGGCCCGCTTGCAGTCGAACAGGTTGCCGGACGTTCCGATCGCGATCTTTATCGCTCCGACCTGGCAGCTCAGCGCCATCGTAGCGGACGGTATTTCTTCCGCTTCCTTGATTTCGAGGAACCGCACCAGCCCGTTCGCGGGAGCGGGTTCGCCGGGCGGCGTGTACGGGATCGTGAGCAGGTCCGGCACAGGTCTGCGTTTCGCGAAGTCCAAAACCTCTTCGGTCGGGGTGGGGTCCGCATCGGTCAATGCAGCGGCCGATGCGGACCGTTTGGAGGGACGTTTAGGCGGCTTCGTGGCCACCAATAGCTCGACGCCTTTCGCCTCGGCATCGCGAAACTTTGCGTCGGTCTTGCGAAGCAGCGACCAATACGAGTTCGACATTCCGTAGGCCTTTGCTCTGGCGGTTGCGGTCGTGTGCTGCGAGCTGACCAGCGTCACGCGGTCGTAATCGATGCCGGGCTTCCGCTCGAATTCGACCTCGATCTTGCCGCCACCGATCCGCCAAAAACGGACCGGCTTTTCGCCCGGGCGGAAGAACGCGGTCAGGTCACCGTTGGACTCTTTGAAGATCTTTTCTTCGTTGACCAATTCTTCAAGCAGGTCGTCTATCTCGACGCTCCGATCGATGCCGCAAAAATGCTTGATGCCCGGCAGTGTCCGGTAGCCATCAGCCAGAGCCTTCAATACCTGAGTTTCAAAGTTATCCATAATTTTCACCCAATTGTCCGGAGAGGCCCGTAGTTTCCCGCACTTGATGCACGAGCCTCCCCGGTCGCGGCGGAAGGTGTGATCCCGCCGTTCTCAAGCGACACGGCAGCCGAACGCAACCGGTCGAAAGTTGTCTGCATTTCCGCGATCATTGCGCGGCACTCGGCACTGTCGGCAGCAAGGAACGCAAGCCGCAGTTGGCCGAGTAACGCGTTCAGCTGCTCGGCGTGCGGCCAGAATGCTGCGGGAGCTTCGCCCTCGCCGGCCAGCTTGGCAGCCCACTCCGGCCACGAGGCGACCTCGTCGGCAAGCACTTGGCTATTCGTGCCGGGTGCGAACACGACGGCGCAGTAGAGAACGAACAAGTTCTCAAGTGCCCCCGGTCGACGTACGTCCTCGTCCTGGCCGACCAGGCGATAGATCTGTTGCCGGCTATAGTTCCGGCCCTTTATCTCATTCAGGTTTCGCAGAATGTGGTGAGCGTGCCCCAATATCGCCTTTCGGCCGATCTTGGGAAGCGCTTCCTGCTTTGCCTTGATCGCTGCTAAAATTCGTGCTCCCATGGTTACAAAATCCCCCCTTGTTACCTTTTTTCGTTCTCCCGATGCTCTTAACCTGTTGGTGCTGTGTCAGAGCAGATAAATCATAGTGAACGCAAACCCCAATGTGATCGCCATTGCTATCGCCGCCGATGCCGCGAGGAGCTTCAGGTCTTTCAATTGCTCGACGCGGGCGAGACGCCGGGCGACGACCTCGCGGCATTTGAAGCAGAGCTGGCCGGAAGCCGGCACGCGGACGTTCGCACAGCCGCCGCAGGTTCGCGAGAACACGACGACGTTCTTGGCGTTGCGGAAGTGGCGGTTCTTTTCGAGTTTGCTGTTCATACTGCCCTCACGTGGCTGAAATGGTCCTGCCGCTCGTCAAGCTCTGCGGCCGCGATGATGTGGACGCATTTATCGTGCGGATCACAACTGCAATCGGCTCGGCGTCGGCCGCGGATCGGTCCGTATATGCGGACCATGAAGCCCTTGCGGGCGATCTTGTCGTTGACGCAGAACTGCCGGTATCCGGCGATGCGTCGCGAAAGAAAATGTGCCTTCACGTTCGCGGAGCCTTCGGACAGATCAGCGAGACGCCGCTTTCGGCACTCAGGCCCGATGCCGGCTGCGATCGCTGCCGGGTCCTTCAATGTGCGGTTGCACTTTCTGCATTTCATTTTGTTTCTCCTTTTTGGGTTATCGGCTTCCGAACTGTCGGATCCGAGCAGCCATTCCTCTCGAAAGGCTTGCTTGGCGTCCGTAGCTTCGCGGTGCTGTCAGTTCGTTCGCCAGGCTGTTCAGGTCGGCAAGCCGTACCTTCTCGCGTTTGCCGTCCGGGATCTTCGGCAGTCGCTTGACCGCCGCGGTGCAGGACTCATACGAAAGCCCGGTCTGCTCACGGAGCGCTCGGATGGCTGCCGTTTGGCTTACGGTCCTCATGGCTGTTCCACCTCCGCAGGCGGGTTGAAGGCCGGATGGGTGCTTTCGATCTGGGCGATCTTTTCCCACAAGGCCTCGCGGACGATCGACGACATTGACAGGTCTGCCCGTTTCGCTGTCGATTGCAGCCGAGCGATCAGCGTCGGCTCAAGTCGAGCGTTGAACATCTTCTTTCCTGTACCGTTGGTTTCTGTTTGTTGGTCCATGAGGGTTCCTCCGTAATGCATATTGCTTGCTGTTGTATATACATTTGCATTACGGATTAAGATGATAAACGCTGTGTCAAGCATTTGTCAAGCATTTGTCAAGCAGAAAGTTATCGGAGGGATAGCGCGTCGTTCATCAGGCGCTATACGATTCGGATGATGAAGAAAACGAGGATAGTAAATGTCCGCCTCGCTCCCGAGGTTCACGACGATTTCAGATTGGCGTGCGAGCTTCGCGGAGCGTCGATGTCGGCACTCCTCCATCAATTCATTTTTCGAGTAATCCGGGAAGAAAGAGACGCAGCTCCTTCTGCGTTCGAACAAGCCAAAACGCCGCGGACGAAAACACCATCGCCGGGCGTGCGGTTTGGGGGCACGGTCATGGCACGTACTGAAGGATCGTCTGGAAAGCGCAGGACGGGCTAAGTTTGCAGGATGTTAGTTGCTTACAAAGTTATGGATCAAGCCCACACTTCCACCGCTGCACTCGTTGCAAGAGTGCAGGCGGGTGTCCCGCTCGAAGTTGCGTCGGACTTGCAACGCATAGACCTGAACCTTTTCCTCACGAAGGGCAAGGATAGCTGTCTGTTGATCCGCGTGGAAGGCGAGTCGATGAACGATCTGGGTATTCGTGATGGCGATTGGGTGTTGGTCGACACGACCCGTCGTCCTTCCGTCAACCAGATCGTGCTTGCCAGACTGAACGGTGAGATAACGCTCAAACGGTTCAAGCCCGAGTCCGTTCCGGTGCATCGGCTGTTTCTCGTGCCGGCCAATCCGGCGTATCGCGAGATCGAGGTTCAGCCGGCTGACGAGTTTGCGGTGATCGGCGTGGTGACGCACATTATTCACGAGGCCGTTTAGGCCGAGGAGGAGAGCATGAGGAAATTACTTACGGCCGCAGTCATGGCCCTGATCATGGCGGCTTCTGTTGTCGCGCAGAAAGACTATTCGGCCCTCGACAAGCTGGCCGATCTGCCAAAGGACGCATGGATCGAGTTTGCCAAGGCCGCCGATTCGGCGGACGTGTTCGAATACAACCCTGCCCGTGTCCGTTGGCTCGACCGCTCCGTCCGGAGCTGGATCCGCACGATAGACTCGAACGACCGGACGGTGCTCAGCACGGTGCAGCTCGAGTTCCGCTGCGGCTTCGAAGAGGTCCGGGAGCTGTCGACCGTTTTCTACTATCTGCACAAGCTCCGACGAGACTCGGCCGGGAACGAGGTCCGCGGCGACCGCGTCAAACTCGCTAAGCCGCGGACGGTCGGACTGGCCGCAGATGCCCCGTTTCGGTCCATTTTGCCGGAGTCGATCGAGGAAGAACTGTACCTGGTGATCTGTCACGAAAAGAAGCCGTGACATACGTTTTGACATACGTGAGCGTTAGCAAGCTCGCGGCGTGAGGCGGGTTAAACCGTTGAAGACGAATATGTTGCCCCGCTGTCGCCACTGCGGAGCATCCTACTATTCGGGACGGTGAGGTCGGAGGTTCGAATCCTCTCGCCCCGACCACTTTCAAAGAAGGATCGCCTCAAGCGGTCCTTTTTTCATTGCCGATCTTGAAAGCTGAATATGCCGGAAACTTCTG
Organism: Acidobacteria bacterium Ga0074141; assembly: GCA_001464665.1. Lineage (GTDB taxonomy): Bacteria > Acidobacteriota > Blastocatellia > Pyrinomonadales > Pyrinomonadaceae > OLB17. Next base: position 15,908 of record LNDP01000024.1, read on the forward strand.
AGAACTGCGAAATACGACAAGCGGACATCGCCGATGCAAAGGTCCTGGCGATGCTTGGTGTCGTGACGTTCTTTGAGGCTTATTATGAACAGGATGCGGCGGGCGACCTTGCGAATTATGTTACGGAGACATTTGCCGTCGATAAGATCGCGAGTGAGTTCGCCGACCCGGCGACGACATACCTCATCGCCTATCGCGGCGAGAAGGCTGTTGGTTACGCAAAGCTGATCCGGGACGCGAGAGAGGATGGCGTCACCGGCGTGCGGCCGATCGAACTCAAGCGGATCTACGCCGTCGAACGAGTTTGGGGAACGGGCGTCGGGCTTGCCTTGCTCGACCATTGTCGCAGCTTGGCCAAAAGCGAAGGGTTCGACACGCTCTGGCTCGGCGTCTGGCAAGAGAATCAACGCGGCCAGAACTTCTACCGCAAACACGGCTTCCGCAATGTCGGCACCATCACCTTCCCTTACGGGGATTCGGTCGGCATCAACGACGTCCTCGAACAGCCTCTGTAAGTCCGGCACGGTATCCTTCTTCTGGCCCCCAGCGAATTGCAACCAGTCCGCCCACCCTAAGTTCCAGCTCAGAGAAGTAACATTGAATTAACGGAAAATTCACTTCGAATCAAGCTCATTCTCATAAGTTAGGGGTTTGTGTTTTCCCACGATACTGCCGAAAAAGGAGCTTTGTCTTTATGTCGCGCCTAACTGTGAAGGTCGCTGCCGCTATTTTCTCTTTTGTTATTTTTGTTTCTGCTGCCTCGATCGCATCAGCTCAGGGATCGGGTTCGATCGCCGGCCGTGTGCTCGATGGTACGACCGGAAACGCATTGCCTGGTGTAAGCATCGTTATTGAAGGAACGTCGCTCTCAACTGAGACGGACCGATCGGGAGCTTTCCTCTTGGTAAGAGTTCCCGCAGGTACTCAAAAACTGACTGCATCTTATCTCGGATTCGAGCCTAGGACCGTTGACGTGACGGTAACCACGAGCGGAGCTCCGACATCGATCGACATCGAGCTTTCCGTTGGCATTCGCGAAACAGTTACGGTCGAGGCTCCTCTGCTTGAGGGCCAGGCTCGTGCGTTGAACCAGCAAAAAGAGTCGGTCAATATTCAGAGCATCGTATCATCAGACCAGATCGGACGTTTTCCCGATCCGAACTCGGCAGAAGCCGCACAGCGAATTCCCGGGATCACGATCGAACGCGATCAAGGCGAAGGCCGATATGTGCAGGTTCGTGGAACCGAAGCACGGCTCAATTCAATGCAGATAAACGGCGAGCGGATCCCATCGCCGGAAGGCGATGTCCGAGCGGTCGCCCTCGACGTTGTTCCGGCAGACCTTCTAGATTCGATCGAGGTCTCGAAAGCTCTTACCGCTGACCAGGACGCGGACTCGATCGGCGGTGCCGTCAATCTGATCACCAAAGGTGCCCCTGAAAAGACACGCGTATCGCTCACATTTGGCCTCGGCTACAACCGGCTCGTCAACGACGGACTCGAGACCTTCAATGGAACCTTTGGGCGACGCTTCGCTGACAAAAAGCTCGGATTTTTGTTCTCCGGCAGCTATCTGAATACCAAACGCGGATCGGAAAGTGTAGAGCCCGCGTACGACGAGGGTTTTCTCGAAGAGATCGAGCTACGCGATTATCAAGTCAACCGCCGCCGATGGGGCATAAACCCTTACGTCGACTACCGCTTCTCGGACTCATCGGAGATCTATTTCCGCGGGATCTTCAACGACTTCAAGGATGATGAATTTCGGCGGCTCGTGGCTTACAAGGTTGCCGATAACGAGATCGCCCGAGAGCTTCGGGACCGACTAGAAACGCAGCGGATCTACCAGTTTTCCGGCGGCGGCCGGCATCTCCTTGGCCGCTCGATCCAGCTCGATTATCGCCTTTCCTATGGCTACGCCGAGGAAGACGAACCCAAGAATATCAGCTCGGCATTTTTGCAGGAAGATGTCGATTTCAACCCGAACGTGACACCGGGCTCGATCGACCCTGAAAACATTCAGGCGAATCCGCTCAATGAAGATATCAACGAGTTTGTCTTCGACGAGCTTACGTCCGGCGACAACTTTACATCGGAAAGTAGCTTTACCGCCCAATTCAACGTGGCCGTGCCGCTCCGAGCGGGCAACAGCTTCGCCGGGTCATTCAAGTTCGGTGCGAAGAATCGTTTTAACCGCAAGGAGCGGGATAACGAAGAGTTTGAATTCGGGCTTGAGGACGACCTATTCCTCACAGATATACTCGATTCAAACTACAATAAATCGTCCTATCGTGATGGGCTGTATAGTTTCATCCCCGCGTTCCAGGATCCAATGCGAATCGCCGCACTGCGAACTTCCCCGGGCTCCGAGAGTGAAAAACTCTTTGAGGAAGATTCCGCCGACTACGATGCCCGCGAGAACATTTTTGCCTTTTATGCAATGGCCCAGCTTGGATTTGGCGAAAGGTTCGTTCTAGTTCCGGGACTGCGGTATGAACAAACCGATGTCGAATATACCGGCTTTCGTGTTCTCTTTGACGACGAAGGTGACTACGATTCGACCAACCCGATCGACGGAGACAATTCTTTCAGAAATTGGTTCCCATCGATCCACGCGAAATACCGATTTGGTGACAACACCAACTTTCGTGCCGCCTATACGCGTTCACTAGCTCGGCCGAACTTTGTCGATCTTGTCCCATTTCAGTTGATCCTTCGCGAAGATAGCGAGATCGAACGCGGCAATCCTTTCCTTCTACCGACGACCTCCGACAATTTCGATGTTCTGATTGAACACTACTTCCAAAATGTTGGTGTTATATCGGGTGGTTTCTTTTACAAGAGGCTGGAAAACTACATCTTCCCTTTCCGTTTTGAGGAGGATATTGCCTTCGGCGGCGAACCGACGACGTTTGAAGTTACCGAGCCTCGCAATGGTGAATCGGCAAGTCTTTACGGCTTCGAGCTTTCTTACAATCAGCGGTTCACTTTTCTGCCGAAGCCTATCGATGGATTAGGCATTTACGCAAACTACACATACGTAAACTCCGATGCGGTATTGCCGAACGAGGATATCGGAGCTCCGGGTCGCGATTCGATCTTGCCCGGCCAGGCCAAAAACATTGCCAACTTTGCTTTGTTTTACGAGCGTTTCGGCTTCTCAGGCCGCGGCTCGCTACATTACCGCGACAGGTATTTGAGCGAGGTTTCGGGCTCGCCGGACTTTGATCTGTTCGTCGACAATCATCTGCAGTTCGATTTTTCGGCCAGTCAAAGGATAACGAAGAACATTCGCATTTTCGCGGAGTTCATCAATATCAACAATCGGCCGTTCAAGAGCTACGAAGGCGTTTCGAACCGTATTCGCCAGGACGAACGTTATAAATGGTGGTCGACTTTTGGCATAAAACTGGATTGGTAAACCGATCTCGCTAGTTTTCAGTCACGGAAGATGTGCCAGACCGGTTCTGTAACATCTTCCGTTTGATTTTTTGATAGCCTAGAAAAATGAACAGAAGAAATTTCATCGCGGCCTCGTCAGCCGCAGGACTTTTTACAGCATTTGGTGGGTTTTCAAAGTTGGCGGAAGCGGCGGAACGAAAGGGCTCGATCCAGTCGCTGCGCGCCGTAGGCTTTGGCGAACTCGTGCCGACCGCAGCCAAGAACACCGGCGAAATGATGCTCGCCTTGCCACGCGGATTTGAGTACACCGTCTTCGGCAAGACCGGCGACAAGATGTCGGACGGGCAACTTACGCCCAACGAGCACGACGGAATGGCCGCGTTCATGAGCGGAAGCGAACTGCGCCTCATCCGCAACCACGAAATAAACGACGACGTGCCAAAGGACGGCGTTGCGATCGGCACCGCGAATCATTACGACGATAAAGCCGGCGGCGGAACGACGACGCTGGTGATCAATCCCCGGACGCGGCTCATCGAGCGCGACTTCGTCAGCCTGAGCGGCACGCTCAACAACTGCGCCGGCGGCCCAACGCCTTGGGGCTCGTGGATCACCTGCGAAGAAACGACGCATGGGGTCAGTAAATACATGGATGAGGAAGACCAGGTCGGCGGCTTTCCGAAACCCCACGGATATTGTTTCGAGGTGCAGGCTTCGGCAAACAACGCACTTCCGCCTGTAGCCTTGACCGCGATGGGCCGCTTTTCGCATGAGGCGATCGCCGTCGATCCCCGGACAGGCATCGTTTATCTGACCGAAGATGCGAAGCCCTTTTGCGGCTTCTATCGCTTTATCCCGACCAAGCGAAACCGCCTGGCCGAAGGCGGCGTTCTGCAAATGCTCGCCATCCACAACAAGCCGAATTACAACACCCAGTTCGGGCAGACTCAGGGCTCGAAGTTCGACGCACGTTGGGTAACGATCGACGACCCGAACACGATCAAGTCCGACACCGACGAGCAGGCCGTTTTCAAACAAGGTGCACGCAAAGGCGGCACGCATTTCAATAAACTGGAAGGTTGTTGGTCGTCTCCGGACGGCAAGATCTATTTCGTTTCATCGAGCGGCGGAGATGCGGCCGGCGGTCAGGTTTGGCTCTATGAGCCGACAGCGAAAGACCAGGGCCGATTGACGCTCCTTTTCGAATCGCCGGACCGCGAATTGCTCGACATGCCCGACAACATCTGCCTCGACCCCAAATCCGCCAATCTCTATCTCTGTGAAGACAGCGACTATCCGGGGCTTTCAGGTAACGGCGATAATTACGTACGAATTCTTTCGCCGAACGGCAAGATCGCCGATTTTGCACGCAACAATTTGAAGGGTTACGAAGAAACGGAACTCGCCGGAGCGACCTTTAGCCCTGATGGAACAACCTTGTTCTTCAATATTCAAACACCGGGAATAACCGTCGCCGTCTGGGGCGATTTTAAGAACTTCAAAGCCTAACTCGTCAAGCAAAAAGGGCGGCCAAGCATAACGGGCCGCCCGGAAGTTTCAAACATGCACCGCCAACTGCTATAAGCTAACGGCTAAAAGCCAATTCCAATACTCCCTTTACCATTCACGATTCAGCATTCATCAATGGATGAACCGCCCTTACGCACGTGCGGGCTTGCTCATCGCGCGTATTCACTGCTCACTGCTCACCGCTCACTACATAAGTAGCGACACTCGTCGGTGTCTCATAGCAGCGGACCTTATAGACCTTTACCCGTTCATCTCCGACGCGTGAATTGAGATACTCGACAAAATAGCGGGCGATGTTCTCGGCGGAGGGGTTTAGCTCCTCGTCAAAGGGCGGAAGTTCGTTCAGGTTCCGATGGTCAAGGTACCGCGTTATCTCGTCCGCCGCCTTTTTGAGGTCGCCGAAATCGATCAGCAGCCCGATGTTGTTCAGCTCCCCGCCGCGGGCATAGATCTCCACCTTGTAGTTATGCCCGTGCAGGTTCTCGCACTTCCCCTTGTACCCACGCAACTGATGCGCCGACGAAAAATCCCGTTCGATCATCACCTCAAAATAACTGCTCATATACTTTACTCTCAAGGAGTTTGCCCCTTTATATTGATGTCACGCTGCGGAAAGGGTATCTCGATACCGGCTTCGTTGAGCGTCTTGTATATTTCGCCGACCATTTCGCTTCGGAGGCGGACCCAGCCGTCAGGGTCAATCGTCCAGAAGCGGAGTTCGAAGTCCAGGGAGCTCTCACCAAGTCCGATGAAAAGCGTCTGTGGCGATGGTTCCGACAAAACACCCTCGCGCCCGCTTACAATCGGCGTAATGAGCTCAATAACACGCCTCGCATCAGTGCCGTAGGCCACGCCGAACGGAATATCGATCCGCCTCTTGTCATCGGATAGCGTCCAATTGATCACCTCTTCCGAGATAAGCTGGCTGTTCGGGACTATCACGTCCGAACCATCGATCTTGCGCACCACACTCGCACGCAGGCCGATGCTTTTTAGCGTCCCGATGTGCTCGCCGATCTGGACAGAGTCGCCGACCTTCACCGGCCGCTCGAAAAGAAGTATCAAACCGCTGACAAAGTTGTTGACGATCGTCTGCATTCCAAAGCCAATGCCGACGCCGATCGCCCCCGCAATAAAAGCGAACTGCGAAAATTCAAAACCGACAGCCAGGATCGCAAAAACAAAGCCGCCGACGAGGATCACGTAATGAAAAACGCTCGAAATGGCATACGAAACGCCGCCACCGAGGTCCATCCGCGGGTAAACGTCCTCCTCAAGGAAAAAAAGCACCAACCGCGACGCAAGAAAGGCAAGCCAAATCGCGATAGCGAATGCCACGATGCTGCCAACCGTAATGTTCAACGCCCCAACGGCAAACCCGGCATTCCAAACGGCAGATATCGCCCCGAAAACGCGGTCCTGAACGGCAAGCATCCTGAGCACCGCGATGAGCCAGAGAACGATCGCGGCCCAATTGACGGCCCGCATTATGTTGGCACGGATCAGGCTGCGGCTTGTCCGCACCGCATTCAGCCGGGTGAATGGCTCAACTCTGAGGGCGAACGCTATCACGCTGTTTAGGATCTGTGCCGCGGTGTAAAGGACGAGCGCGAGATAGGATGACCGCAGCACCGTTCCGCCAAGCAAGAGCGAAAGATCAACAAGCCCTACGACGTTTGCGAAGAGAGCGATCAGCAAAATGCCGGCCGCAAATGGCAGCACGCGATGGACCCTCTGATAAACAGCAACATCGCCCGCGGCTACCTTCGCGGCAACCCGGCGTGAGCGATAGAACCATATCAGGAAGACCGACGCCGCCAAGACCTCGAACGTAAAAAGCAATCGCGAGGTTAGCGGGAGTTCTTGAACGATCTCACGCAACCGGTCGAGAAAATAAAGGCCAAGGATGGCATATAGAAGCAGGTCGATCGGCGGAGCAACCAACTTTCGAAGCACAAATACGCCGAAGCCTATCGCCGCAATACCAAGAAACGCATTGAGCAACCGCGGAGGGTCCTGATAAATGAACGCAGATATGATGACCGAAAGGACAACCGCCGAACCGATCGGGAACTGAAAGAATGCCGCTACACGTTCAAGCTTTGGCTCGTCCTCAACGATCGGAATGAACCGTTTTCTCGCCCAGAAAAACGCCGCAGCAAGCAGGATGAAGATCAGCCCATGCAGCGCAAAACTGCCGCTGTTCTTCGATACATAGCCAACCAGATCCGACCATTGTTCCGTGAGCGAACCCGATATTCCGGTGACAAGAAAGCCCCACGACATCGCTTTCCAATCCGCCGCCCAAAACGGTGCCTCATTCGCAATCAGAATGCCACTAAAAGCAGCCTCTCGTCGGCTTTTCACCTCAGCAAGCTGCTCATCTATCAAGCTCTGCAATTTCGAGATCTCTGACTCGACCGTTAGCATCTCGGCCCGCTTCTCTTCGGCAACCTTTTCGGCGGCCTCGATCGAGGCAAGGACCTCGGCCGCGCGCCGGCGGACCTCCGGTGGAACCGAGTTCGGATCGGCCGCGGTGCTGTTAGTCCCCTCGGCGGGAGCGTCAAATGCCTCGATCGACCGCTGCCAAACGCCCTTTAGCTGCTTAAGCTCGGCGATCTTTCCATCGACTTCCCGGATCTGCGATTGAAGGCCCGTCTTCCATCCGCGTAGCCTAGCTGCCTGATCATTCCATTGCCTTTCGACCGCCCTTAGTTCTTCGATGGTAGGAGTTTGGCCAAGCGCCTTTTCAGACTCTGCCCGGAGCTTTGCTATCTCGGCCGGCTTTTGCTCGATCCCCTCACTCACCGCGCTAGAAACGTTTCGCTCTGCGACATACGTCGTCGCCTCGCGCACCACAGCGGCTGCCAGCTCGGCTTCGGCGACGACCGCCGTCAGCGGAATCGGCGTTGCGACGGGCAATGGGCCTGATGATGGAGCAGAGTTCGAGTTCGCGTTCCCACCAGAATTCGACTGGGCGTTGATGCTGGGCCCAACCGACAGAATTACTGCCAAAATGACAGACAACGTTAAAACGCTGCAGATTTGAGAGGGCTTGGTAAGCATTGGGTCTTTCTAAAGTATAGAAAATATTGGCTTAATGGTGAAATTCCATCTTCTTTAGATTTTTTTTGCATTTTTCTCGAAAAAACTATGCAAAAGGTCTCCGGTGAATCCGTCTTCCTTCAGGACTGTATTTCCAAACTCAATTTTTCAGTAGTTTTGTCCGTTCGCCGGGCAAAAAATTGAACGCTCGATCAACGAGTGCGTTCGGTTCGGATCGACCTGCACGTCCCGACGCCAAAACCTAATGCCTTGCCGCTTACTTGTAGTTTCGACTGGTGAGTCATATTCACCTGGTGTTGCAGTAACATATGCCCAGGATCGAACAAAACAAAATCGAACGCATGATCGGCGGAATTTATGAGAGCGTCTCGATCCACCGCCCCGACGGTTGGGATACATGCTATCGCGAGCTTAGCCGAATGCTCTCATCCGGCCCTGGAAGCCTGCATTTCTTTCGTCGACGGCAAGGACGGTTCGATGTCTTGGCCGATACGAATGAAGCTGGATTCATCGAGGATTTCAACTCGAAATACTTCGAGATGATGCCTTATAAGAACGAGATCGCAAGGCTCCGGCCGGGCCAGATCTTCCTGCGCTCCAACGTTATCTCAGACGCCGAATATCGGGAACACGAGTTCTATCGCGAGCACTTTCGCCGAATGGGCATTTTCCATATAGCCCATGTTTGCCTGATCGAAACCGGCGATGCGGCCGCGGGCATTACGTTCACACGGCCCGAGACAATGCGGCCTTTTTCAGCCGAGGAACTTGAAGCGTTAAAGATTTTGACCCCGCATCTGCAGAGGGCAATGAGCATCTCTATCGAGATCGCTGGCACGATCGAGCGGGAACGCATGCTGACGACGTCGCTCGACAAGCTCGCACAGCCAATTGTCATCGCAGACTCAGCGGGAAAGCTTTATCACCGAAACGATGCGGCCGAGCCCTACTTTGGCGAGGACGGAGTTTTCACTCTCGGCGGAAGCGGCCTAATTACCTGCAGCCGGACAGAACGAACAAGCGAACTCCGCAGTTTGATCGAAGGAATAACGAACTTTCCCGAAATCGCAGCACGAGGAGTTGGCGGGGTCATCAACTTACGAACGCGGCTTTCAGACCGGCCGATAGCGGTTCTCGTCTCGCCGCAGGTTGAAGCAGCTACGAACACCTGGCAAAAACAACGATACGCCACGATGTTCATCAGCGACCCGACCCGACCGCTTCCCTCGCTCAATGAGGACCTAATGGTCGTTTACGGTATGACGAAACGCGAGGCCGAGATCTCCGTACTGCTGGCAGACGGGCTGGCCGTTAACGACGTCAGCGACCTTCTTCAGCTTAGTCGGCACACAGTGCGGACCCATCTGAAACGAGCCTTGCAAAAGACCGGCACGAACCGTCAGGCAAATCTTGTTAAGTTCGTCCTAGGCCTCGCCGGCGTGCGGTTCGAGCAGAGTGAAAAAAGATAATTGGAATTCATGACCCAAATGGGTCACGACTTTCACCACGCCTCTCGCCGAAAACTGATGATCTGGGATATCGGAACTAAATTGGACTGCCCTTCGGCGGTCCTTTTTTTGTTTAGAGCGAGGTGAGAACCTCTCTGATCTGTTCGGGGTCGGAGACTATTCGCATTCGGGGGAGGCTTTCGAGGAATTGGCGGCCGTAGGGTTTTGTGCGGAGGCGAGGGTCGAGGATGGCGATGACGCCGCGGTCGGTTCGGCTGCGGATGAGGCGGCCGATTCCCTGCTTTAGGGTGATGACGGCCTGCGGCACGCTGTAGTCGAGAAAGGACCGGCCGCCTTGGTCATCGATGAACCTCGACCTCGCCGCAACGATCGGGTCGCTAGGCACGGCAAACGGCAGCTTGTCGATGATCACGCACGATAGCTGATCGCCCTGAACGTCAACACCCTGCCAGAAACTTGTTGTCGCGAAAAGCACCGCGTTCTTCGTCGTCCGAAAGCGGTCCAGAATTCCGGCCTTCGACATCGAGCCCTGCACGAAGCACGGAAAATTCACACGCGACGAGACCAGCTCATACAAAGCGTTCATCGAAAAGTTACTGGTGCAAAGCACGAACGCGTGGCCATTCGTCACCTGCAGGATCTTAACGATCTCACCCGCGGCAAGCTGCGTAAATTCGTTCGAACGCGGGTCCGGCATCGCCTTTGGCAGGTAAAGAACCGCTTGCCGCTCATGGTCAAAGGACGACGGGGCAGTAAAGGCGTTGGTCTTTGCGGTGTCAAGCCCGAGCCGTTCGCGAATGAAATTGAACGAACCGCCGCTCGAAAGCGTCGCGGAAGTGAGAATGCAGGTCTCAACCTTTTCGAAGAGCTTTTCTCTCAAAAGTTCCGAAACATCCACCGGCGAGGCCCTCAGATAAATTCCCTTTCCGCGCCGCTCGATCCAGTAAACGAAATTCCGCTCGGTTTGCGTTGCGATGAACTCGAGGTCGAACCTCGCTTGGCGAGTTCGTTTGAGCAAGCTCTCGGCCTCCGGCATATCAGCGGCAAATCCGTCGGTCTCTTTTTCAAGTGACTTGAGAGCATTATCAAGGGCCTCGTAAGCCTCGCCGAGCGCGGTCGGGTCCGTTCCGCCAAGGCTGTTTCTGTAAGCGAATGCGTCCGGCAAAAGCGGATACCGCCCGTCAAACTTCGCCTGCGAAAAACGCATCCAGAAGGTCTCCGAAAGCCCTGAGACCTTTGCAGCGAGCTTCGTGAGCTCGCGCGTTACGACCGGGTCATGGATCGGCAATCCATCGATGTCCCGTACAAGTTCGTCGATCTGAAAATTCGAGACCTGCGAACCGAAATAGTCCGACGCGATGTCCTCGATCAAATGGGCCTCGTCAAAAATGACCGCGCCGTAGTCGGGAATGACCTTGCCGAATTGGTTTCCGCGAACGCTTAGATCGGCGAAGAAAAGATGGTGGTTGACGACGATGATGTCCGCCGCTTCGGCACGGTTCCTCATTCGCGTGATAAAACAAGGCTCAAAGTCCGGACACTTTTGCCCGATGCAGATCTCGCCGCGAGCATTTATTCGGTTCCAAAATGGCAGATTCTCGGGCAGGTCAACAAGCTCGCGTCGGTCGCCGGTTTCCGTTTCCTTTACCCAGCGGGCGATCTTGCGAAAATTGTCGATCTGGTCCAGCCCATCAAGCACGGGCTGGTCCTCGGCCTTGGTGATCCGATAAAGGCAGGCATAGTTTGACCGCCCTTTCATGTAGGCGGCGGTGAACTTGGTCGGGAGCACTTTCTTTAAAAAAGGAATGTCCTTTTCCATCAACTGCTCTTGCAGGTTCTTCGTACCCGTTGAAATAACGATCCTGGTCTTTTGGCCGACCGCCGCGGCGATGGCTGGCACCAAATACGCCAGTGTTTTCCCGGTACCGGTTCCTGCTTCGACCATGAGGTGCTTCCGGGCGTGAAACGCGTCCGCAACGTGTGCGGCCATCTCGACCTGACCCTCGCGGTATTCATAATTCTCATGAAACCGGGCGATCAGGCCTTCGCGGCCGAAAACGCGATCTATTAGTTCATCTGACATCGGGAAGGAAAAACATGTTGACTATTTCACGGCAGAAGTCGAAAATAACAAAATCTTCATTCGAATGCGGCGGGATGAGTGCATCTCCGTCTAAATATTCTGTCCGCATTTCGCTCTAGTGCGATTGTATTTCACGTCTTTGAACTTGTCGAAGACCAGCACCTGACTTGTAGGTTCCGAGGGAGCATTTCCGATGACCATAATTGCCGACGCCCGACGTTTTCCGATCCCGCTGATGATCGCTATCGCCTTCGTGGCAGCCGTGCTCTCCGCTCCGGCGATACTATTCGACGCAAATGCGAAAAGCAGCGGCTTGGGACTCCGCGAGCAGACGACGAGCCACGATGAATCGTTGCCGAACTACGACATTCGCACCGACCGGGGGCAGCAAGCGATCAAGTCCGCCTTTCGCCAGAACATTGGTATTTCGGCCTCGGAAGTAGCCGATATTCGGGATGCATTTGTCGGCGGTGAAAAGAAACTACAAACGTCCATTCAGGAGGCAAGGGTCGAATACAGCTCTGAATCGCGCAATCCCGAAATCATTGGCACAGCGAACGGCTTCACGCTCTCTCCGATTACCGCGTCCGCTCCAGGTGAACGGCCGGAGATACTCAAGCGGTTCATTGCCGACAATTCTGAGCTTTTCGGCATCGCTACCCCGCAGATCAGCGGGCTTGAAACTGTAGCAGATTACACGAATCCCGACGGCGTTCTTTCGTTCGTCGAACTCACTCAGAAGTTCAACGGCATTTCTGTTTTCCGAGGCGAAGTGAAGGCGGCGTTCACAAAGCGGAATGAGGTCGTTCGCGTGATCAATAATCTTGCACCCGGGATAGACGAGGCATCGCTATCGACCGAATTTGGCGACCCCGGCATTGCGATCCGGAATGCAGCGAGACATATCGGCAACAAAGCCTCTGTCAGTAAAAATGCGGTCGTTGCAGTTTCTGACAGCGTCTTTCGTTCGGGCGAGGGCGACTGGGCGACCACTGCGGAGAAGATCTATTTTCCGGTTGAGCCGGGCGTCGCGGTGCCGGCATGGCGGGTACTTTTTTGGCTCCCGGTAGACGCCTACTATGTCATCGTCGATGCGGAAAGCGGCGAACTACTTTGGCGGAAAAATATCGCCGAGGACCAAACACAGTCGGCGAGCTTTCGCGTCTGGAACAACCCGAACGGCTTCATCAACTTGGCCGATAGTCCTTTTCCATTAACGCCCGGCCCGGCCGCTCCGAATGGCCAGCAGGGACCGGCGCTCGCACGCCAACTCGTATCGCTCGTCGGAAATGAGCCGCCTTATCAATTCAACACGAACGGCTGGATACCGGACGGCCAAAACGAGACGGACGGCAACAACGTCGAGGCCGGGCTCGACCGCGACACGACCAACGGAGTTGACGCGATCAATGGCCGGGCCGTCGGAGCGAACCGTGCGTTTGATTTTCCGTTTTCGCCGTATAACCCAAATACCGGAACGGGCGACTCACCAACGCCCCCGGGCGAACCTGTTTCCAACTGCACTCAAATTCCGCAGCCGCACGCTTTTTCTGACGCGCAAAAAGCTGCCGTCACCCAGTATTTCTATATCACGAATTGGACCCATGCGGCTTTCTACAGCTTAGGCTTCACCGAAGCTGCCAGGAATTTTCAGCACTTGAATTTCGGCCGCGGCGGAATCGAAGGCGACCGGCTTTCGGCCGAGTCACAAGACTGCAGCGGAACCAACGGTGCCAATTTCGCAACGCCCGCTGACGGAACGCGGCCTAGAATGCAGATGTACATTTGGACCGGGCCGCCGGTGGATATCGACACAGCCGTAGATGCTCAGATCGTTATCCACGAGTTCACCCACGGGCTTTCCAACCGGCTCCACGGAAATTCGAGCGGCCTTACGACCAACATGGCCCGTGGAATGGGCGAAGGCTGGTCAGATTTTTATGCCACGGCATTGCTTTCGGCCTCGGATGACCCGGCGGCCGGCGTCCACGCCGTTGCGGGATACTCAACAAACACGATCTTTTCCGGATTTACCAACAACTACTACTACGGCATCCGTCGGTATCCGCAGGCCGTGCTGAGCTACACCGGCGGCATCAATAACAAGCCGCATAACGCTCTCACGTTCAGCTTTGCCAATACAAGCTGTAACCCGCGGCTTTCGGAAGCGGAGTTCGCGTTTCCCCGCGGGCTGATCGGTACGACCAACTGCGATCAAATCCATAACCTTGGCGAGATCTGGGCGGTGACGCTTTGGGAGGTCCGCTCGAAGTTCATCGAGCGCCTCGGTTTTCCGGAGGGCAATCGGCGGATGCTGCAGTTCGTGACTGACGGCATGAAGATCTCGCCTCTCGCACCAAACTTCTTGCAGGCTCGCGATGCGATCCTTGTAGCGGCTCAGGCGAGCTCTGCATCCCCGGAATCGGCTGCCGATGTAGCCGACATCTGGGCCGGATTTGCGGCCCGCGGGATCGGCGTAAGCGCGAGCATTCAAAACCCCGGGACCGGGAACAACAATACCGTCGTGACGGAAGCCTTCGATACGCCGGGACTGACGCAATCACCGGCCTTGATGGTCGACGACTCGGACGGAAACGGCAGCGGTTATCCCGATCCAGGCGAATCGGTCACGATCGACTTTCCACTCACAAACAATTCCGGCGTCACAGCGAATAACGTCAGCGTCCAGCTTGCCGGCGGCGGCTCGGCAGATTTCGGGAGTATCGGTCATACGCAGACAGTCACGCGGATTATCACGTTTACCGTTCCTAAGCAAAGCCCGTGCGGTGCTGTCGTGGAGCTCGAGTTTGAGGTCTCAAGCAGCCTCGGGGCACAAACATTTGTGCGGGCAATAACCCTCGGCCAGCCGGTTGTAACGATTACCGAGAATTTTGACGGCACTGCTGCTCCGGGTTTTCCGGCGGGCTGGACCGCACAGCCGGTCAGTAGCGGGATCAACTTTGTCACTTCGACGTCGACACCTTTCAGCTCGCCAAACGCGGCATTTGCCGCCAATCCGGCGACGGTCGGCGGAGGAACAGATCTTACGTCTCCTTCTATCGCGATCAGTTCGCCCTCCGCCACCGTTTCGTTTAGAAACAATTATGCAACCGAGGCCGGTTGGGATGGCGGAGTGCTTGAAGTGAGCATCGGCGAAGGGGCATTTCAAGATGTGATCGCCGCCGGCGGAGATTTTCTCGAGAACGGCTACAACGGTGTGCTTGGCTCGAACGGCGTGAACAATCCGCTTGCTGGGCGCAATGCTTGGACCGGCAATTCCGGCGGGTACGTGCGATCGGTAGTTCGGCTTCCCGCCGCGGCTGCCGGACAGAATGTGCGTCTGAAATGGAGATTTGGCGCAGATAATAATACAGCGGTACTTGGTTGGTTCATCGACGATATCGAGAACGCAGGCACTGCGACCTGTGCGGCGAACGTTCGCCGCACTATTGCTGACTTCGATGGCGATGGCAAGACAGATATCTCGGTCTTCCGCGGCAGCGAAGGCAACTGGTACCTGAACCGTTCGACGGCAGGTTTCCAGGTGCTCAACTGGGGCATCTCGACCGACGCTCTTGCACCGGCGGACTACGACGGTGACGGCAAGACCGACACTGCGGTGTTCCGCGGAACGGTAGGCGAAGGCCTTACGGATTTCTACATCCTGAACAGCAACGGCTTCACCTTCTCGGGCTATGCCTGGGGAACCGTTGGCGATCAGCCTGTCGTGGCCGACTATGACGGCGACGGCAAGGCGGATGTAGGTATCTATCGTCCTTCGGATGGCACCTGGTACATCATCCTCAGCTCGAACGGAGCCAATGTGATAGTCAACAATCCGGGCACGACACCTGTCCCGGCCGACTACACAGGCGACGGAAAGGCTGACGGTGTGATCTTCACCAACGGCCTCTGGGTCGGCACCAGTTCGACCGGCGACCCCATCAACATCCCTTGGGGCCAGGCCGGCGACATCGCCACCCCGGGTGACTTTGACGGTGACGGCAAGGTCGATCAGGCGGTCTTCCGTCCCTCGACCGGTGTCTGGTACATTCGCCGGAGCAGCGATGGCCAGCCCTCGATCGTTCCCTTCGGAACCACAGGCGACATTCCGGTCGTCGGTGACTACGATGGTGACGGCAAGGACGACATTGCCATCTATCGCAACGGCCAGTGGTGGATCAATAACTCGGGCGGCGGTGTGACGATCGCGAACTTCGGTATCGCGACCGACAAACCGGCCCCGGCTGCCGCTAATCCGTAAACCTAACAAGGGCGGACTCGCTCCGCCCTTTAACCCTTAGACCAAACCGCCGCTCTTTCCCATGAGCGGCGGTTTTTTTGTGGCGTTTCGGCGAAACACCGATTACAATCAAGGAATTCTCGAACTTTTCCTCAAGCAAGTCCGTCTAAACCAGATCGTTATCTAACAAAAGGAACGAAACAATGAAATTATCTCGATTCCGCTCAGTATTCCTGCTTCTACTTGTCGGCTTCGTCATTATTGCGGCCGTTGCACTCCGATTGGTTCCGGGCGACAATGTCCGAGCCTCGGCTCAGGGGCCTACGCCGGGCCATACTAATGCCCCCGGCGAAACTAACTGCACCGCTTGCCATACAGAGTTCCCGGTAAATAGCGGCACCGGAAGCGTCGCAATAAGCGGCATCCCGAAGAACTACCTGCCCGGCCAGCAAATACCTGTGACGGTTACAGTTAGCCAAAGCGACGGCGTCATCTGGGGCTTTCAGTTGACCACCATCGACCGGACGGGTGAACGCATCGGGGCATACACACTGCCATCCGGAACTCCGCCGCAGATGCAAATTGACAACGGTTCGATCGGCGGGCTTCAGCGGCGGTACGTGGCTCACACAAGTGAAGGAACTGCCTCACCCGTTTTCGGCTCGAAGAACTGGACCTTCACATGGACCGCTCCGGCAACGCGGGTTGGCAAGATCGATCTCTTTGCCGCCGGTAACGCAGCCAATAGCGACGGAGGGCCAAATGGCGATCAGATCTACACGACTTCCGTTTCAACGCTCTCTGGCTCGGGAGTCGCAAATTTTGACGAGGACTACGCGACCGACGTTTCCGTCTTTCGCCCGTCGGACGGCACTTGGTATGTTCTCCGCAGTTCCGACGATGGGTTTGAAGCCGTCCAGTTCGGCTCCTCTGGTGATGTGATCGTCCCCGGCGACTACGATGGCGATGGCGAGGCCGATCTAGCGGTCTGGCGGCCGTCGAACGGCGTCTGGTACGTACAATTGAGCGGAGGCGGGTTGAATATTGTCCAGTTTGGAGCCGACGGCGATATACCCGTTGTCGGTGATTACGACGGCGATCTCAAAAGCGACCTTGCCGTTTGGCGTCCTTCGACCGGCGTTTGGTACATTTTCCGCAGTTCTGATCAGGCCTACGACGTCCGCCAGTTCGGAATTGCCACCGACAAGGTAGCTCAAGGCGATTATGATGGCGACGCCAAGACGGACATCGCTGTTTTTCGTCAATCGAACGGCACTTGGTACGTTTGGCGAAGCAGCGACCAAACCGTCTCATTCGTTCAGTTCGGCCAGGACGGCGATATGCCGGTCCAGTCGGACTATGACGGCGACGGCCGCGCTGATCGAGCCGTTTACCGGCCCTCCAATGGGGTTTGGTATATGCTTCGTAGTTCGGAGGGGTTTGGGGCGGTGCAGTTCGGCATAGCAACCGACGTTCCCGTTCCCGGAGATTATGACGGCGACGGAATGACGGATAATGCGGTCTATCGGGACGGCATCTGGTTCATCTATCGAAGTTCGGATCAGGGGTTCGACGTTCGTTCGTTCGGCGTCGTGGGTGACGACCCGATCCCGGCTGGATACATCGCTCGCTAATAGCCCCGGACAGAAATAAAAGCCCGACAGGCATTACCGTTGCCTGTCGGGCTTTTTCTATCGGAGGAAACACAAGGTCTCCGGTCTGACTATAGGGTACTACGGACGTTCCGGAGCCGCAGGCTGCAGAACAGGTTGCTGCGTAACGGGAAGAACTGGCATACCGTTGAGTACCGGATTATTGGCTGGCTGTTGCGGCTCTGAGTTTGAAGCCGGATTGCCGAGCGGAACGGGCTGGACAACCGTCGCATTCGGATTCGTTCCCGAAGTTCCGGTAACTGCCGGGTAGTCCGGCCGATAGATCCGCGGCGTAATGAAGAACAAGATCTCGTTCGTATTACGCTGAACACCCTTTCGCTTGAAGAGATTGCCGAGGATCGGTATACGAGAGAGGCCCGGCGTGCGGTCTTGGCTCTCACGTTCGTCGTCGAAAAGAACGCCACCGATCACCGTTGTTCCGCCATCAGGCACGGTCACCTGAGTCTCCATGGTCTGCGTGTTGATCGCGGGCGGAGCACCGCCGACGATAGGAGCAGTTGAGCTATTCTCAGCAAGAATGTCCAGAACAACAGTACCAACATCCGTGATCTGAGGTGTGATCTCTAGCTTCAGCGGCACATCAACGTATTCCGTTGTTGCGACTACCGCACCACCGGCAGCTGCTCCAGGCTGAATGGTTGTGATCGGGATCTTCGTTCCGCTCTCGATCTTCGCCTTGCGATTGTTAAGCGTCGTAACTCTCGGAGTTGCGATGATCTTAGCCTGTCCGGTCTGTTCACCGGCAGAGATAAGAGCACTGATCTGCGCGGTTCCGAAGATTCCGGTCGTCAGGCCAATGATCGTATTTGGGATACTCGAAAGTAGGTCGTTGTTCGGCTGAACTCCGAGTCCGGAAGGTATTCCCCGCGGCTGTGTTCCGGTCGTGTTGTTCGTACCCGGAAGGGTCGAACCCGAACCAAGGCTTCCGCGTGCACCGGTAACAAGGGCTGCAAGCTGAACGCCAATGTCCCTGCTAAAGTTCCGTGTTGCGACTACGATCCTCGCTTCGATCTCGACCTGCGGCTCCGGCTGGTCGAGGATGGCGACCAACTGCTTTACCGCGTCAATGTTCTCTCGAACATCGGTAACGATCAACGAATTGCTTCGTGCATCGACCTCGATCGCCCCACGCCGCGAAAGCCGACGCTTAATGATCGGCAACAGGCCTTCGCCCGAACCGCCGGCGGCTGAAGATCCGCCACCACCGCCGGAACCCGTTGTGGTTCCACTGGTCGCCTGGCCACGTCCGATCGAACCAGCCGCACGGGCATAGTTTAACCGGATGAATTCAGTGACGAGCGGTGAGGAGTCCAATTGAGTATCCATTGCCTGGCGAAGGATCTCGCCTTCGGACGCAAGTGTTTTTGCGTCTGCAACCCGAAGGATCGGGCCGTTGACCTGGATCCCGAGTTCTTGAGACCGAAGGATCGAATCGAGCGCCACATTCCAAGGAACCTCATTTACGTTGACCGTGACCGGAACTGCCTTGACGGACTTGTCGATCACGAAGTTGATCCCATACTGCTCCGTGATGTAGCTGAGTACGTCACGGATGTCCATATTCACGATCTTAAGGCTGACCGGCTCTCCGCGGAATCCCGCGTCGCCGTACATCCTACCTTGTTGACGTGACTCGATCTTTTGAGCTGAGACGGTAATTCCCAGCACTATCATCATTATTATCGCGGCTGCAATTCTCGTTGCTATTCCGCTTGTAGAAAGAAGAGATTTCATGTTTCCTCCGTTGCTAATTCGGTCGAACGGCTCAAAAAGCGGGGACGTCGACTTGTTTAAAGACTATTCTGGCGGGTCCGGACAGAACTGCCGGATGCATCTAATCGAAGCTATTCCTGATTTTTTGCGGTACGCGTTCGCCGGGTACCCTTCGTAGTTGCCGGCTTCGTCGTCTCTGCCGGCTGGGCTTCCATTTCGTCGAGCGGCGATACCAGATTGATCGCAGCAGCTTTGCCGTCGCCTGCGGACTGTGCGGGCGGAGCTCCAGCCGTTGCTGAGTTGACGGGTGCAGTGCCCTGGATCTGCTCTGAACTTGAATACTGCCTAAGGAGTTTGTTCTCCACCGAAGCAACAAACTTTCCGTTGCTCATCTTTGTGACTCGGCGGAAGATCAGCTGGTTCTCCTCGACGGCAACTAGCTGGCCATCAAAGAACTTCTCCCCGGGATAGATGGTGTAGGACAGCTTGATCGGCGTCGCCTCGACCATCGCAGCAAGGCCTCGCGGCGTTCGGAATATGCCGGTTACTGACATCTCGCCGAGCGTAAGAACGCTTGTTACCTTCGGTAGATCCGAATTATTGGCGACGGCCATGTCTCGAAGACGCTTGTAGAAGGCGATCCGCTGTTCGATCGGCGGAGCACCGAGATTCTCCACCGGCTTTGTACCCTCCTTTCCGGCTCCGGCCGTGCGGGCACCCGTAGCTTGGTCTCTAGTCCGGGCCCAGCCTGGCTTTGCAAAAGGATCGCGCGACTGGCCCTGAACTGATAGGTCACCGGCGATCAGCGTAAGGGCGAGAACCGCGAATCCGTAGCCGACGTACTGAAGAACTCTGGGTTTGGTAATCATAGCTTTCTCTCTCTGATGGGGTTTAGTTAAAGTGGACGCATTCAGTTACTTTGTTGCCGGTGCAGGCTTTACCGGAGGCTTTGCTCCCGGGGCTCCGGGGGCTCCCGGGGCTCCGGGTTTGCCAGGGGCGGCCGGCTGGGTAAGTGCATCAGGATCGGCATAATACGCCGTTAAAAGGAACTGTGCATGCACCGTTTTGTCTGCGGTCTGCTTGTCGAGTTGGTTGATCTTGAAGTCCGTGATCGAGACGATACGTGGCAGCTTGGCCATTTTGTCGAAGAAATCGCGGATGTTATTGAAGTTGCTGTTGACCTCAACTTCGACCGGCTTCGCCATGATCGCATCCTGCTGTGAATCGTCACGGGGTGAGAACCTCATCAGGACGAGCCGGGAATCCTTTGCATTGTCCTGCAGACCCTGAAGAACGTTCGTGATCTCACGCTGTTCCGGAAGAAGGACCTTCAACTCCTCGTACTCGGCAGACTTGCTCGCAAACAGGGCCCGGAACTCGTTTATCCGCTGAGTAGCTACGCGAGCAGCCTCGTTCTTTGCGGTAAGTTGGGCGATCTGTTCGTTGAGTGTTGCAACCTCGGCTCTGGTTTCGCTTGTGACAAAGTACCAGACCGTCATGTAGAGGACAGCTGCGATCCCGACAAGGATCATTAGCTGAACGTACCACTGTATAGATTTGAGTTTTTCAATCATTGTAGTGTCCTTCGATCAATAAATTTAAACTTATCGGGGCAGCGCGAAGCACGGCCTAGTTCTTTGCGACCTGAACCGGGTTGGTTTGACTACCAGCGGCTCCGGGGCCTGAGGCAACCGTGGCCGGGTTGTCGACTGATCCAGCCTTTGAAGGCGTATACGAGGTCTTGATCGTAAAATTGATCACAGTAACTTTCGGGGCTTCCTGGCCTTCGCGGGCAGTCGCGAGTTGGTTGACGATCTCCTGCCGCTGGGTTTCGATATTGAGGTTGGAGAATAGCCCGTTCGAAAACTCGAGGCTTCTGCCAAATTGCGTTACGGCCGATTCGTCCGGTGAATTACCCTTGATCACGATCTGATCTCCGGTCTGCTCGACACTCTGCAGATAAAGCCCGGGAACCATCGAGATTCGTTCACGCATCGCTTCGAGTACTGCACTCGGACCACGCTGCTCATCTCGGAGCTTCTTGATCGCGGCGATGCGTGCATCGATACTGGCGATCCTTTCTTCAAGCTCTTTCTGTTCCTTCATTACGGACTCAAGCTCGGCGGCGATCTGCTTCTGCTCCTCAAGCCTTCGCTCGGCATCAGCTTTCGCCATTTGCGAGCTGATGACATCCCAGCCGATCACGGCCATAAGGAAGAACCCGACTGCGAGGGTAAGGAGCAACAAACGGCTGGCCGGGCTGCTGACCTTGCGGTCAACGGTTACGACCGCTCCGCCCTGACGTTCTGTGACTGAATGTAATAGGTTTACTTTGATCATTTCTACATCACTCCCCTCATGGCCAAACCGACGGCAACCGCCATTTCGGGCATGATCTCGCTTATGTATTCGGGGTCAAATTTTCCTGACTCGACCTTGATATTGCGGAACGGGTCAAGCACCTCAACCGGGATCTCAAGGCGGGTCGAAAGCTCCTGGGCGAGGCCGCTAAGCTTGGAACCGCCGCCGGAGATAAGAATTTTTTCTACAACCGTTTCGTTGTCCTCTGACGTTGCACGGTAAAAGTCGAAGGTCTTCTGGATCTCCATCGCGACCAATTCAGTAACGTTGCCAACAAGCGGCTCGATGGCGGTTTCTTCAACACCGTCAACTGCTTGCGGAACACCTCGTTTGAGTGCCTCAGCCTGCTGGAAGCTGACGCCGAGATTGCGTTGAATGACATCGGTGAACTGGCTGCCGCCGACGGTGATGTCGCGGCTGAAGAGCGAACGCGTGCCCTTGACGATGTTCACGTTCATCGTTGAGGCTCCGATGTTGAGTAGGGTTACGACCTGCTCTTCACGCGGCTGGTAGTTGTATTCGTAGCAATTCTGAAGCGCGAAGGTATCGACATCGATAACCTGCGGCTGCTTGCCGGCGAGCTGTATCGCCTGGCAGATATTGTCTATACGCTCTCGCTTGCACGCGGCGATCAGCACGTTCGTCGAATCGGAATTCGATGCCGTTACCTGATAGTCAAGGCTGACGTCTGCGAGGTCGTAAGGAATGTGCTCTTCGGCGTGCCAGTCGATCGATTCTTCGAGTTCATCGGCACTCATTGCCGGCAGAACAATATTTTTAATGATGACCGAGTGGCCGCTAACGCCGGTGACGACGCGGTCTGCCGTAGAGCGGCTATTGCTGCATACGCTCTGGATCACGCTCGAGACCGTGTTGAGCTCCATGATCTGGCCATCGATGATCGTCTCATCGGGCAGATTCTCAAAACCAAGAGCCGAGAGCGAAAGCACATTGGCCTTATTCTCAAGCTCGACCATTTTGACTGAGCTGGAGCCGATGTCGAGGCCGGCGACGCTTTTCTTTTTACCGAACAGCATTGTTATTAAGCTCCTATTGGACGGGGTTACCTGTTTTTGGGACGTTGGGATTCAAAATTAGGGGAACTAAGCGAAACGATCTCGAGGCACCGATTTAAGATTTTCTTGCCACCGTTTGATTGATCTACTGCATCGGAAGGACGATTTTCAGGACAGGCCAACTGAAGGCAGTGAATCGAGATCGTTTCGTCTTTAGTCTGTTGCGACAGCTACGAAGAGCAAGCGGTCGATATGTATTCTTTTGTAATGGTTCGCATCGGGTGGCGATGGGTGACGGCAGTTTTTGACCACCGTGAGATAAAGTTACAGGAAAGAAAAACATTTGTCAACACTTTTTTGTCATGTTGAACACACCGTGAAAGAAATGCCATCAAATTGACCGAGCGGTGAATTTTGGCTGGGAGTTGTTTTTCACTATTCGCAGGAAAACGCGACGGTGAAAGCTGGCACGCGATCTGTCAGTTCGCTCGCTTTTCGGCGATCTCCATTTTCGCGATCGACGCTAGATGAACTTCGTCCGGGCCGTCCGCAAGCCGCAGAGAACGTGCGTAGATCCAGAAGCTCGCAAGCGGATGATCTTGCGAAACGCCACCGCCGCCATGTGCCTGGATCGCACGGTCGATGACCTCAAGAGCCATTCGCGGAGCGACCGCCTTTATCATCGCGATCTCTTTTCGGGCGGCCTTGTTTCCGGCGGTGTCCATTTTCCATGCTGTTTTAAGGACAAGCAGGCGTGCCTGATCGATCGCACAACGTGCATCGGCGATCCATTGCCGGACAACGCCTTGCTCGACTATTGGCTTTCCAAAAGCCACTCGCGACGCTGCTCGCTCGATCATCAGTTCCAGCGAGCGTTCGGCGACGCCGATCAGCCGCATACAATGATGAACACGCCCCGGGCCAAGCCGCCCTTGGGCGATCTCGAATCCACGGCCTTCGCCGAGAAGAATGTTGCTCTTCGGGACGCGGACATATGTGAAGGAAACTTCGGCGTGGCCATTCGGCGCATCATCGAAGCCAAAGACATTCAGCAGCCGCTCGACATTCACACCGTCAGCGTCCATCGGGACGAGGATCATTGACTGCTGCAAGTGCTTCGGAGCCTGCGGGTCGGTCTTGCCCATAAAGATCGCCAGCTTGCATCGTGCATCCCCGGCACCGGTCGACCACCATTTTCTGCCGTTGAGAATATATTCTTCGCCGTCCGCGACGATCGACGCCTCAATATTCGTCGCATCTGAAGACGCAACTTCAGGCTCGGTCATTGCAAAACATGAACGGATCTCTCCATCAAGCAATGGCCGCAACCACTCTTCTTTCTGCTCTTCTGTTCCATAAAGATGCAGCACCTCCATATTCCCCGTGTCCGGAGCCGAGCAATTGAATACCTCGGACGCCCAAATGACGCGTCCCATCATCTCTGCGAGCGGTGCGTACTCGAGATTCGTGAGTCCCGAGACGTCGGGCAGAAAAAGGTTCCACAGGCCCTGCTTTTTCGCTTCGTTTTTAAGCTCCTCGATCAGCGATAGCGGCTGCCATCGGTCTCCGGAGTCGAGTTCCTGGTGATATCTCGCCTCGTTCGCGTAAATGTACTCGTCCATGAATGAACCGAGACGCTTTTGCAGTTCGGCGGTTTTTGCAGAATAATCGAAGTCCATATTCGCCACAGATTACCACAGCCTGCGGCCTAAAGATCACGAATGATTAACGATAAAGCACAACAACCCCGCCCGGGAGAAGAACTTGATAGCGAAGCGCTTGAGGGGTACTTGAGAAGCCGGCTGCCAACTCCATTTTCGGAACTTGAGATACTTCAATACCCTGCCGGGAGTTCGAACCTGACCTACCTGATTCGGCTGGGTTCGACAGAATACGTACTGAGGCGGCCGCCCTTTGGCAATACGGTCAAGACCGCTCACGATATGCGCCGCGAGTTTGATGTCCTGTCGAAACTCGGCATCGCATATCCGCCTGCCCCGGAGCCGATCTTTTTCTGTGATGAAGAATCGGTGATAGGTGCAGAGTTTTATCTGATGGAGAAACGCGAGGGGATCGTGATCCGCGGCACGCTGCCCGAAACTATCGCGTCTTCAAAGGAAGCGCAGGCAAAGCTCTGCCGAAACTTCATCCGCGGACTCGCCGATCTTCACAAAGTTGATTTCGAGTTTGCCGGACTTGCCGAGCTCGGAAAGCCGGAGGGCTATAATCGTCGCCAAGTCGAGGGCTGGACAAAAAGATACATCGCGGCAAAGACGGATGAGCACCCCGAACTCGAAGCGGCAATGAATTGGCTCGGCCAGAATGTACCGCCGGAATCCGGCGCCGCTCTTATCCACAACGATTACAAGTTCGACAACGTCATGCTCGATCCCGACGACCTGACCCGCGTTGCAGCCGTGATCGATTGGGAAATGGTCACCATAGGCGATCCGCTGATGGACCTCGGCACAACGCTCGGCTATTGGATGTCACCCGATGCCGGCGGGGAGTTGATGAACATGCCGTTTAACCCGCGGGTGCTGATGGCAAACTTCACGCGTCGTGACCTCGCCGATATGTACGCGGAGGCGTCCGGCCGCGAACTTCCCGATTTGCTGTTCTACTACGTCTTCGGGACGTTCAAGATCGCCGTCATCGCTCAGCAGATCTACTCCCGATTCGCAAAAGGCTTAACAAGCGATCAGCGGTTCTCGAACTTTAACCGGTTTGTAAATGCTCTCGGGCGAATCGCCGCTGGAGCCATCGAAAAAGGCGGAATCTGAACATGTCGCATATTTCACTGACGCCTTAACTTACTGTTAACTTTAGAACCACCGGGGCCTTAAATTCGTTATGATTGCTTAGAGGAGGATTTTCCGATCATGGACTTTCTGCTTGAAAACCTGCTAACGCAGATCAACGGACCGGGCTTCCTGATCCTGTACGGGTTCGTCATCGTTCTTTCGTCGATTTCCCTCGGACTTTACCGAACGCAGCTTGATAAGACCGACATGATGCCGCTCCCGGCGATCCCGCCGCAGCCGGATCCTTTCGAGATCGCCTTTCTTCGCGGCGGCGTGAATGAGTTCGCAAGGGCGGTCATCTTCGCTTTGGTCAATAGCGGCCACGTCACCATCACAACAGACGACACAAGCTCGACCCTACAGCCCGCGGAGAATTCGGCGGGTCGGTCGAGACTGAGTCCGATAGAGGCCGATGCACTCAACTGGGTCGGCACCGGGCGTGAGGTAAAGGATGTTTTTGATACGAACAGCGGTCTTGTCAGCCACCTTGAACGACACGCGACGGCGTTCGAGCTCCGACTAAGCGAACGACAAATGATCGCCGATAATGAATCGACAGGTCGGCTCCGGAAGCTCTCAATTGCGGCAATACTTTTGATCGTCGGGATCGCATTATACCGACTTTTCACGTCGATATTACACGGAGAATTTAACATTTTCTTTCTCATCTTGCTTGGTGTGATCGGATCTATTGTCCTCGGCACGATCGGAACCCTGCCCCGGATTACAAAACGCGGCAAAGCCTATCTCGAAAGGCTCCGGGTCGTCTTCGAAGACCTGCAATTCGCTCCTAAACGGTTACCTACCGCACCGAATCAACTTTCGCCGCAAGCCGGCACCGCCGGTGTCGATCCGGTACTTGTCTCGGTGGCGGTCTTCGGAACCGGCGTGCTCGTCGGAACGCCTTTTTCCGGATATACGGACGCTTTCCAACGTGCCCAGCAGCAATCTGCCGCAAGCTCGGGCGGATGCGGGTCGGCTTGCGGTAGTTGTTCATCCGGCGGCGATGGCGGAGGCGGCTGTGGAGGTTGCGGCGGAGATTAAATGGAGAGCCTTCCGCATCTGGGAGTCGGTCTCGGCTTTCGCCCGCCGCTTCGTTCATCGATCTTTCTCCATCGCGACCAGATCGATTTTCTTGAGATCACTTCTGATCATTACATCGACGCGTCTGAAAAGAAGCTTGCCGAACTCGACCTGCTTCGCGAGCACTTCACGCTGATTCCCCACTCTCTCGACCTCTCGCTCGGGAGTGCGGAGGGGATCGACGAGGCTTATCTCGAAAAGCTTGCCACGCTGGTCGAGCTCATCGATCCGCCCTGGTTCAGCGACCACATTTGCTTCACCCGTTCGGGCGGAATAAAGATCGGTCATCTTGCGCCGCTTCCATTTTCCAACGAAGCTCTTCGCGTGCTGATCGACAATATCGCTCGGGTGAAACAACGCATCGCGACTCCGCTGATCCTCGAGAACATAACGTACAATATCGAGTTCGCTTCCTCCGAAATGCCCGAGACCGAGTTCATCCGCACCCTGCTCGAAGAGACGGATTGCGGAATGCTTCTTGACGTGACCAATCTATACATCAATTCGCGAAATCTCGGCTTCGACTGGCGCCAGTATGTCGAAGAGTTGCCGCTTGACCGTGTCGTCCAACTTCACTTCGTCGGGTTTCGCTCCACAGGCGGGCGGCTTGTCGATGCCCACGCGGATCCGACCGCCGACGATGTTTGGCAAGTCTTTCGTGAGGTTGTTTCCCGATGCGACGTTAAGGGTGCAATTCTTGAACGCGATGAGAACTTCCCGGATTTCACTGATATCGCAGACGAGATCGCCAAAGCTCGAGGCATCTTCGACGACGGTCAAATGAAAAGAAAAGCAGCTACTTCGTCATGAGCTCCTAGTGACTTGATGAGCCTTCGCGAACATCAAAATTTCCTCGCCCGGCTTTATACCGACCCCGATCTTCGCCGTTCGTTTTTTGAAGACCCGGCCGGGGTTGCCCGCGAGACCGGCCTCGATGAAACGGAAGCCGCGACGCTCGCCGCGATCTCAACCGCCGAACTCGACGGCTTTGCGAATTCGCTTGTATGGAAGCGATTGCGAGAAGCGGAGAAGCTTTTGCCCCACCTCGTTCAAGTAATGGGAGAAGAGTTTCGCGGGGTCTTTTTCGATTTCGCCTCGACGTTCAATCCGCAGGGCACTAAAAAACATCTTGACGATGCGGTCGAGTTGTGCCGATCGATCGAAAAGGCGAAAGAACTTGATGTGCAGTTCAGGGCGGCGGCGAGGTTTGATCGGAAGCGATTGGGCTTTGTAAATAGCGATCGCTTCGCTGCGGTCTGTCTTTCTCTTCGCAACGTTCCGGGAATTCCATTGGTTGCTATATGGATAAGAAAGGCCGGCCGTGTTCACTATTTTTCAGTTTGAGGCGGCCGAAATTTCGCTCCAGGTCTGCGGGTTTGAGCCGTCGTCGCGGCGTTCCATCGTGATCGCCCCGGGCGACGGGCAGATGAGCGCGCAGAGATTGCAGCCGACGCATTCTTCCTCGATGACCCGAGGGTAACGATGGTCATTCGATTCGACAAATTCGAACGACTGATGTGCACCGTCCTCGCACGCGACGTAGCAAAGGTTACAGCGAATGCAATGTTCCTCGTTAACGTGTGCCTTAACGACGTAGTTCAGATCGAGCCTGCCCCAATCGGTCACCCGCGGCACCGACTTCCCGATGATGTCGTTGACCGACGCAATTCCCTTTTCATCGAGATAATTATTTAAGCCGTCGATCATGTCTTCGACAATGCGGTAGCCGTAGTGCATTACGGCCGTGCATGCCTGAACGTTCGCTGCTCCGAGAAGCATGAATTCGACCGCATCGCGCCACGACGAAATGCCGCCGATGCCGCTGATCGGTATCGTGAACTCCGGGTCGCGTGCGAGTTCGG
The DNA here is from genome assembly GCA_001464665.1 of Acidobacteria bacterium Ga0074141. Taxonomy (GTDB): domain Bacteria; phylum Acidobacteriota; class Blastocatellia; order Pyrinomonadales; family Pyrinomonadaceae; genus OLB17. The sequence continues at coordinate 44,213 of LNDP01000024.1, forward strand.
AGACCATGTTGAGCGCGATCGGTTTCACTGCCGGGCCGCAGTAACCGCCGTGGGCGGCCATGCCATTGACGTTCGGATGCGGGACCATCGTGTCCAGATCGACGCCCATTATCGAGTTGATCGTGTTGATCAACGAAACCGCGTCGGCACCGCCGTTCAATGCGGCCTTCGCCGGCGGAACGATGTTCGTGACGTTCGGCGTGAGTTTGACGATAACCGGAACTTCGGCGACCTCTTTCACCCACTCGGTCACCATGCAAGTGTATTCCGGCACCTGGCCCATCGCGGCGCCCATCCCGCGTTCGCTCATTCCGTGCGGGCAGCCGAAGTTTAGCTCAAGCCCGTCGCATCCCGTATCCTGTGAACGCTTAACGATCTCGTGCCAGGCCTCGCGTTTCGATTCGACCATCAGCGAGACGATCAGAGCATGATCGGGATATTTTTTCTTGCACGCGGCGATCTCTCTAAGATTTACTTCAAGCGGCCGGTCGGTGATCAGCTCGATGTTGTTGAGCCCAATCATCCGCATCGCTCCATGATCGATCGCAGCCAGCCGCGATGAAACATTGACGATCGGCTCACCCAGCGTCTTCCAAACCGCCCCGCCCCAACCCGCATCAAAAGCGCGCTCGACCATCGAACCCATATTCGTCGGCGGAGCGCTCGCCAACCAAAAAGGATTCGGCGATCTTATTCCTGCAAAATTGCTACTAAGGTCGGCCATTAACAACAGTTTTCACTTGATTTTACTTACACTCCGTTTCCAACGTGTGCCTATTCTTGTTGGCCTCGGTCTTACACTTCGAAGCACAGTTCTTGGTGACGTAATCGAGGATCGCTTTGTCCTCGATCACTGCGTCTTCCTTCGTCGGCTTCCTTTTCATTTTCCGTTCGAATTCAGCCGCCGCGCCCGAGGCAAGCCAGTCTTGAACCATTCCTTTCGCACGCTCATCCTCTTCGAGGCAGTACTTGTTGCAAGCATTTAACCCGGCCTGTTCTTCATCCTTCGCCTGTCCGGTGTAAGTCTTTCCGTTGACCTTTACTGTACCCTCACATTGCGTGCTACTTGAACTCGGCCCCAGACACCCAAGTGAAACGGCCAGCAAGATGAGCAAAATGAAAAGTAAATTGATTCTTGACTCAACGGATCTCATTTTAATTTCCCTCCTTTTGATTCTCGAATCGATCCCGTAACTTTTGTTTCCAAATAATGACAAAAAGCTCTCAACTTATCCTTCGAATGCCTCTTCGTCTCCCAATTCCAATATAGATAGAAGAGCGGCGTAAAAACAACGGGTAAAACAAAGATCAGAAGAAGAGCGCAAGGCATAGCGATCTTTCTTCCGAGCGACATGTTTCCCAACGGAACGATCCGCGATACCTTGTCGCCGACAGCCTCAACCTGATAGCAGAAGTAAAGGGTTCCTCGGCCCCTAAAAAAATATTCGCCGTGCTTTTCGATCTTGGACGGACAGAGCAACGCTCGACGAGTGACCTCCCAATACCTACCGAGTTCAAACGGAATACCGGTTTCCATCATCCGCACTGCCCACAATCGGTCACCATCGAGAGCCTGCCGCAGTTGGTTAACATTCGCGCGAAAATAGGCGAACTCATTCTCACCCTCGATCTTGTAATAATTCGACATTGTGAGCAGCCTAACGTGCCTCTGCACTAATTTGGAAATGCCTCACCTTTCTTCGACATCCGTCCGGCCATCGCTTTCCCTTCGGCCGTTGACCACGGAATCCCGAAGAACAGCCCGGCGTTGGGCGAAGGAAGAAGTCGTTTATCGATCTCGCTGCCGCCTTTCGGTATCTCCAAATCGATCAGCCATTTGTCTTTGTCGAGATTTACATTGCCGGAATGCTGCTCAGGATGCGGAATGACAGTGCCGCCAGCAACCTCAAAACGAAATGTTCGGAACACCCCGTTGGTCTTTTCACCGTACATATCGCACTGCCATTTCCCCGGCGTTTTAGCAGCATCGGGCCATCCTCGTCCTGGTGCAAACGAGATATTGACAGGGCCCATGGTCAATGGAAGTTGGATCGCCATTTGATCGAACCTAATGGTGTCTCGTAGGATGCCTGCCTTCGGATCTCGGATCTCAGTAAATCCGCTGGTAACCTTATTCGCGGCCTGCTTAAAATTAGTCAGCTTGTCACCGAATACTATCGGACTGCCATTCGCTGTGCACTTGAGAGCGATGTTATACCCAAATGTTTTCCCATAGTCCTCGACGGGGGAAAAAACCATGTTGAGCACAAGTACGTTTGCGATACTCTTGCTCAAATAAGCGACGGCCGCATCAGCATGCCTTTGGATATAGAATTCAGGACGGCGGTTATTCTGCTTGGTCGTCTTCCGAATGTCGATCTTGTAGGTCCGCAACAGTTTGTCGTTAAGAAACACCTCTACGTTGAACAGTCCCGTTTCCGCGATCGAATTGTTACGTGGAACACACGCCTGAGTCTGCGTACCTGTTTCGCCCGCAAGGTTACACGTGTGAGAATAAACCTCCTTTCCGTTTTGCTTTAGAACAATGCGAAGCGGGCTCCCTTTCGCGGCACCCGGAATATTTATTTCCGGTATCAAATTCCATCGGTACGTATTGTTCGGCCCATTTATCGCGTCAGCCCTAAAGTAGGTAAAACTGTCGTCGATCTTTTGTCCTGAAACTGAACCCGCCGCGATGGAGATCAACGCGAGAATCGCAAATCCCAACCCTGAAAAACCGAGCCGAAAATACAACGACGAAAAGCGAATGCCAATGCTCATTGAAATACCCCTCTTTTTATTTGTTGTTTCCTCAATTATGGATACGTGTACGGAGCCTGAACACCGAGCGGAATACCGAGTGCCCAATATGCGAGAAAGAAGATGGTCCAGAAGACCAAAAACACGAGCGTGAACGGAAGCATTATCGAGATCAGCGTGCCTATGCCGGTATTCTTCACATAGCGTTGGGCGAAGACCACCACGAGCGGGAAATACGGCATTAGCGGTGTGACGATATTTGTTGTCGAGTCGCCGATACGATAGGCCGCTTGTGCGAGCTCCGGCGAAAGGCCAAGCTGCATTAAGAGCGGGACAAAGATCGGCGCGAGCAGTGCCCATTTTGCAGAGGCCGAACCGATGACCAAGTTCAGCAACCCGGTCAGCAAGATGATTCCGATGATCGTGATCTGCACAGGCAGGTTAAGCCATTGGAGAAAATTCGCCCCCTTAACGGCCATCAGTGCTCCAAGATTTGACTGATTGAATGCCGCGATGAAAAGGGCCGCAAAGAACGCCAGCACGATATAGTAGCCCATCGTGCTCATCGACTTGCTCATGCCTGCAACGATGTCTCGATGGCTTTTAACTGTGCCGGCTACATAGCCATAAACGATGCCCGGTATCAAAAACAGCAAAAAGATCAGCGGCACGATCGAAAGCATCAGCGGGGCCGAATTTGCGGTAAGCTGCGGAGCGACCGGCTCCGCGCTCTGTGCAATGGCGGCACCGTAGGTCTTGGCATTTTCTTCGCCAAGCCGTGCCTTCACCGCATTATCGAGCGCCGCTTTCCCGAATAGCTCTTGTCCAAGGATCGGGCCGAGCTTGAGCGCGACGTCCTCGGGCATCCCTTCTGCTTTTAGCTTTTCGACCGAAGCGGCTGTCACCTTAAAGCCGGCCGGCGATCGGAACATCGAATCTGCAGGCAAGGAAACGGCAATAAGGATCGCGAGGCCGACAACAAGCGTGACGAGCCCCGCGATCAGCCCTTTCTTTTCTTGCGGGCCAAGTGTTTCCATCTTCGGCATCTCGTCCGGATCGCCATCAACCTCAGTTGTTTTCTTGAGTCGCGGTTCGACGATCTTGTCGGTCACGAACCAACCGAGCACAACCAGCAATATTGTAGATGCTGCCGTAAAATACCAGTTGGAAAGCGGATTAACGACGTAGCTCGCGTTAATGAACTGTGCGCCGGTTTGCGTCAGGCCGGCGAGCAATGGATCAAGACTTGAGGGAATGAAATTCGCACTAAAGCCGCCCGAGACACCAGCGAATGCCGCCGCAATTCCGGCCAGCGGATGCCGACCGGCCGTATAAAAGATCACGCCTCCGAGCGGTATCACCAGAACATAACCGGCGTCGACCGCGGTGTGGCTAATAATGCCGACGAAGACCACCATCGGCGTCAGGAGCGAAGGTGCCGTGAGGTTGAGCAGAGCCTTGAGCGAAGCATTGATAAAGCCAGTATGTTCAGCGACGCCGACACCCAGCAAGGCAAGCAAAACTACACCGAGCGGCGGGAATGCCATGAACGTAGAAACCATCGTCGAGAGAAACGTAGCGATAGCCGTACCGGTTAGCAGATTGTTTACGACGATCGGCTTCTGTGAACGCGGGTCGAGCTCTGCGAACGACATTCCCGAAAAGATCGCTGAACAGATCCAGACGACAAAGAGCAAGATCAGGAACAACGCGGCCGGATCCGGCAGCTTGTTGCCTATACGCTCGATCAGATCCAATGCACGGTCGACAAAGCCGCTCGGCTTTGCGCTGGGTACGGTTTCATTTTCCATATTGTCCCGGTCCTCGAATGAAATTGTCTGATTGGTAAGAAAAGCTTTTGCGAAAGTTTACTTTGAAACGGCCGAGCCCGCAAACTCGACCCGCTCACCGGTAAGCGAATGGTGAATGCCGATCGCCGCGAGTTTGCCCATTTGAGCGGCGTCGACGGCTTCAGCACCGCCGCTGACGCAATCGCCGGCAGCGAAGATCAGCGGATCCGAGGTCCGCATGTCGTCATCAACACGCACTCGGCCCTTTTCGTCGATATCGATCCCGAACGCTTCCCTCAGCGACGTGCCAAGTTTCGCTTGGCCGATGGCCTTGATCACCTGATCGCATTCGATAAAGGCTTCGCTGCCATCGCCTCGGGCACACCTTAAGCCGGAGACGTTGCCGTCCCCAATAATTTCGACCGGCATTGTCCGCCAGTGAAACTCGATCCCATCGAGACGCGCGAGTTCCAGCTCATATTCGTACGCCGGAGCGTCGGCCTCGGTCCGCCGGTAGATCATCATCACCTTCGCCGCTCCGAGCCGTTTGGCTTGTGTCGCGGCATCGACCGCAGTATTTCCAGCACCTATGACGGCAACGGTGTTTCCGAGCGGGACGGAGTTCCATTCGCGCGTCTTCACTTGCTCGATGAATGTCAGTGCATCGACGACGCCCTCCTGTTCTTCCCCGGGAATATTGAGTCGGTTGGTAGCTCCGAGCCCCGCCGCTATGAGAATGGCGTTATGCCGCGAACAAAGTTCTACGGCGGTAACCGATCTCGGAAGGTCGTCGCTGCCGTCTGACACTATGGACGTCTCGGTGACAAACTTGACGCCCATTTGTTCTATCAGCGCGACCTCAGCAAGCGAGGCGGATCGCGTCATCTTATATTCCGCCATCCCATAGGTATCGAGCCCGCCAGGTTCGGCCCGCCGCTCATAGACCGTCACCGCGTAACCGAGCCGGGCAAGATATGCGGCACAAGAAAGCCCCGCCGGCCCCGAGCCGACGATGCCAATCGAAAAGCCATTGGGTGCTCCAACCTGAAACAGCGGCGTACGTTCCACAAGCACTTTCTCGGTGGCATAACGCTGAAGGCGGCCGATCTCGATCGGCTTTTGAACGAGCGTTTTCTCGACGCATGCCCCTTCGCACAAGGCCTCGACCGGGCACACGCGGGCACAGGTCGAACCGATCGGATTTGCGTCAAAGATGACCCGAGCGGAGCCTTTCAGGTTGCCGGTCGCGATCTTTTTGATGAATGAGGGAACGTCGATGTGCGTCGGGCACGCGTGCATGCACGGCGCGTCATAGCAATAGAGACAGCGATTCGCCTCGGCCAAGGCTTCGGCCTGCGACATCAGCGGGTCAAGCTCGGCGAAGTTCCGTTCGATCTGTTCATTGGTGAGCTTGGACATTGAAAGCGATCAAAATTCAGCGTCGGCCTCGACCTCGACCAGCATATCGGGATCGATCAGCCCGGAGACCTCGACCATCGTCGTTGCCGGCATTATATCGCGAAAAAACTCGCCGTGTGCCCGGCCATACTCTTCCCATCGCGAGATGTCGGTGACGAATATCCGCGTGCGAACGACATTTTCGAGCGTCGCGTCAAAGTGTTTCAACGCCCGCTCGATGTTCAAAATGCATTGCACGGTCTGCCGGTAGGCATCGCCAATGCCGACGAGGTTGCTGTTCTCGTCCGTCGCCGTCGTACCGGTCACGTAGATGCGGTCGCCGACCCGCACGGCACGCGAATACCCGACGACCGACTCCCATTTTGCTCCCGATGAATAGCGCTCGCGATGCTGCATTACTTTGCTTTTACAAAATATCGGCCGTTAAAACGATATGTGATGAAGCGGTCCGTCACCCTGCCCTGCGGTGTCTTTTCGTCTTCGATCACGACCGGAAAACGAAACTCTTTCCGCTCCTCATTGAATTCGAACAGCTTGATCGGCCGTTCCTTTCGATCGACCACCGAGAAGAAGTCGTACCCGAATCCGACCGAGTTGGTAAGCCCCTCGGCGGTTCGGATGAGCTTTGCACTCAGGTCAAGATCATCGCCATTGACACGGACCACCTTGATCGACTGCCCGTGCATCGATGTCGACCCGATGAACGTCGATGTGGCGAGATAGACCGGCCCCTGCCGCGAATTCAATTGAAATACCTCAGGATAAAACGAACCGGCCGATTCGTCATCGTCACTCTCAGCCCAAGTTATGACCTTCCCGCTCATGCCTTTGAATTGGAACACGGATGCAAAATCCCGCATCGTGCCGCCCGTCTGCTTGTCCCAAGAATATATCCGCAAGCGGCCGTCCTTTGAGGTCGCGATATACATCGCATCGCTCAGACGAGGGAAAGCGTAGGCTAGCAAATCCACTCGTGTGCCGTATTGCATCAGCTTGCGGCGAAATTCGTCATTGCCCGCGTAGAGCTTCGTCTCATCGTATTCACCGCCATAGTTTCCATATTTTGAAATGCTAGAAAGCAGGCCGAGCAGTTCACTTTCAACAACAGTCGGGGTCTGTGCCTCGTAACGAATCGAAGCGGCCAATACGACGGTAATGAGAATAGCTAACTTGATGTACATAAAAGCTTGAAGCGATGCACGTGCAGTAAAATCTAATCTTCAACGATCGGCCCGTAAAGATCGGGTCGCCGATCGCGGAAGAATTGCCATGTGTTACGGACCTCGCGGATCTTGTCCATATCGAGGTCTGCTACGATCAGTTCGTCCTGGTCGCGTGAGCCTTCGGCGATGATCTGTCCGCGCGGGTCGCAGAAATAACTTTGCCCATAAAACTCGCCGATGTTCCAAGGTGCTTCCGTCCCGACACGATTGATCGCTCCGACGAAATAACCATTCGCGACAGCATGTGCCGGCTGCTCGAGTTTCCAGAGATACTCGCTAAGGCCGGCGACAGTTGCTGAGGGATTAAATACTATCTCGGCACCGTTCAAACCGAGGCATCGCGCGCCTTCCGGAAAATGCCGGTCATAGCAAATGTAAACCCCTATCCGCCCAAAGGCTGTATCGAAACACGGATACCCAAGATTGCCCGGCCGAAAATAGAACTTCTCCCAAAAGCCGGGGGCCACATGCGGAATATGCGTCTTGCGATACTTACCGAGATACTTCCCGTCGGCATCGATCACCGCTGCCGTATTGTAATAGATGCCGGCCTGCTCTTCTTCGTAGATCGGCACGATCAGAACCATTCCGTGCTGTTTCGCGACGTCCTGCATCAGCTTGACCGTCGGCCCGTCAGGCACGCGCTCGACCGCCTCATACCAACGCGTCTCCTGCTCGGCACAAAAATACGGCGTCGTAAATATCTCCTGAAAACACAGCATCTGAACGCCCATTTCTGCCGCCTTCTGGACGTATTCCATCTGGTTCTCGATATTCTGCCGCTTGATCTCTTCGATCGGCATTTCAACCGGGGCGATGTTGCGTGCCTGTATCAGGCCTGCTTTTACAATTCTTGATGGCATCGGTTTTTACTAAGATAGGACACTCATGACTCATCCGTCCTATCGCTTCTTCAAACTCATCAAAAGATAATACAAGATAAAGGCCAAACCAAAGGTAACAAACCACGCGTAGGTATAGATCGTATCGAAGAGGCCCAGGTCAGCGACCTGGCCGCCCGGCGTGGTCGCGGCTCGCAAAAATCCTGGAACGACCGGTGCGATCGCGACGGTAAGGGCAACTATCGCACGCCAATTGAAACCGCCGGTGTAGGAATAAATGCCGTCCGTTTTGTAGAGCTCGGCGAGTTCGATCCGCCGTTTTCTGATAAGCCAATAATCGCAGATCAGTATCCCGCCGATCGCGCCCATCAGGCCGGAATATCCGATCAGCCAAGTAAAGATATACGCACCCATCGACGACATCAATTGCCACGGCATCATGACGATTCCGATGACCGCAGTGATCAATCCACCGGTAACGTATGAGATGCGTTTGGGGTTTATGTTTGAAAAATCGTTCGATGGCGAGACCACATTTGCCGCCATGTTCGTCGTCAGTTGAGCGAGAAAGATGACGACCATCGAAAAAAGAATGACTGCCGCGTTGTCGAACCGCTGTATGAGCTTCACCGGATCTGCTATCGCCTCGCCGTAGATGATCACGGTTGCGCTCGTCACCGCCACGCCGATAAATGCGAACGCAGTCATCGTCAGCGGCAATCCAAGTGCCTGTCCGAGCATCTGCGAACGCTGCGATTTTGCGTAGCGGGTAAAGTCCGGAATATTCAAACTGAGCGTCGCCCAATATCCGACCGAGGCCGTCAGCGCCGCAGGAAATATCGCCCAGAAGTCCGCCTGCGACGTCTGCAATGCCAACGTTCCGGCTAGGACATTTCCCAAACCGCCCGCCGCCGAAGATGCCCATATCAACAGCACCAAACCGCCAAAAAGTAGCAGCGGCGCCGCCCACGATTCGAGGTGCTTAATGCCCTCGATGCCGCGAAGGATTATCGCGACCTGGATCGCCCAAAAGAGAAAAAACGAAAGCCACGTATGCACCGGGTTTCCGGCAATAACGCCGCCGATTTCGGTCCAACCGCCCCACAAGGCCGCCAGCAAAGCATCGATCGCCGTTCCGCCGATCCACGTCTGTATCCCGAACCATCCGCACGCGACGATCGCACGCAGTATCGCCGGAATATTCGCGCCTTTCGTCCCGAATGAAGCACGCAACAGAACGGGAAACGATATGCCATATCTCGTGCCGGCGTGAGCGTTCAGCACCATCGGAACCAACACGATACAATTGCCGAGCAGGATCGTCAGCATCGCCTGCCACCACGTCATCCCTTGGGCGATAAACCCGCCGCCGAGCATATACGTCGTGATCACGACGCTCATCCCGATCCATAACGCCGCGATGTTCCACGTCGACCAAGTCCGCTGCTCTATCGTCGTCGGAGCAAGATCTGCATTCCACAGCGGCGAAGCAGAAACGTCCTCGTTCAGTTCGACAAATTCAACGTGGTCGGTCTTCATCGCTAATGTTCGCTCCTGTATTCGGAGCATCTTTTCATACTTATTTGATCTCGACCAGAAGGTCGGGGGCACATCCGCTAATTGGGCAGGCCCGTCTCCTTGATCCGAACGATGCCGAAAAGGAACGTAGACTTAAAGAGCAGAATTTTTGTGCCATCCTGCGACCAAACAAAATCAGCTGTATCCATGTTTGTGTCGAATTCGCTGATCTGGGTCTCTTTATTGCTGGCTAAGTCTATTTTGAAGAGATCGCGATTCCCGATATTTTTTTCAAATACGAACGCACTGCTATCAGGAGTCCAACGGATCCTCGACACCTGGTCGCCATTTATATCTAAGGCCATTGCTCCCGCAATGTACTCCGATCATGCCGGCTTTTCAAAAGGCTGGGCATTTGACCGGGCGTCCGTCCGCCCACCGCGACATGCAATTTGCAAATCCGAAAAGAACCGGCCCTCCATAAGCTACGATCGCTATCCCCGAAGTCTTGTGTTACTCGTTCTTCGTCTGGCCGGATATATTGCAGCTATCTCCTTCGGGGATGCAAATATCACCGCACGGTTTCGTGCCTGCCTGGCAGCCCCCGGCCCCTGGTTTAAGGCTGTCACCCTCGGCGGGCGGCGAATCCCGGAAAAGCTGAACGTTGATCATCACGACGCACTTGGTCGAAGCGACGATATTGAAAGCGTCCTTATAATCGCCCCTTGAGTCGGTCCAGCCCTGGAGCTTGATCACGCGGTTAATAGAGATCACATTGATGTGCGAGAGTTGCCCTGCAAGGTCTCCATGAGCCTTGAATTTGGCATAGATCTCCTCGACCAACTGAGCATCTGTCACGGACTCGCACTGAGCGTAGGCAGGCCGCTCGTATGCGGAAACTGTCATAAGCAAAAAGCCAAAGCATATTGCCAAAATGGTCTTCATCGGTCGTTTAATGTTCATTTTTTCCTCTACTTTTCCTTGTATGTAAGCATCGAAAGCAAACTGAAACGCGACTGCTTACCAAATACGACAGCGTTCCCGTCGTTAAGCCATGCAAGCCGTGAGATATTGAGGCTTGAGTCATTATTCTTCGTAGCTCGCTTCGGGTCGCCACCCGCGAGCGTTACTGTCCAGATGTCGTCGAGATCCTCGTTCCTTGCGCTGTAGGCTACCATTCTGCTGTCCGGACTTTGAACAATATTATAGAAATATGCATTCGCGAGGATGGATATCTGTCTGGGTCGTCCGGTAATCAATGGGATATCGACAAGCCGGACCTCTTTCGCAAGGCCCGAACGGGAATCGGTTTCGACCGCTATCAGAGCATCCTCGCCCGCAGACCATCCGAGAAGCCGCAAACTAGCGACTGTACTGTACACTTTTTCTTGCCGTAGGGTTGAACGGTCAAGCACGAATAGACTCGTGATCTTTTCACCCTTCTCGCTTATCGCCTGGTTCTGGCCCGAAAATGCGATCGCGGTTCCCGCTGAGTTCCAGATCGGTGAGTAATAGGACACCTTGGTGTCAGTATTATCCGTTACCTGACGTTCGTCCGTCCCGTTCACGCCAACCGTCCATAGATTTGAGGCCCCAGAACGATCCGAAAGATAAACGATCTCTTTGCCATCCCGGCTCCAATCGAACGAATTGTTCTGTATAGGGTTATACGGCGACACCGAGTAGCCTGGAACCGAAACGCCTCCGGCGGCGACCACCCTTTCACCGCCCCCGTTCCGATTTGCCGTTCTCAATTCCCGTGTCTGGCCATTGACCCGAATGAACGCGATCGTAGAGCCGTCTGGCGACCATTTAGGCAGAACGCCACTTTCAGCGACGACAACGGCGTTGGGCTCAGCACGCGGCCCGTTAAGCTCGATCGACTTGATCGTCGTTCTGTAAAGGCGATCGCCGCGATTCATGTTTCGAGCCGTTTGAAACACCAGTGCAGAATCATCGCCGGAGACATCAGGCCAGAACGAGACTTCCAATCCGCGAACCAACGCTGTTTCCTTGCCACTATCTAGTGAAACCTTCCAAATCGATGACTCTTCTTTGACCGAACTGTAGAGTATCGACCGTCCGTCCGAAGATACGTCAAGTACCACATTGTCGGAATCACTCGCGGTAAGCCGTTGCGGAATATTGTCCTTGCGGTCGATAAGAAATATCTGATTTACACCATCAACGACTGAACTGAAATATATCCTTTCGCCATCATCGGAGAGATGAAAGCTCTCGATCCGGGCGTCTGAATCAAAGACCGCTTCTTCGCTGTCACCAACAATGTTGTTGCGAAATATCGCCCATTTGCTTTCCCGCTCTACGACGTACGCGATCTCGGTCTCGCTCGTTGCGATGTCCACAAACGTGACCTTAACCCCTTTGTCAGAGAACCTTGTCACTTTCTCGATGCGGTCGGAGCCGACATCAAGCGATAAAAGATCGCCCTCAGATTGAAAATAGATCTTGCCGCTCGGCCCCCATGAGCGAATCTCAGCACTGCGATCTGATAGGACCGCAACGGACCGAGGCGTTCCGCCCAGTGCCGGCGAACGCCAGATGCCAAACGACAGAGCCTGACCCGGGGCGATCGGTCGTTCTGAATAATAGGCGACCTCGTCGCCCTTTGGCGACCAGACCGGATCGCGGTCAGAGAATTCGTCGTTCGTAACCAGTATCGCATCTTTGGAGCCCGCCTGGGTCACCCATATATTCTTACTGCCCGTCCGAGTTGACGAAAACGCGATCATCTTTCCGTCAGGTGAAAACTTGGCACTGCTGAACAATTCGCCCGGAGCGCTCACCCAATTTGCGACCTCGCTCGAAACGAACGAATCCGGCGTCAGCCTCTGATTCCCGGCGAAAAGGCCAAAATACCAGAAAAGGCCTCCGACCATAACAAGCCCTGCGGCGAAGAGCAACGCATGCAGCACCGTGAACCGCCGGGTTGTAACGATCGACGCCGGCAAAGTGGACGTCGAAGGGCTAGAACCCGTTTCTGTCGAATGAACAGCCTGTTGAGCGGTCGACTCCGACAGGCGATTCGCCCTTGCCTCGTATTTGATCTCGTCACGGAGATCCTCAAGGTCAAGCTGCAGATCACGGATGTACTGGTACCGCTGCTCGCGCTCTTTTCGCAAAGCCTTCCCAACAATTCGATCTAGCTGTTTCGGCAATGCCGCGACGTGACTAAGCATTGATGGTGGCTCATCTTTGATTATCGAACTGATGAGGTCCACTGCCTCCTCACCCGAAAATGCCCGCTTGCCGGAAAAAAGCTCGTATAGAACGATCCCGAGGCTAAAAATATCGCTGCGAGGATCGACCGCATGTCCTCGGGCTTGTTCCGGCGACATATATTTCGGCGTCCCGATCATCATCCCGGGCTGCGTACTGCCCATCGGAACTGTTGGCATCTCCGGGTCGGTCTGCTCGGTCGAAAAATTTGGCCTGATCTTGGCGATCCCGAAATCAACGACCTTAACGATACCATCCTGTCGCACCATTATGTTCGCCGGTTTGATATCGCGATGAACGATCCCAAGTTTGTGGACGGCATCTAGCGCAGAGGCGATCTGGATCGCGATATCCAAGGCCGCGTTCAACCCGGGTGGGTCATCCCGCATTAGTTCCTTAAGCGTCCGTCCCTCGACGAGTTCCCCGACAATGTAACGTTCGCCGCCGTCCTCGAGCACCTCAAAGATCGTAAAGATATTCGGATGATTCAACGAAGATGTCGCTCGAGCCTCCGAAATAAAGCGCTCTAGCCTTTCTTTATCTGCAGAGAATTCGCGACCGAGCCGCTTGAGCGCGACGTTTCGATCCAGACGACTATCGCGGGCAAGATACACTTCACCCATGCCGCCTTCTCCGATCTTAGAAAGGATCTGATAGTGTCCGACGCTTTTCCCGATTGTCGGCCCGTCCGTCATATGTAGGGTTCAACACGTGAAACGGGTCAATTGTTGCACACACTTGCCCCAAATTGAACTGGGCCTTGCAGAAACGAACTGCGTCCGGTGCCGCTCGCGAGCCGATTGGGACACTGATCGGCGGGCGATGCGTTCAGCATGACTTCGCCGTTGCTCATATCGTTGTTGCGGCGGACGGACTATTTCGGCAATCCGATCTTTTCGATGAGTTCGATATAGCGCGGATCATCTCTGAGGAAATCGTAAACCTCTGAGGTGCGAATGGTGACTAGGAGCGGATCACGAGCTTCGTAGGCCTTGAGCAGGAATTCAAGGGCCTTTTCTTTATTGCCGGTGGCGGCATAGGCGTAAGCCAAACTTTCATTGTCAAAATAGATCGGCTTATCGGCTTCGGCAAGGGCGTTTTGCAGCGTAATCAGGCTTGCCAGATACTCCATCCAAAAGCCCTTCCAACCTTTCAGTTTGTAGGCATTCTCATATCGCCGGATCTCGTGGTTCTTTCTACCGTCTAGCCTAAATCCCGTCAAAAACTGCTCGATCGCCTCGGGGTACATTCCCTTGGCGGCGTAGGCTTCGCCGAGATTGAATCTGACGATCGGGCTTTCGGGATAGAGTTCAACGGTTTTAACAAGCTGCTCAATGGCTTCATCATACCTTCCCGCAAAACCGAGAATGTTCCCCTTCATTCGGTTGATCACGAGCGAAAAAGGATCGAGTTCCAAAGCTATTGAAATATTGGCAAGTGCCTCTTCGGTCCGTCCGCGAAAGGCGAGATGCTCTGCATACCATTGATGCGCCGTGGCGTAATTGGGACGCAGTTCGAGTGCTCTGAGATACTCCTTTTCAGCGCGGTCCCAGTCGTAATAGTGGGTCGTAGTTATATACCCGAGCGAGGCATGAGCTTCCGCCAGATCCTGATCTAGCTCAAGAGCCCTCAGCGCCGCTTGCTTTGCCTTCGGAATGTAGTCCAGTGGATGGTAGTTGCCGTATAGTGGCATCAGGGCGTAAGTGTCCGCAGTTCCGGCATACGCAAGTGCATAACTCGGGTCTTTCGCCACTGCCTGGTCAAAAAAGACTACGGCCTTTTCAAAATCAGAAACTGTCCGCTTGTTCCAGTGAAAACGCCCCTTGAGATAAAGCTGCTGGGCTTCCGAGTTGGTCGTATAGTTTTGAGCGACTCGCGAGCTGTCGGCCGCCGTCAATGCTGGTCGCAATCGGCCCGAAACATCGCGGGCGACATCCCGCTGGAGAAGAATAAGATCATCAAGCTCGCGAGAATATTCCGCCGACCAAAGCACGTTCTGCGTCGCTGTATCGACCAATTCCAGGTCGAGTCTCAGCCTGTCACCGCTCTGTTCTAATCGTCCTAATAAAACGGCATCGACATTCAGTTCCTCTCCGATCGTCTTGGGCGGGACATCTTTTCCTTTATAGGTAAAAACGGTACTTCTCGCCTTTACCGATAGTCCCTGAAGGGTCGAAAGGCTGCGGATCAGATTCTCGGTCATTCCGTCCGAGAGGTAATCCATTTCAGGGTCGCCGCTTGCATTCGTAAATGGAATCACGGCAATGGACTGAATTTCCGTCGTGTTCGTTAAGTATCTGTACCCCGCAAACGAACTCAGCACGATGAACAACACCATCATAGAACCGGCAGCATACAAATGTCGTCGTGTCGGTCTTGAAGGACCAATGGAGCTCGCGGATAGCTCTTGTGTTACTGCGGCTGTCAGATCCCCGCGAGTAACGTTTGTCCCTATGTCATCAAACTCAAGTCTCCGCCGCTCCGCTCGAAGGTCGGCCAGAACTTCACCGATCTGCTGATAGCGTTCAGCGGGCTGCTTCTTCAGGCACCTATTCACGATGGCCGCGATGGTCCGGGGAACGGCCGAAACCGCCTCCGAAAGCGGAATCGGATGCTTGTGAAGAATGGTCTCGATCGCTTCGGATGCATCGCTGCTGGAAAATGCTTTTTTTCCGCTCAGCATTTCGTAAAGAACCGAGCCAAAGCTGAATATATCCGATCTCGGATCGATGGCGTCGCCGCGAGCTTGCTCGGGGGACATGTAATTGGGCGTTCCGACAATCGAGCCGGCCATTGTTCCATCAAGACCCGTGGGTCCAGACGATTCGAGCTCGATAACAGCTTCGGCTTCGGATCGCTCCATCAGCTTAGCAACGCCGAAATCTAAAACCTTCACAAGCCCATCCGGGCGAACCATTATGTTGTCCGGCTTTATGTCGCGGTGCACGATGCCGACCGAATGAGCTTTCTCCAAAGCGGAAGCCACCTGTATCGCTATGTCGAGCGTTGATGCTAAGGCAAGCTTCCCTGTGGCCACTAGTTCTCTAAGGGTTTCCCCTTCGACAAATTCTGTCGCGATGAATTTTCTGCCTTCGGATTCGCCGATCTCGTGAATCGTTATTATGTTCGGATGATTGAGCCCGGAAGCGGATCTGGCCTCGAGGACGAATCGCTCCATTCGGCCGCGGTCACCCGAAAACATATCGGGAAACAGCTTTAGTGCGACCGCTCGGTTCAGTCGCGAGTCTTCGGCCAGATAGACCTCGCCCATTCCTCCGACGCCGAGCAATCGAGTTATTTTGTAGTGAAGAATGGTTTTCCCGACGAGCTTTTTCGGCGACGTTTGTTCCGCCAACATCTTAGCGGCAAGAACGGTCGGGGCCTCGTCCAAGAAATGCTCGGCGCTTGATTCAAACTCAAGAAGAGACTCGACCTCTCGGCGAAGCTGATCTTCACCGCCGCATTGGTCGTCCAAAAAAGAACCTCGCTTGTCGGCGGGCACCTCTAGTGCGGCGTGAAAGATCTCCTCGATTTTACCTAGTAGGTCCGAATCCATTCGTCTCAGGGTTTTTGGACGCCAAGCTCACGAAGCAGCCATGTCCGTGCAAATCGCCAGTCCCGTTTTACCGTTTCAGGCGAGACCTGGAGCACTTCAGCGATCTGGTCATTGGTGATGCCCGCGAAATACTTCATCTCAACGATCCGGCTCTTCCGCTCGTCGAGCTTCGCGAGTTGCTGCAACGCGTCGTCAAGAGCAAGGATCTCCTTCGCTTGTTCTCCGGCGGCCGCAAAATCATCGTTGAGCGTAACTCTTTCCTGCCAGCCGCCCCGCTTTTGGCTTTGCTTTGAGCGGGCATAGTCTACCAGAATATGCCGCATTGCCGTGGATGCAACAGCGAAGAAATGAGCACTATTCTGCCAGCCGGCTCCTTCTCGGTTGGCCAGCTTCAGGTAAGCCTCATGGATCAGGTCAGTCGTCTGAAATGTGTGCCCTGCCGGCTGGCGGCGAAGGTGATGCCGGGCCATTTTCCGCAGTTCGTCGTAAACGAGCGGCATCAATTGCTCGAGCGCAGTCGTATCCCCTTCGCCCCACTCAGAGAGTAGGGCAGTGATCTGCTGCGAACTGCCTTGATGCATAAATCTACGGCGAGAAGAGTATCGTCAGTATAGACCCAAACTACGAAAAAAAAAAACTCCGAAGTGTTACACTTTCGCCGCTTTTTTCTCGTTTGTATCGGCAGGGAATGATTTTGAGTCAACACCTGCGTTCTGGCGGGCAGTTTGGACCTGGCTGATAGCGGCCGATCTGCTTCATTCGGGCATTCAAGGCCCAAACGATGAACATCCGCCGGTATCGGTAACTACATTCTAACCATTCAAAATAAAGGAGATACGAAATGAAAGGACTATTTTCACGCATGCTGGCCATTGGCTTGATCGCTCTGGTTTTCAGTGCTGCGGAGCTTACAGCTCAACGCTCGGAACACACGTTCATCGTTGTCAACAAGACTGACGTTGTGATCAATGCTCTCTATGTGACGCCGCACAACGCGAAAGACTGGGGCGAAGACATTTTAGGAGCGGACGTTTTAGACATCGGCGATGACCTCGGGATCGTACTTGCCCGCAGGGAAACCGCAAGGCTCTGGGATCTCCGAATCGAGGACAGCGACGGCAACTCGATCGAATGGGACCGATTGAATCTTCGGGAGATCTACTCGGTGTCGCTCTATTACAAGAACGGCAAAGCGACGGCCATTTTTGATGAGTTCGTGGCAGATGTCGAAGGCACATGGGATGGCTATTACGACGACGGCACAAGATCACCGTATGTATGGTCGATCCGGCAGAACGGAGCAAATCTTACCATCACCGACGCAAAAGGCGGATCGACCCGATCGCGAGGAACCATCAAAGGCAGCAACGTCCGAGCCCTTGATTTCGCAACTCAGAATGGAAAGCTTTCGGCCGATGGATCACGGATCAGGTGGTCGGACGGCGTCGTTTGGATCCGCCGATAACCGGACCCGGCGTTAGCGGATCTGAAAGAACACGAATTTAACTCAAAGGAGAACAGGATGAGAAATTTAAAGCGATTGACAATATTTGTCGCATTGGTGCTTGGGTTTATGTGCATCCCCGGCATCGGAACATCGGAAGCGTCGGCACAGGGAAGGCAGGATTTCACACTCGTGAACCGTACCGGCGTTGAAATATATGCCCTTTATGTTACGCCGCATAGTGTGGACGAATGGGGCGAAGACATCCTCGGAGCTGACACGCTTTTGTCCGGCGAGGAACTTGACGTCTTCTTTTCAGTAAGGGAGAGAGCCAAGTTCTGGGACATCCGCATCGAAGATGAGGATGGCAACTACATAGAGTGGGACAGGCTTAACCTTCTTGAGATCTCGAAGGTAACACTTTACTACCGCAACAAGAAACCGACGGCCGTCGTCGAATAACGGCAGATCAAAACAGATTCAGGAGAGATGATGAAGACTAAACTAATTGGAATGGTCGCGATAGCGGCATTCGGGATGAACACGATCGGTTGCTCATTTTCGGTTGGCACCGATATGGCAAACAGCAACACAGCGGCGAACACCGCAAAGCCGCCGGCTTCGAATTCGAACAGCAATGCTAACGCCGCGAAAACCGACAGCGCGTCAAAGCCGAAGCTCAAAGGCGAAGCTAAGCCGACGGACGGAACAGCAAAGTCCGCTAAGAAGAATAACCCGATCCCATCGGATTGGATCTATGTATATGACGATACAAAGGGCTATGGATTCTCGCTGCCGGAAGGCTCTGAAGGCGAGAGCGAAACGGTCGAAGGCATAGACGTTTTCGCGGCGACTACGCCCGCACCATCAGAGATCGACATTTTCGTTCTTGCCTATAAAGACAAGACGCGAACTCGAGAAGATCTGCTGGCCGATGCGGTCGAGTTCCTTGAGGCACTTGGGCAGCAGGTGACGCCCGGAGACCTGCAGGCCGAAGGCGGCGACTATTCCGTAGCCGATGCGACAACCATCCATCCTTCACGCGGCAAGGGCAAGCTCCGAATACTCGTCGGCACCGACATCACCGATAACTATGTGATGATCCTTGGGGTCGAGGAGTCACGTTTTGCAGCCAACGAGAGCATCATCGATGCGATCTGGGGCAGCTTCGAGATGTGGAGCGATACCGGAGAATAATTGTCTAACGGCAATTCAGGCGATCCGTTCCGGGACACTCCTGTCTCGTGCCGCGTAAGACACGGCACGCCGGAAAAAATGGATATGCCTTTCATGCGGGACGGCTTTCGGAAAGATCCGAAAGCCGTCTCGTCTATTAAAATTCGCACACGCAGCATCCCATCTGAAGCGTAAAGAAAAATCACGGCAGCAACATCGGCCCGACAAAAAACCAAACAACGAGTCCGGCAGCAACTCCCAAAATCGATGCGGTAAGCTCAAGTGCTCCACCTTTCTTCCAGGCGACGCGGCCAAAATACGCAAGAGCGATTATTACCGCGATAGCGGTCGGGATCGCAACAAATAGCGGGTCGAGCCCGACCGCTTTCGTAAAATTAAATTCATCAAAATTCGGACTCGGCTGATAGCCGGCGGCTCGCAAATAGATGTAAACGAAATTAACTATTCGCCCGAGCGGGGCGGCCAGGCCTAGTATCACTAGAAACGGAAGATACTTGTATCTGATCAAAACCCCGGCAGCAATTAGCGATACGTATGTAATAACTGGTCCGACTGCCGTTGCGAACGCGACTTGGCCGCTCGTCAACGCGGACCTATCGGCCGAAACCGACGCCGAACGCAAGACCACACCTTCGACCCCAAAACCGATGTAGGCCAAATAATGTCCCAGCTCATGCGAAACGATGGAAAACGGCACTACAAAAATGCCGATTATCGAATACCAGCCGATTTTTGAGATGAATTTCCCCAAAGTAAAAATCTAATTACTTCTGCGGTGACCGAATCAGATCTTTACACACTCGCCGCGTTTGATGAATTGCCCGTCGCCTTGTTTTCCGGTGTGTTCGCCGTTCTGGATGACTACGCGGCCGCGGGAGAGGACGGTCTCGACCTTGCCTTTGATCTTCCAGCCTTCGTATGAGGAATAATCAACATTCATGTGTTCATGTTCGACGCCGAATGTAGTCTCGCCCTCGGGGTCGAAGATAACGATGTCGGCATCAGAGCCGACCGCTATGGTTCCCTTCTTTGGAAACATACCGAACATCTTCGCCGCGGCGGTCGAGGTCAGTTCGACAAAGCGATTGAGCGAGATGCGGTTCTCGACCACGCCGCCATTGTAGATGAGAGCGAGGCGGTTCTCAACGCCCGGTGCCCCGTTCGGGATCTTTGTGAAATCATCTTTGCCCAACTCCTTTTGCTCTTTCATACAGAACGGGCAATGGTCGGTCGAGATGACTTGGAGGTCGTCCATCTTGAGGCCTTTCCAAAGTTCGGCACAGTTGTGCTTTTCACGCAAAGGCGGCGTCATGACGTATTTCGCACCTTCCCAGCCGTCGCCGTAGTCGTCGATCGAGTGGAAAAGATATTGTGGACAAGTCTCGGCAAACGCCGCGATGCCGCGATCTCTCGCTTGTCTCACTTGATTCAAAGCATCGGTACAAGAAAGGTGAACAATATAAACCGGCGACTCGGCCATCTCCGCAATTGCGATCGCACGATGCACGCCCTCAGCCTCGGCAATCGTCGGTCGTGTGAGGGCGTGATACTTCGGAGCGGTGCGACCATCGGCGAGGAAGCGTTTGATGATCTCGTTAATGACGATGCCGTTCTCGGCGTGCATGCAGATGAGGCCGCCGCGTTTTCCGGCAGCCGACATCGCCCTAAAGATCGTCGCGTCGTCCGCCAAAAATACGCCCGGATACGCCATGAACAGCTTGAACGACGTAATGCCCTCGTCCATCAGCTTATACATTTCTTTCTCATCGCCGTCCTCAAACTCGGTCGTGATGAGATGAAACCCGTAGTCGATCGCCGTCTTGCCCTCGGCCTTTTTGTGCCACGCATCGACGCCCGCGGTCATCGATTCGCCCTTCGTCTGCACCGCAAAATCAATGATCGTCGTCGTCCCACCAAACGCCGCCGCCCGCGTCCCGGTAAAAAAATCATCACTCGACGAAGTCCCACCAAACGGCAGCTCCATATGCGTATGCGGATCGATCCCGCCCGGTATCACCAGCCTCCCCGACGCATCGATGACAACATCCGCCTCCATATCCAGCGTCTTGCCGATCGTCGTCACAGTCTCGCCGTCAATAAAAATATCCGCCCGATAGTCGTCCACCGCAGTAACAACCCGCCCGTTTTTGATCAGTGTTTTCATTGTTCCAGCGCCTCACTCCGGCTGTAGTTCAAGGTAGCCGATAATACCCTTTTTGTCCTCGCCGATCTCAACTATGACGTTCATGCTTTCAAATTCCACAGCATATTTGTATAGCACCGCCTCGCCGATATCGGTTCGTTCCAGAAGTTCGAACTTCGAAATCGGGCCGATCGTTTTTAGGTATGCGATCAATCGGTCGTTCGGATCGCTTAGGGCCCGATAAAGCCGTGGCGAGAACCGTTTCTCGTCCGGTTTTCCGGCCAAGATGTCTTCGATAACCTTTCGGAAGCCGGCTGTCCGCTCGGGTTCGGGGTCTTTCATCGGCTTCGGCTTTACCGCCGGATCAATGGCCTCTGCAATGCCGTTGCCGAACCGAGCCGGGTTAGCGTTCTCCGAATTCGCCAAGGCGATGACCGTCAGGCCGCGGTCCGGGTATCGGGCAATGAACGACTTAAAGCCCTGCCATGCCCCGCCGTGTTCGATGACCTTGAATCCATTTACGTTCCGAAGCGCCCAACCGAACCCGTACCGCTGCTCGCGGCCGTCATTGAGCTTGACCGGCGTCCACATCTGTTCGAACGCGGCCTTGCTCAAGAGCTTTCGTCCGGCAAGAGCTTCCTCCCATCGGATCATATCCAATAGCGAAAGATACAAGGCACCATCAGCCGTTGTGTTGAGCGCCGGCGAGACCCATTCCTGATTCTTCACCTCGCCATTGCGGAGCACGTAACCCGCGGCACGGTTCGGAATGATGTCGCTCTCGCTTATCACCCGTGCCGTAGTCATACCCAGTGGTTTGAACACACGCTCGGTCAGAAAGTCGCCGTAAAATTTCCCGGTCACCTTCCGGATGATGATGCCGAGGGTTACATACCCGAAGTTGCTGTATTGCCACTTCTCGCCCGGAGCGAAAGCGAGCGGAGTTTCCTTGATGATCTTGAGCAGGTCTTCCTCGGTATAATCCTTTCGGAAGTCAAAGCCTCTCGAGTAGTCCGTAAAGCCGCCGGTGTGAGTCAGCAAGTGCCGGACTGTCACACCCTCCCAACTTGCCGGAACTTCGCCAAGGTGTTTCCCGATCTTGTCGTCGAGCGCGATCTTGCCTTCTTCGACCAGCAGCATCACCGCGAACGCTGTGAACTGCTTCCCGACCGAGCCCGATTGGAAGATCGTCTCCGGCTTGACCGGCACATTGTGCTCGATGTTCGCGAGGCCGTACCCCTTGATCACAACAGGCTTGCCGTCCTTGATGACCGCGACCGAAACTCCTGGGATCTTCTTCCGCTCCATCTCACTCTTGACGAACACGTCGACTGCCGATTCGGCGGGAGACTGTGCGAAATAGGATGCTGCAAAACAAAACGTTAGCAATAATGAACAGATCGATCTCATAAATTTCTATTTGTTATCTTTTGGCGAAAGGCATATCGCGCAGTCGAAATCCGCCGATGTGAAGCTCAAGGATCTTGTTGTCTTTGTCGCGAGTGAACCAGACAACGTACCGGCCGGCACTGAAATGGTCTTTATAGAGCGGCTCTAAAGGTAGTTTTAGCGATGGCCTCTGTGTGAGAAGCGCCTTGCCGCCGTCGATCACGAGCGTAAAGGTTGCCTGTGCCTCTTCGCTGTGCCAAGTTCCAGCAATGGCCTTCAGATCATCGGCATTCGGCATCCATTCTGGTTCACGGAAAAACGGGTGAATAAGTCCATTTTCATCGATCTCACGACCGACAAGGCCTCGCTCCTCAGTCTCCGTAAACTCAACGCGGGAATAACCATAAGTAAAAACTCCGTCTCCCACCGGTTGCAACCGCGAGCCATTCAAGGTCAGATCTCCATTTTCGACGGCCAACCTGACTGGCGATCGTGTCCTTTCATCACGCCAGACTCCTGTGTATTTCTGCAGTACCTCGGGCGAGATCTCGACGCGACTTGGTTCGCTAGACGGCGGAAATGGACCAAAGATCTCGTCGGCGATGCTAAGGGCGACTGCGGTGGACGATGGCGAACTTCCGTTGCAGAGAGATGCTATTGATAGTTTGGGCTCCGGGAAACGGCCCACAAATGTTTGGTATCCGGCGGTGCTGCCTGTGTGGCCGACCGCCCTTAAACCTTTATAGTTGTCTGGGGTTAACCCTAATGCGTAGCGAACCTTCCGGCCGTCATTGAACTGGGCCGGTGTTTCAAGCGTCTCAACGAACCGTGCCCCGAAGGCATTTGAATCGAGAGCGGCGTTCCATTTCAGCAAATCGCCGACGGTAGTCAACATGCCGCCGTTGCCGACGACATTCATGAACGGCATGCTCAGCATCCAGGGCGAACTTTGGCCGGATCTTGTATACGCCTGCGCTCGACCCTTTACGAGCCGCCGGTAATCATCTCGCCATGAGGTGTTACTCATGCCTAGCGGCTTGAAGATTCGGTCACGTGTAAAATCTGTGAATTTTTGTCCAGAAACGCGTTCGACAATGACGACGGCCAGCTGATAACCGCCGTTCGAATATGAGTACTCGGCGCCGGGTTCAAAATCAAGCCCTTTTTGGCGGATGATGACGTCGAAAGCGAGTTCCTGTGTGATAACACGGTTGAGGCGACCTGCACCGGTCAACTCCAATACCGATCCCCAATCGCGAATCCCGGATGTATGAGTCAGTAAATGCCGGATCGTTATCGGCCTGCCGTAGATCGGCAGCTCCGGAACATATTTGCGAACGTCGTCGTCAAGCTTGAGTTTATCGTCCCGTTCAAGCAGAACCAACGCAGCGGCAGTAAACTGCTTTGCGACAGATCCCGATTCGAAGATAGTTTGCGGCGTGTTCGGAATCTGGTGCTCCATTTCCGCCAGTCCGAACGCATTCTCAAAAACGCTCTCGCCGTTCAATGAGACTCCCACTGCACACCCCGGGGCCTGCCCTGAATTGGTCTTTGCGGCTTTTTCGAAAGCGCGCTCGGCACCGGCGACGACCTTTGTCTTTTCCGGAACTTGGCCGGAAACCGAGATCGACAGTAAAAGCAGAAGTGCGATAGTTTGCTTATACATATCTTCGCCTCACGCGGCCAGAAAGGCCTCGTCCAAAACTCCAACCAATTGATCGACGGTTTCGGTCGTCGAATTCAGCATCAGCCCAGTGCGGATGACGTTGCCGTAGAGGCCGCCCTTGCCGATGAGGACGCCGCGACGTTTCGTTTCTTCAAATACGCGAAGAACGGCTTCGGGGTTCGGTTCTTTTGTCTGGCGGTCTTTGACGAGTTCGATGCCGAGCATCAAACCCATCCCGCGAACGTCGCCGATGATCGGATGGCGTTCTTGAAGCTCGAGCAAACGCTGTTTCAGGTATTCGCCGACGACGCGGGCATTTGTTCGCAGGTCGTCTTCGTCGATGACGTTGATCACCGCAAGGCCGACCGCACACGAGACCGGATTGCCGCCAAAGGTAGAGAAGGTCAGTCCGGGGAAAGCGTCGGCGACCTCGGGTGTCGCGATCGTCCAGCCGATCGGCACGCCGTTGCCCATCCCCTTTGCCGACGTGATAATGTCCGGTTCAACGCCCCAATGCTCAATGCCGAACCACTTGTCGCCCGTCCGTCCCCATGCAGCTTGAACTTCGTCGGAGATGAACAGACCGCCGTGCCTTCGTGCGATCTCCGCGACTCGCGGGAAATATTCTTTTGGCGGAATGATAAAGCCACCGACGCCAAGAATCGTCTCGGCCATGAATGCGGCGATGTTGCCGGTTGTCGTTGTGTTGATAATGTCCTCTACATCGTCTGCACACGCGACGCCGCACGATGGATATTCGAGCTTGAACGGGCACCGATAGCAATACGGGGCCGCCGCGTGGATTATCCCCGGAACCTGCGCCGCAACCGGCCGCCAGGTCTTATGCCCGACCGAGGCCAGGGCCGTCGCCGACCTTCCCGCATATGAATGCCTGAGGACGATGATCTCCTGATTCCCCGTCGCGAGTTTTGCAGCGAGCACCGCTGTGTCATCCGCCTCAGTACCGCTATTGGAAAAGAACGATTTCTTTAGCCGACCCGGCGAGATCTCCGCCAGCTTTTCCGCCAGATCGCTCTGCGGCTGATTGGCATAAAGCGTCGAGGTATGGACGATTTTATCGACCTGCTCCTTCCACGCCGCATTCACCCGCGGATTCGCATGCCCGAGGCTGACAGTTAGCACGCCGCCGAAACAATCAAGGTACTTGTTGCCCTGATCGTCCCAAACATACTCGCCCTCGCCATGCGTCAAGGCGATAGGCTCCTGATAGTAATTTGCAACTGCAGGAAAGAGAAATTCCTTGTGCTTCCGAACAGCATCGGAGACGGTTGACTTTTGTTCTTGTGGATTCATAAAAGTATTGCCACAAAGACCCCAAAGTATTAATACAGTCTAAAAACTCTGTGCTCTCCGTGTCCTCTGTGGCGAACCTGCCTAATATAAATTCCCTCCCCGTTTGCGGCCTGTGTGGTCGACGTAAACTACTTTCATTCCACTATAAAAATCGAGTGCGACCGAGCCTTGTTCGCGCGGACCGATGCCGCTGCCTTTGATTCCGCCGAACGGGATGTGTGCCTCGCCGCCGGTTGTGGGCGAATTGATGTGGGTCATCCCCGATTCTATTTCGTTCACAAATCGAGTGATGCTGTTGTAATCGTTCGAAAATATCGACGACGAAAGGCCATATTCGGTGTCGTTCGCAACCGCCATCGCTTCGTCCAGATCTTTGACACGCATGATCCCGAGCACCGGGCCGAAGATCTCTTCGCGGGCGATCCGCATGTCAGGCGTAACGTGGTCGAACACGGTCGGCTCGACAAAAAATCCGTTCTCGAGGCCATCTCCGGTCGCTCGATTACCGCCGCAGAGCAGGGTCGCACCGTCTTCGCGGCCGATATCGACGTACTTTAACACCGTGTTGAACTGCGATTCATCGACCGACGGGCCGATCTCGCTCGTTTCATCAGCACCGGGCCCCAATCTGTAAGCCTTCGCACGAGCGACGATCCTTTCGACAAATGCATCCGCGATCGTATCAACAACTACGGCACGCGACGATGCCGTGCATCGTTGGCCGGTCGAGCCGAATGCGCCGGCGGCCGTATGTTCGACTGCGAGATCTATATCGCAATCCGGCAGAACTACGACCGGATTCTTGCCGCCCATTTCCGCCTGGAATGGAATGCCGCGTTTTGCTATCTCGCCGTACATCTTTAGCCCGATCTCTGTCGAACCGGTGAACGAAACGGCCCGGACCGCAGGATGGTTCACGATCTCGTCACCAACCTCGCCCCCCGAACCGATCACAAGATTCAGGACTCCGTCCGGCACACCGGCCTCTTTGAACAGCTCAACGATTCGAACTGCCGTCGCAGGCGTGTTAGACGCGGGCTTAAAGACAACCGTGTTGCCCGCCGCAAGCGCCGGAGCGATCTTCCAAACCGGGATCGCGACCGGGAAATTCCAAGGAGTTATTATCCCGACAACGCCATGCGGCTCTCTGATCGTGTAAGCCCAATTCGAAGGCAATTCGCTTGGAATCGTTTCGCCGTTCAACCGCCGCGTTTCACCGGCACAGAATTCGACGACATTCGTCGCGCGTTGAACCTCGCCGCGGGCCTCGGAGATAACCTTGCCCTCTTCGCGTGTGATCATTTGGGCAAGTTCTTCCTTGTGCTTTTCCATCAGCCGCGACATCAACGTGAGGATACGCCCGCGTGCCGGCGCAGGAGTTTGCTTCCACGCCTTGAACGCGTCGAAGGCCGCCTCGACCGCCTTGCGCGCTTCTTCGCGTGTGCACAGTTGTGCCTCGCCGATCACATCATCTGTGTTGGCAGGGTTAATGTTAGGTAGGCCCTTGCCCGAGGCCGAGTCAACCCATTTTCCGGCGATAAGACTACGAAAAACTTGCATAACTGATCACTTCTGACTGGGTGCGTCCTGTTTCATATCAGGAAATGATAATTTCCATTCATTGCCGACCTTGACAAAATCCATCGTTTGCCATTTGCCATCCTCATCCAGATATTCGAGTGTTGCCTTGTCGCCATTTATCTTCTCGTTTCGCGACTCGGCCTTTTCGGCTTGAGGCCGAGAAGCCAGATCCTTGAGCATATCGTCGACGGTCTTGCCCTCGGCCTCGCCCATCTCTTTGAAAAAATCCAGGATGTCGTCGTCCAAAACACGCTTTAGCGCTTCGATATCGCCGGCCTTTCGAGCCGCGTATGCCGCTTTATAAGTTTCGGTCGGTGTCGCAAGTGAAACATTTGAAGCCAAGGCTGTTTCCGGAGCCGTGGCTGTATTGACCGGTGTTGGAGCCGAATTGGTTTGATTTGTGTTAGTTGAGTTTGCCGTAGTCGCCGGCTGTGAGCCGCCACACGCGGCGGCCGATGCGACAAGGGCTGAAAATATAGCCAGAGAAACGGCTTTCTTCGAAAGTTTCATAGAACTCCTCACGTGAAATTATTTGAACTAGTACTCTTTGGCGGATGCACACGGGCTCTCTTATACTTACGCCAAGTTGCTGAAAACAGCCTGATTCTATCGCGAAAAGAAATGTTCAACAACATCGTCGAACTCCTAAATTTCCGCACCGCCGAACACTCGGACAAACCGTTTCTTTATTCCGAAGCGGATGCTCGCGAATGGACATATAACGAGTTCAACCATAGTGTAAACCGAACGGCAAACCTCTTGATCTCGCGCGGAATCAAGAAAGGCGACGTCGTCAGCCTTCTGCTCCCAAATTCAGCCGAATACATCATCGCTTATTTCGCTTGCTGGAAGATCGGTGCCATCGCCGGGCCGGTGAATTCGCTGCTGAAAGCCGAAGAGATCGAATGGGTCGTGGGCAATTCTCAGTCCAAGTTGCTGATGACTGATGACACGATAATCGCGAGTGGAAGTTTGAATGGCGTCCGCGAAGGCATCGATACCATTACAAACTGGCCGCCCGCTGACGCAGGCGGTTCTGACACGATCGCTGATATCAACATTGACGCCGACAACGAAGCAATAATCATCTACACCTCCGGCACGACCGGCAAGCCCAAAGGCTGTCTGCTGACCCATGGCAACCTGCTCGCTAACGCCCGGCAGATCGCGGAGTGGCTCGGCTTTGGTTCGGATGATCGCCTGCTGACTGTAATGCCGCTCTTTCACATGAACGCCGTTACGGTCACAACTATGACCGCGCTTTACGCCGGCGCATCGACCGTCGTCTCGCCAAAGTTCTCCGCCTCGCGGTTCTGGGACATCATCGAAAAATACGGCGTCACATCCTTCGGTTCGGTCGCCACAATGCTCTCAATGCTCTTGAATGTGAGCAGTGAGCAGCGAGCCGTGAGCAGTGACCGCAACGAACCGCTTGCTGCTCACCGCTCACCGCTCACTTCACTTCGATTCGCAATGTGCGGCTCTGCACCTGTTCCCGCTGAAGTATTGCGGAAGTTCGAGGAGACCTTCGGCGTTCTGGTGATCGAGGGCTACGGGCTTTCGGAATCCACGTGCCGTTCAACTTTCAACCCGCCGAACGACAACCGCCGTCCGGGCTCCTGCGGACTGCCGATCGGTAACGAAATGCGCATCGTTGACGAAGAAGACAACGAAGTTCCGAATGGAACTCTCGGCGAGATCGTCCTCCGCGGCCCGAACATCTTTAAGGGCTATTTCAAAAACCCCGAGGCGACCGAAAAGGCCTTCGCGGGCGGCTGGTTCCACACCGGCGACATCGGCTATCGCGACGCCGAAGGCTTCTTTTACATCGCCGACCGCAAGAGCGACATGATCATCCGCGGCGGCGAGAACATCTATCCCCGCGAGATCGACGACCTGCTCTACTCGCATCCCGCGGTCGCCCACGCAGCCGTAATCGGCGTGCCCGACGAGCTCTACGGCGAAGAGGTCGCCGCCTTCATCGTACTGAAAGACGGATACGCAGGCTCCCCTCCTTACGAAGGAGGGGTGGCCGCCGCTCTGGGCGGACGGGGTGGTTCCCTCATCACTCAAGAGGACATAATCGACTTCTGCAAACTCCACCTCGCCGATTTCAAATGCCCTAAAACCGTTCACTTCGTTGACGACATCCCAAAAGGCCCGACCGGTAAACTGCTGAAGCGCGAATTGGCAAAAACCGCACGAGACCTTTTGCAGGATGTGTAAATCAAGCTTATAGCTTTAAGCTAATAGCTATAAGCTAGAATAAAAAAACCATTTCGTAGATTCTAAGAATGAATAGAAAATTAGGTTTAGCAGTTGTGGGCGTAGGCGGAGCGGTCGGATCGACCATGGCCGCTGGTATCGAGTTGCTCAAAAATGGCCTTATCGGCACCGAGGGGTTGCCGCTAGCTGACCTCGAAATCGAAGGGCTTGCCGACTACAAATATATCGTTTTCGCTGGCTGGGATCTCTTTCCCGAAGACCTCGCGAAGGCAGCAGAGAGCCATGAAGTTCTAACGTATAAACAGCATGTCGCCGTTGAAAATGAACTGGCAGGGATAAAGCCCTGGCCCGCTATCGGCGACGAGCGTTTTCTTTCGCTTATCGAAGGTCAGAATAAGATCGGAGCCAGCGGTCATCGTGCAACTATCGAAAAACTTCGCAAAGATCTCGCCGATTTCAAAAGCAAATGCGATGCGGTCGTTGTTATCAATCTTGCCTCGACCGAAAAACTCGCCGCGGAGGGCAATGAGATTTTCAACAGCCGAGCAGGTTTTGAGAAAGCTCTCGACGAAGAATCTGCAGCCATCTCGCCCGCGATGCTTTACGCCTACGCCGCAATCGCCGAGGGTGTGCCATACGGCAATTTCACGCCGTCGCTCGCTGCCGATATTCCGGCCTTGATCGAGTTTGCCGAAGAGCAGAACGTCCCCCTCGCCGGCAAGGACGGCAAGACCGGCCAGACGTTCATCAAGACCGTGCTCGCTCCGGCACTCCGAAGCCGGGCACTGCACGTTGATGGTTGGTATTCGACGAATATCCTCGGAAATCGCGACGGCCTCGCCCTTTCGAACGAGGACTCGCTCGCCTCAAAGGTGAAGACAAAGCAGAACGTGCTCGACGATATTCTCGGCTATCCGGTCGAAGACCACATCGTCGATATCCGCTATTACCGGCCTCGTGGAGATAACAAAGAGGCTTGGGACAATATCGATATCCGCGGTTTTCTCGGGCAGACGATGCAGATCAAGGTGAATTTCCTTTGTAAGGATTCGATCCTCGCCGCACCGCTTGCGATCGAGATCGCCCGCTGCCTCGACCTTGCCCAACAGCGAGGCGAGGGCGGCATTCAGGAACAGCTCTCAGTCTTCTTCAAGCTCCCGATGACCAAGGCGGATAAACCCGAACACGCTTTCCACCTACAGGAAGAAATGCTGAGGCAGTGGCTCAATCCTCGAACTTAGCAACGGTCTGCCTTGTCCGGTTCACCCGCATTTCGAGCACATCCGGCCTCGAATAGTGCCCCGTCGGATCAAAGTTCTGCCGCTCCTCGCGGACCCGAGTGTGGTCGAGCGTCGCCACCAGCAGGTTCTCCTCATCGCAAAATGGCTCGATGATCCAGTTCCCGTCGGGGCCGGCGATGCATGATCCGCCATTTGCCAAAAACTCCGGTGCGTTTTCGATGACCCGCTCGATTCCGGGCAAATGCGACGGCAGATCGCTCTTCCGCATCAACCCCGAGACCGAGGCGACGAATGAGCGGCCCTCGAGTGCCATGAACCGCGTGATGTCGTTCGTGTTGCGCTTGCTTCCGGGCCAAACGGCGACGTGCAGATCCTCGCCCTGTGCGTAAAGCGACGTCCGGGCGAGCGGCATCCAGTTTTCCCAGCAATTCAATCCGCCGACCGTGAACTCGCCCAGCCGGTGTGTTCTTAATCCATTACCGTCGCCGATGGCCCATGTCATTCGCTCGTCGTAGGTCGGCATCAGCTTCCGGTGCACAGAGCCGATCTCACCCGCCTTGCTGATGTAAACCAGCGAGGCGTAAACGCTCTCGCCGCGGTCGCCGGGCCGCTCGATAATGCCGAGATAAACGGCGATCTTCTTTTCTGCACCGAGCCGGCAAATGCCGTCAAGATCACCGCGCTCGATCGAGACCGCCTGTTTGATGTATTCCGCGTGAAAGGCTTTGTGAAAGGGCGAATTGAACGCCGTTTCCTTTGAGTACTCGATCCAGAACGGATATCCGGGAACGAGTGCCTCGCCAAATGCAACAAGATCCGCGCCGCTCGCTGCGGCCTCGGCGATGCTGTCGGCGACCTTCCCGAGCGTCTTCTCGCGGTCGAACCAAACCGGAACAATTTGTGCCAGAGCTATCGTTAACGTGTCCATTTTTACTTACCCATCCGTCCGAGGTCCGTCTCCGCCGCGATGTAACCGAAGCTCGCCCATTGGTCTCCGGCAACGATCTTCCGGAAAACCTCTGCCGCTTTCGCCTTATCTCCGTTGTAAAGAAAATAATTCCCGATGCCGTAACCAAGCGAAGCCGAACCCAGCGTCTTCGCTTCGCCGCCGATCGTCGCGAGCAGATCCTCGGCCTTCGCCTCGCCCTTATTCAGCTTGAGCAGTTTCAGATAATCGTCGTTCTCGATCACTTCAACATTCGTATCGAACCGGCCGAGCAACTTCGCGGCATCGCCCTTCTTTCCCATTCGCCGGAGCGTCATGTAGTGCCAATAGACGGTCGCCGCGAGCATGTCCGGGTTCTTTGAGACCAAGGTGCATTCCTCGTAGGCTTTCTGTGCTTTTCGGAAGTCGCCCTTTAGGTAATACGCAAGCCCGAGGTGATACCAGATGTTCGATTGCAGCGTGCTTGTCGGGGTGTTCTTCGCGTTCGGCAATCCATCGGGCTCGACCTCATCGGGCTTGCCTTTGATCAGCTTTGCGGCTTGCTCAAGGTCGCGGATCGCGTCGTCAAAACAGCGGATCGTTATGAAGCGATGCCCGCGGTGGCGGTAGATCCTCGCATCGCCGGGAAACTTCTCCACCCCGATGGTCAGCGATTCGATCGCGTCCTTATATTTTCCAAGATAGCCCTTCCGGCGTGCGTACCAGATCAGGTTGTCGGCCGTCGGTTCCGCAACGTAATTGCGAGAGGCAATCTCAAGGTTGCGTGAATACTCAAGCCGAACGCTTTCCGGCACATGCTGGTCTGGAACCTTTGCATTCGTAAGGCAATCCTGAGCGGCGGCAATCGTGGAAAAAGCAGTAACGAAAAGAAGAAATATCAGCGGCCTCATATGGCAGGATTCTGACACGAATCCGCCAAAATCAAAAAGACATCGCCCAACTGGTCTTTCGCGGTCTGCGTGATTCGGTTCTTGGTCTGTGGATTCTGTGGTGATCGACTTTGATCTACCGAGGGTTACCACAGAATTCACAGATGCAGACACAGACCTCTGACCTTCGCACGGCCTCCCGAAACGATTTTACTCCTCAAAGCACTCAAGATACTTAACGCCTGCTCCGGTATTAAAGATCACGACCGTCTCTCCGCCTTCGATGAAGCCGTCTTCGATCAGCTTTCTGAGCGCAGGTAGGCAGGCGGCCCCCTCGGGAGCGGTGAAGATGCCGGTGAGTGCACCTATCTCTTTAACGGCGGCCACGAGCTCTTCATCGGTGACCGCGACGGCGGTGCCTTCGGAAGCCCGGATCGCGTCCAGGATCAAAAAATCGCCGATCGCCTTCGGTACGCGAAGCCCAGAAGCAACGGTCGCGGCATTTTCAAATTCCGCTGCGAACCGTTCGCCGGCGTGAAATGCCCGAACGATCGGGGCGCAAGTCGCCGATTGCACCGAGATCATTTTCGGCCGTTTCGAACCGATCCAGCCCATCGCCTCCATCTCGTCAAACGCTTTCCACATCCCGATCAGCCCCGTGCCGCCGCCGGTTGGATAAAGGATCACGTCCGGCAGTTCCCAGTTGAGCTGCTCGGCGAGCTCGTAGCCCATCGTCTTTTTGCCCTCGACCCGATACGGCTCCTTAAGCGTCGAAACATCGAACCAGCCCTCGGCGTCCTTCCGCTCGGCCACGATCTTGCCGCAGTCGGTTATCAGCCCGTCAACGAGTGTTACATTCGCACCCGTCTGCTCGCATTCGATGATGTTTGCCCGCGGCGTGTCAGCGGGCATAAAAATGAAAGCCTCCATTCCCGCTCGTGCCGCATAGGCCGCCATCGCACCCGCCGCATTTCCAGCCGAAGGCACGGCAACCTTGCGAACGCCGAGCTCCTTCGCCATCGAGATGGCTGCCGTCATCCCGCGTGCCTTGAAGCTCTGCGTCGGATTCTGGCCTTCGTCCTTGATGTAAAGCGTGACCGGCTTGTCGAGCTTCGTAGCAACCGCGGACGCGCTCAGCAGTGGTGTCCAGCCCTCACCGAAAGACACGACGTTCGCCCAGTCATCGACCGGCAACACCTCACGGTATCGCCAGAGCGAGGATTCGCGTTGTTTTAGTGTTTGGGGATAGAGTGTCTGGCCGGCGGCCCGGAGGTCGTAGCGGACGAGGAGCGGTTTCCCGCACTCGGTGCATAGGTTCTGGAGTTTTCGTGCTTCGTGGCGGAGTCCGCAAAGGGAGCATTCAAGATGGGTTACGTTCATAACGTCGAAAGATTAAACGATTTCACACCATCGACGCCAATTCCGGCCATACTCATTTTTTCCAGAAGAACTCACGGAAGAGATTGACACCGGCGTCAACCGCAAACGAGATAGCCGCCCCCTTGAGCCCGTGCTTATAGCTGTAACGGTCCGGGTACCAACCCTCTACACCGATGACATTTGATAGAACATGACCGGCGATCTTCGGTGCACCGAAAACCCTCTTGCCCTGCCTGTTTCGGGCCGTCACGACCGAAAAGACCGCATTGCGCGCCCGAGCGATGGGGCGTCGGTTACGACTGAGATAATAGCGGCTATCGACCTCTAGCAATTCGTCGAGCCCGAACTTGACCGTATTGTTGATCGCACTTTCGCCTAAATTTGAGGCAAACCGCCGCGCAAATCCCTCCCATTGGCCGCCCCATTCGCTTGGTGCTTTGCGAGCGGTTAAGACACCCGCGACCGTGGTGTATCGGATCAAAGCGACGGGGCCGATCACTGAATTGATATATCGCTTCCGCCGCTCATCGGGAGTTGGCGGTATGTACCAAGCGTTTGAGGACGACTTGCGGGACTCGTCATCTGCGGTCGCCTCGCTGTCTTTGGCTTCGGCTTTTCCCACCGCCTTTGTTTCGGCCTTTCGCTCTTCCGTCCCATTTGTGGGAGGCGTAGGACTTGGCGAAGGCTCAGCAACGACAACTACCGGTGGTTCGTTCGGCACGTTTGCCGGTTCCTGTGCGTGCGCTCTACCGGCGAAAATGCTCAGGCCAATGATCAATAAACCCGCTGCGGGCAACATCCGGAAAGGTTCAATAAATATATTCATAAATGCCATACCTCGAAATACTTTCTACTTTTCGAGAAGCGGCTTGAGGGCCGTGTAGATGTTCTCCATCATTAGCCTAGTGCCTTCTGCATTCGGGTGAATGCCGTCAGCTTGATTAAGTTCTTTCTTCATCGCTACATTTTCGAGAAGGAACGGAAGGAACGCGACGTCGTATTCATCGGCCAGGTCCGGAAACGCATTCCGATAGTTCGTTTCATAGTCCGAACCCATCGAGGGCGGAGCAAGCATACCGCAAAGAAGTATCTTCATATTCTTTGCCTTCGCCTTCTCGATTATCCCCGCGAGGTTGCTTTTCATCCGATCGACCGGCATTCCCCTAAGCAGGTCATTCGCCCCGAGCTCGAGTATCAGGATCTCCGAGTTCGGCTGGCTGAGCACCCAATCGGCACGCTCAATTCCTCCGAGGCTCGTGTCGCCCGAAACTCCGGCGTTTATAACCTCGTAGTCGTACCCCTCGGCCCTGAGCTTCTGCTGGAGCAGATATGGGTACGACTCATTCTCTGCCAGGCCGAATCCGGCCGTAAGGCTGTCGCCGAGGGCGATGATCTTCTTTCTCGCCGTAGCCGTCTCAGGGAGAACTAAAGGCCGGTCGAGCTCGTATTCACCGCTACCAAATGATGCCGGCCGCGAGCAGGCCGTCGCGGCAAGAGCCGCCGCGATGAAACCTAAAATGAACGCCTTGCGAAAGTATAAATGCATACGACAAATAGAGTTTTACGGTCTGCAACCGATATTAGATTCATTTATAATCAAAACCTTTGGACAAGATTTTAGCAAATTGCCCCGACGCAAGGAGCAACGTGCTTTCCGCGATTCCTCTTTATGATAAGCATTTCGAACCTAACTAAGACAGTTCGCTCTGGAACAGAAGACCTGACAATTCTTTCGGACGTCTCGCTCGACATCCCGGACGGTCAGTTCGTCGCCCTCACCGGAGCTTCCGGCAGCGGCAAATCGACGCTTCTCGGCTTGCTCGCCGGTCTCGATTCGCCCTCTTCCGGCTCGATAACCATAGACGGCGACGAGATCACAACGATGAACGAAGACGGGCTCGCATCTTTACGTAGCAATAAGATCGGCTTCATCTTTCAGTCATTTCACCTGATCCCAAGCCTCACCGCCTACGAGAACGTGCTTATTCCAATGGAGATCGCCGGAGCCCGCGACGCCCACGACCGGGCGAAGGAACTGCTCGATGAGGTCGGACTCACGAACCGCGGGCACCATTACCCGACCGAACTATCGGGCGGCGAACAGCAGCGCGTCGCCATCGCCCGTGCCTTCGCCAACCGCCCCAAAATACTCCTCGCCGACGAGCCGACCGGAAACCTCGACTCCAAGAACGGCCAGCACATTTTCGAGCTCATGACGGCCCTACACGAGGGTAGCCGCGTGACCTTGGTTCTCGTCACGCACGACCAGGAGCTTGCATCTCGGGCTGAACGTCAGGTCATTCTGAAAGACGGCGAAGTCATCGCGGACCAGAGCGGACAATGAAATTCATTCTTAACCTCACCGCCCGCGAGATCCGTTCGTCCTGGCGGCGGCTCGTTTTCTTTTTTCTTTGTATTGCCCTCGGCGTGGGTTCGGTGGTCGCACTGCGGTCGTTGATACAGAACCTGACCGCGGCGGTCGGGACCGATGCCCGCGCTCTCCTTACGGCCGACCTCGTTATCGGCTCCAACAACGATTTCTCGCCGACCGACCTCGAGAAAATACAGGCCGTTGTCGATGCCTCGCGGATCGCTGATGGCCGCAACGAGACGATCACGACATCTTCGATGGCCCGGCCCGCCGACGCCGCCAATGAACGCGTCCGCCTGGTCGAACTGAAGGGCGTCGAGCCTCCGTTTCCTCTCGTCGGTGAGTTCATTTTGGATGGCGGCAAGGCCTTTGAGCACCGGCTGCTGGAGAATAATGGCGCGGTCGTCGCTCGTATTTTGCTCGAAGAGCTCGGGGTCAAGATCGGCGACAAACTTAAGATCGCTGAAGGTGAGTTCGAGATCCGCGGCAGCTTTGACAAAGAACCCGGCGGGTCAAGCGGCTTTCGGCTCGGGGCTAGGGTCTTCGTTGAAAAAAGAGCTTTTGACGATGCCGGCATAACGCAAAACTCAAGCCGCGTCCGGCGAAGCATTCTTTACCGGACGACCGAGAACCCGACCGAACTCGTCCGCCGCCTCCGCGAGGAACTTCGCGGCAGCACCATCACCGTCCAGTCATACCGCGAAACACAGGAGCGGCTCGGCGAGCAATTTGCCCGCACGGAGAATTATCTTGCCCTGACCGGCCTGCTGATACTTGTCCTCGGCGGTGTCGGCGTTTGGAACGTCTCGCGGGCCTTCGTCGAGCAAAAGCGCAAAACGGTCGCCGTGCTCAAGTGCCTCGGAGCAAGCGGCGGCAAGATACTCTCCGTCTATCTTTTGCAAATTCTTACTCTCGGGCTCATCGGCAGCCTCTTCGGCATTCTTCTAGCGCAACTCGGTATGTACGGCGTTCGCTCGGGATTTTCCGAGCAGCTCCCCGAAAATATGAGCTATGCCGTAACGGCCTCGACCGCTCTCCAGGGAGCCGTCCTCGGCGTTCTTGTCTCGCTGCTTTTTTCCGGGCTGCCGCTGATGCAGATCCGAAACATCAAGCCAAGGCTTCTGCTCCGCGACGAGAATAACGCCAATATCCGCCGTCTCGATCTGGCCAAGTGGGCGATCGGGGCACTGATCCTTGCGTCGCTGCTCGGGCTCGCGGTCTGGCAGGCCGGTTCGTTTCAGGTCGGTGCATTCTTTCTCGGTGGCCTTGCGGCAACGTCAGCTGTTCTCTATCTTGCGGCCGTTTTGCTCACCAAGCTCGTCCGGGCACTTCGGCCCTCGCGGTCGTTTTCGCTTCGGCAGGCGATCAATTCGCTCCACCGCCCCGGCAACCAGACGCGCATCATTTTGCTTGCCGTCGGCCTCGGCGCGTTTGTGGTTTTCACGGTCCAGTCGCTACAGAGCAATCTGATCCGCGAATTCGATTTCAGCCGCAACCAGCAACTACCGACACTCTTTTTCATTGATGTTCAAAAAAGCCAGATCAACGGATTGGCCGAAATGATCAAGACGCGTGTCGGTGAGCAGCCCGAAACCACTCCGACCGTTCGTGCCCGTATCGCTTACGTCAACGGAAAGCCGATCGATTACAGCCAGACCGAGACCCGCCAGATGCAGGGCCAGATCGGCCGGGAATTTGCCGTCACCTATCGGCCGAACCTTGATCTCAATGAAAAGGTTGTCGCCGGCGAATGGTGGCGGACCGAGGCAGCCGATGTGCCCGAAGTATCCGTCCAGGACCGCATGGCGAACACGCTCAAGGTCGTTCCGGGCGACTCAATGACCTTCGACATCTCCGGCCGGCTTGTAACGGTTCGCGTTGCGAACATTCGCCAGTTGGACCTTCGAAATACTCGAACGGCATTCGTATTCGTATTCAAGCCCGGGGCGCTCGAAGATGCTCCGCAAAGCTATGCCGCCACTATCCTGAGCCGGATGGGAACGACCGACCGGCAGCGGCTTCAGCGTGATGTGGTCACCGCGTATCCGAACGTTCAGGTCTTCGACGTCGCAGACATCGTCGCCACCGTAACCGACCTGGTTGAGAACTTCGTTCTCGCGATCTCTTTCGTCGGTGGGTTCGTGATCTTGAGTGGGATTCTGATCCTTATCGGCTCGGTCGCCCTGACGAAATCTGCCCGTATCTATGAGAACGCCGTCCTTAAAACGTTGGGCGCCGAGCGACGTTCGCTTGGGGCTATACTGATGCTCGAATACGGCCTGCTCGGCCTGCTTGCCGGCGTGATCGGCTCGGTCTTTGCCATCGCACTTTCCTTTGCCGTCAGTTATTTTCTGCTTGATATTGAGTGGCAATTCGATGCGGTCCGAACCTTCGTTGGGATCGTGATCACTGCCGTGATCGTAATGCTGGTCGGGACGGCAGCGAGCTTTGACGTGATCTTCAAGAAGCCGCTTTCGATCCTTCGGTCTCAGTGATCTCAGATCGAGGCTTCGAACGGATGGTCGGCAAGCACTGCCCGCATACTGACTTGACGGAAAAGGGTTTCGAGATAAGCTGAGAAACGATGGAGAAGCGGCACAAGCTCTTTGCCGTCGATCGAGGCAGTGATCTCTTCACAAAACCGCTCAAAGGCCTCGCGGTCCTTGTAGTAAAGATACTCGATCGGCTCCTTCAAAAAGGCCGAGAGTATCGCCTGTAGGGTCGCAACATTCTCCGGCGTCGGATCCTCTTCCGCATTGCGGACGGCCGTCACTACCTGATGCAGATGATTGCGGAGCATAAGCGACTCGGCAAGCTTGTGCTGAAATTCGGCAAACACATCGCCGACCGCAACCTCCGGCCGCACGAGGCGGACAAAGCCGGTCAGGATCTCTTGAAAACCATCGTTGAGCAGGGCGTAGGCCGTTTCGACCCGGGCGTAAACCACAAGTGCAGAACGGAGCATGACAATGCCGGCGAGTTCCTGATTGTAAGCCTTCTTTAGCTCAAGCGAGGCCATGTAGGAGGCTCCGTCAAGCATGCCGTAAAGTTCCGCCTCCTCATCCTTCCACCGCGTCAGCGTGTCCCCGATCCGCCGATTCATCGTCCGCACCTGATCGTGGATGCCGCAGAAGATCGCCATCGTCGGCTTGAGCGGATCATCTTTCTTCAGCATCCGCGAGATGGCTCCGAGGCTCAGAAGTATCCGGCCCAAACGGCTCGTTACCCAAATTATCGTCGAACGGTCCTCGGCCGAAAAGGCGGGGTCTGCGGATAGCGTACGAAGTTGTTCGGGAAGTTTTTGAAGGCCCGCTTCGGCCGCCACGTCTTCGAGCAATTCGACCGCAGCGAGCCCGTTTAGCTTTTCTCTCAGGAGCTTTCGCCAGCTTCGCCACTCGTAGTAGCTAAGGCTATCGCCTTTCAAGAGCGCGGTGTTGAGAACCGAGTGGTCCTGAATGAAAGCAGAGAGTTCGGAAAAGGCCCTTCGCTCTATCGTAACGCCGTAGAAATTCCTTTGATCCGAATTTGCGATCTCCGCGAGCAGCCCCGAAAGCCTAACAAAAACTTCCATCGTGATGTGAAATTCACCCCGCCGGTCGCGGGTGACGGCAACCGGTTTCTCTGAATCGCCGAGAACACGGTCGTAGCTCGAAAGAAAGCTTGAAAGCCCTTGGACCCATATCCAAAGCTCGACAACGGCATCCTCAACCGGCCGCGGTTCGGGCAGGTAAGCGGAAACAAGTGCGTCGCCCGTATAAACGGTCTCGGCAAAAGGAGTTGTCGGTTCCTCTTTGGTCGTCTGCAATAGAATCTCCTAAGGCTTGGGAGCGGGATAAATCAGGAAGGAAGGTTCGCCCTTTTCTTTTATACATCGTCTTAGGGTACGCTTGCAACGAAAATCGTTAGATTGCGATGCTTCGGCGGCGTTTGCGACCGGACTTTCTATGCCCCAAATCGACCAGTTATTGATCGCAACCCGCAACCCCGGAAAGGTCCGCGAGATCGCCGCGATGCTTGCGCGGAATGGAATTACTGCGACAACTCTCGCAGATTTTCCATCGCTTCCGGACGTAGAGGAGACCGGACAGACGTTCCTCGAGAATGCGGTAATTAAGGCCGCCGCCTATTCTGCCGCCGCGGGCTGCCATGCTCTCGCCGATGATTCGGGCCTTGAGGTGGCAGCTCTTGACGGGCGGCCGGGAGTTTTTTCTGCCAGATACGCGGGCGAATATGCGAGCTACGAAACCAAGATCCAAACGCTGCTTCGCGAGGTCGAGGACGCGGCCGCTCCGGACCGCTCGGCACGCTTTGTCTGTGCGATGGCCTTCGCGGATCCGTCGGGAAATATCGTCTGGAGCGCTGAAGGTGTTTGCGACGGCGAACTAGCACCGTCGCCCCGCGGTGCGAATGGTTTCGGCTACGATCCCATCTTTATGCCCTTCGGTTTTAGCCAAACTTTCGGCGAACTCGATGATGAATTTAAGTCAGCTATCAGCCATCGAGCGAAGGCAACCGAGGCATTTATGCGATTTTTCCCCGATTTTATCGGGCTTTGACTTGACCGCACCATATTCCGCCTGTAAAATCCGCTACTTGAACTCGCTTTGCGGCGGATCAGACGGGGCGTAGCACAGCCTGGTAGTGCGCACGGTTTGGGACCGTGAGGCCGCAAGTTCGAATCTTGCCGCCCCGACCACTACGTTGCTCGGCTTTTGAGTACTTGCCCGCCATCAGAAGTTCGACCGCTGGCAACGTGAATTTGCAGAAAAGATCTGAATTTCTAATATTGACACCTTGGAGGTTACGTAAAAACTATGGCTCGAATGACACAGACGGAGATCATCAACAACTTGGCGGAATCGTCAGGCCTCAAAAAGACTGACGTGAAGGGCTTTTTCGATACTCTTGCAGCTCTTGCTGCTTCGGAGGTCAAGACGAACGGCGAATTTACCGTTCCTGGATTTGGCAAACTCGTCAAGGCGACCCGCAAGGCTCGCGAAGGCCGCAACCCCGCGACCGGCGAAACCATTAAGATCCCGGCGAAGACCACCGTCAAGTTCCGTCTCGGCAAAGCGATGAAGGATGCCGTAAGCTAAGCATTTGCTTAAGTTAGATCAAAAGCCGCCGGATCGCTTCGGCGGCTTTTTCTATGAAAAAAAGTCACCTTGGAACGAAAAAAAAGTAGTGACATCTCGTTAACTTTCTGTTAAGCTTCTAACACAGTGGTGAGAAAAACAGGGTTCCTTTCCCGTTCAACTTGTGTTCTTGGTTGTAATGAACCCGTCGCCTTAAAGGGATTTCTAGTTTTCCCTCGGGCGTTTTGTTTTTGCCTCACGGCTCGTTCTAGAAATGAGAGTTCTAAAATTTCAAAGGAAAGGAGAATTAGAAGTGGCAGCAGCTAAACCCATGACTCTGCAAGAGAGGATCTTGCAGATCGATCATATACAGGCTCGCCGTTTCGCTAAATTGCAAGGTGAAACGGTCGATATCGCCTCAGAAGGTATCATAAGGCACCTTCGGGCATGTGCAAAAATGGATGTGAATCCGGACGCATCGGCAGTTCGAGAAATAATTGACGACGCCCTCAATGGCCGACGCGTCTTTGCGGAAACGTCGAATGACCTTCTTGCAGCATAGTTTTATTTAAGTAGTACTAGGATAGCAATACATATTTTGGCCGCCCAGTTTTTGGGCGGCTTTTTTTATTTCGGAACCCGTAGTTCAGCCTTGTATATGGTGTATCCGGAAACGCGTTCGAGTTCCGTGAGGTCGTACCATCGGGCCACATTGGCAAGATCGTTGCCATCGTCATCGGCGATCACAACGAACGAGAGTTTCGGCTCCGCTGCCCGAACGGCATCGAATTGCTCGATATATTCACGATAAAGCCTGACCTCTTCGGCAATCTCGCCCTCGGTG
Organism: Acidobacteria bacterium Ga0074141; assembly: GCA_001464665.1. Taxonomy (GTDB): domain Bacteria; phylum Acidobacteriota; class Blastocatellia; order Pyrinomonadales; family Pyrinomonadaceae; genus OLB17. The sequence goes on from LNDP01000024.1 coordinate 86,247, forward strand.
ATCGGCTTATATTCCGAGTTGAGCCGGTCGGTGTGCCGGCCCCATCCGAAGAAGGCGATTATCGAGACAAAATCGCGTCGAAGCAGGTCGTCGAGCCCATCCGCATCGACGTTGCTGTAATGCAAATACTGGTAATACCGCTCCTTGCTTTCCTGCCACGAGAGTCCGGCGAAAACGTGCTGGTGGCGTGCCCATAGGACATTCTGCGGAGCGACGGTCGGCAGGTCGTCCGCCAGAATGCCGTCAAAGGCGAGGACCGTTTCGCGGTGTTTGTCGGGTGACGCTTGCGAAAACTCCTCGAGTTTCTGCGCAACCGCGAGGCCTCTGTCGCGATGCTCATTTGCCCAATCAAGCACACGGACGGTGTAATGGCACTCGACGAACCCCCAGGCTATCGCCGCGACCGCAACACCCGCCCAAAGGGCCTTCATCCGCACGGATTCGCTACTCTCGGAACGCCGGATAAAGAGGCCGATCGCCGCTAGCAATGCCAGAACTGCGACATAGTTGCCGATGAAAACCTGATAATGGATCGGCTGCAGGGCCCTGCCGGTGACCATCTGCTGATTGAAAACGATGAACGGGACAAGAGCTAGTGCAAAAACGAAAAGCACATCCCGGTCACCCAACCGAAAACGGCCGAACGCCATTCCGGCGATCAATATCAGCAAGACGCCAAAAGCGATGTATTCCGGAAAGCGGAAGAGATCAGGAAGCCGCGTATAAACAAGCAACTGGACGTGGTCCATCGTCTCCGTTCGCTGCGAAAGCAGATAGGCATATGGCACAAGCACCGCCGCACAGCCGCCCGCAAGCACAAGAGCATACCGAACCTGCGACCGCCAACCCTCGGGCCGTTCCATCAACCACGCCCCAGCCATCGCCGCAAGAAATGCGGCGGCAGTCGTCCAGACGTAGAAATAACTAAAGACGGTGTACCCGAACGCCAGCACTGCAAGCCCGGTCAGGATCATGCCCCGATGCTTGCCCAATCTTGAGCTCTCGCGTTCGTCGCTTTCAGCTCCCTCGACGAATACTTTCCAAAGCAACGCGAGCATCGCAAAGAACGCCGGAAAAGCCATCGCCGGAATGTATCGCCGAAAGCCCGGGAAATATGGATAAGAAAAGCCGTCGAAAAGCACCTCGAGAATTGCCCCCTCGCCCGCCGCAAGCGACCCGAAACAAAAGGTCGCAAGTGCCCCGGCCATCGCAAACCAAGTGCTTCCCGTCATTCGTCCCAATAGCCAAAACACAGCTAAAGCGGAAAGAAAGCCTGCCAAAGCTCCGGAAAGTATCATCGCCCACGGCGCACCAAAACCGAAGATGCGTGCCGGTATTGCAAGCGTGTAGGGCGCGGCAAACTGTATAGAAAAAAGCGATTCGGGCTGCGGTGTTTCGGAGCTGTGGTCGCGGCCCGTATAGGGATCGTTCTTCCGCGGCCGCCCGTCGATCAATGCCCTTACGTAAGCCGCATATGCGACCTCATCGATGTCGTTATATGCATAGTGGCCGTTCCAATCGGCCCCACGCTCGTACCACATCTTCGCCTGCGGATACAGGCAAAAAAGGGCCAGGAAGATAGCGGCAACGATGCCAAAGCGCCAGCGCAGTTTCATATCGGTTCGTGAGGACAAAGTAACCGTTATTTTCTATATTCAGCGGGAAGTTGTCGAACGCGGGAAATACGAAATGCAGTAATTAGGCAGCCGCTGCCGTAACCTCGGGCCGGTCGAAATATTTCGTCATCGTCAGGCGGGTGCCGTCGTCAACGTCCTCAAGCCTGACCTCATCCATCAAAACGCGGATCAGCTTTAGCCCCCAACCGCGTCGTCCGTTGGCGGGTTCGGCCGCGGGCACTGCCCGGTCGGCAATACGCAGCCCGCGGTTTGAGACGGTTATGGTAATGCGGTCGGGAGCTACGACAAACTTCTGATGTATCCGCCGGTCCGGGCTCAGGCTATGCTCGGCGGCATTGATGCAAGCCTCGATCAACGCGGTCTTTATCTGGTTGATGAGGGCCGCCGGGATGTCGTGTCGACGAGCGATGTCTTCAAGAGTATGTGCGGCGACGATCTCCGAATCCTCATCGATCGGGATGACGATCTCGTAGCTATCCGTCGCTGGCGTGTCGGCTTCTCCTTCGCCTCCCTCAAGCACAATGCGAAGCAGATCCGCCTGCATTCGGCACGAGGCATAACAGCCTCGCTCGTTCAAGACCGCCAGGGCATCGTCATTAAATCCTTCGGGAGCGATCAGCCAAAGTCGATACCGCTCAAATCCGCAGTTGATCGCGGCGGCTTCGAGCCGGTCGCACCAAAATTCGGCCTTGCTTCGCTCAGCCTCGAGCTTCGAATCGATCTCCGCCGCTATCCAGGCGATCGGTTCGGTGCCGCCCTCGCCTGCCTGAAAGCCGACCGCGACCGCTGCCCGCTCGGATTCTGAGATGGTACCAATGGCCTTATAAAACGCCTCGGCCTGTGCTGAAAAAACGATCTTCGGGAGCGAGATGAGCTTTTCATCATCACGAAGCAGGCCAAGCAATTCGTCACGCGGAATGCCCTTGTAATTCTGCTTGAACCGTCCGTAGTCGAACAGCGCCGCCGGCACCTCACTCCCGCCAAACTCGGCCATCAGCCCGCGGACGCCAACCGCCGCCGACCGCCGATAAACGCTTGCCATTTCGGCCGGTGCATTTGTCAGAAACTCGGCGAGCGTCTCGGCATAGACGAGCGCTCGGGTCTCATTCCGCACTTCAAGCCGATAACTCGTTGTGAGGAAATCGCGAAGCGTCTTATTGTCCGCGGCGACTTCGACCCGGCCCGCAGTGAAGCGGATAATTTCCTCGGTGTTGAGGGTCTCTGCGGCGGTTACAGCCGCTTCGTCACTCATGCCGAGCCGCGAGCGGAAGACGTCGAGCGGCACTGATGTATTCTCGCGAGCCGCTTCGTGAAGCAAACGGATCGCTTCCCTTTCCACGCCAGTATCCGGAAAAATCCGCTCCAGCACCTCGGAAAAGATTCCGCGAACCGCACCGCCAAAAACCGAATCGACGTATGCCGACCCGACGCCGCTAAAATCTTCAAGCGAGACGCCATCGCGTCGCGACGAATCGAGGATCCCGTGGACCGCCGAAAGGTCGCCGCTCGTGTGCACAGCCAAGAGATCTGCCGAAGCCTCGCCGATTGCGACGCCACGCTCAGCCGCGGCGTTCGCGATCAGCATCCTCAAATTTTCATCCGTGATCTCCGGCAAGACCTCGCGAGCCACATCGGGGATCGCAAAGCCGCTCCTTCGCCGTGCGGCAAACAGAAACGGGAACTTCTCGGCTCGGGCGAGCACTTCGAACGCTCTCGCGATGCTCGCATGTCGCCCTTCGCGCTCGAGGGCGTCCGCGTTGTCGATCATCACGAATGATGCGATCCCCGCCACGGCCGCCGCAAGCGGTATGCTGAAACAGCGGCGGATGAACGTCTCTTTCTCGTGTCCTAAAGGCTCAGCGGACAACAGCCGCACCGAGGCTGCAAAAAACGAGGCATCACCAGCATTCGCGATCGCGCTGATCTCGCCTGCCATCGGCGGAAGGCTGACAAGCCCCGCGTCCTGCCGTCTGAAGGCGAGGACCTGCACCAAAAATTCACTCAAAAAGCTTCGAGCAATATCGATCTGTTGACCATCGCGAGGAAACGAAAAATAGACCGGAGCCGGGCCTTGGGCGAAGTAAAACTGTCCGTCGAAAAATTGCTGGAGCAGTTCCGTCGCTCCCGATCGCGGCTTGTGCAGCACGATCGATCCGCGATACCGCTCATCCCGAGCCTTCTCCGCAAGGCCAGCAAGCGCAGCTTCGCGGCCAACGAAACTCGCCGGCCGCCTACTCGCAAGTATTCTGCTCTTTTGGTGTTCGGTCATCTAATGAACATTCTCTCTGAACGTTCGGCCCAGATCCGCGTAGTTTCTGACACGATTCTTCCCGAGCTCTTTCGCATCGTAAAGGGCCATGTCGGCGGCCGTGATCCAGTCACGCGGCTCGGTAAATTCGGGAGTGAATTCTGCAAATCCAACGCTGATGGTTACCTGCCGCCGTGGGAACTCGGTTCTCTCTACCCGCTGCCGAAGCCGCTCAGCTATCGAGGCTGCCTCAGCGGCATCCGTTTGCGGAAGCAGGATGGCGAATTCCTCGCCGCCGTAGCGTGCCGCAACGTCCGCCGCACGCAGAGTGTCCTTCATTGCTTTTGAGACCAGCACAAGGGCCACATCGCCCGCCGGATGGCCAAAGGTGTCGTTGTACGACTTGAAATTATCGACATCGATCATCAAAAGGCTCATCTGCGTCCGGTAGCGGTTCGCCCGGCTCATTTCCTCTATCAGCCTTTCTTCGATATAGCCGCGGTTCATCAATCCCGTCAGCGAATCGGTGATCGACCGCTTCTCAAGCTCGACCGTCCGTGCCTCGAGCTGCCGCCGGTCGATGGCAACTGCCAACTGCGGTGCAAGGGCCTGCAAGATCTCAAGATCATCGGCCGTAAATGCTCCGCCATCCGCCCGATCGGCGACGTTAAGCACGGCAAGCTGCTTTTCGCCCATTGCGATCGGAAACGAGATGAAAGAGTCCGTGCGGTAATTCCACGAATCAGGTGAGCTTGCGATGCCAAGATCGGCGAGATCGCCCGCAACGATCGGCTTTCCCGATTCAAGCGCCGTCCGCGAGATACGGCCACCGACGTTTCGTTCAGCGGAAAGATCGACACTCGTGCCGATCATCGAACGGGCCCGGAGCTCGCCGCTCAAATTGGTAGGGGTCAGTATCGAGACACGCTCGGCTCCGAGCACCTCGGCGGCACTTTCGGCCACCGACTGCCAGAAATCGTTCGAATCCGCGTGCCTCAGGCCCTCGTTGAATCGGCGAAGGCCTGCCGCGACCGCTTCGCTTCGCATCACCTCATCCCGAAGCCGGAGGATCTCCATCTGCGGCGCCGCGGCGCGAGCCAGCCGCGCGATGATCGCTGGCAGCTTGTCGGTCATTACTTTGCCGCTCGCGATGCGAATGCCGAGTGCGGCACGAACATCGCTGCCGACCAACACTGGAAAAACACGCAAGCCGCGTTCGCCCGCCTCGGCCCGCTTTTCTTTTAGGTCGATCGCTTCTCCGGCAAGAGCTCGCTCGGCAAGTTGATCTTGCGGAAGATCGAGCCGGACGCGTATCGTCTTGCCCTTGAATTCGCCGGTCGCGGCGACGCCTTTATAGCCATCGCCATTTCGCTCAAGCCAAACGAGCGAACTCAGGCCAAATCGCGAACCGACAAACTCGACCACCGAGATCGCCGCCTCCCTGTAGCGGAGTTCCATCATCCGCCCGAGCAGCGAACGGAACTCAGATACAGCCGCAGCCTCCGCCGTTATCGAACCCCTTCGCTCAGGCGGCATCACCTCCGAGGTGTCGAGCGTTCGTCGATTGAATTCCTCGATGAGTTTTGTAATTGAATTTGCGTCCGGCGGTTCAACCGCTTCAGCAGGTGCGTGAGTCTCAGGAATTGCAACCGGACGAGCTTCAATGGCGGTAGCAACTGGTTCAAGCTCGAGCACCGGCGCTTCAACCTTCGGGACAAAGCGCTTGAGTTCGGCCGATGCCTTTTCGATCGGCTCATCAGAGCCGCTGATAAGCACATTTGCGAAGAGATCCGCCGGTGGCAGCGTTCGCCAATCGCCGCCGAGTGCCCGCTCGGTCCCCTCGCGATATTTTCCGACCGACGTGAACGTCCTTCCCACTATCGCGACAAAAGGCCGCCCGCGGTCATCGACCCGCATCGCCCGGCACCGAAGCCCGGCGTGGCAGGTATAATCTATCGGCTCGCCGGCCGCCTCAGCTCGCGCATAAGCCGTTCCGCAGTCGGCTGCACAACGGTGGCCAAAAGCGGCCGAGCCGTATAGTGTTTGGCAGATCGAATTATTGTTTGAAGCGGCCGTGACCTCGCCGGTTTTATTCAAAACGGCAATAGCCACGCCGTTTTCACCGGCAAGGCGCTCTAGGAACTTAAACTTTGGGGGTCGCTTATCGCTCATTCAGCCAATTTCGGCCGCAATTTCGGTCAATTTGCCCGAAAACCATTGTCCGGGCACGGTTTATGGGCACTAGGTTCGATGCAAGATAGTCTCAATCGGCATCGAGTTTCACTAAATTTCTTTACCGCCCCCGGACGAAACCCCAATTATCGCACAGATGAAGTTTTTCGCGGAAACGAGAGTTCGGTCGGCCTGAGATGCGGCGCAGTCGTGCATAGCATCCATACACTAGCGTCCCCTATCGAGTCACTTTCTACTGTTATTTGGCGAACAAAACCGCGTTTTTATTGGAAATCGGCTCTGGCACGCCGGTTGTAACTACTATATGCGACAGCAACAAATGGTCATTCGATATTTAATGACGTTTAACTACCCATGGAGGGAATAAGTAATCATGATGAATAATTTTGGAAACAACACTGCGGCACAACCGATGACGGACGCTGGTCAACCACGGGCCATTAGCAATGACGATGTGATCTCGCATCTCAATGGCCTTATCGAAACATGTAGAGACGGGCAGGAGGGATTCAAGCAGGCCGCCGAAGGCGTTGACCGCGATGACCTCAAGAAGCTTTTCTATGAATTTTCACAGGAGCGTGCGAGCTTCGTCGGCGAACTTCAGGAAGTCGTCCGAGGTCTCGGCGGAGACCCGGAGAATACAGGCTCTTTGACCGGAGCAATGCACCGCGGCTGGATCAACATCAAAGCCGCCGTGACCGGCAAGGACGAGGCAGCGATCCTAAACGAGGCCGAACGCGGCGAGGATGTCGCTCTTGGACAATATCGCTCGGCTCTCGAGCAGCCACTTCCTGAAACGATCCGCCAGACGGTCCAGAACCAGCACACAAAGGTTCAGGCCGCACACGACCGCGTCAAAGCACTTCGCGACGTAGCGAACGCCAAGAGTGCCACAACCTAAAACTCCCCGACCCGTAAAGGCGGAGCAGCAATAGAAACAAAAAGGCCGGCCGGAATCACCTTCCGGCCGGCCTTTTCATTTGAAACTTCGAAACTTTCGCTTGCTTCTAAACGCCGATCGCGCCGAGTCCGGCCTCGGCGTTTGCCTTGATGTCAGGATGCTCGTTGTTGATGCGGATACATGCCGCACGGTGAGCGGGCTTGATCTCGACGAGCTGCGGTACGACCTGTTTACACTCGGCGATGGCATACGGGCAGCGGGTGTGAAAATGGCAGCCCGAGGGCGGGTTTATCGGCGAGGGCACGTCGCCCTGCAGAATTATTCGTTCCCGTTTCGCCTCGACCTCCGGGTCGGGGACGGGCACGGCCGAGATCAGCGCTTGCGTATAGGGCATCAGCGGGCTGGAATAAATGTCTTTGCCCGGAGCCAGCTCGACGATCTTACCGAGATACATAACGGCAACGCGATCCGAAAGATGCCGCACGGCCCTGAGGTCGTGTGAGATGAAAAGATAGGTTAGCCCCTTGTCCGCCTGGAGCTTCTCCATCAGATTCATTATCTGAGCCTGGATCGAAACATCGAGAGCAGAGATCGGTTCATCGGCGACAATGAACTCCGGCGCCACGGCAAGTGCTCGGGCGATGCCGATCCGCTGCCGCTGACCGCCGGAAAACTCATGCGGATATCGCTTGATAAAACGCCGGCTTAGACCCACCGTTTCCATCAGGTCGCCGACCAGAGTGTCCACCTTCGCTCCATCCGCGAGCCCAAAGGTTTTTATCGGTTCGCCGATGATCTGCCCGACGTTCATCCGCGGATTGAGCGAGGCGTAGGGGTCCTGAAAGATCATCTGAAGATGCTTTCGCTGCTCCCTCATCTCACCCGCCGGAAGGTGGGCGAGGTCCTTGCCGTTATAGAAGACCTTTCCGCTTGTCGGCTCCGTTAAGCGGAGGATCGCCTTTCCGAGAGTCGATTTGCCGCAGCCCGATTCGCCGACCAGCCCGAGCGTCTCGCCCTTTTCGATATCGAGCGTGACACCATCGACCGCCTTTACGACCTTTGGCTCGCTGAAAAGCCCGCCGCCGAGCTTAAAGTGGACCCTGAGGTCATCAAGAAAGATAAGCGAATTTTCCGAGGCGACGATCGGCTCCGCGGGTTTGCCCGGGGTCGCTTCGACCGTTTCAAGATGCCTGTCCTCCCCGACGCGTCGAAGACGTGCCCGGCAGTAAGTGCAGGTGGCGAATTCCCGTTCTTCCGCGACATCTAAGGCGGCGGCACATTCGGGACATTTTAAGGATACGTACATATCTTTCGTCAAGGTCGATCGGGCGCGAACCCGGTTGCCCGGCTTAATCAAACTGCTAGTTCGCGTTCCGCCTGCGATTCCGCATAAACCTGGTCGGCAAAATGGCAGAGCGAGTGATGCTCCTCATTGATCTTTACAAAGGGCGGAAACTCGCGGCGGCAAATATCGGCCGCACGGTCGCACCGCTCGGCAAAAGGACATCCCGGCGGCAAGTGAGCGACGTCCGGCGGCAAGCCCGGTATCTGGTAAAGCTCTTTGCCCTGCTCATGGGCAGGGTCGGGCACGCTCCGGAGCAGGCCTTTCGTATACGGATTCGCGGGTGTTGCAAAAAGCTCGCGGGTCGGTGCCTGTTCAAACACCTTGCCGGCATACATCACGATGATCTTGTCCGTCATCCCGGCGACGACGCCGAGGTCGTGCGTGATCAAAATTACGCTCGTACCCATCCGCGCCTTGAGGTCCTTGATCAGCTCAAGTATCTGCGCCTGAATGGTTACGTCGAGAGCCGTCGTCGGCTCATCGGCGATAAGCAATTCGGGGTCGCAAGCGAGTGCCATCGCGATCATCACCCGCTGCCGCATGCCGCCCGAAAGTTCATGCGGGTAGCCGTCCATCCGTGAACGCGGGTCGGGAATCCCGACCATCTCCATCATCTTTACGCCGTGTTCGTAGGCCTGCTCTTTTGTATGCCCGAGGTGCAGCCGCGTCACCTCGGTCAACTGCGTCGAGACCTTAAGGAACGGGTTGAGCGACGTCATCGGGTCCTGAAAGATCATCGCCATCCGCTTGCCGCGGATCTTGCGAACCTCATCTATCGAGAGCGAGCGGACGTCGATGCCGTCAAAGATTATGTCGCCGCCGACGATCTTTCCGGGCGGTTCCGGGATCAGCCGCATCACCGAAAGGTTCGTCACGGATTTGCCCGAGCCCGATTCGCCGACTATCCCAAGCGTCTCGCCCTTCTTGAGCTCAAATGTAATGCCGTCAACCGCCTTCACCACACCATCTTCAGTCTGAAAATAAGTGCGAAGGTCATTGACGGAGAGAATTGTACCGTTGTTCGTCATTAAATTGATTTGCCACCGAGTACACCGAGGTTTATGAGATTTCGACCTTTCTTTCTCTCTGTCCTCTGTGGCGAAAAACCCTAAAACTTCCGCGTCTGCGGGTCGAGTGCATCTCGGAGTCCGTCGCCTAAAAAGTTGAGCGAAAAAAGCGTCAGCGCCATTGTCACGCCCGGGAAGATCATCTGCCACGGGAATATCTGGATGTTCTTGATGCCATCGGCCGCAAGGCTTCCCCAACTCGCGTATGGGGCCTGGACGCCGAGCCCGAGGAATGAAAGGAACGCCTCGGTCAGCATCACGCTCGGAACCGTTAGCGTCGCATAGACGATCACCGGCCCGAGTGCATTCGGCACCAAGTGGCGGAATATGATCGCTGGTGTCGAAACGCCTGTCGCCTTTGCCGCAAGCACGAATTCCTGATTCTTAAGCGAGAGTATCTGCCCGCGGACGACCCGCGCCATTGTTAGCCACGAAACTAGCCCTAGGGCGAGAAATAGCAGGAAGATCTGGCTTAGGCCTTGATTTCCGGCGCCGCCAAAAAACGATGACATCGCATCAATGAAATCCGGCGTGTTCGGCCCGCCAAAGACCGAAAGAAGAACGATGACGATCAGGATATACGGGATCGCGTAGATGATATCGACGATCCGCATCATCAGGTTATCAACCCGGCCGCCGACGTAGCCCGCGACCGCTCCCCACGAAACGCCGACGAGAAGCGAGACGATGGTCGAAATAATACCGACCATCAGCGAGATCCGGCCGCCCTGCAGCACGCGGGCGAGCAGGTCACGGCCCTTATCGTCGGTGCCCATCGGATGCTGCATCGAGGGCGGAAAGCTCTGGACCCTTGCACCGCCATCGATGTCCGAAGGGATGTAATCGGGCGTAAAGCCTGTCGTCAGCTGGATGATCGGCGGGCCGATGACAACGGCCGTCACCATCAACCCGAGGACTATCATGCCAAATACGGCGAGCTTGTTTTTCAAAAGCCGCTTCCACGCATCTTTCCACAGCGAGGCACCGGCGACCAGTTCGCCCGATGAGCTTTCGAGCACACCGGATTCGTCAAGCCGAAGCGTCGGCTCGCCGCCGGAAATTTCGACCAGCGACGTCGCGCCGCAGAACGAGCAAACGATAAGCCGCTGCGACGTAGTACCGACGCTGAGCGGTGCCGAACATTTTGGACAGCTAAGTTCCTTGATCATAGAAGAGCCTATTCGTACCTGATCCTCGGATCGAGAAATCCGTAAGAGATATCGACCGCCAGGTTAAAGATCATTATCAAGATCGAAAGAAAAGCCACGATGCCGAGCGTCAGCGGTTCGTCGCGATTCAAGACCGATTGAATGAAGATGTTGCCGAGTCCGGGAATCGCGAAGACCTTTTCCACCACGACCGTTCCCGCAAGCAAATGGGCAAGTGCCGGGCCGGTGAATGAGACCACCGGAACGATGCCGCCGCGAAGGCCGTGCTTGAGCAGGACCGTCTTTTCATCAAGCCCCTTCGCCCTCGCCGTCCGGATGTAATCCGACCGCATCACCTCAAGCATGCCCGCACGCGTCAACCGGGCGATGTAAGCCGCATAGATGGCTGAAAGTGTGAGGACCGGAAGTATTATGTTTGAGATGCCGCCCCAACGCGCCGGCGGTAGCCAGAAAAGCCAAAGCGAAAATACGATGACGAGGATCGGCCCAAGCACGAAATTTGGCACCGAGAGCCCAAGCATCGCCGTCGCCATCGAGCCATAGTCGAATGCCGAGTTTTGCCTCAAGGCCGCGATTATTCCTGCCGTAAGGCCGAAGAAAAGAGCGAGAAAATAAGCGAGCACGCCGACGGTTGCCGAGTAAGGTAAATGGCGAAATATTATCTCGTTGACCGATTGCCCCTGATACTTGAGAGAATCGCCAAAGTCGCCGCGAACGACATTACCCAGCATTATCAGATACTGCTGGTAAACGGGCTTATCGAGGCCGTATTTTCGCTTGATGTTCTCCTCGATCGCCGGCGGAAGTGACCGCTCGTCCGAGTAGAAATTGCCCGGTGCCAGCCGTATCAGTCCCCACGTCAAGGAGACGACAAGCAACGCCATCGGGATGATGATTAGAAGCCTTCGGAGAATGAATCCGATCATATTTTAGTACCCAAATTTCCGAGCCGTTTTGTAGCCCTGCTCTCGCTCGACCAAGGATGGCTGCGTCGCGATTATACGATTGATGTGTCCCGCAACCCACTCGTCCTGGACGTCGAATATTTTGTCGACATCGCGGTCCCATTTTGCCGGGTCCTGTTCGATATATACGAACTTCCAGGCGTGAAGCGTGCCCGGATTCGGATAAAGGCCTTTAACGTAGGGCTTACGCAGAAAATTAGTTTTCTGGGTCTGCCAGGGCAGCACGGGCTGCTCCTGCATCACCATAAATTCAGCCTCTGCCATTTTCTCAAACCGCTTCTTCTCATCCGGTTCGCGGTTGGCGTCGTCGATCAGCTTATCGAAGGCCGGTTTGTGCCAACCGGTTGAACTGTCATTGTTCGTCCCGTAAAAGAGCTTAAGAAACGACATCGGGTCCATATAGTCGCCGATCCAGCCCGCACGTCCAAGCCCGTTGTATTCAAGCGCCTTGCGGGTGTTTAGAAACGTCTTCCATTCCTGATTTTTAAGCTGAAGCGTGACGCCGAGATTTTGCTTGAACTGTGCCTGGATAAACTCGGCGATCGATTTATTGTTATCGCTGGTGTTATAAAGTATCTCGACCTGATCGACCGGGAAGTTCGGACACGACCATCCGCTGCCGTCCTGCGTGACGGGGAAACCGGCTTCACCCAAAAGTTTGCGTGCCATTTCGGGGTCGAACTTGCGTGCCTTCCATTCATCAAGGCTGCTTCCGATCTTTTTCAACTCGCGGGCATACACCTCGCTTCTTATTGCCTCGTATTCTGGGAAGAGCCCTTCCGGCGTAAAGTCGATCAGCGGCTGCGTCGTCTTTCGAAACGCCGCCATTGCATCGCGATCGACCGCCAGGGCAAAGGCCTTTCGGACTCGAACATCATTCATTGGCGGCTTCGTAACATTGACGGTGTAATACTCGATCGCGACCTCAGGATGGTTCATATATTCATCCTGGTACTGCTTTATCATATCGACCCAAGCGGCCGGGATAGTATGATTGTAGATCGCATCGACCTCGCCAGTCTTATAAAGATTGAGCATCGTCGTCTGCTCTTCAAGCGGGTAGAACTCGATCCCGCTCATGCGAACCATATCCGCATCCCAGTACATCGGGTCCTTCTCGACGACGACCTTGTCATACGGGTAATGGTGCTTCAGCTTGAAAGGGCCACTTGTGACAATGTTTTCTGCCTTCGTCCAGTTTTTGCCGTGCTTCTCGATCGTCCCGCGATGGACAACGCGGAAAAACTGGTGCGGCAACAGCCCCAAAAGGAACGGTGCCGGCTGCTTGAGTTTGATCCGGAACGTATGATCGTCGATCGCCTCAACACCCAAGTCCTCTGCCTTCACCGGTACAAATTCAGCACCTTCGACGAGTGCCTTGAGCTTTGGATTTTTTTCCAGTGCCGCGGTTCGGGTTTTCTCGTCGCTCGGAACCGTAAGCCGCATCGGGCCATCAATGAACCGTCGATACTCGCTCAGTTCAACGTCAGCGGTGGGCTGATCCGAAGCAGGCTGCGCCGCGGCGGGTTGGTCCGCAACCACTGCCGGTTTTTCTCCATCAAGGTCCGATTTCAGCAAAAACCGGCCGTTGGCATCCCGAACGAACGCCGCCATCGAGTTATATTCCTCGGCGTATTTTATGTAATGAGCAAGGTAAGCATTTTTGGCGGCAAGTTCGGGGTCAAGCGAACGGCGAAATGAATAGACGAAGTCATGGGCAGTTATAGGATCGCCGTTCGAAAATCTGGCATTCGTACGGAGCTTGAACACATACTCGGTATTCTCCTGCCCGACCTGCCAGCTCTCGGCAATGCCCGGTATCGGCTGCATCGTCCGCGGATCATACTCGATCAGGCCGTCGTAGAGAGACATCAAAAGCCGAGCCTCCGGCTGGCCGGTCGGGACGGCGGGGTCAAGCGATTCCGGCTCGGAACCCGTTATATATCTCAGAACGTTGTCGGGCGGTGCGGCCGTCTTTCCGTAGAATCCTTCGGACGCAACTCCGCCGCAGCCCGCAAGCAACGACGACAACACAACTAGCGCAATTGCCGAGTGCAACTTACCTGATCGGATAAAAAACATATCAATTCACCGCTTAGGTCGCCTTGCACGAGATCAAGGCTTTGAAACTTGTATTCAGAGGAGAGCGAGAAAACTGCCCTTAAGTTATCACGACAGGACACTTACGGGCAATTCGTTTTTATCGGTTTCGACCCACCGGATGATCAGCATCGATCGAAACCCGCTGCAACAACTGGATGTCAAAACTGTTCGGTACAAAACCGTTCACGTATGGCCGAACAAGAGAATACGAGGTCGGAAAATAGAGCGGTATCGCCGTCAGTTCGTAAAGCGCATCCTCTTCGGTGGCTATGACGGCCGCCGATGGTGTTGGCGTTGCCTGCGCATTGGTATTCGCTGCCGTATTCACATTCGACGGCGTCGGTGAGGGCTCAACCTCAAGAGCCGATCGGAAACGCGATCCGAAAATGGCTGCGAGGTTATAGTTCGTATCTGGCGTTTGGAGCACAAGCCCCCGGCGGACAACGTCAAAGTTCCCGGCCGCCCGAGCCTGCTCGACCTCGGCCGCTTCCATGACGACAACTTCGGTTTCAATATTGAGATTCTCTTTCCACATCGCCGCGATGCTTCGGGCGATACGTTGTTGCGTGTCGTTTCGATTCACAACCAGCCGCACTGGCGGAAAGCCTTGCCCGTTCTCGTAACCGGCATCGCGGAGACGCTCGCGGGCACGGGTCTTATCTTGCAGCAGGTTCGAGGCCGCCGAAGAGCCAAACGGGAAAAGTGAAAAGGCAGGCGTCGTCGTGCCCTCAAGTTCGCCCTCTGCAAGCCGCTCCCGCTCGATAGCAATCGCAAGGGCCTCGCGAACGCGGCGGTCATTGAGCGGTAATCGCGACGTATTGGCCTCGTAAAAATTCAGGGCAGCAAACTGCGTCCGCCGAAGGTCATCATAGGGAATAAGAAGCTTCAAAAGCACAGGCGGGAATTCGGCGTTCGTGATCACATCGATCCGCCCGGCCCTATATGAATCGAGCGCCGATTCGATCGACTCGGCCGCAATTAGATCGACCCGTTCAAGCTCTACGCGTTCGCGCTGCCAATAGGTCTCGGATCGAACCAGCCGAACGGCGGCCGGCGAGACCTCGCTGATCACAAACGGCCCGTTGGTTATTGTTGCGGCAGTTATCGAATCCGGGGCAAGCCCTTCGCCGCCCGATGGGACCGGCCGAAAGATCGTATGTGCGACCAGCTTTGGAAATTCCGGGTCCGGCCGGTTCAATGTAACGACCAGCGTCCGTGAATCACCTGCCACCGCGCCGAAACCCGTCGCGCCGTTCGCATCTGCGGCTGAAGGTTCAGCGGTTGTTTCTGGGGTCTGTGAGAGCGCCGTTCCTGCCAGCCTCGGCCGCAGCGAAAGCGAACTCAACGCACGGGCAGGGCCATTCACCGATTGGCTCGGCACGGTGGCCACGCCGCGAGTTTTTTCAACCCCCGCGATCGTCTCGAGCAATGGCCGGTGCGGCACTCGCGGCACGAGGTCAGCTGCCCGCTTCCACGAACGGACAAAGTCGTCGGCAGTCACCTCGGCGCCGTTTGACCATTTCAGCCCCTCGCGAAGCCGGAATGTCCAAACGGTCGAATCCGCATTCGCTTCCCAACTTTCAGCCGCGGCCGGAATAGCCTCAAGCGTTGCCGGGTCGATGTCGGTCAGGCCGTCGAAGATGGCCCTTGCGATGTCTGCCTCAGGTGCGGCGGCAGCGCGAGCCGGGTCGATCGTCTTTGGTGAACGGCCGTTGCTCCAGCGGAGATGTCCCGCAGGCGGCGGAGGCGTATCGGCAAAGTATGAATTGGCGTTTCCGGTGCCGAGTTCAGAACACCCGGCAAGCAAGGCGAGAGCGCACACCGCACTTAGAAGGCTAAGCCCTCTTAAGTTCGGCATAAACTTTTTCGACCTGTTTTCGGGTGGCATCAAATCCGGCGGACGTATCTATCAGATGATCGGCAAACCGCTTTTTCTCTTCCTGCGGCAACTGCGCCCTGATCCTCGCTTCGGCGTCTTCTTTCAAGAGCCCATCGCGTTTCATCAGGCGCTCAAGCTGAACATCGGGCTCGCACCAAACGACTATCAGCTTATCAAATCGCTTATAACCCCCGGATTCTATCATCAATGCCGCATCAATGATCGCAATCGCGTCCGGGTCCGTCGCTTCGGCCTCGCGTAACCATTTGTCTTGAGCCGCAAAGACCAGCGGGTGAACTATCGAATTCAGAAGCTCACGCTTTGCCTCATCGGCAAAAACTATCGAGCCGAGCTTCTTCCGGTCAAGACTGCCATCGGGAAGCAGAACATCCTCGCCGAATGCCTCGACGATCTGCGCAAGCCCCTCAGTTCCCGGTTCGACGACATCGCGGGCGGTCAGGTCTGCGTCAAGCACATGGCAACCAAGCTCACGAAAGACGTCGAGGACAAAGCTCTTACCGACCGCGATCGAACCTGTTAGGCCAACCTTGAGCATCGGTCACTTCCCGTGCCGTTTGGCGAGTTTATCGACGTTATATGCGGCGACCTCGCTCAGCGTCAGTCCGAGCTCATCGGCACAAGCCGAGATGTACCAAAGCACATCCCCGAGCTCGTCCTTGAGCTTTGCCCGAGTTTCGTCGTTAAGCACGCCGCCGTGGTCGCGCTGGATCTTTTTGACGACGTTAGCAACCTCGCCCGCTTCTCCGGCAAGCCCAAGAGTCGGGTATTCAAGGTTCTCGAGCCGCCGCGGGTAGAGGGCCGTTTTGCTGGCGGCCGATTGATATTCTTCAAAGGTCATAAATTAAGTTTAGATGCCGCGTCTGAGCTTCGCTGCCTTAAGCGTGTTCTTCATCAACATCGCAACGGTCAGGAGCCCAACGCCGCCCGGAACAGGTGTAAAGGCTCCTGCACGCCCCATCGCCTCTTTTGGGTTCACGTCGCCGACCAGTGTAAAGCCACGCTTTTCGATCGCCGCAAGACGCTTCGGCATATCGTCTTCAGAAAATAGCTCGGCGGCCTGTGAAGTATCCGAAACATTGTTGATGCCGACGTCGATGACGGTCGCACCTTCGGCGATATGCTCGCCGCGGACAAATCCCGCACGCCCGATCGCGGCAACAAGGATCTCAGCCTGCGATGTCACACTCGCAAGGTCTCGCGTCCGCGAATGGCAGATCGTCACCGTTGCGTTCTCTTGCAGCAAGAGCATCGCCATTGGTTTGCCGACGATATTGCTCCGTCCGAGTACGACGGCATTCTTGCCGGCGATCTCAATTCCCGAACGCTTCAATATCTCGATCACACCCGCCGGTGTACACGGCACGAGCGCGTCCTGCCCCTGCGAAAGCCGCCCGACATTCATCGGATGAAAACCATCAACGTCCTTCGCCGGATCGATCGCCTCTAATATCTCTCGCTCATTAACATGCCCCGGCAGCGGCAGTTGAACGAGAATCCCGTCGATCTCGTCAGCTTCGTTCAGACGTTTCACGACCGCGAGTATCTCCTCGCCGCTCGTCTCCGCCGGCAAATGGATATGCTCGGAGTACATCCCGAGTTCCTCGGTCGTCTTAACCTTGCTGCCAACGTAAACCGAAGACGCGGGGTCTTCGCCGACGCGGACCACCGCAAGCCCCGGTCGAAATTCGAGTTTTGCGACCTCGGCCGAGACTTCGGCTTTGATCTCATCGGCGATGGGCTTTCCGCTAAGCAGTCTGACTGTCATAAATTCACTGGATTCTACCGCATTAGTAGTGGAAAGTCAGTTCGGTTCGGTCGCACGTCTTCGCGAAAAATGTCGCGGTTTTTAGGAATATCAGCGAATTGGGTCTTTTTTTTCGGCAAGTTTAGTCAATTTTTCGCAAAAACACCGCCGAACAACGTCAAAGCCTTTATACGGGACATTTTTCGGTCGGTCACCAAAAGGGATCGAATGAACATCGCAATAAAGAAAACCACTTCCACAACAGCAGCGATACTTCTCGCCGTCTTCGCTTTTTCGACCGCCATTTTTGGCTTTTCCCCGGAAGATCCGGCCGTTTTTCGCCCCTCGGGCTCGACCTGGTTCAAGCAGAGTGCCGACGAAAGCGGCTCATTTTCTGCCGTCAAATGGGGAATGGAAGGCGACGTACCTGTCTCTGCCGACTTTGACGGTGATGGCATAAAGGATACGGCCGTATGGCGTCCCTCGACCGGCGTTTGGTACATCCTCCGAAGCACGGACGGAAATGTGGATCATTTCACATGGGGTATGACGACCCAGCACCCGACCGGCGGCTTGGCAGACGTTCCGGCACCTGCGGATTTTGACGGTGATGGCCGTGCCGATATCGCGGTCTTTCGCATGGACACAGGCATTTGGTATGTGCTCACCTCCACAAGTGGTTACGACCACCGGAAAGCAGTTTTCTTCCCGTGGGGACAGTTTGGCGACGTGCCGGTCGAAGCCGATTACGACGGCGATGGCCGGACGGACTTTGCGGTCTTTCGTCCGCTCGGAAATAAATGGTTCATCTCGTTGAGCTCAACCGGCGAGGCGAAAATTGCGACCTTTGGCACCTCCGGCTACGATCAGCTCGTTCCGGCAGATTACAGCGGCGATGGCCGTGCCGAGATCGCGATCTTCCGCGAGGGCGAATGGCACACGCTTGACCTCGCGAGCGGAAGCGTTGAATCGACCATTTTTGGCCCCGCGACCGGAACGCCGGCACCGGCCGATTACGATGGCGACGGCGAGATCGACCTCGCGGTTTTTGACCGCGGAATGTGGTACATATTCCGGTCCACGACCGGCGAGCTTTCTACGCTTCAATTTGGAAGCGATGGCGATTTGCCCACCAGCGGTCATAAGGCAAGACGGAGTATTGTCGCAGTGCCTTGACCGAATTTTCCCCCGAATGTCGCATTTGCGAATTTGGAGAAGTTCTTCGGAACTTCTCTTTTTTTTGCCGAAACGGTAAGGTTTCGATGTGCGTGTCTTTGCCTCAGCCATCATCATTCTTAGCTTCGCGGCACAAATATTTCCGGCCGAACAGGTTCCCGTGGCGGATACCTTTTCGGGCTCTTTTCTCCGCGATGATCAGCCCGTGTTGCTCGCCGAACTGCGGCTCGCCGAAACTTCCGACTCCGATTCCTTCGCCGATCAAGATCTTGATTACCTCGCGGCAAAGCTCGCCCTCGAATCCGGTCGCGAAGCCACGGCCGCTGGTTATTTCCTGAAAAATACCGCACGCCCGTCGGTCCTCGCCCCGCTTTCGCTCTTTCATCTCGCCGGTATCGCCCGCGTCTCCGGCGGACTGCTTCAAGAACGGATGCTGCTTCAAGAGCTTGCTCTTTATTATCCCGAGAGCTTCGCCCACGATGCCGCCAACCGCAGGATCACAGAGAATCTGTTCGAGTCCGGCGATTTTCGGTCAGCCATCCGCCGGATCGAATCGCCTCGGCCGGCAACGGCAGATGCAAAGATGGACACCTCGCGGGCCGAAGGGCTGATGCTCGCCCGTGCATATGCGGGACTTGGCGAGGGCGTTCGTTCGCGGCAGATCGTCGACGATCTGATCCGCTCGGGCAGTTCATCGGCACCGGACGATGTTTCACTTGCGGCCGTTCGCATGGCCGATACGGAAGACGGTGGCGACGCTGCCGTTCCGAAGCTCACGCCGGAAGAGCACATCACCCGCGGCCGCATTTATCAATTCAACCGCGACTTCACCGCCGCTCGCGGGCATTTTCTCGCGATCATCAATGGCCATTCTGAATTTGAGAATGCCTCCGAAGCTGCGTACTTGATGGGCCGCGGATACGCACAGGAGCGAAACTTTTCGGATGCGATAGTTTGGTTCGAGCTCGTCGCCGAGCAATATTCGGCGGAGCCGATAGCAAAGGATGCGTTGCTACAGCTCGGCTCCGCCTACGCTCGCGTCGGGAAGGCACGCGAATCCGCTGCCCGCTACTCGCGCTATGTGGACTCTTATCCCGGCGATGATCGGCTCGACCGGGCATACTTGAATCCCATCGACGTCTCACGCGACCTCCGCACCGAGGTCGAAGCTCTCAGAAAGGCCGCTGCGGCCGCGGAAAAATTTCGCGGCAAGACGGCAGAAGCTCAGGCGGTCTTTGCCGAAGCAAGGATCCACATAGCTCTTGCGGATTGGCCAAAAGCACTTGATGCTCTCGAACGCCTTTCCCCGCTCAAGGACCTAGGCGGCTCGCGAGTGCCCGGCGGAGCGACACGCGATGAAGTGCAATTTCTTCGCGGTTTCGTGCTCGAGCAAATGGGCCGATTTCCGGAGGCGATCGATGCTTTTCTGGCCGTTCCAGAGGGCCGCAATTCTTACTACGGCTGGCGTGCGACGGAAAGGCTTCGGGAGTTGGGCGAATCGACCCTTGCGGCTGAAGCGATCTCGGTCGCGGCGTCCCAGCTCCGCAGTGAGGCAACGGCCAGCGACAGCGAGCGGCAGCGAAAGGCTCTTCATTCTCTACTTCGGATCGTCGGAAACGAAGGGGAACGCGGGACCTTTCTCGCCCGTCTTCGCGAGGTATATGCACAAACGCCGGGCTATTCGCGGCTTCCTTCGCCAGAGCCGTTCGATCCCGCCAGTGCCTTCGCCGACAGCGAGGACTCACGGTTGCCCGCCGCGGCAAAGCGGCTTTTCGAGTTCGGCATCTACGACGAAGCTGCATTTCTGCTGACCGAGCATCAGTCAGGCACGAGTGAAGAGAAACCCTCAACGGTTGAGCTTTATGCCAAGGGCGATCCTGCTTACATCGCCGTTCGGGCGGCCGAGCCGCTTTGGAAGTCGGTGCCCGATGATTTCTTCCCGGAGTTGCTTGCCGGAAGCGAGGCTCGATTCGTTTATCCCGCTCCTTTTCGCCGTGAGATCATCGAAGCGGCGGACGAACGCAGCATCGACCCACGGCTGCTGCTCTCGATAATGAGACAAGAATCGCGTTTCCGTCCGGACGTAAAATCCTCAGCGGCGGCCCGCGGCCTCATGCAGTTCATCCCCTCGACGTCGCGACAGATCGCCAATGAACTAAGCCTGCCAAATTTCTCCGACGAACATCTCTTTGACGCGAATACGTCGATCCTCTTCGGGGCACAGTACATATCCGGACTTTTTCGGATGTTCCCAAACCAGCCCGAGGCCGTCGCGGCCAGCTACAACGGCGGCGAGGACAACATGCAGCGGTGGCTGACCCGCTCAAAGGCCCAGTCGCCCGATAGATACGTTTCTGAGATCGCCTTCGCCGAGACAAAGGACTATGTCCAAAAGGTGATGGCGAACTATCGGATGTACCAACTTCTCTACGACGAGCAGCTTCGCCCGCGTGGCAAATGATGCAGCGCGGCGGGCTTGATTCCGCAGCGTCTAAATCAGAGAATTGAGTTTGGTCATTCACAATATATGTACAAGGTAATTTTTCTTATCCTCGCAACATTTTTAATGTTCGGATGCCAGGCCGAAGAGCCGCAAAAGGCCTCTGAAACAGCAAAACGCTACCCGATGACCGGCAAGGTGATCTCGGTCGATAAGGCCGCCAAGCGTGCCCGCATTGAACACGAAGAGATCCCCGGTTTTATGGAAAAGATGACGATGGATTTTCCGATAATGGAAGATTGGGTCTGGGAAGACCTCGTCCCGGGCGCCATCGTTTATGCCGAGCTAGTCGTTGACAGCACCGCAAAAGAGCCTTACTGGCTTGAGAAGATCAGCATCAGTGCGGCACCGAATCCGGACATTGCCCAGCCCGAGGTGAAAGAGCCGGAACAGATCGGCAAAGAGGTGCCAAACGCCTCGCTCACAAATCAGGACGGTAAGCGCTTCAGCCTCCGCGACTATCGGGGAAAGGTCCTGGCCGTAACGTTCATTTACCGCGAGTGCCCGCTGCCGGAGTTTTGCATCAAGATGTCGCGGAATTTTAGCGATGCGGCATTGAGGCTGAACGAAGACGCCGAAAACAAGGACAAGATCCGGCTCTTGAGCATATCTTTCGACCCCGAACGCGACACGCCGGCGAAGCTTCGCGACTACGGCATCGGATATATGGGCAACCCTGAAAAGCCGGACTTCACCGTCTGGCAACTGGCGGTCGGGCCCGACGCCGAGGTCCGCAAGGTAGCTGATTTCTTTGGATTAAAATACGAGATAGACGAGCAGGACAAAGCTCAGTTTAACCACTCGCTGGTGACGGCCATCATCGACCGCGAAGGAAAGGTAGCAAAGATGCTGCCTAGCAATCGCTGGTCGGCGGACGACCTTGTCCGCGAGGTCACGGCCGTCGTGAATAAATAGGCTCGCCGCCGACGTAGGTCGCGAGTGTATCGCGGCCGTTGGTTGAGAATACAAGAGCGGCTTCGACGTCGCCGATCGGATTCTGTGCGGCGGATTCTAGCGAGATGATGGCAAGATCCGCCCTTTTTCCCACATCGAGGCTGCCGATAATTTCATCCAGCCCGAGTGCCTCTGCACCGCCAAGCGTCGCGACGCGAAGCATCTCACGCGGCCCGATGAACCTTTGGCTCTCGGGCCTGTTTCTAGCAATTAACGTCGCAAATCTCGATTCTTCCAACAGGTCGCAAACGTTATTGCTCGCGACCGAATCGCTCCCGAGCCCGACCGTTATTCCTGCATCTAGAAATTGTTCAAGTGGAGCAAAGCCGTGGCCAAACTTCGCATTCGACTTCGGACAATGTGCGATGCGTGCTCCATTCGCGGCGATGCGTTCGACGTCACTCTCCGTCACCGCAACGCAGTGAGCAAGCAGCGGCCTGGCCGAGAGAACCCCGAGCCGCTCGAGATATTCGATCGTCGTGCAATGCGGGCTCGCCCATTCGACGCCGAACCGCTCATAAACTTCGGTGAAAAAGCCCGTACCGCGGGTCATCAGCTCGGTTTCATTTGTCGACTCGGCGGCGTGGATCGTGATCGGCACGCGGTTGATTATCGAGAACTGAGCGATCATCTCAAACAGCATCGACCCGACCGTGTAAGGTGCGTGAGGCGAAAGGCCGACCGTCACCAGATCGGTCGCCTCGCCCTGCAGGCTTTCGAACTTCGCGATCAGGGTCTTAAAGTCATCTTCCGCCGTTCGGTTGTCCGGCGAGAACTCCGTCTCCTGAAACAACATGCCGCGAAGCCCCGCCCTCTTCATTGCCCGCATGCCCGCGTGGCCGCTCCGTCCGATATCGCCAAAGCACGTCACGCCCGCCTCTCGCCCTTCAACGGCACCGAGATAAGCCGCCGCCTCGATCTCCTCATCGGACATCGCCGCCCGGAGGTCGTTGAGTTTCAGCAGCCACGAGCGAAAGTCGTGCTCGACCGAGTCGAGCGCTCCACGCATCGCCGTTATCTCAAGATGCGAATGGCAGTTGACGAAGCCGGGCAAGATCGCGGCCTTGCCGAACTCGGTGACCTCGGCATTCGCAAAACGCTCACGAATTTCAACCGCCGGCCCGACCGCGACGATGTCCGTGCCGTCGATGGCGACCGCACCGTTCGAGATCGGCTCGCCAGCTATCGGCAATACGTGATCTGCGGTAAGGATCTTCATTTCGGACGGTTGGGTGTGCTTGCGCGGTAGCGTTCGAGGATCGACGAGACATATGCCCTGGTCGATGCAATGCCGATCCTTTCGATGAACTGCGTTTCTGTGATCGACGCCGCGTCAGCATCGCGCGTCCATTCCTCGACGCGGCTGGGCCCGGCGTTGTAGGCGGCGAGTGTCATCGCCGTCTCGGCCGGCCGGCCGCGGTACCGCTCGCGGAGCTTTTCGTAGTACCAGCAGCCAACCTGAAGGTTTCGCTTCGGGTCGCTGAGCAGCCCCTCGACGTCCTCGGCCGCCTGCCGTTGGAGCTCAGTGAGTCCCGTTTCCTTCGCCCATTCGCGAGCAACGAGCGGCGTCACCTGCATCAGCCCGACCTCGCCCGCATCGCCCTTGGCAGCCGAGCGAAAATATGTCTCCTCATAGATCAGGCTCCAGACAAGCTTTTCATCGATGCGGTAAATTCGGGCCTGCTGCTCGATCAGCGGATCGAACCGATGCTCCCAATACTCGCGAAAAAAATAGACGCCGGCGGCCAAAATAACGGCCGCGATCATCAGGCATGCGAGCAAGTATCTGAACATCAATTAAAGGGTAAAAGCGAACGTCTCCGGCTATTATACTCGGATTCTTTGGAAGGTAACTATCAAGCTTACGGCGATCTCAACCGCGGCTCTTGGACTTGCCCCGCTCGCGTCCACCAGCGGGCGACTCCGCCTCCGCCAGCGAATAGCGTTTCCCTCCCTCGCCGCGACGCCCCGAACGGACCGTCTCAGCGAAGAGGTCCGTATCATAATCCGCCTCGCGAGCCATCTCCTCGCGAATGGCGATCAATATCTCAAGAAATTTAGAACGTCGATACATCTCAGACTAATCGTTCAATACCGAGCGGAGCTTTTCCATCGCGCCTTCCAGGATCGCGTCCTCGCGGGCGATGCAGATGCGGACGTGGGCGTCCCATGTGTCGCTGTCGGCAAAGGCCGAACCGGGCGTCATACCGACTCCGGCATCGCGCATCAGCATCTCGTTAAATGCGATCGCGTCGTCAAATTTCTCGGGGATCCGCGCCCAAATATAAAAGGCCGAGCCCGATTCGTAGATCTTAAAACCGAGGTCCTTCAAGCCGGCAGAAAACTTGACCCGCTTTGCGTCAAACTTGTCGCGAAGCCGCGTGTAATAGTCATCATCTGCCATCAGCACACGGGAAAGAGCGGCCTGTAGCGGCGTTGCCGGACAGACGTAAATTACGTTCGCCGCGTTGTTGATCGGTGCGATCAGTTCGCCCTTGCCAAAGGCATAACCAAGCCGCCAGCCGGAGATGTTCCACGACTTCGAAAACGAATTTACCGTTATCGTCCGCTCGTGCATTTCGGGCAGCGAGGCGATCGGCGTATGCGGGTTCTCGCCGAGCACATAGTGCTCATAAACCTCGTCCGAAACGACCAGCAGATCAAGCTCCTTCGCCACATCGGCAACGGCCTCAAGCTCCACTTGCGACATCACTTTGCCGCTCGGATTTGCCGGCGAGCAAACGATGATCATCCGCAGCGGAAACTCGCTCCGGTCGCGAAGCTCTTTGCACCGCCGAAGCAATGCGTCCTTTTCGAACTTGAGATTCTCATCCAGTTCAAACCGCTCAGTGCGGCCGCCAAATTCATCGATGATCCGCTTGTGATAAGGATAATAAGGCTCGAAAACAAGCGCCGACTTTCCGCGAAGATACGACTGCGCGATCCCGATCAACGCACCAGTCCCGCCGTTCGATATCATCAGCTCAAACGGCCTCGCGTCGGTGTCGATATCAATGCCGTTGTACTTCGCGATCTTCGCGGCGACCGCCTTGCGGAGATTCGCATCGCCTTCGCTTCCGCCGTAATGGTTCTCGCTTGCGGCGATCACCGCTGCCGCCTCGGCCGCAAGCCGCGGGTCGATCGGCAGCTCCGATTGCCCCTGAACAAGGTTCCCGCTCGGCGGCACAAGGCGCGTTATCGCCCTGATGTCCGGCTTAACTTTCTGAACTTTTGCTTCTGTCATATATGTAGAAAGATATCAGCTTTTCCCGGTTTATAGAATTCCATGCCGTTCAACTTCCGCACAACGGAATGATTGTTGCGTCATATCTAGGTTAACGATAGAAGACGATTGTGTTTTGCATTGGTTCCGTACACTGGGCCATGCGCTATCGGTCAATAGATGAGGAAGCAAGAATATGAAAGTTAAAGAAATAATGACAGCAGACGTGGTCTGCCTAACGCGCGACGCAAGCCTGCAGGAAGCCGCCAAGCTGATGCGGGACAAAGACTTCGGGGCCGTTCCGGTCGTCGATAAACTGGAGAGCAAGATCCCGGTCGGTATCATCACTGACCGCGATATTACCTGCCGAACGGTTGCGGATGGCAAGAATCCGCTTGACCTGACCGTTTCTGATGCAATGACGAACTCGGCGGTGACGATAACGGAGGACACTTCGGTCAATGAATGCTGCTCGATCATGGAAGAAAAGCAGATCCGACGAATGATCGTCGTCGATGGCAGCGGCGGATGCTGCGGCATTGTCGCTCAGGCCGACGTCGCTCTAAACGCAACGGAAAAGCAAACCGGCGAGACCGTCCAGCAGGTCTCAAAAGCAGCGGCATAGATCAAAGCGAGCCGGAGCCGTCGTTTATTCGGCGGCTTTGGCTTTGCCAAAATCGGCAGGAAAGTAGATCAATTCAACGATCTGCCCGCCGACGCCCTTTGTGTAAAAGGACGACGTCCCGTCGCGGTGCGGCTTGATCGGCCGGCCTTCTTTTGCGGCGGCGGCTTCGAGTTCCGCCATCGTTTCGACCCGCATCGCGATGTGCGGCGGATGCTTTGAGCCCGGCGGCAGAAGAGCTATCCCAAAGCCCTTCGCATCGCGCACCATTGCCCAGTCCTCGAACAGCGATTCCACCTCGAAACCAAGCTGTTTGTATCCTTCGACGTCCCCGGCAAGATCCTCGCTCTTAACCGCGATATGATCGACCGCACCTGTAAATCTGATATCAGTCATTTCCGTCACCTCTGGTCTAATTCTAACAAATGCCCCGCGGTTTTTAGTCGACGTCCGCGACGTCGGTTATGATAGGCTTTTCGTCAATGCGGCAAGCTGATGCGGCCACCGACGCATCTCAACAACTGAACTAGGCTTGCCGATCGGCTTTTTATGGGACATCGCACTTTCTTTTCTTTACTTCTGATATCGGTCTTTGCCGTCACCTCGCTTTCGCAGGGGCAAACGGGTGAGGTGCTCGCGACGGGCAAGGGCGTTCGCATCACCGCGGCCGACCTTATGCCAAAAACCAAGGCGGTTTATGACGCGGTCGCTCCGTCGATCGCGGCCGGGCGTTCGCAGATACTTTCGGGCTATCTCGCCGAGCAGTTGCTTGAGACCGAAGCGAAAGCCCGCGGCATTTCGGTCGAGGCTCTCGAACGCGAAGCGATTGCTAAGGTCACCGCCCCGACTGCCGAGGTCATCCAGCAAGTTTACGACGCGAACCGTGCCGCTCTCGGCAACAAACCGCTCGCCGAGGTCCGCGAGATGATCGTTGATTTTCTCCGCCGCGAGCCCGAGCAAGCGGCATTGCAGGAGCAGATCGATTCGCTGCAGAAAAAGTATTCGCTAACGCTCTTAAAGAACGTCAACGCCGCCGACATCCGCCCGGCCGACGCAATTGCAAAGATCGGCGAAAGGCAGGTCACATATCGCGAATTTACTGAAGCGAATCAGCTCGGGCTCGCCGATGCCGCCGAGCACGTTTATGACGACCTCCACATCGCGCTTGAGGACGACGTTCTTTACGCGTTGCTCGCCCTCGAAGCCAAAGAGCGAAACACTGACGCGAGCACGATCATCGCCCAGGAGATCACCAATAAGCTCAAGACCTTCGAGCCCGAGGAGCGGCTCGACCTTGAAGATACTCTTCGCCGCCGACTGATCGCAAAGTATTCTGTCCGTTATGTTTACAAGCGGCCGGAACCGCTCGTGCTGAATGTTTCAGCAGACGACGATCCGGCCTTCGGACCCGCTGCGGCACCGGTGACCATTGTGATGTTCAGCGATTTTCAGTGCCCGGCGTGTGCCCGAACTCACCCGGAACTCAAACGCGTCGTCGCCGAATATAAGGACAAGATCCGCTTCGTCGTCCGCGATTTTCCGCTCGAGAATGCGCACCCGAATGCCTTCGAATCCGCCCTCGCCGCCAATGCCGCCCACCGGCAGGGCAAGTTCGTCGAATACATCGAAATACTGTATCGTAATCAGGAAGCTCTCGATGGTTCGAGCCTCCGGAAATACGCCGAAGAACTAAAGCTCGACCTCGCGAAATTCGAAGCCGCCATCGCCGATCTGACTGCGGCCGCTGAGATCAAAAAAGACCAGGCCGACGGGCGTTCTTATGGCGTCAGTGGAACGCCGACCATTTTTGTAAATGGTGTCAAGGTCCATAGGCTGTCGGCCCCGGCCTTCCGCGACGCGATCGAAAGGGCACTGAAGAAATGAGTTTTATGAGACCTTTGCTTGTTATTATGTTTGCCATCGCAACTCTCGGTTGCGGTGCCGAGCCCGCCGGTAGCAACAACGCCTCGGCGGCAAACACGGCCGCCAAACCCACTCCGGTAAACACCGTGCCGACCTATACTTACGAGGTTGTAAATACATTTCCGCACGATTCGCGGGCGTTTACCCAAGGGCTTTTTTTTCACAACGGTTTTCTTTATGAAAGCACCGGGCAGTATGAGGCATCGACCTTCCGCAAGGTCGATGTGAAAACCGGCCGTGTCGTTGAGCAGCGAAAGCTCAGCGATGATTTCTTTGGCGAGGGGCTTACTTTTTTCCGCGATAAGTTCTATCAGCTCACCTGGCGCGAAGGTACGGCATTTGTTTACAACGCCGATATGACGCCGGCCGGTAAGAAGCGATACCTGGGCGAGGGCTGGGGCCTGACCCACGACGATCAGCACCTGATCATCAGCGACGGCACGCACGTCATCCGCTTTGTCGAACCGGAAACGTTCAAGACCATCCGCACCATCGTGGTCAATCGCGAGGACGGCCGCCCGCTCATCAATCTTAATGAGCTTGAGTACATCAACGGCGAGATCTGGGCGAACATCTGGCACAGTGAAGAACCGCGGATCCTCGGGCGGCCGAATCACATCGCCCGCATCGACCCCGCGACGGGAAAGCTCCTCGGCTACATCGACCTTTCCGGCATCTCGCCCGACGACGAACGCCGCGACAAAGAGAACACGCTCAACGGCATCGCCTACGACCCGGCGACCGAACGCATCTTCGTGACCGGAAAACAGTGGCGAAAGCTTTTTGAGATCAAGGTCAAACCCAAACAATAGATGAGCGGTTTTGAGGAAAGATTTATGCTGCGGGCGATCGAACTCGCCCGGCTCGGCATGGAGGCAAACGATGGCGGGCCGTTCGGCTCGGTCGTCGTCCGCGACGGCGAGATGATCGGCGAAGGCAACAACGAAGTGACCTCGACCAACGATCCGACCGCCCACGCCGAGGTCGTCGCCATCCGCCGTGCCTGCAAGCATCTCGGGACCTTCGACCTCAGCGGCTGCATCATCTACGCCTCATGCGAGCCCTGTCCGATGTGCCTCGCCGCCATATATTGGTCGCGGGCCGAGCGGATCTACATCGCCGCCGACCGCCACGACGCCGCCCGAGCCGGATTCGATGACGCTTACATTTATGATGAACTGTCGTCTCCGCCCGATAAACGCAACGTCCCGCTCGAGCAACGGCTCCGCGACTCAGGCATCGCTGTTTTTGATGAATGGATAGCCAAACCCGATAAGGTCGAGTACTGAAAGTGTCGAATCAATATCTCCTCATCGCAGTTGCCCTCCTCGTCGGCGCGGTGCTTCCGCTGCAGGTCGGCGTTAATTCAAAGCTGGCCGATTCGGTCGCGAGCCCGCTCATTTCCGCACTGCTCTCGTTCTCCGTCGGCACTCTCGCCCTTCTAACCTACATCATCATCACCGGAGTCCCGCTCGCGAATGCGGCCGGGGCGAAGAATGCATCACCCATTGCCTGGACAGGCGGCCTGCTCGGCGCGTTCTTCGTCGCGACGTCGATAATCCTTTTACCGAAGCTCGGCGTGGCGATGACCGTCAGCCTGATCATCGCCGGGCAAATGCTGATGAGCGTCATCATGGACCACTTCGGCCTGCTCGGGGTCCCGGTTCGTGAGGTCAGCCTCGCGAGAATTTGCGGCGTAGTTCTCGTCTTCGTTGGTGTATTATTGATCAAGCGTTACTAGGCGGCAGCGAGACTTCATCTCGGCTTGGAGGTTTTTTGTGTACAAGCTCTCATTATTCTTCGTCCTTGTTTTAATGCTCGGGACTGCCGAGACACTCGCCCAGCAATACATCTACGACCTCAATGGCTTTCGCCTTCGGCAATACCGCGAGGCCGTTTTCAACGAGCTCGGCGAGCCCGCCCAGAACGGCGCAATGGGCGACAACATGGCCTATGAGGCTTTCCACCTGAGCGAAGAGCCATTCGTTTATATCGTCTTTCAATATCGGCTGCCCTTTGACGGCCTAGTTTTCAGCATCCAGATTACCGGCGACGACCCGCGTGTCGATCTTGGCTTCCGCGGCCTCCGCTTCGGCTCAAGCGAACAGGATGTGATAAAGGCCCTCGGACAGCCCATAAAAAAGATCGACGTCGGCGAGCGAGGCACTCGTTGGGAATTTGATAAGGCCAATTTCTCCGTCGAGATAAATACCGAAAAACGCCTTTCGAGCGTCCGGATAATGGACGACGAAGACGTCGTAACTCTCCCGGACCCGAGGGCGATCCCCGAGTTTAAGGATCTGGTCAAGACGCTGAACTCAGGGACGAACGCAGAACTTTCCGAACTGCTCGCTCCGGACATGGAACTCTACGTTGACGGCAAGGCGAGCTTTTTCAGCCGTCGCCTGCGGAGCGAAGTCGCGTCCGATACCTCCAAGATCTTTGCGAACATCCGCGATCTTTCAAAGGAACTCGCGAAGGTCGATCCCGCCAAGGCAGATGAGTATGAGGCAAACCTGCGGCTCCGGTTGGGCTCTGACCCGATGCACGTCATCAAGTTCAAAAAAACCAAAAAGGTCCGCGAGATCGTTCTGAAGTGGAACGGCAGACGCTGGCTGCTTTGGGAGTTTGATGCCGGTCGGCCCGTGCCTGAAGAGGAGTTTGATGAAGCAGCGTATGTCCCGCGGAAGCTAGCAGATTTTGCCGCAAAGCTCGGGCCTGTGGCAGAAAGCTCACCGAAGCACGCTCTTTATGACCGAGAGAAGAAGCCGGTGCTTATGATCCCGGCGGACCCGAACCGCTCGCGTGCCGTTGTTCGATTTACCGGCGAGACGCGTCCGCTGCCAAAGGCGAGAAAAGACCTCATCGAATACTCGCTGACGATCTTCGGCCGAGACAAGGCGGCTGCCGCAGGCTATGCAACGGAGATCGGCGTCACCGAGGACGGCAAGAAATACTGGCTGCTGATCGATGCAAAAATGCTCGAACGGTTTCAGAAGGAAATTGGGAAAGGCAAGACAGTTCGCGTTTTTGTGAGCTGGATCGGTATCACCTTTTCAGGCGAAGATCGCGACCACGTGCTTTTCGTAAATGAGTTTGAGAGCGAAGAGCCCATCGGCCTGCCGGTCGCCGAAATGCAGGACGAACACATCAGTCCAGAACATCTGCAACCACCGCTGCGACCTCTTTATGGATCGCTTCGACCGAGCCGTTTGCATCAATGACCCGAAACCGCTGCGGCTCGCGTTCCGCGATCTTCAAATAAGCGAGCCGCACGTTCGAGTAAAACTCCGCCGTCTCGCTGTCCATCCGGTTTCGCGAACCGCCCTCGGAGTCGCGGCTCCGAAGCCGCTCAAGCGCCTTCTCGACCGAAATATCAAAAAAGAGTGTCAGGTCGGGGGTGAGCCCGCCGGTCGCAAATTTCAGTATCGAGGCGACCGTCGTTTCATCAAAGCCGCGGCCCGCTCCCTGGTATGCCGCGGTCGCATCTGCGTAGCGGTCTGAGATAACTATTCGGCCCTGTTCGAGTGCGGGTTTGATCAGGAGTTCAACGTGCTGGGCTCGGTCGGCGGAGAAAAGCAGAAGCTCGGCACGCGGTGCGACCGTCTCTTCAGTTTCGAGAAATGCCTCGCGAAGCCGTCGCCCGAGCGGTGTGCCGCCGGGCTCGCGGGTCGTGATTATATCGACCCCGCGAGAGCGCAAGTCTGCGGCAAGTCGCTGCAATTGCGTTGACTTCCCGCTTCCGTCAATACCTTCTAACGTAATGAATTTTCCGCGCAAAAAGATGTACTAAGCTTCGGCCCGCGTCCCGTGCGAAATGGTCGAAACGGCGTGTTTAAATACTAAATAATCCTGCCCGCCCGAATCGAACAGTACCGAGAACTTGTCAAAGCTCTTTATCCGGCCGGTCAAGGTGGTACCGCTTAGTAAATGGATAACTACCGTCGCTCTCTCGCGTCGCGCCGAGTTCAGAAATGCATCCTGAATATTTTGGGCGGTCGGTTTTTCCATAGCTTTTTCTCGTTTATCTGCTTAATTTAGCGGTCTATTTTCTGAGTATAGCAGATTTCAAGCCAGTCTCAAGGATTTCTTGCAAAATGCGCACTATTTCAATGCAATATACCGAATATAAGGTAATTATGACCGCCTGTCCAAACGGGTCAGGAGTTCATCAAGTACATTTTTGTCGCTGCCAAAGCCGCGCAACCAGATCGCGTCCTCTTCCTTGCGAAACCAAGTCCATTGCCTCTTAGCATAGTTTCGGACGTCCTGCTTCGACTTTTCGATCGCACTTTCAAGCGTCCGCTCGCCCCGAAGAAACTCGCAAACCCGCCGATACGCGTGTGCCCCAAGAGCGTTGCCATATTGGTTTACGCCGCTCTCTAACAGATGTTTCACCTCGTCGATCAGTCCAGCATGGAAATGAGCCTCGGTTCTCAGGTTTATCTTTTCGTAGAGACTTTCGCGATCAGGATCCAATACAAAGAGGCGGATCCGCGATGCAAATTCTGGCGGCTCTGCCCGCTCGTGCCGAACCTCGGAGATCCTCTCGCCGGTCTGGAAAAAATGCTCAAGCGCACGCATCACCCGGACATAATCGTTCGCTTCAAACTTTTCGGCAGCCGCGGCATCGACCCGCCGAAGCATCCGGTAAAGGTGATCATTTCCCCTGCGGGCGTGGATGTCCTTGAGCCGCAGGCGAAGAGCTTCGTCGGTCTTCGGGCTCTCAAAAAGCGGCTTCCTGAGCGTCCGGAGGTAGAAACCGGTTCCCCCGACGAGTACCGCCAACTTGCCGCGAGCTTCGATCTCGCGGATCTTCTCTCCGGCATCGCGTGCCCAATCGGCCGCGGTGAAATCTACGTTTGGATCGACGTACCCGATCAGATGATGCGGAACACCGTCCATCTCTTCCACGGACGGCTTTGCGGTCGCGATCTTAATGCCGCTATAGACCTGGACAGAATCGAAATTTATGACCTCGCCGCCGAGCCGCTTCGCAACGCCTACGGCCAAAGCGGTCTTGCCCGAACACGTTGGGCCCGAGATCGCGACGATCGGTTGTTGAGGGGTTTCGGACATCAGATGTGCGGAGATCTCACCATCGGCCGCCGAGAAAAATGACCAGCAGGATCGCAATGAGCACGACCAACGAGCCTTGCACCTGTTTACGCGAGAACGTCATTTCATCTCAAAGACCGACGAAGGATTGAACTTGAACTGCAGCATCTTCGCCGTCTCACGGCCGCCGTCGCCGCCCTTTCGCTGCATCGTGATCCGGCCGATCTTAAGGTTGCCGCTGCGCGTCATCTCGACCGGGCCTTCGGAATAGAAACGGATCGCATCGGTTATCTTCACCATCCGCAAACGTGTCTCGCCGCCCGGTTTCCACGCGACCAATAGATGATCAGGGCCATCGCCGCCCGTGCCGCGAAGCAGATCAGCGACGACCCGCTCTTTGTTCGCCCGAAAGAATTCGACGACCGCGTTTCGAGCCTCTTCGGATAGCTCCGTCAGGAACATCCGCTCTGGCCTTCGCGTATTCCCGACCGGCGGGTCCTCACCGAGGTAAAGCCGAAGTGCAGCGACCACGCCGGGCGGCATCGCCCACATCTTCGCGTATTGCCGCAGCCAGCGTTTGTCGATCTGATTGAATCCATTCGGGCTGCTGACCAGCTTGATCGAGATGCCGTGCCGCCTCGATGTTCCATCCGCGGCGGTGATGGTCACTACAACATCGGCCTTCTCGCCGCTCGGCTTTGCCGCCGACACATCCCGGATTCCGGAGACATCGTGCCCCATCTCAACAAGCCACGCCCGGGCGTCGGCGTCCTCTCGCCAGTTGATAAACTTGTCGCGAATGTCATTCTCATTCCGAAAGCCGCCCTTCGCCGTCGCCGATCCACGCTCGACCGCAGCCGCCGGAGCCTGCGCCTGAACGCTCGCCAACGCAGCGGCAAAACAGAACGCCGCGACGAAAGCTAACAGGCGGCCGCACATTTTAATTCGGCTTCGCAATGAACTCCCCGATGCCGTTGAGCAGCATCTGCACGGCGACGGTGATGAGCAGCATTCCCATCAGACGCTCGACGGCGACCAAGCCTTTCTCGCCAAGGAAGCGTGCAAAATAGCCCGAGAAATATATGATCACCGCCGAGGCGAACCACGCGATCAGCACCGCAAGCAACCACTCGGGCCAGCGGCCGGGCTCGCGGCTCATCAGCAAGAGCGCCGTCGCCATTGCCGAAGGCCCGGCCACATATGGAATCGCCAGCGGCACGATGAACGGCTCACCCTCGACGTCCTCCTCGAGCGAAGCATCCCGCCGCGGAAAGATCATCTTCAAGGCGATGATCATCAGGATGATGCCGCCTGCGGTCGTCAGCGCCGTCTCCGAGAGCTGCAGGAGCCGCAAGAGATACTGCCCAAGGAATAGAAACCCGACGAGGACGACCAACGCGATCAAGAGTTCGCGGACAACCACCAGCCGCTGCCGCTTCTCATCGACCTTCTTAAGCGTCGTCATGAAAAGCGGGATGTTCCCGAGCGGGTCCATCACAAGAAAAAGCAAAAGTGCAGCGGAGAACGTATCCATTGGGGAAATTGTAGCCGAATTCGAGTTTCTGTCGAATCCTGCCCGGACGTGCAATTATCTAGATACTGCTATGGAATAGGCAAATATTGTACAATCGCGGTATATGCGGCCGGGTGAAGAGCTGATCTTAGAAGGGATTGATGACCTCAACGCGGGGCGTGAGACCGTCGCATCGCTGCTCGTCTCGATCGGTTCGCCGCGTCTCCGGGCACTTGGTTTTCCGGTAAAGAAGCAGATCTTCGAGCAACCGGAACACCGGCTCTATCGTCTGCTCGCAGAGTCAAACCCCGACTCTGCCCACTCTCGCTACAACGCCCTGATCAGAAGATTGGTCAGCTTCGAGAGGTCGGCTGCATGCGTGACCTAACGAACGCGAACAAGATCGCTGAATTTATGCGGGTTTTAGGCGGCAAGGTTCGAAAGCCGGCTAGGGTCTATTTTACCGGCGGCACAACCGCAGTTTTAATGGGCTGGCGTGAAATGACGATAGATATCGACCTTCGATTTGTACCCGATCACGATGAACTCTATCGCGAACTGCCCCTATTAAAAGAATCTCTCGGAATCAACATTGAACTCGCAAGCCCAGCCGATTTTATCCCACAGCTTCCGGGGTGGGAGGATCGTTCTCGATTTATTGCCCGCGAAGGAAAGCTCGATTTTTTTCACTACGACGCCTATAGCCAAGCCTTATCAAAGATCGAACGAGGACACGAACAAGATATTACAGATGTCGCGGCTATGATCAACTCTGGCCTTGTATCGAAAGAAAGGCTCTACGAACTGTTCAAAGCGATCGAGCCGGAACTCTATAAATATCCGGCAATTAATCCAGAATCATTTGCCGAAGCTGTCGAACTTGTTGTGCGTGCTGACTAACGAGCTCTGCCAGATCAATAAGCCTTCGTCACCTCGACGCCGGTGTAATAATGGCGGATGATGTCGTCGAATTTCACACCCATTTTTGCGAGGCCGAAGGCTCCATATTGGCACATCCCGACGCCGTGGCCCCAGCCGCGGCCGGTGAATGTATAGCTGACGACGCGGTCGCCCGAGTATCGCTTGTCGATAACGAAGAGTTGCTCCCGCAGCCTTAGCGCAGAGCGTATCCGCCCGCCTTTTAGGGTCTTTGTGCCGTTCGAGCCGATGATCTCTATCTCGGTCGCCCGCCGCGAGTAGCCCCGCGTCTTTACGTTCACATCATAGAGCGTCCCGATGCCGCGGACGTACCGCGAGAGCCGCTGCTGCACCGCCGAGGCCGAGAGCGACTCGCGCCAATTCGTGAATGGTGAAGCATTCTCGGCCACGGTCGGCGAGGTGGTCGGCACTATTTCGAGGTACCAAACCGCACCCGAAGCATCCGTCTGATATCGAACCTCCTCGCCGCCGACGAGTGCCGCTTCCTTCACCGGATACATATCCGCACCGAACTGCCGGAAGAGAAAAACGTCCGGCCTAACGGTCAGCGGCCTGTCGGTCCGCCCGACGCGAAGCACGAGCTTGCCGTCCACCGAGGGCCGCGTCGTCCCGCTCTGAAGCTCGGGCATCCACTTCTGCTTCACCATTATCTGCCGAATCAGCCGCAGCATCTTACCGCGCGAGAACGGTCGGTTCGGCTGCAGAGTAAGATCCGGCCGTAGGGTAAAATAACCATCGCGCATCAGCATCGCGATCTCAGCCCGGCGGTTCAGCGCAATCTCAGCCGCATCGTCGAATGAAAGGTGATAGTTCACGTCCGAATCGCTCATCAGCGCATCCGGCACTCCTGGCGTGTATAAAAAGCTGCTCAGCAACGCCGCAAGCTCGACCGGCCGTGCCGTGTTCGCGGTTACGTTCGGGAACGTCTTGCCGAACCGCCCGGCGAGATTGTTCATCCAGTTCGAGATCTCGCCCACGGTCGGCGCGTCCTCGAACCATTCGTCGCTCATCTGGTTCGCCGTCAGCGAGTATCCATTGACCGCCAGCATCGACATCAGCCGCACAAGTTCGAGGTTCGCCTCGTCACGGAGCTTTGCCGGAACGCGGGCCGTGCGGATCATGAACGGCTCAAAATGCCGCCGCCCTTCGAGCGAGCATTCGACGCCTCGCAGGTAAGGCTTCGCTTCATCAAAAATGTTCTCGGAGTTCTCCGTCCGCCCGCCGCAGGTCGAGGTGTAATACGCCATTATCGGCTTGCCGCCGTGCGTCGCGATCATACCGGCCGTCTCGCGGACCGCCCGCGTGCCCATCGCCGTTTCGATCGAAACGCCTTTGTAAACCTGCGACCAAACGTCCGGCTTGACGTCAAAGCCCTGCGTCGCAAAGCCGTTGATGTTCGCCACCGCATAGGTCCGAGCGGCGACCGCTTGGGCCTTCTGGGCTTCAAGTGCG
The DNA here is from genome assembly GCA_001464665.1 of Acidobacteria bacterium Ga0074141. Taxonomy (GTDB): domain Bacteria; phylum Acidobacteriota; class Blastocatellia; order Pyrinomonadales; family Pyrinomonadaceae; genus OLB17. Next base: position 122,879 of record LNDP01000024.1, read on the forward strand.
GGCAGTGAAAGCTCTGAGGGCACTACGCCGAGCAGATACTCCTCGAGCGGCACAACGTTGACCACCGTCAGCGAGCCGCGGGCGTTGACGAAGACCTCGATCTTTCCGCGATACGCCTTGCCGTTGAGCCGCACCGGATTCGACCGCTCGTCAAACGACCCGAACGAGACCGCCTTAAGCGAGCCGTATTTCGCCTCCGCACTGGGACCGTTCACTATCACCTCGCGAAGCCCCGGGACGATGTCATCGGCACTCGCCGCCGTCGGGCCGCTCGAGCCCGTCGGGCGGATCAGGCTCCGCACCTGCGATCTCCCCGCCGTACGCACCTGCTGCGAAAGTGCGACCGCATCCGGCGAAACGACCGTCCGCATCTCCGTCCGCATTGCTACATCGGGAAACCCGTTTTCGGCCAGCTTCACCTTAAAGGCATCGGCCTCTTCCATTGAATCAATCGGTTCGCCGATCCAGACTCGCCACGTGTTCGTCGCCGTGTCGATGCTGGCGATCGCCGGCTCGCCTGTCGCCTCGCGGACGTCGCTCGCGATCTCGCTCGCCTCGGCCGAACTCGCAATATTTTGTATCTCAAAGATGAATTGCTCGACCTCGCCGGGCCTGTAAGCCCGCGCCGAAACCGTCACGCGGTTTGTCGCCAGAAACCGCTCAGCCTCATCCGGCGAGCGGGCAACGAGTTGAGTGTCCGGCGTAGTTATCGTCACCGAAGCGACGTTGGTCATCAGCCCAACGCGGATCAGCGGCTCGCCCGGCAAGAGCGGAAAACTCAAAAAGCCCGCATTGGCGGGAAGAGCAACGAGCACGGCAATAATTATGGTGAAAAAGAGCTTTTGAGGTCGCACAAATTTGATAATACCAGATTATCGCCCAACGTTTTCAGTCTTATTCTTCGAAACCTAAACTCGCCGCGGAGCGAAAACCTTTGTATGACCGCTACCGCAGGCAGACTCGCTGCAGAATACTTCCCGACCGACCTCGCCTCGATCCTCGACCGCGTTGAACGCATCGACCCCGTTCGCTACGCGCAGAGCCGCAATTTTATTGATGGAGCCGTAACGCGGCTTTCGCCTTACATCTCTCGCGGTGTGATCTCGACCAAATACGTGCTCGCCCGGACGCTTGAACGCGGCTACGAGCCACGCCGCATCGAGAAGTTCATTCAGGAACTCGCTTGGCGTGAATACTATCAGCGGACGTGGCAGGTCAAGGGTGACGAGATCGACCGCGACCTCCGCTTCCGCCAACAGGGCGTTGAGAACAATGCCGTCCCGCGTGCAATCACCGAAGCCGCGACCGGCATCGATGCGGTCGACACCGCCATCAGTGAACTATACGCGACCGGCTACATGCACAACCACGCCCGCATGTACACGGCCGCCATCGCCTGCAACTTCGGCCGCAGCCATTGGCGCGAGCCCGCCCGCTGGATGTTTTACCACCTGCTCGACGGCGACTGGGCGAGCAACGCAATCAGTTGGCAATGGGTCGCCGGTGCGGCGAGCTCGAAAAAGTATTACGCGAATCAGGAGAACATCAACCGCTATTGCCACACGCGGCAGTCCGGCACTTTTCTCGATGTCAATTACGATGAGTTCGAGGAAATGCCCGTTCCCGAAGTGCTGCGGCCAACGAGCCTCACGGAGCTTGAAACGAAGCTCCCCGAGCCGACAGAACTCACTCTCGCTGCCGATCGCCCGACGCTCATCTATAACAGCTACAACCTCGACCCCGCGTGGAAAAGCGGCATGGAAGTGAACCGCGTCCTGCTGCTTGAGCCGTCGCATTTCCGGCGTTATCCCGTCTCGCCAAAGGTCATCGAATTCATCCTCGCCCTCGCCGGCAACATTCCGGATATTCAGGTCTTCGTTGGTGAGTTTGATGAGCTGGCAGCGAAGCTCAGCGGCCCAATCATTTATAAAGAGCACCCGCTCAACCGCCATTACCGCGGAACCGCCGAGGACCGCGACTGGATGTTCAGCGTCGCCGGTTACTTCCCTTCATTCTTTGGATTCTGGAAAAAATGCGAACGCGAACTTGCGGGCGCCCAGCTCAGCTTGGGATTCTAACCTTATGCGTATCGACCACGAAGAACTTGCCGCCCTCGACCGGATCTATCGGCTCAATATCATCAACTCCGTTTCCGGCATCAAGCCCGCGAACCTCGTCGCGACCCGCTCGGCCGATGGCATCTCAAACGTCGCCATTTTCAGCTCCGTCGTCCACCTCGGCAGCGACCCGGCACTGCTCGGCTTCATCGTCCGCCCCGCCGGCCAGCTCCCGCGAAACACCTACGAGAATATCCTCGCGACCGGCGAATACACCATCAACCACGTCCATCCGGCCATCATCGAACGGGCGCACTTTACCTCCGCAAAGTTCCCGAAAGACGTAAGCGAATTCGAACGCTGCGGCCTGACCGAAGAATACACCGAGGGCTTCGCCGCACCGTTTGTAAGCGAAAGCACGCTCAAGCTCGGGATGCGATTTGAAGAGGAAATACCGATCCACCGCAACAACACGACGCTTATCATCGGCTCCGTCCGCCTCGCCATAATCCCTGACAACGCCGACTCCGGCGAAGGCCACCTCGACCTCGAAGCCACCGAAGCCATCGGCATCTCCGGCCTCAGCACCTACTACCGACTAAAAAAACTAGCCCAATTCCCCTACGCCCGCCCCAACAACGTCCCGCCGGACCTTTAGTTCCTTATCGCGTCGGCGTTCGGCGATGGTGGCGGGTTGTGGCAAAATAGCGAAATGGTAGCTTTCCCCGTCTCTGAGAATGTCGCCCGGATGCAGGCTTCCTCCACGCTCAAGGCCGCACAGGCCGCCGCCGAACTGCGGGCGAAAGGCGTTGATGTGATCGACCTCTCGGTCGGCGAGCCCGATTTTGACACGCCGCAATTTATCAAAGACTACGCAATCGAGGCTCTCGGACTCGGCATTACGAAATATACAGCGAGCTCCGGGCTTGCGAGTTTTCGCGAGGCGATCGCGAACTTCTACAGCCGCCGCTTCGGGGCAAGCATCAATCCGGCGGATATCGCCGCCGCCTGCGGAGGAAAGCAGGCGCTCTTCAACGCCGCGGCCTGCATACTCAACCCGGGCGATGAACTCCTCATCCCGCGGCCATATTGGGTGACGTTTCCGGAGATCGGGACCTTCTGCCGAGCCCGGAATGTTTTTATCGATACCGAAGAAACGGACTTCATCCTAACCGCCGATCAGGTCCGCGACGCAATTTCGATACGCTCAAAGCTGCTGATCATCAACTCGCCAAACAACCCGACCGGCCGCGTTATCCCGCCGGACGAGATGCGACGGATCGTCGAGGTCTGCGCCGAACGCGGTGTTTACGTCCTGACCGATGAGTGTTATCTGCTCTTCGTTTATCCGCCGGCCGAGGCCTACTCGCTTGCTGCTCTCGACGCGCAAACGAGAAAGCACGTCTGTGTTGCCGGAAGCTTCTCGAAGACCTATGCGATGACCGGCTGGCGGAGCGGCTATACGATCGCGAACCCGGAATGGACGCGGGCGATGGTCAAGCTGCAGAGCCACTCGGCGACGCACCCGACTTCGTTCGTCCAATACGCCTGCGGCAAGGCCCTCGATGATGCCGAGCGATCGCGGGTAGCGGTCGAGACCATGCTTGCTGAGTATGAAAGGCGGCGGGCGTATCTGATTCCGGCGCTCAATGAGATTCCCGGTTTCAAGGTATCGGTGCCCGAAGGCGCGTTCTATGCGTTCGCGGATGTGCGGGCTTTGGTCGGGAAACGTTGGGCGTCGTCAGAGAAATTTGCCGAGAGCTTGCTAAAGGACGCACACACCGTGGTCACGGACGGTGCCGGTTTTGGCGCCGATGGCTTTATTCGTATCTCGTACGCGACCTCGCTCGAAAATCTCGAACGGGCTATCGCGAATATCAAACAGGTCATCGAGCGGGCGTGATCAGCCGCCGGTCATCAGCAGGCCGATCTCCTCGATGGTTGCTGTTCGCGGATCGACCTCGCCGACGATCTTTCCATCGCGGATGACCAGCAGCCGGTCGGCCAGGGCAGTCACTTCTTCCAACTCAGCAGAAACAAGCAGCACCGCAGCACCACGATCGCGAAGCTCGACCAGCTTTCGGTGGATGAACTCGATCGCCCCGATATCGACGCCTCGGGTCGGCTGAGAGACGAGGAGCAGCTTGGGCTCGAGTTCAAACTCGCGGCCGATTATCAGCTTTTGCTGATTGCCGCCGGAGAGCGACCTCGCCGCAAGGCTTGGATCGGTCGGGCGAACATCGAACCGCTCTATGATGCCCGAAACGCGAGCCGCGACCGCAGCGGAATCGATAAACCCCGCAGCGGCGATCGGTGGTTTGTAATGCGTACCGAGGATGGAGTTTTCGGCGAGGTCGGAGTTCTTTAGCAGGCCGCGTTTCAACCGATCTTCCGGGATGTGGCCGATGCCGAGTTCTTTCACCTCGCGAGCATTGGCATTTGTGATGTCACGACCGGAGAATCTGATCGAGCCCGCATTGGGGCGGATGAGCCCGGCGAGGCATTCGATTAGCTCCGTCTGCCCGTTGCCCTCGACCCCGGCGATGCCGACGATCTCGCCCGAACGCACGGTGAACGAAACGTCCTCGACCGGCGGGCCGTGCTTTCGCTCGATCCGCAGACCCGCGACTTCAAGGATCACATCTGCGGGATTTGCCTCGCCTTTCTCAACGCGGAGAAGTACATCGCGGCCGACGATCATCCGCGCAAGCTCGGCACTGTTGGTAGTTGCCGTCTCGACGGTCCCGACGACCGTTCCATCGCGCATGACGGTCACTTTGTCCGAGATGGCGAGCACTTCCTCGAGTTTGTGCGTGATGATGACGATGGTCTTTCCTTGCGACTTCATCCGGCGAAGAATGGCGAAAAACTCAGCAACCTCTTGCGGCGTCAGCACCGCGGTCGGTTCATCGAGTATCAGGAAATTGGCATTGCGGAAAAGCGCCTTAAGAAGCTCGACCCGCTGCTGCGCGCCGACCGAGAGGTCTTCGATCAACGCGTCCGGATCGACATTGAGTTTGAGCTCGGCCGAGAGCGAACGGACGCGTTCGCGGGCCTCATCAAGGTCAAGCGAAATGGCCGACCCTGTCTCGGCACCGAGGATAATGTTTTCGGCCACCGTCATCGTATCGACCAGCATAAAATGCTGATGCACCATGCCGATGCCGAGCCCGATGGCGTCGTGCGGCGTGCGGATATTTACCGGTTTGCCATCAAAGCGGACCTCGCCCGCGTCCGGCCGGTAAAGCCCGTAAACGATCTTCATGATCGTCGATTTGCCGGCACCATTCTCACCAACAATGGCGTGGATCGTCCCCTTCTTCACTGAAAACGAAACGTCCGCATTAGCGACACAATCGCCAAAAGCCTTTTTGATCTGTTTAACTTCGAGCATTCTAATTCGCGTTTACATCAATTAATCTGATTTAGGCGCCATTGCGTCGGTCACCTTGATATCACCGGCGATTATCTTCGCCTTTGCGGCCTCTACTCGTTCGAGCAATTCGGCGGAGACGAGCGAGCGGTTGAAATCATCAAGCGAGTAGGCGACGCCGTCTTTATCGAGCCCGAATACATGAAACCCGCCCTGAAACCGGCCTTCGAGCACTTCCTGCACGGCATCGAAAACCGCGTTATCGACCCGCTTGACCATCGAGGTGAGCACAAATCCGGGCTTGACCATATTCTGGTTCGAATCGACGCCAATGACGAACCGATTCGCCCCGCCGTCGGCATTTTTCCCAAACTGCTCGACCGCATCAAACGCCCCGAGCCCCGAATTTCCCGCCGCTGTGAAGATCACATCCGCGCCCTTCTCTATCTGCGAGAGGGCAAGTTCGCGGCCCTTGCCGGGATTGTTCCAGGCATGGTCGGTCACACCGACGTAGTTCGTCACAACGCGAATGTTTGGGTTTACGGCCATTGCTCCCTCTTCGTAACCCTTGTTAAAGCGATGAATTAGCGGGATGTCCATTCCGCCCAGGAAACCGAGCACGCCTGTCCGCGATTTTGCTGCCGCGATCATCCCTACGAGGTAAGAGCCTTCGTGTTCGCGAAAGACGAGCGAGGCGACATTGCTCCGCGGCGTTTTCCCATCGGCCTCAAAGATCACGCCGTCAACTATCGCAAACTTCACGTTCGGGTAGTCAAAAGCCACCTTTTGCATGATCGGCCCTTGAGCAAAGCCGACGCCGATCACTAGGTCAAAATCTTTCTCGGCAAACGACCGCATCGCCGGCTCGATCGAGGTCGGGTTTCCCGGCTCGACGTCGTAAAGACAAACACCAAGTTCACGCTCAGCACGCTGAACGCCTTCCCAGGCCGCGGCGTTGAACGAGCGGTCGTTCTTGCCGCCGATATCAAAGACGATGCCGATCTTGCCCCGGCACCCCTCGCGGGCCGCCTCGTTACGCAGAGCGCACGATGACGTAAGCATCGCGGCCGCTGCTAAAAGGACTGAAAAAATTAATGCTTTGCGTTTCATTTTCTTCAAACAATTCCGTGGACAAGCGGCGAAGGTGTGACCGGCGTTTCCGCTATTTTATACGCAGCCCGCAGTTTCCCGCTAACGCATTCGGCGTCTTCCTCCGTGCGGGAATAGAGCACTCCGAGCACATCGCCCTCGCTGACCTCGCCGCCGACCTCGGCAAAACACTCAAACCCGACATTGAAATCGATGCTGTCCTCGGCGTGTATCCGCCCGCCGCCGATCTCAACCACCGCCTCGCCGATCGCCAAGGCATCCGCCATTTCTAGCCAGCCGGATCGCTCGGCCTTTATCTCATATGCCGTCAAGCCTTTTCCACCAAACGGATCAGATGTCGGTATCGATTCCGCATCGCCGCCCTGCAGCCTGCAATTCTCGATGAACAGCTCGTAAGCCGCGCCGCTTCCGAGCTTTGCCTCGGCTAGCGTCCGGGCATTCTCAATGTTTTCTTCAACGCCCGCGAGCACTATCGCCCGTGCCGAAAGCTCGAGCGAGAGTTCGCGTGTCGGTTCCGCAAGCTCAAGCGGCTCATTCCGCAGGATCTTTACGCACTCATAAACTTCGCAGATGTTCCCGGCATAGCGGCCAAGCGGGCGTCCCATTTCGGAGACGACAGCCTCGGTCCGGACGCCAAAGTTGCGTCCCGTCTGCACCATTGCCTCGGCCAGCCGCATTGAATCTTCGATGTTCGGCATGAAGGCTCCGCTGCCCGTTTTTACATCGAGAACAAGTGCATCGAGCCCCTCGGCCAATTTCTTTGACATTATCGAAGCTACGATCAGCGGGATATATGGCACCGTCGCGGTCGCATCACGGAGCGCATAGAGCTTCTTGTCCGCCGGGGCGATATCGGCCGTCTGGCCGGACATCGCGAAACCGCATGTCTCGATTATCTGGCGAAAGCGTTCGGTCGAGAGGTTCACGTCATAGCCCGCGATGGCTTCAAGCTTGTCGAGCGTCCCGCCCGTATGGCCGAGCCCGCGTCCGGAGATCATCGGAACGGCGATGCCGCATGCAGCAAGGATCGGAGCAATGATCAGCGAGGTCTTATCGCCGACACCGCCGGTCGAGTGCTTATCTGCCTTCGGGCGTGGGATGTCGGAGAGGTCAAGAACCTCGCCGGAATGGAGCATCGCGTAAGTGAGGGCGTTCTGCTCTTCGTCGCTCAGGCCGCGGGTGAACATCGCCATCACCATTGCAGAGATCTGATAGTCCGCCCACGAGCCGTCGCAGACGCCCGCGATAAAGGCATCTATCTCAGAACGGGAAAGCTGGCCGCCGTCCCTTTTGACCGCAATTATCTCCTGTGGCCGCATCGTTTACCCAAAAAGAAAGCTGCCCAAGTTTCGCACAGGGGCAGCCCGCAAGTCTATTTGAGTTTATTTCAGGAAGCCTTTTCGAGAAGTATCACTGCATCGGCGCGAAGAGCCTTCCTCGTCCCGACCGCATCGACCGCTTCACCCGTCTTCGCCTTTACACTGACGTTTTCGATCGCGGTTTCCAGAAGCCCGGCAAGATTTGCCCTCATCGCATCGATGTGCGGCCGGAGCTTTGGAGCCTCAAGGTGAACCGTACAATCAAGATTTACGGCCGTATAGCCTTTCTCGCGAGCGAGCGAGACTGCATGCGAGAGAAATACCGAGCTCGATGCGTCCTTCCACCGCTCATCGCTATTAGGAAAATGCGAGCCTATATCGCCGAGAGCAAGTGCACCTAAAACAGCGTCCGTCACCGCATGAAGCAGAACATCGGCATCGCTGTGCCCATCGGCGCCAAGGTCCGAAGTGATCTCAATGCCGCCGATGATCAACGGCCGGCCCTCGATCAGCCTGTGAACATCGCTTCCTTTTCCGATGCGGTATCTCATACTTCCGTGCCCGCTGCGAAGAGAGCTTCGGCGATGACCAGATCTAGCGGCGTCGTTATCTTTATGTTTCGCGGGCTGCCGGCGACCGAAAGGACCTTTTTCCCCGACTCTTCGACCAGAAAACACTCGTCCGTTACCGCCTCGCCGAGAACGGCTTCGTTGTAGGTTTCCTTTAATACTTCGTAACTAAACACCTGCGGCGTCAGTGCTCGTCGTAACTCACGTCGGTCAAGCGTCCCGACAACGTACGCACCGTCAACGACCTTTACCGTATCGGTCATTTGAGCGGTGAGACACGCCGCGCCGTACTCCGCGGCCGCACGGATCGTCCGTTCGATCTCGTCTTCCGAGACCAGCGGCCTTACACCGTCGTGGACAGCAACTATCTCCGTCCCTTCGGGCACAGCAGAAAGCCCGGCATGAACCGATTCCGAACGCGTCTCGCCGCCGGCGACGACCGCCCGAAGTTTCGTCAGGTGTTCCTTCGCAAGCACGGCTTCCGTCTCCTCGAGAAAATCCGCCGACGCCACGACGACTATCGCATCGATCATCGGCGACGCTTCGAATATCAGCACCGTCCTCGCAATGATCGGCTTACCTGCAAGCTCTAAAAACTGTTTCGGCCGGTCCGCCCCAAAACGGGAACCCGAACCGGCCGCAACTATAATAGCTGTATTCATTTAAGGAGACGCGAGAGGCTATTTTACCTGCTCGATTATCGTCGATTGACGAAGGTCGCGGGTCGCCCGCTTAAACCCGAGCGAACGCGAATCATGTATAACACTGTCGCTGCCGCCCTGTTCTTCTTTCTCTTCCCAAAGCCGGCCGAAGATCATCTTTCCGGCGGTCGTCTGCAGCACGCTGGTCACGGCGATGTCGGCAGTTTTTCCGATCAGCTTTCGTGCATTATCGATAACGACCATCGTCCCGTCGTCGAGATAAGCGACGCCCTGGTTAAATTCCTTGCCCTCTTTTAGCACGAAAACACGCATCGCTTCGCCCGGAAGCACGACCGGCTTCAGCGCGTTGGCGAGCTCATTGATATTGAGCACAGCGACGCCGCGAAGCTGGGCGACCTTATTAAGGTTAAAGTCGTTGGTAACAATGATCGCGTCAAGGCTCTTGGCGAGCTCGATCAGCTTCAGGTCAACTTCCTTGACCGACGGAAAATCGGTTTCGATTATCTGCACATCGAGCTTTGTGTTGCTCCGAAGCCGCTGGAGCATATCGAGTCCGCGGCGGCCGCGTTGCCGCTTTGATGAATCGGCAGAATCCGCCACCTGCTGAAGCTCGGTAAGAATGAAATTTGGTATCAAAAGGCTCCCGCCCAAGAAACCCGTTTCCGCGATGTCCGCAATCCGGCCATCGATGATGACCGAGGTATCGAGCACCCTGAAATCAAGTTGCGGTGTCTTATCGGCAAAGATGCCGCCAAGCGCCGAGAGGTCAAGATAATCGCCCTTCGCCGCACCGACCATCAGCCCGACATAGCCCATAAAAAAGGCCAGCGAAATGGTCAGAAATGTCTGCATCTCCGCAGGCACGGCTTCCACCTTTTGGAAAGCTATGAGAATGCCGATCAGAAAGGCTCCGATTATGCCAAGAATGGAACCGATCGCAGCACCGATCAGCGTCTTGAGCGAGGCTCGGCGGACGCGGATCTCAAAAGCAATAACGAGAACGGCGATCAACCCTCCGAGAGCGGCCGAAGCGAACTTCCGGGTGGTGAAATCGATGTCGCCCAACCAAGTGGTGAAGGCAAGCGGGTTCAGGAGGAAACCGACCACCGCGAGCAGGCCGATAAAGGCAAGTCTAATGATCAAAACGTCCAGTTTCATCGGTAAAAGTCTATCACGAAATCTAGATCGGCGTTAAGGTTCTGTTAAGCCGCGATTCACCTGATCTTAACGGTCTCGCCGCGGATGGCCTTCGATTCGCCGGAAAGCAAAAAGAGAACGACCCTCGCGACGTCGTCAGGCGCCGCGGTATCTGTCACGTACGCCACGGAATTGACCTGAAAATGAGCCGGAAGTTCCGCCCGAAGCCGCACCGTTGCCGCTTCGATTGGCTCAACGCCGCTCATATCCGCGAGCCGATAAACATTGACGATCCTAGCCTTCGGCCGCGGCTCCATCAGCCCAGATGCAGCCGTGATCATGCCCTCCGCCGCTGCGATGCCGTCATCATCGCCGGAGAACACATTCACCAAAAGGTCCAATCGCTCGAATTTTTCATCAACGCCCGCAGCAAGGGCCTTCGCACCTTCGGCGGAAGCTCCATCAGCATTTATCGCGGAAGCAAGCGTACCCATATCAAGCAGGTCATCGAGCCCATTTGCCCCTTCGCCTCCGGGGTCGCCGACGATGACATAGCTCCCTTGAAGCGCGAGCTGAAGAGCCGCTGCCCGCCCGACCGGGTCGTTCCCATTGGTGATCAGCGAGACCTTTTCCGCAAATGCGTGGATCGACGTGACTTGCACATTTAGAGAATAGCGGATTCCGGCCCGCATTGAGAAAGGTAAAGGGTGTGAATCCGTTCGGGTATCTGATACGATTCCCTTTGCGTGAAACGTTTCCTTCGAAAATTGCGTTCAGCAATTCCTCTGCAGGTCGCCGGAGCCTTGCTTGCTTTTGCGCTGACCGCATCGGCCTCGCCCTATTTTACGCTTGAATCCGGCAGGATACTTCTCGGCGGCACGGCCTACGACACTCCCGACTATCAAACCTATATCGATTTTTCCATTACAGGCCGAAGCGCAAACCCGAACCGCTCGCTCACATTTACAGCCAACCTGCCTTTTAGCGTCTATCTCGATCACCCCGTCCAGCCGGAAGGCGATTTCGTTTACACGGTCGTGATGCCTTACAATCCGAACCAGTTGAGCATCAATGGCGAGCCGCGTTATCCGGTTTGGTTTAATGAAACCAATTGGACGATCCGTTCATCGGCCGTTACGCCCGAGGCAACCGGAAATTCTCCGGCGGTCATAGCGATAACCTCGCCATTCACAATGTCGGGTGTAACGCGGGGCTACGGTGCATATCCGCTCGCCCTGCGAACTCGAGGGAGCGGAACGGCCACGATCCGGTTCGAGAAGATCGAGGGCCGCTACTACTTCCGCGAGGCCGAATATCGGTTCGAAAGCCCGCGGCTGCTTGACCGCAAGGATAATGGCAAAGTCCCCTTCAACCATCTTCGTTTGTCAGAACTGCGGTGAGACCGCCCGAAAATGGCTCGGCCAGTGCCCGGGCTGCCGCGAGTGGAACACGCTTGTTGAAGAGCGCGTCCGAACCGCCGCCGTCGCCAGCCGAAGCTTCACCGGCCGCGCCGCAGGAGCCGCTCCGCTTGCCTATTCGAGCATTGAATCCCAGGACGACGCCCGAACAACCGCCGGCATCGCTGAGTTTGACCGCGTTCTCGGCGGCGGCATTGTTGCGGGTTCGCTCGTGCTGATCGGCGGAACGCCGGGCATCGGCAAATCGACCATCGTGCTCCAGATCGCCGACCGGATGACCGCCGCCGGCGAACGCGTTCTTTACGTCTCGGGCGAGGAAAGCGAGCGGCAGATAAAGCTCCGCGGCGAACGCCTCGGCATCTCGGCAGATGGCCTCTTTGTCCTGCCCGAAACCAATCTCGAGTCGCTCCTAGCACAGACCGCCGAGCTGCGGCCCACGCTCGTTATCATCGATTCGATCCAGACCATTTTCAGCGAACGCGTCGAATCGGCACCGGGCAGCGTTTCGCAGGTCCGCGAGGTCGCCGGGCAGTTGATGCTCTTTGCCAAGAGCACCGGAACATCGATGTTCATCACCGGCCACGTCACCAAAGACGGCTCGATCGCCGGCCCGAAGACCCTGGAGCACATCGTCGATACGGTGCTATATTTCGAGGGCGACCGCCACCACAATCACCGCATAATCCGCGCGACCAAGAACCGCTTCGGGGCGGCAAATGAGATCGGCGTCTTTGAAATGACCGGAACGGGGCTCGTCGCCGTCGCGAATCCTTCGGAGCTTTTTCTGCAGGAACGCCCGGCCGGTGCGAGCGGCTCGGTCGTGACCGTCGCGATGGAAGGCACCCGCCCGATGCTCGTCGAGATACAAGCTCTTGTCAGCGGAACGAAGTTTGGCACCGGCCGCCGGATGACCCAGGGCTTTGATCAAAACCGGGCGTCGCTGCTGATCGCCGTAATGGAAAAACGGCTCGGGATGCAGCTCTCCGGCGACGACGTTTTTATCAACATCGCCGGCGGGATCGAGATCGATGAACCGGCGGCCGACCTCGGCGTTATTGCCGCCATCGCATCGAGCTTTCGCAATCTTGAGGTGCCGCCCGAAACGGCCGTTTTCGGCGAGATCGGTCTGACCGGCGAGGTCCGCGGGGTCCTGCAGGCACAAGCTCGTGCACGCGAGGCGCAGACGCTCGGGTTCAAGAAACTCGTCCTGCCCGAATCGAACCGAAAGGGCCTTGAAAAGCTTCTCGGCATCCGCGTCGTCGGCGTTCGCACTCTTGAGGAAGCAATCGAAAATCTGTTCTAGCTTATGAAAAAGAATGTTTACGAAGACGGCGACGAAGGCGTCCGGCTGATCATAAAGCAACGCGGAAAACAGCCGCCGCCTGCTCCGCCCGCACCACTTCGCACACCGGTCCACGTCCTTTATGGCGGGGCCGATCGCTATGCCGCAGATACGCCGGCAAAGCTCGGCAAGATCGCCCTGACGACGCTCGACACCTACTGCCGAAACTTCGCCGAATTTGCCGACGCGATGCAGCTTCCCGGTTGCGGTTCGCTGCCGACGCTGAGCGGTGCCGCGACAAAACTCGCGCGGTCGATCCGCAACGAACCCGACCGAGCAAAGGCAGAAGACCCGGCCGCATGGCTCGCCTTCAGCGTCTATCAAAAGGTCCGGGCGAAGCTGAAAAGCGAGCCGGTCGAGGATTTCCGCATCGACTTTGAGGACGGCTACGGCTTCCGCCCCGATGAAGAAGAGGACGCCGATGCCGAGCGGACGGCCCGCGAACTCGCCGCCGCCTTCCTGACCAAAAAGATCACCGCCGGCTCCGGCTTTCGCGTAAAATCGTTCGACCCCGCGACGCATTCGCGAGCTAAAAGAACGCTCGATCTCTTTCTCTCGGCGTTCCTGGCTGAAACGAACGGCCGCGTTCCGGCGGGCTTCGTCGTGACTCTCCCGAAGGTCGCCGACCGCTCGGAGGTAAAGGATATTTGCTCGCGGCTCAAGAAGGCCGAAAAGAAGCACGGGCTCGCGCCCAATTCCATCGGCCTTGAACTGCTGATCGAAACGCCGGAGGCCGTGTTTGATAAAAAAGGTTCGGTCGCCATCCGCGGCATTGTCGAAGCGGCGAAGGGACGCTGCACCTCGGTCCATTTCGGGGCTTACGATTTCACCTCGTCGCTCGGCATCGCCGCCGCCGATCAAGACATCGCCCATCCGGCATGCGACCTCGCACGGCAGTTGATGCTGATCGCGCTCGCACCGCTCGGCATTCGGCTTTCCGATTCGGTAACGACCGAGATGCCGATACCGCCGCATCGCCAAGAGCCGCTCGACCCGATGATGGAAGCTGAGAATCGCAGAGCGGTCTTCGGCGGCTGGCGGCGGCATTTCCGCAACGTCCGCCGCTCGATGTCGCAGGGCTTTTTCCAAAGCTGGGACCTGCACCCAAACCAACTCCCGGCGCGCTACGCCGCGGTCTATCACTTTTATCTTGAATCGTTTGATGAGAACGCCGCACGCCTTCGCGGCTTTGCCGAGCGCTCAACTCGGGCGACGCTCACCGGCAACGCCTTTGACGACGCGGCTTCGGCCCGCGGGCTCTTGAATTTCTTTTCGCGTGGAATTTCTTGCGGGGCGTTCAGCGAGGCCGAGGCCGAGGCGGCGACCGGAGTTTCGGCCGAAGCCATCCGCTCGCTCGATGTTTCTAAACTGACCTAACCGGCCTTGTGCAACATCGCGTCGTCGAGCATTGCCTCGCGGCGTTCGCGGCGGTCGGTGATACGCGGGCTTGGGTCGTCTTTTATGAACTCGGGCGGCTCTGAAAATGGGTCGGGAAATTCCGGCAGCCCCTCGAGCATCATCTGGTTCTCAATGATCGCCGAGATCAGCTCCTGCTCAAACTCCGTCGCCTCAATGAACCGCACGCCGATCCCCGTATTCTCAAACCTGTAGATGGCCTTGCACTTAAGCGGCAGCTTGTTGCGGTTCGGCAACTGTATCTCAAGCCGAAATTCGTCGCCCGGATAAAGATATTCTTCCCACTCCGTAAAGCATCCGCCGATGCTTATCTGCTGCAAAAAGGTCTGGCGCCGCTCGCCGTGCTTTGAAACAAGCATCGCCGGAATGTCCAGCGAGAAACGCATGTGTCTTCGTTGATTGATCGACATTTGAGAAAAGAAGAACGCGAGGCTAGAGAGAAGTAAGGCCGCCGCCCGCAAACCCGGGCCCAATCCCAATTGTACCACCCCAACCCACCCCCTTGGCAACACATTTCTGATCCGACGACAGAAACCCGCGCGTAAGCAAGGGCTCTCAGTAGTGACGAGTGAAGAGTGACAAGTGACGAGTCTGGGGTATGGGGTCTGGAATTTGGAATCTGGAATCCGGAATCTGGAATCTGGAATCCGAAATGCAGAAGCCCGCACGTAAGTAAAGGCTCTCAATAGTGACGAGTGAAGAGTGACAAGTGACGAGTCCGGAATCTGGAATCTGGAATCTGAAATCCGGAATCTGGAATCTGGAATCTGGAATCTGAAATCCGAAATCCGGAATCTGGAATCCGAAATCCGGAATCTGGAATTTGGAATCTGGAATCTGGAATCTGGAATTTGGAATCTGGAATCTGGAATCTGGAATTTGGAATCCGGAATCTGACAACTGACAACCGACATCTGACAACTGCTTAAGGCTCCGCCGCCCTATTTGCGGTGAAGCTCAGCTTCACCGTCCCGTCCCCAACCCAACCCGCGGCTCCGCCGCCTTTTCTTGAATTTCGATTCAACGCTGTAGTACCATCGCACTCGTTGATGATCGCTGCAGTAATGAGTTTATGCCACACTTAGTCCGAACTTCAGAGCCGCAAAATACTTGGGGTCCGGTTGATCGCCATAGTGACGATTTTCAGCCGCCACAGTATGTCCAAAATGAGATCGACGGAGCTAACACGCATTTTGGGGTTGATGTAGTTTTTAACGGCACGGATGCGAAATTCTATAGGAGTCTTTTCCCGAATGCCGGTCGAGTGACGTTCAAACTAGAAGACGGTTGGCACTATATTTCACAAGGTGGTAATCCTGAGAATCTCAATGTATCAATTTCAGAAGGGATGGAATTCCGGTTGCAATAAGATCTTTAAATCACGCGAGAACTTGCAGTTGAGGATTGACCACCAATCGATTAGCGGTGACGCTCAGCCTCACCATCGTGTCCCTTAACCATACGCCGACCCGCCGCTTTCAATACCGCTTCACGGAGTTTCGAGTAACCGAGCGATTCGCCCGAAATGCGCTTCAACGCACCAAGAGAGATCTTTTTCTGTAATGAGCATTTCTCGTTCAGTGTTTCGGTCGAGGCAACAAAAAACTCCCATTGCGCGAGGTCAAGCGGGTCGATTGTCGCAGAGTCTTTGTTGGCCAAAAGGGCGAAAACGTAGACGTCCGAATGCCGGCGAAACTCTGTTTCGCCCCAAGCCCGGGTCGGCTGTATACCAAAAATAATGGCCGAGTGCCGCTCCTGCTCCCAACTTTGAATATAGGCGGCTGACTTTACCTCGACCTTGATCCCTTCCGGTGTCTTCACATCGAAGGCGTCCCATTCCGTCCGCACACCCTCGACCGAACCGCACAACGCATACGCAACAATGAACTCTGCAAAGATCCCTCGCGTCGCATTGCTCAAAAGGTCCGATGCACTCCACCGCCAGAAATCCAGCACCGAAACACCAAGCGCTTCACCAGCCCGATGCACCTGCTCATCCCCGCCCCGCAAAACCTGCTCGATTCGTGGAATCATATCCAAGCATTTTATCCCAAGCGCGACCGCGGCCCCTCCGCCAGCTGCACTGCGGCGAGGCTTGCCTCGCCGGCCGGTCACCCAAAACAGATCCGGGAGGCTCAGCCTCCCGTCGTCCCCTCAACCCCACAACGGAGAGGCAAGCCCCTCGACGATGCCCCGCGGCTCCGCCGCTCTATTTGCGGTGCAGCTCAGCTTCACCGTCGCGTCCCCAACACAACACGCGGCTCCGCCGCCAAACGCCCCGCGGCACATAGCCACGTGCTTCAGCACGTGTTCCCCAATCCCCAAACATCCCAGCCCGTTTCAACGGGCTTACCGATCCCGAACTCTTCCCGAACTCTGCAAAACTCCCTACCTTGTCTACGAGGTCTGGACGAACAACGGGTTCAGACGCCGGGAGGCTCCCGTGTAGCTATAACGCTCGCTGGAAGAGACCAGAAATACCGTCCCAAGGCCACGATGGTTTGATACTGTCTCCGGATTTTCCAGCAACCAACTCGAATCGCGACTCAGGAGCAGTGAACGCTAAGACGAATCGCGGTGCAGTCTCTTTTCTCTTGACAACAATAAACTCTTTAATGTTATCTTAGCGACGTCGGAATTCAAGAATTTCAACAATCACAGGCTGTTGGATTTAGTATTAGATCGCACCTAATGGGATTGTTCGTTCTTGTCGTTGTCCGAAAGTGACTTGATAGCTAGGAAAGCCGTATTTCGTTGATTCGGTAGACAGAAAATAAATCTCAATATGATAATTCGACTAAAAAGCGCGTCGGCAAAAAAAGGCATTTCTGATCAATAACTGCGGATCGATGACCGTTAAACGCTTAATCTACCCACTACTCTATAAATCAGTAACGACGTTCCGAGGTCCGTTATGGTCGATTGCGGATGGCATAACGTTGAATACTATCTTCGATGAGGATTTCGGTCCGATATACTCATGTGAACGAGAGGACTGTCGAACGATAATATCGCAGAAGACAAAGTGTCTTTATGTACTAGATCCTGATGAAAGTGACCCTTTGCTCTTCGCAAAACGTACGGCTACAAAATTGAAGTTTGTGATGAACATTTTCTCTAGTGGAATGGGAGTGATTCTGCCTTTCGGGTTCATAACGCATACCGCCCGCAAGACTAGATTAATCAAAACACTAGAATTGGAAGCAATTACTAACTTGCATCTCATTCGGGAAAGTTCTTACAGGCTTAATGCAAAGTTTGACAAAGATGCTATACGTCAATACTACAATTTGTTAACCAAAGCGTGCGCATCAAACCCATCACTTTACTTCACACTTGAACGGTTTTGTTCGAGCTCAACGAGATCCGAGTCCAACGACCGGATTGTCGATGTGACCATCGCACTTGAGTCCCTGATTCCGGGTAAGGATGAGTTAAGGTACAAATTTTCTCTGTATAACGCATTTATTGCAAAAACCGATTGCGACGAACGCTCAACCGCATTCAATATATTTCGAGATTTGTATGATGCCAGAAGCAAGATTGTTCACGGAGATATTGATTCGAAAGACGCAAAAAAGTCAATCGGCCAAACAGTAGAGAATTGGGAGGAGGTCACGCGCTTAGCTCGAGCGGCAATTACATATTACATTCTGTACCTTTCCGACCATACGAAAGCAGATTGGGAGAATCACATAAAGGATCTTGTGTTCGCAACAACCACGAGAATAGTCTAAAAATCAGAACTATATGAGTACAAAACAAGTAACAGGCATGTTGAAAATTCGGGTAATAAAGGGGAAGGTTCTCGGTGTTTCCGTCTACCGAGGCTACGCAAAACTTTCCGACTTGTCAAGAATTTCAAAAGCAGACATTTATGATCAAAAAACCAACCCTACCGGCACTCAAAGAGATCTTAGCCCGAAGCATGCCCGAGAGGCATATCAATATGTTAAGGACCATGATTTGGGTTTTTGGTCGGAAGTGTTGCTTTGCGCCCGTGACTCCAGAGTAATTGTCTTTAAACCTTCGAGTGCGTCACCAGACTGGGGGACGCTAATAATCGATTTGAAAGCTACGCAAAAGTCTGATGGAATTGCAATTTCAAGAGTCGATGGAAACCACCGACTTCACTATGCGGGCGGTGACCACTCGGGTTATCCCGCCATTGACAAAGTCGTCTCATTTTGTCTCGCTTATGATTTATCATTGGACAATGAAATTGTCTTGTTTCGAGATATAAATGCAAACCAAAAGGCAATGAATACAAGCCATTTGGATAATATTGAGGCTCGACTCACTGGCGAAGATAAGCTGAAAATCCAAAATCCCGAATTATACATAGCCGAAAAGCTCGGTAGCGACCCTGAAAGCCCGATTTTCGATCGGGTTTGGAAAGGAGGTAAGAAGCCACCGGGTGCATTAATCCCTTTGTCGACGCTTCATAGTGGCATAACCTATATGTTGTCCCGTCCAACGAAATTAACGGCTCTCCGTGATCCGGATGCAGAATATAAGGTCATTCGGAACTACTTCAGCGCGGTAAAACGTTGGCAGCCAGATGCGTGGACTAATCCAGGTAAATATCTTTTGCTTCGCGGAGCGGGACTATGGGGGATTTGTTTTGTCGGAGCTGAAGTAATCGACAGGGTACTTTCAGCGAATAAGTATGGGCTTGAAGATATGTTAAAGGTGCTAAGGTCAGGAAAAACCTGGGATTGGACCAACAAAGGCGATTTTCAGGGATTGAGCGGACGCGGCGGTGCCTCCAAGATAAGCGACATGATAATCGGGGAATTACAGGATGAATCGGGAATGTCGATAAAGACGCTGTTCGGGAAAATAATGGAAGACAATTAGTACGCATCCGTTATCGGCAATGCGAAATGTGTGCATTTAGGATTTATCTGAAAAATATCGCTCGTATTTTAGGCCGCAAGCTCTTACTTCAGCTTCAATTTTTGATTCCCAACCGACGTAAAGTTAAACGGCTCGGTCCAGAGTTCTCCTATCATAATCTGGAAATTCGTTTCCTTGCTGGGCGATCGTTCGAAAAATACGAGGCCTTCTTTGTACGTTGATGGGGCGATCGATGTGGTGTAAAACGAATCGCTGAGCAATTTCGACGTTCCCCTGCGTTCTGCGGCCTTTGATGAATTCCGGCCCGCACTCGGACCTAAGAGAACATTCGAAAGGGCGGTAACAGTTGGGGATACATCATCACTGAATCGTTTAACCGCAGTCTCAGGAGCAAGAACCTCTAGCGCTCGCCCGTCCGTCTCTTTGGCGGTAAACTTCATCGGGTCAACGTCGATGGGTGATTTCCCCTTATTGAAGACCCTTATCCATATTGCCCACACATTTCCATACTTTGAGTTGAATGTCGGAGAACGACCAAGCAGGATCCTGAGTTCTTCATTTTCTGCGACCAGAACGGCTTCACCCTTAGCCATCGGATGCGTTTCAATCGACGTTCCGCCTGACATCGGGAACAAAGTTTGTCCGGGAGTGACGTTAAAACCTAGAAGTACCGTAAAAAGCAAAATGAGCAAGACTGCTTGACTGTTTCGAGACATATGGAAATTTCTACTGCGCATATCGGAAAGAGGGAAAACGTTTTTTATTATCGCTCGCAGCGTTTTCGAGTATGGAGATACTATCCGAACTACGGGTCGTAGCGCAACATATTTCCTGTCCGATCTGCCCTAACGAAACTGGACCACATATCAGCGATTCGGGCTGACGATCGCACAACTTAGGGAAACGTAGGCGTTTCTGCTCATCATGGCGGCAAGCCGCGACTGAAGCCAACGAGCAATCTGATTACTTTTCTCTTGACCTGTGTGTTGCGACTATGATACATTCGTGTCGGTGCGGGAAAGGTGTCAACAATTTGGGATCGGTGGCTCGGGGCGAGGGGTGTTTGACGTTGTTCAACTATTTACGGGCTCGGGGCGGCCGGCGGCGGCTGCCGCGAACTTTTCCGCACCCGCCGGACAAATTCGCCCCGTGTTTCAGTTGTTTCACTTGTTTCAGGCGTTTCACTTGTTTCAGTTGTTTCATTTGTTTCAGTGTTTCACCTTGTTTCAGAAACGCGCACTCTCCGCAAAAAATGAAACACTCCCAATGCGGAATGCGGATGCAGAAGCCCGGACTCGAAGTCTTCTACCACCCCGTCCGCCGAACGCGCGTGCGGGTTGGGCAAACTGGCCGCCCGCTGCTCCCTCCACCCCGGCCTGTGGCCACCCCTCCTCAGGCAGGAGGGGAATTGGCGGTTCTGACAAAAAGCCCCGAGGCGGCTCGGGGCTTGAGGAGGAGGAATTTACTGATGCTTGGCTAATCCAGCCGTTCGAAGATGCCCGCGGCGCCCATCCCGCCGCCGACGCACATCGTCACCATGCCGTAGCGGGCCGAGCGGCGACGCATTTCCTGCAGGATCGTTGCGGTCAGCTTGGCACCGGTGCAACCCAGGGGATGGCCGAGAGCGACGGCACCGCCATTGACGTTGACCTTCGCCGGGTCCAGCTCGAGCACCTTCATTACCGAAAGCCCCTGGGCGGCAAAGGCTTCGTTGAGCTCGATAAGGTCGATCTGGTCGAGCGTGAGGCCCGCGAGCTTGAGAGCCTTCGGGATGGCATAAACCGGCCCGATGCCCATCTCTTCCGGCAGGCAGCCGGCGGTCGCATAGGAGACAAAACGGGCGATCGGCTTGAGCCCGAGCTCCGCGGCCTTATCGGCGGACATCACGACCGCAGCGGCCGCTCCATCAGACATCTGCGAGGCATTGCCGGCGGTCACGGTGCCTTTGGCGTGGAAAACGGGCCGGAGCTTTGCAAGGCCTTCGAGCGAAGTATCGGCACGCGGGCCTTCATCCTGGGCAAAGACGATCTCTTTGCGGCGGACGCGGCCCTTCTCGTCAAACTCGTCGACGAAGACGTTCATCGGCACGATCTCATCGGTGAACTTGCCTTCGGCGATCGCAGCGAGCGCCTTCATGTGCGAGTTGTAGGAAAACTCATCCGCCTGCTCGCGGGTTATCTCATACTTGCGGACGAGGTTCTCGGCCGTCAGCCCCATGTTGAGGTAATAGTCGGGATAGGTATCGGCGAGGTGCGGGTTCGGGCGGAAGGTGCTGCCGCCCATCGGGATGGCGGTCATCGATTCGAGCCCTCCGGCGACGATCACCTCGGCACCGCCAACCTGGATCCGCTCGGCCGCAAGGGCGATGGTCTGCAGGCCCGACGAGCAATAACGATTGACCGTCATCGCCGAGGCCTCGACCGGCAACCCAGCGAGAATAGCCGAGGTCCGGGCGACGTTCATCCCCTGCGATGCCTCCGGAAAGGCACAGCCCATTATGACGTCCTCGACAAGCGATGCATCAACACCGGCCCGGGCCACCGCATCCTTAATTGCGGCCGCACCCATCTCGTCCGAACGCGTGTTACGCAACGTGCCCTTCGGCGCCTTTCCCACAGCCGTCCGCACGGCCGAAACGATAACTGCTTCTTTCATAATGATGTTCTCCGACGAAACCTACAAACTTCACGAACGGGCCGAATCACCCCGTTTAGCGCATTTCGTAAAATGCGTGGGCGCTTTACTAATTCTCAATTCCAACCTCGACCTCCGCGACCTCGAGAAGCCGCAAAGCGTCCGGATCGATCTCAACCAAAAAGCCTCGCTTGCCGCCGTTTACCAAGATGCGGTCAAGGCCAAAGATGGTTCGCTCAACGTAAACGGGCATCATCGTTCTCATCCCGAATGGCGACGTCCCGCCGACAAGATAGCCGGTCAGTTTCGTTGCCTTTTCGGGCGTCACAGGTTCGATCGTTTTCACGCCAAGATGCCGAGCCAGCGACTTTGTCGAAACCTCGCGGTCACCGTGCATAAGCACGACAAGCGGCTTCTTTTCGGTCGTTTCAAACACCAGCGTTTTGATCACCGAATGGACATCAACGCCCAACTGCCGGGCCGATTCCTTTGCACCGCCTTTCTCAACGTAATCGTAGAGATGAGGGACGAACTCGACCTTTTTCTCTCGCAAGTAGCGAACCGCCGGTGTTATTGGATACTCCATCTCACCTTCCGGCCGAGAAGTGCAGGGCAAGTGCGATCAGAAGCACGACAATCGCGCCAATATCAAAGATTGCAACACGAACAAGTTCGGCATTTACCCCTGCCGTCGAAAAAACGAGAAAAAGGAATGAGATCTTCCCGATCAGTGCCGCAATCACAACCGGCACGAGAATTTCTTTCCGGAATGCAGCATAGATCAAACCAGCACCAAGCAAGGCGAGCATCACGGCACGATGTCGCATCACAACGGCCAAATCCGGGCCGCTCAGATCGATCGCATATAGCGAAACGCTCCGTTCAGGAGAAAAAAATACGATTCCAGGCGCCAGATTCAAAACACCTACAAGAACAAGCAGTGCTGTTACGATCCAATGCGTCATCCGATCTCCTTGTATCGGGAACAAGTCACCAAATGGTCATTCACCATTCCGGTCGCCTGCATGAAGGCGTACATTATGGTCGAGCCGACAAAGTTGAATCCTCTCTTCTTCAGGTCTTTGGAAAGGGCGTCCGAGATCTCTGTCTCGGCTGGGACGTCGGCGAGCACCTTTCGTTTTCCGTCGATCGGTTTTCCGCCGACGAACGACCAAATGTACTTATCAAACGTGCCGAATTCATTTTGCACCGCCAAAAAGGCTTTTGCATTCCGCACCGCAGACGCGATCTTCAAACGGTTGCGAACGATGCCCTCGTTCAGCATCAATTTTGCACACTTTGCTTCGCTATATCTCGCGACCTTCGCCGGATCGAAGTTATCGAACGCCTTTCGATAGTTCTCGCGTTTTGCGAGGATCGTGTCCCAGCTCAGCCCGGCCTGCGCACCTTCCAGAATCAGGAATTCGAACAGCACACGGTCGTCGTGCTGCGGCACGCCCCACTCGGTATCGTGATAATGGATCGCAAGTTCGTTCCTTGCCCAACCGCATCGTTTCATAAATTGCGAATCGCTTTCCTGGTCTCGGCCTTTAGGCCCGCCGTCAGTCCGCTTCAAACGCGTCGTCTAGGCCTTCGCCCAAATGCGGTTGAGACTTACGGAATGTCCAAAGCCTTCACAGAAGAGCGTCGTTGCGTTGATGTCCGCAAGCCATTTCGAGGACTGCGGACGGGATTTTCGACATTCACTATACCGGACGCTTTCGATCAGCGTTCTATCTTGTTGGCCTGCATAAAGCAAACGCCCTGCCCGCCCGGTGCCGCCGGTGCTACCGAGAGTTTTCCAGTTAGTTTGACCGTGTCCTTTTCCAGGGCAACGGCATTTCCGGCGTTGTCACGTATCCTTATATCCTCGGCCTTGTATCCGCGTTCCAGCTTATCGACCGTATTTGCCCCGCTTCCCTGTTCTATATCTATCCGAAGCTTATTTGGGCTGCCTGCTGCCTCAAGTAAATCAAACCCGCATTCCATCCGCCCGCCCGTGCTCGAGCAAAAGACGCTCCCGCGTTGTGCGATCACGCCGCTTACCTGGAAATACTTGCCGTCATTGGCGAGGTCGCAGGCTTTTGAAAGCTCGATGGGCTCGCCCGTCACATTACCGCACGCCGTCAAAAAAATACCTACTGTACACGCTGCAAAGAGAATTCTGATTCGCATTTTAACCTCCGTTTCACGAAAGATATTCTTCGACGACCCTTTGAACGTTCAATTGCGTAAAGTCCGAATGTGCCTCAACAACGCCTTCCAAATTCAAAATTGTTTCAGCCGAGTTGACCGTCGTGATTCCTATGGCCTTCATACCCGCCCGCCGTGCCGCCTCGAACCCGCCGAGAGCATCTTCAAAGACCATGCAACCGCTCGGGTTTACGCCCAACTTTTCGGCCGAGACCAGAAACATCGCCGGTTCCGGCTTTCCCACCTTGACGTCCGACGCAGTCGTTATCGCGTCGAAATATTTGCGAAGATCGAGTCCGTCCAAAATGAACTCCATGTTCAGGTTTGACGCTGCGGTGGCAACGGCCATTCTGATCCCGAGCTCTTTCGCTTCTTCTAGAAATTCGATCACACCGGCGATCGGCTTTCTGTGCGGCAAGAACGCCTCGCGATACAAGGTCTCTTTTCTCACCGCAAGATCCGTAAGGCGTTCTTCGGACATGTCGCCGAATACCTCGGGAATTATTTCGCGATTTGTCCGGCCTGCCGTCGCCACAAGAAACTTGTGCTCGTCCATTTCGACGCCGTTCTCTTCAAGCAAGATTCGCCATGCGTCGGAATGCACATGCATGTTGTCAACCAGCGTTCCATCCATATCAAATATGAACGCTTTACTACTAAGATCGATCATTCACTTCCTTTTTCGCGATGTACAAGGTCTTCTCAATTCGCGCGTGCACCTTTCCTTCTTTATCTTTCAGCTCAACGCTGTAGATCCTGTCTACCGACCTGGACGTTTCCGCCAGCCGCTTAATTTCGCCGATCTCCTCGCTCGAAAGATTGAAATCCGCAAAGAGCGTCGCCTTACCCGGCCGTTTGAATCTGATCGCCGCGGCCTTATCCCAGACGATGTAGTCCTTACCGAGAATGTTCATCAGCATCAACATATAGATCGGGTCGATCGATGCATAAATGCTCCCGCCATAGATCGTGCCGACGTAGTTTCGGGTTCGCCAATTCAGCGGCAACTTTATCCGCACCTCGTGCCAGTCGGCAGCGATGTAAATCACACGTCCGCCAGTTCCGCGATATGCAGGGAAGAAGTTGAATCCCCAGCGAAACACGCGACTCTTGAGACTCTCGGCCATGCTATCAAAGAACTATCGCGGAAATCCGTCCTCTTCCATAACACGCTTCGCTTGGCGAACATGTCGCTTCGAATGTTCGACCAAAACGCTCAGAGCATCATCAAACTTGTAGGTAAGTACCGACAAAAACGGCGACGTGACGACCGTCTTCTGCAGATCGACGCCGGAACACGCCTCGACCTTTCGGTTGACGTCCGCCATGTGCTCCACAAATCTGTTCACGATGTCCGCGTCGATATCGCTCGGCGGCACGATCGATTTCGAAGGCGCTTTTGCTTTCTTGGAATCTGTCTTTACTGCGTTCACCAAAAATCGTCCGCCCATTCCCGTAAACGGCGACCAGTGTTCCCAAAACGAGTTCTTGCGGTTCCCCGAAGCGAGCCGCTCAAACTCCGGATCGAATTCGTGGTTTGTCTTGATGATGTGATCAAGACACTGCCCAACGCTCCAACTCTTCTCCGCAGGCTTCCAGTTGAGCTGAGTCTCGGAAAGCGAGCCAAACGACGTTCTAACGTCCTCGGCGACCGCATCCATCGCGGCCGTTACTTCACTGATTCTGACACTCATAGTTTCTCCTCGTTTGATAACGCGAAAAACTTCGCCCGAATGCTCCTAATTTCTCAAGGGCTTGCCTGTCTTCAACATTGCCGCGATCCTGTCCTGCGTTTTTCGCTCACCGCAAAGCGAGACGAATGCTTCGCGTTCAAGGTCGAGAAGATACTGCTCGGAAACATACGCCGAGTGGTTCATATCGCCGCCGCTCATTATCTTCGCCAGCTTTTTGCCGATCAGTTGGTCGTGATCGGAAATGTAGCCGCCTTGTTTCATCATATGAAGCGCGAGCTTGATCGCGGCTTGGCCTGCTTCGCCCATCACATATATGTCTTCGCGCTGTACCGGCTGGGAATAGCCCGACGCCGAAAGATTCAAGACTTCCTGCTTTGCGTCTGCGATAAGCCTGTCGCCGTTCATCGATATCGAATCGACATCGCGGAGAAATCCCCATGCTTTTGCTTCCTGAGCCGAGGTCGCGACCTTGCCCATTCCGATCATCTCAAATGTCTTTTTCAGGAAGACGAGTGGGTCGGTATCGGGAACAACCTTCGCCGCATCCATCGCACGCATCGTCATTTCTTTCGTGCCGCCGCCCGCCGGAATTACACCCACTCCGACTTCGACCAAACCGATATACGTCTCGCCCGCAGCACGCACTCGGTCGCCGTGTATCGCGATCTCGCAGCCGCCGCCGAGGGTCAAGCCATACGGTGCCGTGACGACAGGTTTCGCCGAGTATCTGAGCCGCATAATCGCCTGTTGAAGTGCGTGGACCATCATGTTGATGTCGTCCCACTCTTCTTCCTGGGCGGCCAGCAGGAGCATCATGATATTCGCTCCGGCCGAGAAATTCCCGCCCTGATTGCCGACGACGAGTCCCTGGAAATTCTTCTCGACCTCGTCAAGAGCGTAGTTCATCATCGGCACTGTGTCGCCGCCGATAGAGTTCATCTTCGAATGGAATTCGAGGCAGGCAACGCCATCGCCGATATCAATCAGCGAAGCTCCCGGATTCGACTTGATGACGCCGGTACGTTCTTTGACCGACTTCAGGATGGTAACGCCGGGCCGTTCGGGCATCGGCTTGTATTCGCCGCCGACGAGGTCGTAGAACGACACATTGCCGCCCTCGTTCTTATAAAAGGTCTCAGCACCGGCCGCCAGCATCTTCTCGACGCTTTCCGGAACGGGCTGGCCCTCGGCCTTCATCCGTTCGACCGAGCGACTGAGCCCGATCGCATCCCACGTCTCGAAAACGCCGATCTCCCATCCAAATCCCCACTTGATGGCGTTATCGACCTCGACGATCGTATCCGCTATTTCCGGAATACGATTCGCCGCATAGCGGAAGCTTCGCGACATCGTCTTCCAAAGGAATTCGCCGACCCGGTCCTCGCCCCAAACAAGCGTATTGATTCGCTTGTTCATGTCGTCAATGCCCTTGGCTCCCTCGATCGAAGCAAACTTTGTCTTTTCCTGCGGCTTGTATTCAAAGTTCGCGAGGTCGAGTTCGTGGATCTCGGTCTTACCCTCGGCGTTCTTCGATTTTTTGTAGAAACCGCCCCTGGTCTTATCGCCGAGAAAATTCTTTTCAAGCATCTTCTCGATGACCTCGGGAAGGACGAAAACATCACGGTCCTCGTCTTCAGGCACGGCCGGATAAAGGTTGCGGTTCACGTGGACAAGCACGTCGAGCCCAACGAGGTCTGCGGTGCGGAACGTAGCGGACTTTGCGTGGCCGATCGCCTTTCCGGTCATCTGATCCACCTCGGTCGGCGTAAAGCCCATGGCGACCATTTCATGAACGGTTGCCATCATCGCAAAGGTACCGATGCGGTTGGCGATGAAGTTCGGCCGGTCCTTTGCCGGGACCACTCCTTTGCCGAGTCGCTGGTCCAGAAATCCGGAAAGCTTACAGCTCATTTCTCCGTCCGTCCACTGGGTCGGGATAAGCTCAACGAGCTTCATATACCGCGGTGGATTGAAGAAATGAACGCCGACGAAATGCTTCTTGAAATCGTCCGAGAAAGGCTCAGCTATCGAAGCGATCGGAATTCCGCTCGTATTGGTCGCGATGAAAGAACCCGGCTTTCGGTGCTTTTCCACTTCGGCAAAGACCTGATGCTTTATGTCCAGCCGTTCGACGACGGCCTCGATGACAAGGTCGCAGTCCTTGAGCTTTGCCATATCGTCGGAAAAGTTGCCGAGCGAGATCAGCTTTGCGTTTTCGGCAAGCATGAAAGGTGCCGGCTTAAGCTTCTTTGCGGCCTCGAAAAGCTCCTTTACCTTCCGGTTCCGGACCTGCGGCGATTCGAGCGAAAGCCCTTTTGCCTCTTCTCCGGGCGTCAATTCCCTCGGGGCGATGTCGAGCAAAAGCACCGGAATACCGGCGTTGGCAAGATGGGCGGCGATGCCGGCTCCCATAGTTCCT
The DNA here is from genome assembly GCA_001464665.1 of Acidobacteria bacterium Ga0074141. Classification (GTDB taxonomy): domain Bacteria; phylum Acidobacteriota; class Blastocatellia; order Pyrinomonadales; family Pyrinomonadaceae; genus OLB17. The sequence goes on from LNDP01000024.1 coordinate 151,082, forward strand.
GCACCCAAAACAGCAGCTTTTCGGATATTCATAAAGTTGTTCTCGCGAGCAAATTAGCGTTCGAAATATTCCCGTGATTATAACTGAATGAACGTTCATTCAGCAAACTATGCAGTTGTCCGTTTTTGGTTTTATTGACATATTTCAAAATTCGTCCGATACTTCTTTTCAAATTTTTCGCGCAAGGTCGAATTCCGGCATTTTGACGCGTCAACGCTCATTCGCCCAAAACTAGGAGATAAAAAATGCAAAAGATCGTATTTCTCACATTGGCCATCTTTGTTTTCACCGGTCTAGCTTATGGCCAAGCTCCGACAAATGGAGCTTCCACTTCAGCAACGGCGGAAAAGCCGAAACGGGTCTCGTTCCGCCCGACGAAGGACCAGATCACCGAAGCCCAGACCAAGCTCAAGGCCGCCGGTAGCTATTCAGGCGAAGCGGACGGAAAGTACAACAATGATTTCCGTGCGGCTATCCGCAAGTTTCAGGAAGCCAACGGCCTGACTAAGTCAGGCTCTCTCAATCGGGCAACCCTCGAGAAAATGCAGATCACCCTGACCGAGGCGCAGAAAGAGATTCCTATTCCTGAAAGCTCATACGCGAAAGCAAAGGAAGAGAAACCGAAAACCGCCGGGACCGATAAGCCGAAGCGAACGATCTTTCGAGCAACCAAAGATCAGATAAACGAGGCCCAGCGCATACTCAAGGCCGGCGGAATGTATAGCGGCGAGCAAACGGGCCAGCTCAGCAAGGAAACCCGCGACGGGCTCCGGAAGTATCAGGAAGCAAACGGCCTGAACGTCACCGGTACGCTAAACCAGGTTACGCTCGAGAAAATGGGCATTGCTCTAACGGATAAACAGAAAGCTAACGCGGCGGTTGCACAGTAACGAGATCGCGACATACAAACACGCGAAGGCCGGCCGGTCAGCGCCGGCCTTCATTTTTCTAGTGACTGAGTTGAGGTGAATCTGATGAAAGGACCATTATTGATGATCATGACAACAGTGGTCGTCTTCCTCTTATTGGCAGCGGCCGTTCCAGCCCAGGAATCAAAGGAACAGGCCGCGATCCGAAAGGTAATTGAAGACCAGGCAGCGGCATGGAATCGCGGCGACCTCGAGGGCTTTATGCAGGGTTATTGGAAGAACGAAAAGCTGACTTTCGTTTCATCAAGGGTGACCCGCGGATGGCAGCAGACGTTCGACAATTACAGGCGGAGCTACGATACCCGTGAAAAGATGGGCACACTCGCTTTTACAGACCTCGAGATCACAATTATCTCAAAGGACGCCGCGGTCGTGCTTGGTAGTTGGTCACTTAAGCGGGCAAATGATTCCCCCGGCGGTAAGTTCACGCTCATATTTCGCAAGTTCAAGGAAGGTTGGCGGGTCGTTCACGATCTTAGAGGGAGAAACTATTTCCGGAACATGAGCGGCGTAGAAATCGTTCGGTCTTTTCGATGAGACGATTAATACTATTTACCGCATTCATCTTCCTCGCCGCCCTTTCAATTGCGGCTCAAGGACAGACCGTGGCCCAAACAGGAGTCACAAAGGCCGATGCCCGTCCGGCCGCCGGATTCAACTATCCATATTACCTCTACGTGCCGCCTTCGTTTTTCGAAGCCGTAGCGAAGGGTAAAGAGCGGACGATACTCGTATTGCCCAACAATACCGGCAAGAACAACGACGACCTCGCTGTTCATGAGGCCGACGTAATGAGGCGAATCACGCAGAACAGCCAGATCGCTGCGGGCCTTGATGTCGCGATATTGACACCTGTTTTTCCGCGTCCGGCTACCGATTGGAAGACATACACACATGCACTTGACCGCGACACGATGACGACCGCAAAGGTTGAGAAGAAGGACTACGGACGGCTCGACCTGCAGCTCATTGCGATGATCGACGACGCCCGCGAGCGGCTGGCTAAAGAGGCCGGGCTCAAATTTGACCGACGTGTGCTGATGCTTGGATTTTCTGCCTCGGGAATGTTCGTCAATCGCTTTACCTTTCTACATCCGGACCGCGTCAAGGCCGCGGCCATTGGATCACCCGGCGGCTGGCCTATCGTTCCTGCAGCGAGCTACAAAGAAAAGTCTTTGCGCTACCCGATCGGCGTTGCCGATCTCAGGTCGGTCACGGGAAACGATCTTGACCTAAAAACGCTCCGCGGCGTTCCGATGTTCATTTTCCTCGGCGACAAGGACGACAACGACTCCGTTGCATTCGACGATTCCTACGACAAAGAAGACCGCGAGTTGATCTTCCCGCTGCTCGGGCAAAAGCCGGTCGACCGCTGGGACGCGGCAATCGAAATGTACAAGTCGGCAGGGCTCAATGCGGAGTTCAAGCTATACCCGGGCATCGGGCACACCATCACGCTGGAAATGCGGAGTGACATTCTCGCTTTTCTTAAACGACACGCGGGCAATTGATGCTGTGGCCGGGCTAGAGTAGCGAACGGAAGTGCTGTAAACTTGGAGCCGGATTTCAAATGCCGGTTAAAAAAAGTATGAAGAAGCTATCCGTTCTTGCGGCGATCCTATTGCTCGCGGCCGTTTCGTTCGCTCAGCCCTATACAATTCAGCAGTACCTTAGCATCAAGTCAGCCGGTTCGCCGGATTTTTCGCCTGATGGGAAGCGGATCGTCTATTTAACTAACACCACCGGTACCTCGCAGGTCTGGGCGGTCGATGTTGTCGGCGCCAAGCCGGAACAGCTTACTCATTTTGACGACAACGTCAGCTTTGTGCGATGGTTGCCGGATAATAGCGGCATCATTTTCGGCATGGCCCGCGGCGGGAACGAGAACACGCAGTTTTTCTGGATGACCCCTAAGGGCGATGCGATCGAGAAACTCACCGATGAACCGAGCGTCCGTCACAATTTCGCCGGCCTGTCGAAAGACGGCAAGCGGATCTACTACACCTCGAACAAACGCAACCGCAATTTCTTTGACGCCTACTCCATGGACCTGGAGTCTGAGAAGGAGACGCTTCTTTACAAATTTGACGGCAACATCAGTGTCGCCGCTTTCAATGACTCGGGAACAAAGCTTGTAATTTCGCGGAGCGGCATTGAGAAAAGCCTGGACAACGACCTATTCATGGTCGACGTTAAGACCGGCAAGGAGACTCACCTGACTCCGCACGATGACGCAAGCGAGTTTGGTAACGTCGAGTTTCTCGCCGATGGCCTGCTAATGACCACGAATGACAAACGCGAGTTCGAGGCTCTGGTGCAGGTGCGGCAGAAGAACGCGGTCGGAGATGACTGGTCCGCCGCGAACCTTGCGACGGAGATCGTTTACGGCCCTAATTGGGATGTCGGCGGCGTCACACTCAGCGATGATTCGCGAAAGCTGGCCTATACAGTAAACAACGACGGCTTTTCCGAACTCTATATCCGCAACATCGAAACCGGCGGAAAACCTTTGATCTCAACCATCGCAAAGGCCGCCGAACAGATAAAACTTCCCGCTCAAGGCATTGTAGGCGGAACGACCTTTTCAAAGGACGGATCGAAGCTCGCGTTCTCTTTTAGTTCGCCGACCAATAACGGCGATGTCTGGCTCTACGACATTAAATCAAAGAAGCTTTCGCAGGTGACGCAGAGTGATCGGGCAGGCATCGACCCGAATACGTTCGTTGCTCCGGAGTTGATCAAGTTTAAGACCTTTGACGGGCGCGAAATTCCGGCGTGGTATTACCCACCTCAAGGCGTCGAGTATATGCGGCTTCGAAACCAGCCGAATCGTGTCTTTGCTTTCTCAAAGGTAGCGGGCGAGGCAGGTCGGCAACGGCTAACGCGAATTCAGGTTCCGGTTATCGTTTCGATACATGGCGGGCCTGAGGGCCAATCCCGTCCCGGATTCAATCCGCTCTTTCAATATTATTTATCGCGTGGCTATGCGGTTCTCGACCCGAACGTTCGCGGTTCGACAGGCTATGGCAAGACCTACACGCATCTCGATGACGTCGAAAAACGTGAAGATTCGGTGAAAGACATCGCGGCCGCTCATGAGTGGCTTACTTCAAAGGGCGGAGCTGATCCAAAGCGTATCGCCGTTATGGGCGGGAGCTATGGCGGCTATATGACGATGGCGGCGATCACGCTTTACCCTGATCTCTGGGCCGCGGCGGTCAACACGGTCGGCATCGTCAACTGGGAAACCTTCTTGCAAAATACGTCCGGATACAGGCGGCGTCAGCGCGAGGTCGAATATGGGCGTCTTGATCGCGATATCGATTTCCTCCGCCGGGTCTCACCGATCCGCAAGATCGACCGGATAAAGACGCCGCTCTTCGTCATTCACGGAAAGAACGATCCGCGAGTCCCCTACACCGAAGCCGAGCAGGTCGTAAAAGCTCTTCGCGATCGTAACGTTGTCGTCGAATACAAACTCTACGACGACGAAGGCCACGGCATCTCAAAACTGAAAAACCGGCTCGAACTTTATCCGCTCGTAGCCGATTTTCTTGATCGCAATATGAAGAAATGACGAAAGTTAGCTACGCTGACTCTAGATAGATACACGTCGCCCGCTGTCGCTTGACTCGCGGGCGGCGTCTAGCACCCGCTGGACTTTTAGTCCATCTTCGAATGTAGCGGCGTCTGGGATCGTGCTCTCGCCTTTTTGAATCGCATCCACGATCCGCGGTGCGAACGCCATGAACCCGCTCGGGAAGCCGGATTCGAAGATCCCTTCGATGCTCGGCGGGTAGTCAACATCCACTTCGGTCCATTCGGTTTCGCTGCGTTTGGCGATGAAAAGATCGCCGCGATGCCCGACCCGCATCCAGCCTTCGTCGCCAACAAATTCGATCCGATTTACATACTCCGGCCCCTCGACCATTGAAACAGACACTAATCCTGTCGTGTCGCTTGTGATATCTCCATCGCGGAAGCGGAGCAGCATGTTCACCTGATCATCGGTCTCGACCTTTCTCGTTCCATCGCCAAACGGCCGTTCTTTGATGTGCGTTTGAAGTTGGGCATCGACCGCCTCGACACCGGTCTCGAGAAACCAATGAAATGAATCAATAACATGGGAACCGATCGCCCCGAGGGCACCGCCGCCGGCCTCTTCGCTCGACCACCAGTCCCATTTCTGGGTCTGTTCGCCGCGATGTGGAGCAGCAAACGTGTATTTTGCGTGGCGAACTTTACCGATCTCGCCCAAATGCAGCAATGCCTTCGCCTTTTGCCTTCCGGGGAGAAAACGGAGTTCGTGGTCGATAAGTGCGAGCTTGCCTGCGGCCCTTGCCGCCGCGACCATCGTTTCAGCCTCGGCGACATTCATCGCCATTGGCTTCTCCGCGAGCACGTGCTTCCCGGCAGCGAAAGCGGCAAGGACCATCTCTCGATGCAGATTCGGCGGCGTAGTGATGCACACCAGATCGACGTCGGGCCGCTCGACGGTCTCTCGCCAGTTGTCTGTAAAATGCTCGGCTCCCGATTCCTCCGCGGTCGCCTTTGCGTTTGCGAGCGACCCGCTCGCGATCGATACGATCGGTGCATTCTCACATGCTCGGAATGCAGGTATCTGCACTCGACGAGCAAAACCGGTTCCGATAAATCCGATGCCAACACTATTTGCCATGAAAAAAGCATCGGCAAATTCCGATGCTTTTGCAAATCGTATTGTGGAACGTTTCAATTGCTTCCCATCTCGAGGCTCGGCGCACCCGCTTTCCGGCGCTTGCCATATTTGAGAAAATGCTCGTAAACCTCGCGGTCGTCCTTCGACATTTCAACGATTTCCGCCCCTACCAAAAAGCGCTCCGTCGAAAGATGGACGCCGACCTTTTCGTAGCGTCGTCCGACGATCTTCATCTGCACTTTGCCGTTCGGCAGGTCGATCTCAGCATTTAGCCGCCGGTCCTGACCGACCAAATAGTTTTCCCTCACGCGGATCGATTGGACAATGAACCCGACGCCGGTCTTGCTGATGTCGTAGGTCTCGCCACTGATGTAAATATTCTCCTGCTCCCGGCCGAGCCCGCCGGTGGAGTAGGTCGGCTCGAACACGACCTTTATCGGGAGGTTGTGCTTACGCCGGAGCGAATGTGAGGCCTCTGTGAATAGTCCTGTTATCTTCTCGGCAATTGCTCGTAGCATTTTTTGTGTTTCCTTCTCGCCTTTGTGACGATTCAAATTGGAACAGGTCAAGAGTTTCGCGACTAGTGCTCATCAGCAACCGGTGCGGCCGCCAATTTAACATCATGGTCATTCGCGGAGCGGTTTCCCGCTATTGTCTCTGCCGATCACCTTTGAAGGGCCGGCGGCTGACGGCTCGAGCAGATACGAGTTCCGCCCTGATTTTGCATATTCTGCCGGGGTCGCGGTGGCGAAATAAGTCTTTCCGCCCTCGATCAAAACGACCCGGTAAACATAACCGGTCGATTCAGAGGAGCGGATATCGTCGGGGACATACCCAAGCTCGATCAACTTTTCAACCTCGGCAAATTGCCCCTTATTCTGGAGCGAAAATGCCAACTGAGCTTTTGCAACGCGTTCGAGCATCTCCTTCGCTTCGTTCTGCCTTACATCGATCCGGAGTTCATAAAAGAAGTTTTTGCCTTCCTTCTTGATGCGGGCCTCGGTAACCTCGTCCGCGGCAAGTATCTGCCAAAATCCGTTGACCTTGCGGAGCCTGATCTCCTGCATCTCGGGCTCTTCGCCAATTTCCTCCGGAAGTGCGGCGGTGACGGTCGCGGAATCGCCTGAGATGATCTCGCCGTTGATCCGTACATCGGCCGGCACCGCTTTCGCGACCGCTTCTAGGTCAACTGCAAATTCGCGGAGTTCGTCGTCCGTCAGGCCTTCGATCGCCGGCTTGAGGTTCGTCAGGTGGATCGCTTCCCTGTACCGCTTTTCCTTGAGCCGCTCGTAAAATGCCTTGACCGTTTCGGCCGGCGATCCGGGCTCGATCTCGATCCTCGGCCCCGCCGACGTCTCAGTAGAATTGCCATTAGCGTTAGCGGCCGTCGTCGCCTTAGACGTTGCCGCGTTGGCCGTCTCGGAGACCGCTGCAGAGCAACCGGTACCGGCCACCGTGTTAAACAGCAGCACCGCAAAAACAGAGATTTGCAAGAGCGTTTCGGCCACGCCTTTTGGTTCGGACATTCGCATCAAAATTGGGGCCGCGGTCGTGCCGCGAAGAGGCCCATGGGTGGGCAACCTTGCCTCGTAAACTGCGTGCCCGAGGCAAGAAAGGAAAGACACGCTAAACCGTAGTATAGCGTGTCCCTGTGGAAAAAGTAAGTATTTATTTACAGATAAAGGGATTAAACGCCCTTTTTCACTCGTTTTCCGGCGATTTTTGCCCCGCAAACAGCTTTTCGCGGCCGACAAGGTAGAGGAAAGCGGCCAGAACGATGAACGGAAGCATCGCGAGAGCATCGGCATACGAGCCGTTGTAGAACGGGTTCGCGGCCTTTGCCCATTCATTCACGCCTTCCGTAAGACCGCTCAGATAAACCGCCGATAGGGCGACGAGAATCCCGGCAAGGGCACCGCCCGCGATGTATCCTGAGGCTAGAAGAACTCCGGAACTCTTATCGGTTTCCGCGATGAACTCTTCTTCGGTCAACCCTTTTTCAGCAAATTTTCGCTTCAGATATTTATCGACCGCCCAGCGGACCATGCCGCCGACAAAGATCGGTGACGATGCGGATATCGGCAAATAAAGCCCGACAGCAAATGCTAGCGAAGAGATGCCGCAAAGCTCGAGCGTTACCGAGATCATCACCCCAAGAAGGACCAGCGCCCATGGCAACTGCTGGCTGAGAATTCCCTGGATGATATAGCTCATCAGCGTCGCCTTTGGCGCCCGGTATTTCTCCACCGATTGCATTATCGGGTCGCCATTGGCATCGACTCCGGTCTGCACTTCGGTGATGACGCCGTTGATGCCCGGATCGACAAGGTACGCCGGCTTGCCCGTCATCCCGACGAGATATTTACCCGCCGGACCGCGGCTCGTGTCTGTGTTGTGCCAAACGCGGTAATTTGCCGAGTCGCGCTCACCGTAAAAGCCTCCGGCCCGCTCGGCCCGAAGCTCGCCGCCCTCGCGGACAAGTTCCTGCTCCGGCACCTGAAAGCCCGCGGAGAACGTGTTTGGTGCGACCGGATGATAGACCGACGATGACTCATTGAGCTGAATGAGGATCGGGCCTAGAAGAAGTGCGGACGAAAGCGCTCCGACGAGGATCGCGGTCTGCTGTTTCCACGGAGTGCCGCCGACCCAGAAGCCGGTCTTAAGGTCCTGCGAGGTCGTGCCGCCATTTGAAGCCGCGATGCAGACGATGCCGCCGACCGAGAGTGCCGTTACAAAATACGGATCGGGAGCCGTCCAGCCAAGCACGAGAAATGCGAGAGAGGTAAAAAGCAGCGTCGCGACGGTCATTCCCGAGATCGGGTTCGAAGACGAGCCGATCTCGCCGGTCAGCCGTGAGGAGACCGTGACGAAGAGGAAGCCCAGAATGATGATCAGCACCGCCCCGAGGATATTCATCTTGAGCGTCGGCAGCAGCGTGATGACGACGATCAAGGCGAGAATGCCGATGACGACCCACTTGAGCGAGATGTCCTGCTCGGTCCGCGGCAGCGTTGCATCATCGCCGTTCTTGTTATTGGCCCGTTTTGCCTGAAAGTCCGCAATGCCGCCGCGAATGCCGCCCCAGATGGTCGGCAGCGAGCGAATGAGCGAGATGATGCCGCCGGCCGTGACCGCTCCGGCTCCGATGTAGAGAATGTATTCGCTCTGGATGCTGCCGGCACCCTCGATCGGCATATCCTTGATGAGAGTCGTCGCCGGTGCGAGCGGTTCGGAGAGGCTGTCGCCGAAGAAGCGGATCATCGGGATGAGCACCCAATAGGCCAAAGCACCGCCCGCGAACATTATTCCGGCGATCCGCGGCCCGATGATGTAGCCGACGCCGAGCAGGGCCGGATTATTCTCCATCGAAACGCTTCCGCCCCGAAAAGGTTCGCCGAAAAGCTTCTCGGGATATTCCTTCCAGCCGCTGAAGACCTTCATCACCGTGTTGTAAAGAAAGCCGATACCAAACCCGGCCGCGATGATCATTCCACCCTTGGCCGCAGTCGAATCGCCCGCCTTGGCGATCTCGGAGTGCTGCTTTGATTCCTCGCTCGCCGAGGCGATGAGCACCTGTGCGCAGGCCGTGCCCTCGGGATATTTCAGCAAGCCGTGCTGATCGCGGATCAGCGCACGGCGGAGCGGGATCATCATCAAGATTCCGAGCAGGCCGCCGAGCACGGCAACCATCGTCACCCGCCAGACCTCGAGATCAAAACCCAGTATCAGTATCGCGGGCATCGTTACGCCGATGCCGAAGGCGATCGATTCGCCCGCCGAACCGGTCGTTTGGACGATGTTGTGCTCGAGTATCGTCGCATCTTTCGCCCCAAGCTTTGCAAGCAGCCGGAAAAGCGTCACCGAGATGACCGCGACCGGGATCGACGCCGAGACCGTCAGCCCGACCTTGAGCACCAGATAAAGCGACGACGCGCCGAACAAAATGCCCAGCAGGACGCCGACGATCAGCGGCCCCGGCGTCAGCTCACGCAGCGTCGTGACCGAAGCAGGAATATACGGGCGAAAGTTTTCGAGAAATGGGTTTTTCATAATTTTCCTATAGCTCTCCTCCTTGATTAGGAGGGGTGGACGCCGCTTCGGCGGACGGGGTGGTAGTTTCCCCAAGCTCCCCTCCTTGATTAGGAGGGGCGGACGCCGCTTCGGCGGACGGGGTGGTAGTTTCCCCAAGCTCCCCTCCTTGATTAGGAGGGGTGGACGCCGCTTCGGCGGACGGGGTGGTAGATTCCCGTTCGCGCCACCCGAAATACGACCGAATCACACCAAGAACGAACTCCGGCTCATCGAAGACAAGAAAGTTCTCAAATCTCAACACCTTGATACCCATACCTGCAAGGTATCGGCTCCGTTTAAGGTCGCGAAGCCCCGCCGCTTCGCTTTTATGCACTTCTCCATCGAGCTCGACCGCAAGAAACTCAGCCGGGCAATAGAAGTCTAGGACGTAGTTCCCGACGCTATGCTGTCGCCGAAACTTCCGGCCTTCAAGCCGCGAGTTCTTGATGGCACCCCAGAGCGTCGCTTCAGCGGGCGTCAAGCGTTTTCGCAGCTTGCTTCGGATCGGCTTGAGGTAGCTTCGGTTGTGTGGCCTTGAATTGTCCACCTTAAATGTTAAGAGCTACCACCCCGCCCTTCGGGCACCCCTCCTAACCAAGGAGGGGAGCTTTCTTGCGTATTCACGCCCGTCCTTCGGCTCAAAACGACGTTTCACCGCGATTCCAAGGAAATTTACGCCCAAACACCCGAAATTGCAATAGGTTATGTGGATCTGGAAAATTTAGATTCCGTTCAAATCTTCCAAATGTGCGTGAAATCCACTAAACTAGCCGATATTTCCCCTCGGAGCACAAAATTCCTATGAAAAACATCTCTGCGTCTCTGCGTATTTGCGGTTTAGTTATTATTCTTGCTGTCGCGGCGTTCTCCCAGGTCCCGACGCCAAAGGACGTGCTCGGTTTCACGCCCGGCGATGACCGAAAGCTCGCCAGTTGGGCACAGGTGGTCGATTATTTCAAAAAGCTCGACGCCGCCAGCGACCGGATGGTCTTCGAAGAGATCGGCAAGACGACAATGGGCGCTCCGTTCGTCTACGCAACCGTCAGCTCGCCGGAGAATCTGAAGAACCTAGCGAAATACCGCGACATCAACGACAAACTCGCCGACCCGCGGACGTTCATCAATAAGAGTAGAAACGTCCCGGACGCGACCGCAAAAGCTTTGATCGACGAAGGCAAGACGATCGTCCTGATCACCTTCGGCATTCATTCGACCGAGGTTGGTTCGACGCTTTCGAGCATGCTGATCGCTCATGAACTTGCCAGCAGCAACGACGCGCGGATCAAGAAAATTCTCGACAACACGATCATCCTTCTCGTGCCGTCGCTGAACCCCGACGGCGTGGACATCGTCAAAAACTGGTACGACAAAACGCTCGGCACGCCGTACGAAGGTACAAACCCGCCCGAGCTTTATCACAAGTACGTCGGGCACGATAACAACCGCGACTGGTACGCGTTCACACAGGTCGAAACGCAGCTCACGGTCGATAAGATCCACAACATCTGGCATCCGCAGATCGTGCTCGATATGCACCAGCAGGGCATCTACGGTGCGAGGCAATTCCTGCCGCCGTATATGCCGCCGGTCGAACCGAACGTGCCGCAGCAGATAGTCGAGGGCTACACGGAGCTTGGGCTCTACATCGCCGGCGATATGCGGAAGAAAGGCTTTCAGGGCCTGACGACCGGCACGACCTACGACGCTTGGACGCCCGCACGCGCCTATTCGCATTACCACGGCGGCGTCCGCATCCTGAGCGAGACCGCCTCCGCTCGCCTCGCGACGCCCGTCACGGTTAAGGCCGATGAACTTCGCGGCGGCCGCGGCGTCAACCCGCACAAAGACGACGCCAACAACGGCCCCGCCTGGAAAGGCGGCGACTGGCGCCTTCGCGATATCACCAACTACATGTCCGGCACCGCCTTCAGCCTCCTTGACCACGCCGCTGACAACCGCGAAAAATGGCTGTCACGCTTTTATGAGATAGGGAAAGAAGCCGTGCGGCCGAGGAGGGAAGGCGAACTCAATGCGTTTGTTATCGACCATTATAAAAGTCGCTACGATTATCGATTGCGTTCGATTTTGAAGCGCGCTGGTGTTGAAAGTCATAGATATGACTCTCCGACGATCAACGGGACTAAGTACGTTACCGGCGTGACCGTAATTCCGATGGCGCAGCCGTATAGCGGTTTCGCAAAGGCCTTGCTTGAAACGCAACAGTACCCAAACTTGCGTGATAAGGAGAGGCAGCCAATCGCTCCTTACGATGTGACGGCACATACATTGTCGTTACTGTTGTCCGTTGATGCGACCCCGTTGTACACCAAACTAGACATCACAAATGGAAAAGGCTTCGGTTCTGGCACTGGGACGGGAATCGGTTCGATTCGGTGTTCCAGTGATTTTGAGTTCGGATTGTACAAATCGGATCAACCTTCGATGGACGAGGGATGGTCGCGATGGATTTTTGAAGATAATAAAAGCTTCTTCGGGAGATTCGGGCCGAACGAAAAATATTGCTCTTCGCAGCTTGTTTCAGTTTCCAAATCAATCCTTCAGAATAATCCGGGCTCTGCGGGACTGAACACGATTGTTTTTCCCGATCAATCCGCCAGTCAGATTCTCAATGGCTCTGCAAAAGGCTCGATGCCGGATGAGTATGTGGGCGGCGTCGGGAAAGAGGGCGTTGAGAATCTGAAGAAATTCGTCGAAGCGGGCGGGACGCTCGTGTTCCTGAACGAATCGTCGAACTTTGCGATCGAACAATTCAATCTGCCGATCAAGAACATCACAAAGGGCCTCAACCGAAAGGACTTCTACATCCCAGGCTCGATCCTCCGTACGGAACTCGACCTCTCGCACCCGATCGCCAAAGGCATGCCACAGCATTCGATCGCCTGGTTCGAGGACTCGCCGGTGTTTGAGCTGTCAGAACCGCCTCCGTCAGGGGGCGGCCAGTCTGCCGGCTCCACGAACCGGCCGCCCGCTAACGCAGGCGGTTCCGACAAGATCGAGCCGCCTAAAGGCGGAACTCCGAACATTCGCGTCATCGCCCGTTATCCGTCCGACCCGAAGAACATTCTCCTCTCAGGCTGGGCACTTGGGCAGGACAAGATCGCGGGCAAGGCGGCACTTGTCGAGGTCACGATGGGTAAAGGCAAGATCGTCCTTTTTGGCTTCCGTCCGCAGTACCGCGGACAGAGCCTGGCGACCTTCCCGCTGCTCTTCAACGCGATCTCGCAGTAAGGCAATAAAGGCCCGGCGGCAAACCCGGGCCTTTCAATTTTCATCTCATTGTCGTACACTGGCGTTCCGCTAATGCGATAGCGGACCCAATTTTGCTCTACAAAGTTTGGGGGCGACAGGCTTCGACAGGGGCTTGTATAGATCTTTGAATGCACGCCGGGCTTGCTTGTTAGCTCGTTAAAAAAACACGCAAAACACAAATGCTAATCAAGAATTAGCTCTCGCTGCCTAATTAAACCTAGCTACAGCGATGTCCCGCGGGAAGTTCGCCTGATGCGACCCGTTGGGGCATAACCCAGTTCAGGCTCGGACGCATTCTCGACCCGCGAATGTGGCTTAAAGTTAGCCGGGTATGCTTTTGGGGAGGTCTTGTCGGCTCACCTGCTCCTCAATGGCGAGATGAAGTGAACCGACTAAGCGTGTAGATTTCACTGGTCGCAACCTTTGGATGCGGGTTCGATTCCCGCCGCCTCCACCATCTCTTCTCGGAAATATTCTATAATATCGGCGATGCCCGTTTTCTTTACAGGAAAACGCCTTATTGCCGTGGCCGCAGCAGCGGTCGTCTTGTTCGCAGTTCAGCAATCCGCCGGGCAGCCGAGGGCGGATGAACTCCGCTCGGAGCTTGTCCGTTATGCCGCTTTCACCGAGGCGGAGCTTACCGCAATGGACAAGGGCGAGGTTGTGGTCAAGCGCGTGAAGACCGCCGCCAAACAGGACGTGGCTGTGTTCGGGATCGTCCGCAGAGCCGATCTGCCGCCGGTGTCGATGGAGGCCTTCCGCGACAGCTTTTCGCAGCGAGGCAATAAAGAAATGGGCGCGAAAGGGCTCTTCTCTGATCCGCCGCAGCCGGCCGACCTTTCATCTCTCAACCTCGAGAGCCGCGATTTCGATGAACTCCGGAAATGCAGCATTGGCGATTGCGACATCAATATGTCTGCATTCTGGATCCGGCGCTTCGGTTCTGAAATCGATTGGAACGCCGCCGACCACCGCGAACGGGCAACCGAACTTTTTCGGGCGATGGTGCTGGAATATGCGTCGGAATACACTTTGAAGGGAGCAACATCGCTCGGCACACACGCAAATCGAAATGAGCCGCTCGACCTGACGAGGGCTCAAAACGAATTGCTCAAAGAGCTCCCGCTCGTGGACATATTCGGCTTCGGTTTGCGGAAATATATGCAGGAATATCCTGCGGGGAGACTATCAGGTATTCAAAGTGAAATGCACTGGTCGGCGATCGATTTTGGGCTGAACCCAACCGTAACTCTGTCGCACGCCGTCGCATTTACGAACGGCATTGCTGGAAATGATTCGCATTTTGTTCTAACGCGGCAGTTCTATTCCACAAGGTATCTTGACGCGTCCGTATCGCTGACGGCATTGCTCCGGATTGCGAGTGACGAAACCACTGAAAACTATATCGTCTTTGCAGATCGCTCGCGGTCGGATGCCCTCGGCGGCATTCTTGGCGGAGTGGCGCGCTCGGCGGTCGAGGCCGAGGCCATTGATCGGGTCAGAGGCCTTCTCGATACGGCGGCTGCGAGGCTCGCATCGCCGGAATCTCAAAGTCGGCTGGCAGTGGAAGTTGTCGAGGAAGAAGGTGGAGGCTGGAGTTCGTGGCTGCGATCAAACTGGCTGCTCGCCGTCGCCGGTATCCTTGTCCTTTTCGGGCTCGCGAGTTTCTTGCTGCGTCGCGGGTCGAAGTTAACTAAGCCGCTCGGCTAGTTTTCGATGTTAAAATTGAGATCGTAGAGATCCTGCTCGACCGTAATTATACGGGAGGCAACCGACCTGATCCGGCTTCGCACTTCGACGAAATAAGTTTGCCCTGCCGGAAGTTCTTCGATCGAATAATAGCCAAAAGAGTTTGTACGGGCTACAAATATCTCACCCTCAGCGTTCATTAACTCCACCGATAGGTTCCCGATTCCAGAGCCGCTGAGGTCCGCGACGCGGCCGCCTACGCGAACGCCGGCAGAGGTCGGGGCTAGGCCGATGGAAAACTCCGTGGCCGATATAGTCTCGGCTCCGGCGAAGCCTGTTTCGCGGATACGAATTCGCCCGCTATAGGTTGGAAGATATGGAACCGTCCAACCATAAGAACCTGTGTTTGCTATGCCGGATGCGATGACGGTGTCATAGGAAGCTCCCGCGTTGGTCGAAAGCTCGATCGTAACGTTGCTGTTGAAATCGCCGCCATTAGACCAGGTGATCTGCTGCGTTGAGCCGACGACAACATACCCGCCGCTCGGAAGCGCGTTCGAAAGAAGTAGATTGTCCTCGTCCGGCAAAACGGAATACAGCAACCGATTCGGGCTTCCCTCCCCGGCGCTTTCGACCAGATCCGGCGATGAGCGTTCGACAAGTGAACTCCCGAGCGTAGCTGGTGTAAGCCCGGCCTGTGTGCTCAAAAGCAAGGCGGCTTGGCCTGCAACGTGTGGAGAGGCCATTGACGTCCCGCTCTTGTAAGAGGTAGCGATATCGTCGCTGATCCCGGCGGAAAGGATCAGATGGCCGGGAGCGAAGATATCGACGCACGGCCCAAAATTGGAATTGCCCATTCGCACATCGCTGCTCGTCGTCGCTGCAACGGTGATGGCTGCTGATGCCCTTGCGGGCGAGAAATTGCACGCATCCGCAGAGTTATTCGATGCGGAAACTATGTACGTTATGCCCGAAGCAGCCGAGGCGTTGATCGCTTGATCGAGCACGTCGATCAAGGCATTGGTCGTCACGCTGATGTTGACCACGGCAGGGTCGATGCGGTTCGTGGTCAGCCATTCCACAGCATCCATCAGACCGACCACGGAGCCTCCACCGCTGCAGTTGAGAACGCGAACCGAATGGAGCTGAACGCCCTTCGCAACGCCGTAATTCGCTCCGCCGACCGTGCCCGCAACGTGCGAACCATGGCCAAAGCAATCATTGCCATTCTGGCCATCGCCGATTGCGTCAAAGGCAAAGCTTGTTCGACCGATGAACTCCGAATGCGTGTATCGGATGCCGCTATCAACAATATAAGCGTTTACTCCCGCACCGGTCGCCGAGTAGTGGTAATTTCCCTTGAGAGGCAGCAACCGCTGATCGATGCGGTCGAGTCCCCACGGAGCATTCGTTTGGGTGAAAGAAGCGTATATCGGGACGTCCGCTTGGATCCCTTTGACCCTTGGGTCGGACGCAAGAGCCTTGAGGTCGATCTTATCGCCTTCGATAACGACGGCCTTAATCGTCCGTGAATAGGTGTGTGAAAGTCTGGCGCCCGAGAGGCCCGCGATCTCCTGGCCGAGCGATGCAAGCTCGTTTTCACCGAGCTCACTGGAGAATTGAGCGGGTTCAAGCTGGATAATGTAGCGGTCCTTGCCATCAACGGCCAAGGCCGCGGTGGCAGACGCAAGCGTCACCACCGCGGCAAATAGGCCACAACTAAGGAGAACAAAAAGGTGGGAGAGTGTTTGTGGGAGTCTCATATTCCGGAGTGGTGGGAGTCATTCCAGACTTACGATTATCTGCGGTGATTTCCGCGGACGCCCTTTCCTAGTTCAATCCGTGTGCCAAAACGTAAACACCGTTAAACAAGGCTTTTCGGCTCCGGACAGAGCCCCGGGCTGGAAATTTGGTTGGGAAATTGGTCGAGGTGGGGAAATTTTGGACACAAATTTCGCCCCGAGTGTTTTGCCACGTGGTTTCAATTTGAATTTCTTGTCCCAAGTAATATTCTCTTCATTCACGACCGCCGTGAAAATTATGGCTGTTCAGAAAAATGCCGAGCGATCTGAACTTCCGATCGGGATATTTGATTCCGGCGTCGGCGGCCTTACCGTTTACCGTGCATTGCATGACCGTTTGCCAAACGAGCATTTCGTTTATCTGGGTGATACCGCCCGGGTGCCTTACGGAACGAAGTCCCTGGCAACGGTAGAAAAGTACGCTCTTGAGAACGCGCAATTCTTAGCCAATTACGGGATAAAGATCCTCGTCGTCGCTTGCAACACCGCATCAGCACTGGCACTGCCTGCCATTCGGGCTCGGATCGGGCTCGAGGTTGTCGGGGTTATCGGCCCGGGCGGCCGAAGGGCGATCACGGTTGCTAACTGCGAAGCGCCAAAGATCGGAGTGATCGCGACCGAAGCGACAGTAAGGAGCGGCGCCTATGTTGAAGCAGTGCATAAGTCGTGCAGTGAAGCTGTAGTTTTTCAGACAGCTTGTCCGCTCTTTGTCCCTCTGGCCGAAGAAGGTTGGGCTGAAGAAAGTGAGACGGCCTCGATCGCCGAACGCTACCTCGCCGATATGCGCGAATTCACCCCCGACGCCCTAGTTCTCGGGTGTACTCATTATCCGATCCTTCACGATGTGATTCAGCGAACGGTCGGACCGGATGTTACACTAGTCGATTCGGGCAAAGCGACAGCGGAAGAGGTTGCAAGCCTGCTCAAAAGCACGGGACTCGCCAGCCCGAGGAAGATCTCAGGTGAACGCTCGTTGTGCGATGACCTCGATCATTTTTTTGTAACAGATGCGGCCGAACGTTTCGCCAGCGTCGCTGAACGATTTCTCGGAGTAAAGCCGGCAAAGCTTGAGGCTATAGAGGTTCCGGCACTCACTTAAAGCCAGATGACATATCAACGACCCGATTCAAGAGCTTTAGACCAACTGCGTAATACAAAGATCACGCCGAACATTTCGCCCTACGCCGAGGGTTCGGCATTGATCGAGGTTGGCGGAACGAAGGTCATATGCACCGCCTCGGTGGAAGACAGGGTACCGATGTTCCTTAGGAACAAAGGCGTCGGCTGGGTGACGGCAGAATATGCGATGCTCCCGCGTGCGACCAACACAAGGACACAGCGAGAAAGCCAGCGTCCGAGCGGCAGAACGCAGGAGATTCAGCGGCTTATCGGCCGTAGCCTTCGCGCTGTTGTCAATACGAAGATACTTGGCGAGCGACAGATCTACCTTGACTGCGATGTGATCCAGGCGGATGGCGGAACGCGGTGTGCTTCGATAACCGGGGCCTATGTTGCTCTTGCTCTGGCCTGCCGCCGGCTGGTCAAGCAGGGGACGATAAAGACCAATCCGATCCTCAGCGAGGTCGCCGCCGTCAGTGTCGGCATCATTGATGCGACGCCGATCCTTGATCTGGCATATGCCGAGGATTCGGAGGCTGACGTCGATATGAACGTTGTGTGCACCGGAACCGGCAAGTTCATAGAGCTTCAGGGAACGGCAGAACGCGAGCCGTTCTCACGCGATGAAATGGATGAAATGCTGATTCTAGCCGAGAAAGGCGTAAATCAGCTTTTCGAGATCCAACGAAAGGTCTTGGCCGCGTGAATCAGCGGCGTTTAACGATCTCTCCGGGCAGTTGGCCGGTTATTTTTGTTCCGTCCCATACTTCGACGCCATTAACGAAGATGCCCTTTATGCCCTCGGCAAAAAGCTGAGGCTCGGTGAATGTCGCTCGGTCAACAACGGTTTCCGGATCGAACAATACCAGGTCCGCTCGCATGCCCTTTTTAATGCGTCCTCGGTCGCGAAGGCCGAGCCTTTGAGCGGGGAACATCGACATCTTTCTTATCGCCTCCTCAAGCCCGAGCCATTCATTCTCTCGAACAAAAAGCCCGAGAACTCGAGGGAAAGTCCCAGTTCCTCTTGGATGGCGGCCGCCGATGCCGCCGTCGCTTGATACCATTACCCAAGGCGTTTGGTAGAAGGCCCTAACATCGCTCTCGTTCATTCCGAAGCCTACAACCCCCGCTCCGCCGTTCTTAACGATCTCGATATATGTGTCGACGGGCGTTTTCTTTTCTAAAGCAGCAGCTTGCTCCAGGGTCTTCCCTTCATATACGGGAAAAGCTCGGCACGAGGTGATCAGCACTTTATCGGCGCCGCCGAGGGCGTCGATCCCTTTTTGCACTTCGGCAGGGTCCTCGTGCCTCCTGCTTGGCACAAGAACGGTGATCGTTGATGCCCAGGCAATGTAAGGATAGGCATCGGCAGTGATATCGAGCCCACTTTCGCGCGCCTCGTTTATCAAAGCGATCGCCTCTGCGGATTTGCCCCACACGCTCTTATTACCCATCTTTATGTGTGAGACCTGAACCGCGATCTTTGCTTCGCGGCCGATGCGGATCGCCTCGCGGATGGCGTCCAAAACGCCTTCCTCTTCATCACGCATATGGGTCATATAGATGCCGCCGTGTTTTGCCGCGACCCGAGCAAGCTGGATCAGTTCCTCGGTCGTCGCCGAAAAACCCGCATCGTATTCAAGTCCCGAGGAAAGCCCGAAAGCCCCGTCCTTCATCGCTTTCTCAAGCAATACTGACATCTGAGCGATCTCTTCCGCTGTTGCCGGCCGGCGAAGGTCCTCTTTCATCACAAGCGTCCGAAGCGTGCCATGGCCGATAAATGCCCCGACGTTGACAGCGACCTTTCCTTGCAGCCCATTCAAGTAATCACCGATCACATCGGGCGATCCGCCGTCCGGGCCGACGATCAAAGTCGTAATTCCCTGCGAGACCTGATTAGCCGCCGTTCCCTCGCGCAACAGGCCAGATTCGCTGTGGTTGTGGATATCGATGAATCCGGGAGCAAGCACTAGGCCGCTCCCTTCGATGACCCGATCGCCCTGTCGCGGCTTCATGGTTCCGGGCTTGCCGATCCGCACGATCCGGCCGCCGAGGATCGTCACGTCGGCAACGTATCGCGGCGAGCCGGTGCCATCAACGACTGTGACATCGCGGAAGTGCGTTGCACTCTGCCTCGCGAAAGCGGCGACGGAAAGCAGCGACAAGATGAGGAAAGAGTAGACGAGGCGTTTGAGGAAAAGAGCGCATTTCATAGTTGTTTTCACTCGAATCATAAGCGAGACGCGTCGGGTAGCACAACCTCATCGGAAACGTCCTTTGACGATGCAGAACGCAGAATCTAGAATCGAGGTTTACTTTGAAGGAGAAATAAGATCTTGAGTAACAAACAGTTTGAGGGCCGGTCCGCAATTGTAACCGGCGGAACACGCGGCATTGGGAAAGCTATCGCGCTCGAATTGGCACGGCGGGGCTGTAACGTAGCGTTCAACTATGCCCGTAGCGCGGAAGAGGCCGATACACTGAAGGCAGAGATCGAGGGTCTCGGTGTAAAGGCCTTCGCGGCCCAGTGCGACGTGGCAAATACAGAAGCCTCGACAGAGTTCGTCAAGGCTGCCGTTGCTGAGTTTGGGACCGTCGATTTCCTGGTCAATAACGCAGGCATTACTCGCGACCAGCTTATCCTTCGCATGAAAGAAGATGACTGGGATGCCGTCATCGATACGAACCTTAAGGGTGCCTGGAACTTCTCAAAGGCCGTTGTTCGGCCGATGATGAAGAATGAGAACGGCGGCTCGGTAGTAAACATCACATCGGTCTCCGGTGTAGTTGGAATGCTCGGGCAGACGAATTACTCAGCCTCGAAAGCGGGGATGATCGGCCTGACGAAGGCTCTCGCTAAAGAGGTCGCGAGCCGAAAGATAACCGTCAACGCCCTTGCCCTCGGGTTGGTCGAGACCGAGATGGCCAGTGAAATGAACGCCGAGTATCGCGAAAAGATCCTTTCGCAGATCCCGCTCGGCCGGCTCGGGAGCGTTCAAGAAACTGCCGAGATCGTCTGCTTCCTTTTGTCTCCTGCCGCCGCCTACATAACCGGTGAAGTGATCAACGCCAATGGCGGCCTCGCGATGTGATGAACCATAACGAACAACAAGACGACCGCGAAACGACTGACGATAACGCAGAAGATAATGAACATCTTCCGGCCGAAGGCGGACTCACTTCCGGACCGCAGACCGAGCCTGTTACATTCGGAACTCCGATTTATACATCGATCCTGATAGCTTGTTTCGTTGGGGTCTCGATGGCTCAGTTTTCGGCGGGCCTTGATCAATCGGTCATTGCCGCCGGCTTTGTAAAGCCTATCTTTGTTAGCGGCGAGTACTGGCGCATTCTGACCGGAGCGGCACTTCACGGAGGAGTGCTTCATCTTTTCCTCAATTCTTTTGCCTTCTTTAGTTTCGGGCGGCTCTTCGAAGGGCTTTCGAACAGGGCACATCTATCGATCGTATTTCTGTTAGCTGTGGTCGGCGGCGGGGTTCTAAGCCTGATCTTCAAACCCGAAGGAGCGTCAGTTGGTGCTTCGGGCGGCATACTTGGCGTGGTCAGCTATTTGGCGGTTTACACGTTCTCGCGGCGGCAGTTCGTCAGCCCTGCCTTTCGCAAGGATATGCTTGTGAACGTTGCGTTCATTCTCGCGTTTGGGCTGATACTTTACGATGTTATCGACAACTACGGACACGTCGGCGGCCTAATAACAGGGGCGGTGTATGGGCTGATTCAGATCCCGCGTGATCCTTCTATAGATCCGCGAGCGGTCAGCAACCGGGTCGAATCCGCCGGCCTTGCCTTTCTTGCTGCATGGATCGCCATTTCCGGGTTCAGCGTGTTTCTGATCCTTACACACAGCGGATAGCCGAAAAGTTTTAATGCCCCGAGTTAGAGTTCATCAACACGTAAATCCACTATCGCCGTTCTACCGGCAGGCTCCCGAACCGCTTGTTTACCAGGAGCTTTTTGCGGATGCAGCAAAGCCGCTGCTATTGGATATCGGCTGTGCTCGGGGCCGTTTCTTGCTCCGGATGGCGGCGGCCGAGCCGGACCGAAACTATCTTGGTGTGGAGATCCGTGAGCCATTAGTCGCCGAAGCGAATCGTCTCGCTGAAGAGGCTGGCCTTTCGAACCTGCATTATTCGTTTTGCAACGCGATGCTCTGGCTCGAGCGTCTTCTCGAGGGGATTCCGCCGGGCGTTCTAGAAACCGTGACCATTCAATTCCCCGATCCGTGGTTCAAAAAAAAGCACGCAAA
The DNA here is from genome assembly GCA_001464665.1 of Acidobacteria bacterium Ga0074141. Classification (GTDB taxonomy): domain Bacteria; phylum Acidobacteriota; class Blastocatellia; order Pyrinomonadales; family Pyrinomonadaceae; genus OLB17. The sequence goes on from LNDP01000024.1 coordinate 172,907, forward strand.
ACGACGGATGGTAAACACGGAAATGGTTGAAACCATCGCGTCTAACCTCAAGCCGGGCGGCCGTGTCTTTGTCCAAACGGACATCGAATTTCTCGCGGACGAGATGTTTGACCTTTTCCGTGTGAACGGGAAGTTTGATGAAGAAGAGGCGTCCGAGAATCCGTTCCCCGTGAAAACCGAGCGCGAAAAAGCCGTCGAGGACAGGCAGTTTCCAGTATATCGGCGGCTTTTTGTCCGAAAATGATCTAACCGAGGCTTGTACCGAGAAGCCATTGCCCACCGTCGACTACCAGCGTCACGCCGTTGACGTAGTTTGCAGCGTCCGAGGTCAGAAATAGAGCAGCATTCTCGATGTCCTTTATCCGGCCGAACCGTCCGACCGGTATCTTTTTCGTGATCTTTTCTTTGAGCGGCTCGGGCAACAGCCGCTTCATGCCTTCCGTATCCTCGATCGGCCCGGGAGCGATCCCATTTACACGGATGCCGTGGCGGCCCCATTCCACCGAGAGATTTCGTGTTATCGCATCAACCCCGGCCTTTGCTGCCGAAACGTGGATCTGCATCGGCGTGGCGAGATAGTGGAGCGTGGCTGAAATATTCAGGATCTGCCCTTTTGACTTTTTTAGCTCCTCGAATGCCGCTCTGCAGACGTTGAATGTGCCTTTCGTATCGATATCGATAACTGTCCCGAAGCCATTGGGCGAGAGTTGCTCAGCGGCACAAAGGAAGTTGCCCGCAGCACCGTTGACCACGATATCGATCTTACCGAAATGCTCGACCGTCTTCGAAATCGCGTTCTGAACGGCCTCAAAGTCGCGGACGTCCGCAGCGACCGCAAAGCATTCCCCGCCGCCGTCCTCAATCAGCTTTTTCATCGCCGCAAGGTTCTCTTCCTTCCGGCTGGTGATCGCGATACGAGCACCGTGTTCGGCCATCGCCCGAGCAACTCCGCCGGTGATCCCCGTGCCGCCGCCTGTTACAAACGCAACTTTCCCCTGTAAAATGTCTTTTGAGAATACGCTGTCACTCATGGAAAAGAATCTTACCACAAAGAGTTGTTTTAGCCCGATTCCAGCCCTAGCCGAGAGTTCCGGTCGGCGATCTTTGATCTGGCTGATGATCTTTTTGGCAATGGCGATGGCGGCAACTTCGTGCGGATCGCCACCGACCGACCCGCGAACGGCGATACCTGAAGACGCTCTTATTTTCGTACAAACCCAAGACCTCGGCCGTCTGATCGGAGCCGTTGCGGAAAGTCCGCGTTTTGCTGAGGCCGCCGAAAGTAAGCCCGACCTCCGCGCGATCAATGGCATAGAAATGGCAGTCGCGGTCACCGGTTTTGAGACCGTCGAACAGGCTGTCACCGATGCCAACTCTGTCCTTAATTTCCGGCCACGGTTTGTTGCAGTAGCCGAAACGCGGCTGTGGAATTTTCAGGTGCTCGGGTTTGTGGAGGAGGAATTGGGGCTCTTCATCAGCGAGGCTTACGGCGGCGAGGCGAAGCTTGAGATCTCAGAAAAACACGGCGGCCGGTATTTCATCTGGCTCGGGCAGGACGGACAAAAGGCTTACGCGTTAGTTCTCGGTAGCCTGATCATCTTTGGAAACGACGAATCTGCTCTCGAACGATCCCTTGCAGCAAAGAACGGCGAGATCGGCTCGATCGCAAAGCGGACAGAATTTGCCGATTCAGGCGGCCTGGTATCAGGTTTTATATCTAAGGACGGCATTGCGCAGCTCGCCAACATTTCCGGCATCTCGCTCGCGAACAGGGCGAGCGACGACGCAGATGTCCAGAGCTTTGTCGCAAGGGTGCTGCCCGAGGTCCTGCGGAACACCGTGACAGGGATCCATTGGAAGTCGCAGGCGGTAGAGAGCGGCATCGAAGACCGATTGACGATCGCGACCGTGGGCGAAACTGGCGCCGTGCTTGGCGAATCGATGGCCGCCGCCGAAGGTGGCCCGCTCGGGCTCGAACGCTTTATCCCGGAGACGATTGTCTCGGCCACTCGCTACAATCTCAAGGATCCTCGCGTCGCCTGGCGGGCCGCTCTAATGACAGCCCAGCGGCAAACGGATGAGCTTTCCGGGAGGTTGCTCCTTGCGTTCTCAGATAGTCTCTTTGAACCTTACGGCATCGACAACGCGGAGCAGTTTCTCAGTTCGGTCGATACGCAGTTGATCACCGCAAGATTTGATGGCGAGGGCGAGAAGCAGATCGTTATCGCAAAGGTGAAGGACCGCGAAGCTTTGCTCCGCTCAGTGGCAGAAGAACTCAGGTCCGTAAAACCGACGGAAACAGAACTTGGAATCGCACTTTGGCGCTCAAAGGAAGGCGACGTTGCGATGGCAATAATTGGCGATGTTTTGGTCATCGGCGACCCCGATGGTGTGCAGCGTTCAATAGATGCCGGCCGAAGGCCTGCCAATGTCGAACTCCCGGCGAGTATCAAAGCTATCGCTACCTCGACCGCGGCGGCGATAACAATTGGCGGTGACTCGAGTGTTTCGCGGAGCGTCGCCGATGTGCTTTCAGCGAAGAAGCCGGGAGACACACCGGCCGTCGCCCGCTATACGACCGAGACCCGAATCAATCAGAAAGCCATCGAACGAACGAGCGTCTCAGACTTCGGGATCATCGGGAGCATCATCGCACTATTCGCCGCAGAATAGACTTTCCTTTCGTGACCTTTCGTTTGAGCTTTCGGGCGTTTTGCTCGATCCATCGGTCGGCCTCTTCAAAATTCTCAAAGCGCTCCTCATCACGGCGGAACTCGGCGGTGTGGTTGTATCGCCGGCCGTTGTGGTGAACCGTCGGATGAAAAACGTGAAGCATTTCATGGTAGATCACATATTCGATGACGAGCCGAGGAACATCGGTCGAATCGAGTGAGCGGCTTATGACTATCGTATCGTGGTGTGAATCAAAGTGGCCCAGGATCCGGAACGTGGGCTTTGCCGACCATGTGAGTGTTGGTTTTCGCAGGGTTCCCCAGAAGTATTTTGCATTGAGGTCCGAAAATAGCTCTTCCAGATCATAGATCGCTCCGCTGGTTCCGGTGATCACCTTTCGTCCCCGTTCACGGCGGCTGGCGGTTGCCCGCTCCCGCATCTCCGGCGAAGAAACATAGTTCGAATACAACTCACGAGCCTGCTTCGGTACCCGCCGTCGGAAAAGCTTTGCGACCAAAACAAAGGCCAGAGCCTTATGTATCTCGATCGGCATTTCCCGGCAGATCTCCGCGATGCGGACATAGATCTGGCCATCGCGAACCCGGATCGTCTGGTTTATTCCAATGTACGGATAGAATGAAACATGAACGGTGACGCTGCTGCGAACGGGGTCGTAATGCCCGATCACATCGCGGTAAAGCTCCACTATTTCATCAATTGCGGGAATTTCAGCCACTCTGTTTATAATCGTTTAACGAATAATCGTTGACACATGTCCCGTGTCGGTGCTATTTCTATATATCGGGGAGTATTTCTTTCCCCGACTTGGTTCTCCCTCAAACGTGACAAATGGCGGTTCGTGAGTCAAATCGAGACACAAAGTCTGCCCGCCCCGACCCGGACAAACGCGGGCAAGAGGTTCTTGCTGCCGTTATCGATGAGCACTTTGTAACCGGAGAAGCTGTCGGCTCAAAAAGGGTCGCAGAACGCTTTGCACGTTCAACTCGTCTGAGCTCGGCAACCATCCGAAACGTAATGAGCGAGCTCGAGGAGCTTGGCTTTCTTGAGCAACCTCACACTTCTGCCGGCCGGGTACCAACCGATTACGGGTACCGCTTCTATGTTGACAACCTGCTTGGCATCCTTAAGGTCTCCGACTCGGACCTGAAGCGGATAGCGGACGAGTTCGGATCGTTCGATGATACCCTCATCGAGGCTCCGGACCGGCTTCTTGAGCGGACCTCGCAGCTCCTATCTGATCTTTCAAATAACGTCGGGATCGTGGTCTCGCCGAGCTTGGCAAACGACAGGCTCCAGCACATTGAGTTCATCAGCGTCGCTGAAAATCGAGTGCTGGTCGTCATGGTCTCGCCGCCAAATATCGTCCACAATCGGCTGATCAAGCTGAATGCCCCGTTAACGCGAGAAGAACTCGAAAAGTGTTCGAATTTCCTCAACGCAGAATTTGCGGGCAAGAGTCTATCGGGGATCAGAGACGAGATCCTCAGGCGAATGCACGAAGAGCGTGCACTTTTTGACCGCCTTCTGCAAACGGCGGTGATACTTTGCTCGCAAAGTATCGAGGGCGAGGATGATAGCTCCGGTGAAGTTTATGTTGAAGGAACTACCAACATCCTTTCAAAACGTGACTTTGCTGACCTCGAGCGGCTTCGCGACCTTCTCGCGACCATCGGAGAGAAATCCAAGCTTCTTCAGATCCTCAATGAGTGTGTTTCAAAAGAGGATCCTGGAAGCGGAGACGTCAAGATCGTTATCGGAAGTGAGAATTCGGTAACGCCCCTTCAAGATTGTTCGCTGATCTCAGCTCCTTATCGGATCGGCGACAGTAACGCGGTCGGAACCCTAAGCGTTCTTGGTCCGACCCGTATCGAATATGCACGAATGATCGCAGTCGTGTCCTATCTTGCAAAGGTCCTTGAGCGGTTGCTTGCAAAGCAGTCAGCCTAGTACCGCCAGCTTACGCAGAGCTTCCTGCGTACACAAAATGAAAGAAAAAGAGGAAATAAAGGATCAAGAGCCTTTGACCGAGAGTGTGCTCGATGCGGATAGCGAATCGGTTGATGATTTCATCCGCCAACTCGAGGAAAAAGAGAAGGATCTGCACATAACGCTCGATGGAACCGTTATTGAGATCGAAGCAGGATTCGATGATGGCAATCCGTCTGTCTTCTTTGCCGATCAGGCCCCCAGGCCCGAGCCGGTCAAGCAGGTGATTCCCGAGCCCATCGTTGCTTCACCGGAGCCTGAGGAGAGCGAAAGCTCGGATGACGAGCTCGCTGAACTCGCGGAACGGGTCGACGACCTCGAAGAGTTCAACGCCGCTCTCAAAGAGAATGTCCGGCGACTCGAAGCCGAGCGTGCAGAGATCCTTGAAAACTCGCTCCGAAGAAACAGGGATTTCGAGACCTATAAAACTCGCAACGAGCGCGACCGCTCCGACCACCTTCGAGATCAGACAGTTGCATTGGTTGAGCGCCTTTTGCCCGGGCTCGATAACCTGAGACGAGCTCTCGACTCAGCCGAGAAACTCGTGCATGAACGAAGCTCTGAGTTTGCCCACTTCTATGAAGGGATCCAAATGGTAAATGAGCAATTTATTGTCGCTCTCAAAGAGATGGGCATTGAATCCATACCGGCGAAGGGCGATGAGTTCGATCCGCATCTGCATGAAGCGGTTGCCACCGTCGAAACAGAAGAGCTGGCGAACAACATTGTCTGCGAAGAATTACTTCGCGGCTTTCGCCTCGGCGACCGCATCATCCGCCACTCACTGGTCAAAGTCGCGGTGAATGGTCAGATGCCGGACGACGACCCGAAGACCGCTGAAGAAGAAACCATCGAGACGGAGAATGACTCCCAATAAGTTTTGTCCTCACGCCCCTTGCCCTTCTCCCTCCACATCTTGAGGTAATTGAATATGAGTAAAGTGATCGGAATTGACCTTGGAACCACGAACTGTTGCGTATCCGTACTTGAGAACGGGACGGTACAGATCATCTCAAACAAAGAAGGCGGCCGGACAACCCCGTCGGTCGTCGGTTTTACCGATAAGGACGAACGCCTTGTCGGGCAGATCGCCAAGCGGCAGGCCGTGACAAATTCGGCCAATACGCTCTATGCCGTAAAGCGACTAATCGGACGCAAGTTCGCGTCACCCGAGGTGGAAAAGATGCGGTCGACCGTTCCTTTTGAGATCGTCGAGGCGCCGAATGGTGACGCTCATATTCGCGTTCTTGGCAGGGTTTACAGCCCGCCCGAGATCTCCGCGATCCTGCTCCAGCGGCTCAAGCAGGCGGCTGAGGAGTTTCTTGGCGACCGCATTACCGAGGCGATCGTAACGGTCCCGGCCTATTTTGACGATATGCAGCGGCAGGCTACACGCGACGCTGCAAAGATCGCCGGTCTTGAGGTCGAGCGAATAATTAACGAGCCGACCGCCGCTGCCCTTGCATATGGATTCGGAAAGAATAAGTCCGAGAAGGTCGCGGTTTATGACCTCGGCGGCGGCACCTTCGACATCTCGATCCTTGAGATAAAGGATGGCGTTTTCGATGTTCTTTCAACGTCAGGAAATACGTTTCTCGGCGGCGAGGACTTTGACCAACGGATAATCGAATGGCTTCTTGAACACTTCAAGAACGAAACCACCATCGACCTTTCAAACGATAGGCTTGCACTCCAGCGGCTTAAAGAAGCAGCCGAGCGGGCTAAGTGTGAGCTGTCGAGTGTGACGGAGACAAATATTAGTCTTCCGTTCATCGCTGCGGACGCAACCGGACCTAAGCACATTAATGCAACACTTTCCCGCGAAAAGTTGGACGAACTGATCCTCGACCTTGTAGAGTCAACCGTCGAACCGTCTCAAAAGGCTCTCTGGGACGCAAAATTGAAGCCCGAGGATATCGATAAGGTCATCCTCGTCGGTGGGCAGACAAGGTCGCCGATAATCTCGAGAACAGTTACAGAGGTCTTCGGGAAAGAACCTTCGTCCGAGATCAATCCGGACGAAGTAGTCGCAATGGGCGCTGCCATCCAAGGCGGAGTCTTCACAGGTGATGTGAAGGACATCGTTCTCCTAGACGTACTTCCGCTCAGCCTCGGGCTTGAGACGCGAGGCGGGCTGTACGTTAAGCTGATCAACCGCAACTCGACGATCCCGCTGCGAAACACGATGACCTTCACGACTGTCGTTGACAATCAGCAGACGGTGCAGATCCATATCCTTCAGGGTGAGCGCGAGATCGCGAGAGAGAATCGCAGCCTTGCGAAATTCGAACTCGTCGGCATTCCGCCGGCGGCCCGCGGCGTACCACAGATCGACGTGACGTTCGAGATAGATGCCAACGGACAGGTGAACGTTTCGGCTCAGGACAAAATGACCGGGCTTGAACAGGCGATGCAGGTAATGCCTTCGTCGGGACTTTCGCCCGAGGAGATCGAACGGCTTATACTAGAGGCTGAGACTTCTGTTGAACGCGATAAGGAAGAACGTGAACTTATCCTTCTTCGGAACAGGGTCGAGGGTATGGTCAAGACGGCCCGAAAAGCGATGGCCGAATTTGGCAGGTCATTCCCTCTCGAGGAGCAACAGGCGACAAACGGCACGCTCAACGCAGCGGAAGATCGGATCCAGGAAGCCGACAAGGCAGAACTCGAAGCTCTTGTAAAAACGGTCGAGGAGACCGCCGCAAAGATCACCGAGGCGATGCTCGCCGCGGTCTGATCCTCCGGAGCACTTGAGAATAGGCCACTGAATTGGTGATAATGAGAAAGCGTCAGCTTGAGCGATCAGGCTGGCGTTTTCTCGATACGATATGAGCAAACGGGATTACTACGAAATTTTAGGCGTTCAACGAAATGCGAACGACAGCGATATCAAACGCGCCTATCGATCGCTGGCTGTTAAGTTCCACCCAGACAAAAATCCGGATGACCCGCAGGCTGAGGACCGGTTCAAGGAATGTGCCGAGGCGTACGCTGTCCTCTCTGACGCTCAGAAACGGGCCGCGTATGACAGGTTCGGCCATTCGGGTGTTGGCGCCGGAGGTCCGGGTTTCGATCCCGGTTACGCGAATTTTGAGGATATCTTCGACATGTTCGGCTTTGGCGACATGTTCGGTGCTCGGGGCGGCGGAAGACGCAGCCGCGTGCAGCGGGGCGCGGATCTCCGCTACGACCTTGAGATCTCTCTTGAAGACGCAGCTCTTGGTAAAGATGAGCGGCTCAAAATACCGAGACTCGAAAAATGCGGTGAATGCGATGGTACCGGGGCGGAGGAAGGCACACATCCGGATGACTGCATCGCCTGCGGCGGCAGCGGACAAACTCGCTACCAGCAGGGCTTTTTCAGCGTTATGCGGACCTGCCCAAACTGTGCCGGCAAGGGGCAGGTCATCAAGAACCCTTGCAAAGAATGCCGCAGCCAGGGCCGGATCGAGAAAGAGAAGATCCTTGAGATAAAGATTCCGGCGGGCGTTGAGACGGGCTCCCGGTTACGGGTTTCCGGCGAAGGTGAGAGCGGTTCTAACGGAGGCCAAACCGGTGATCTTTACGTCATCATTCACGTCAAAGAGCACAAGGTCTTTGAACGGCAGGGCGAGAATCTTTACGCTGCTGTACCTGTTTCGTTTGCTCAGGCAGCTCTCGGCGCCGAGATCACAGTGCCGACCCTTGATGGCGAGGAACCGCTGACGGTTCCCGCCGGAACACAGACCGGAACCGTGTTCAGGATAAAGTCGAAAGGTATGCCGGTGCTCGGCGGCCGAGGCCGCGGAGACCTATTTGTAGCGGTAACGTTGATCACGCCGAAGTCGCTTTCGAAAGATCAACGTAAGCTTCTGGAACAACTCGCAGAGATCGAGGATACGGAATTCTCCGACGCCTCTTTCATGGACAAGGTCCGCAACATTTTCGGTTAAACTTTTTGAGGACAAAGCTGATCAGCCAGTGAGCTTGGCCTTGACCGCGTCGCTGACTGTCTTTCCGTCAGCGTTCTTGCCGGCGAGATTTTCCAAAGCCGCCTTCATAATCGTCCCCATGTCCTTCATCGACGACGCACCAGTTCGAGCTACTGCGTCAGCGACAGCCTTCTCGATCTCTTCATGAGTCGCCGAGCTAGGAAGATACGCTTCAATTATAGTAACCTCGGCGGCCTCTTTCGCGGCGAGATCCTCGCGTCCAGCCGTTGTGTACTGCTCGATAGAGTCCTTTCGTTGCTTCAACAGCGACTGAAGTGCTTTCTGAACTTCTTCATCGGAAAGTTCGGAGCCCTTTTCGATCTTCCGATTCATCAAATTGGCTTTCACCATTCTCAATGTCGAAAGACGATCGGCATCCTTTGCCTTCATCGCTGCTGTTATGTCGGTAATGATCTGGTCAAGTAAGCTCATTGTCTCAAGTCTATTCGAGCGGGCCCCGCGGTTCAATTCCCGACGATTTCTATTGTTTATTGTTTACCGTTGTGTTAAAACATTCTCAAGACACGAAAGTGATCTTCGTACGCGTAAATCACGAAAGGACAACAAGTTAAACATGGCCGAAGTCAGCAGCCAAGTGCTCTCCGACTCGCGGGGTACCGCTACGGTTTTTGCGGGCGACTATCTCAACAAGCTCACCGGCGAACGCATTGAACGCGAATGCCGGACGAAATTGAATGAAGGTTGTCGCGAGATCATCGTCGATTTTTCCGGGACAGAACTCGTCAACAGCATTGGCATTTCGATCCTGATGGGCGTTATCGATGCCGCATCTGGTATCGGCGCTAAAGTCGTGTTTGCCGAACCAAACGAGATGACAACGGAGTTATTCGATATGCTGGGCCTTACGCGTCATGTCGAGATCAGGGCTTGAAATGAAACTTCAGGAAATGCGGTCAACGAATTTCAGCCGATTTGCGGCCGAGCGCAACAAACTTGTGCACACCTTTGGAGCGCTCGCTGAAATTGGTCAGGAAGTTTCAAATAAGCACAACTTTCAGGAAACGGTTAGAACCTCACTTCATCTTGTTCTCGGCTCGCTCGGGATCATGCGAGGCGGAGTCGTCCGTTACACCCGGTTCGAGCATGAGCTGAACATGATCTCCGGTCGCGGCCTCGGGGATGATTTCCCGTTCGTGATGTCGCTTTGCTACGAGGACGAACGGCAGTTCCTTGCGAATGGCCTTTATCCTATTGATTGCGATCAAGCCAAGGTCCTTCCCTTTTTCCAAATTTACGATCGGAGTTTGGAACAGTCGAAGATCCAGCTTTTTGTCCCTTTGGTCGTTCGTGATGAACTTCTTGGCGGGTTGTTCCTCGGTGAAAAGGCGAGCGGAGAGCAATACACTTCACACGACAAAGAAATAATCTGTGCAATGGGACGGCACATTGCGGTAGCAGTCTCGCAGCGGAACCTAATGGCGGAGCTTGAACGGCGCGCGGACGAGAATCGTCGACTTTACGACGACCTCAAAATGACCTACAAAGACACGGTCCAGGCGTTTGCGGCGGCTATCGATCGAAAAGACAAATATACCGAAGGCCATTCCGTCCGGGTCGGCAAATATTCAGAAGTGATCGCCCGAGAGCTCGGTTGGGGTGATGAAGAGGTCGAGGGAGCAGCCTTTGCCGGTTACTTGCATGACATCGGCAAGATCACGGTCGAACGTAAGATCATCAATGCTCCCTATCGGATAAATGCGAAGGAATCAACCGAGCTGAACAAGCATCCCGGGGCTGGTTTTGAGATCCTCCAACCTATACGACATCCGTATGCGGGTGTGCCGCTGGCCGCAAAATACCACCACGAGAGGCTAGACGGCCGCGGATATCCCGACGGGCTTTACGACCGCGATATCCCCTACATTGCTAAGGTTGTGAACCTGGCAGATGCTTTCGACGCAATGACCTCAGATCGGCCTTATCGCCGGCGACGGTCGGCCCCCGAAGTTTTTGAAGACCTCCAGCGAAACACCGGCAAGCAATTTGCTCCGGAGCTCGTTACGGCGCTCCTTCGCGGAATGATGAAGGAACTTTCGGGAGACTCCAAGGACAAGATCTTCCGCAAACTTCTCGGGCGTGAGTATATGGAGAGCGAAGGCCTGATGCCGATAGTTAGAACGGCCCTCAATGGCATCGCCCCCACTTCGCCGCTAACCTTCGTGGCGTCGAAATGAAAAGACGCTTCGAATCCTTACTTTATCCTTCAACTTAGAGTGAGAAATTGAAGTTTACAAAGCCCGTTGCCCGGACTGGTTGGCCATCTCGCTTGAACGGCCGAAAACGCCATTTCATTATTGCATCACGAGCCGCCGCTTGAAGCATTGTGTGCCCAACTGTGTTCTGGATCGCCGCGACCTGCCCATCCTCGTCGACTACAACCTCGACTCTAACAACGCCTGATGCCCTCACTTGCCGTGCCGCCGATGGATATACCGGCTGCGGCCTATTCGTTGCAAAGGGCACAAGAGATCCGACCTCGATCTGTCCGGCGGGAACAATTTCCGCAGGTTCTGCCACTGGCTCCCTACTTTCTTTATTCGGTACTTCTACAGCTTCTGCTATATCCGTCGAAGCTGGCTTGTCTGTGGGCAGATTACTCGATCCGTTTGTTGTTGCAGCCGGTACTGGCCTCTGAAGAGGAGCGTTCAAGGCGACGGTCTGGACCGGAACCAATTCCACCGGCTGTTGCGGCGTTCCGGCAACGGCTGTCAAAACCGTACTTCGCTGCGTTGCAAGTTGTTCGCGTGCATCGGCAAGTTCGTCACGCCATCGCCGTGCATCGTACTCATCAGGCGAGTAAAGGCTCCGAGCCGATGTCGCCTCCTCAAGCAGGGGCAAGGCCATTGGAGCACACGACTCATCTTTACTTGTTTCCTTTGCTTGCTCAACAACAAGCTCAAGCAATGCCCGCATTTGCTCCACATCTTTCAGAGCTTCGGTTGGCAAGTTCTTGTCGGTTACCTGAAGGCCCAACGCCCGGAAGCGCTCCGACTGCGAACGAGCCCCCTTAATTACCTGCCCCGCGATGGGAGGATAAAGCGTCGAAGCTGCCTCGTTCCGATTCTTGTAATCGGTGAAGTGGCTCTCCAAAAATTCTTTGGCCTTTCGGTAATTTCCCTGCTCCAGATATCCATTCATCAACATTACATTGACAACGGAGTGGATCGAAAGATCGCCGGTCTCTTTCCTAATATTCTCGAGTTCAAAAATTGCAGATGTGTGATTCCGAACCGCGAGCTGCGCCCGAGCGTTCGCAATGCGATCACGCATCACCTCTGCCGGTGTTCTGATCGCGGGTTGCTCGGTCGGCTTCGGCGTTTCGACAGGTTCAGATGACTGCTGTGATTGTGCAAATATGATGGCGTTGGAAAAACTCAGGCTAATTACTGCCGCGAGAATTCCCTTTTTGACGTTTAACGGCATTTCAGTCCCCCTTCTGACTTATGTCTCCGTATAAAGGTCAAGCGAACTACGGGGGGCTCACTTTCAACGACCTGTTAATTCATTGCCCTAAAAACAGATAAGCGGGCAACGAAATGCCCGCAGGCTAATTTTTCAAGCTCTCGACGATCTTTTTGCGATATGCGATTGCTTCCGTTTTTATAGCATTTTCGTTTAACGTGAGCAAACGTCGGTCCTGCATGACAATGCGGCCGTGGATGATGACCGTCCGAACGTCGGTCGATTTTGTGGCGTAAACCAGATGCGAATAAATGTTATACATCGGCGTTTGATGAAGCCCGTCCATATCCACGATTACAATATCCGCAAGCTTGCCGTTTTCGATTGAACCGATGCTATCAGCCATGTGAAGCGCGCGAGCTCCGCGAATCGTCGCCATTTCAAAAACCTGTACGGCGGACACGACCTTGGGATCAGACGAAAAGACCTTGTGCAGTTTTGCCGCTGTGTCCATCTCTTCCCAAAGGTTCAGGTCATTATTAGAAGCGGCGCCATCGGTACCGAGTCCGACGTTCATATCCTTTGCAAGCATCATCGGGACGGGAGCCACGCCGGATGCCAGCTTCATGTTCGAATGCGGATTGTGCCCGATGCCAACGTTGCGGCGTTTCAAGATATCGAGCTCGGCTTCATTCGCGTGGACGACGTGTGCAGCGATCGTCCGGTCGTTGAAGAAATTAATGCTCTCGAGGAATTCTATCGGCCTTTTGCCATCGTATTTTTCCTGGATCGCTTTCGTTTCGGTATCGGCCTCGGCAAGGTGAATGAGAAGTGGAGCTTTCAGCCGGTCGGACATCGCACGAGCGTCAGTTAAATTGTTTTCGGAAACAGTGTAAGGAGCATGCGGCGCGATAGCAGGTGTGATCAAAGCATGTCCCTGCCATTTCTTGATGAACTTTTCTGTGACCTCGAGGCCTTCAGCAAACGTCTTAGCATCGGGCACGGGAAAATCGATAACCGTCTGCCCCAGAACTCCCCGAACGCCGGCCTTCGAGGTCTCGTCGGCGATCGCATCCTCAAAGTAATACATGTCCGCGTACGTCGTAGTTCCGCCGCGGATCATTTCAGCAAGCCCGAGCCGAGTACCTGCCCTCACAAAAGCCTCGTCAACGTTCTTGGCCTCAGCCGGGAAGATGTATTTGGTCAGCCATTCCTGCAGATCCATGTCGTCCCCGATCCCACGGAAAAGCGTCATCGGAATATGAGTGTGCGTGTTTATCAAGCCAGGGACGATGACCTTGCCGCTTGCGTCGATGGTTCTCGTCGCTTTGTGGCTTCGTGTCAACTCGGCACGCGTCCCAACGGCCGTTATCGTGTCCCCCGATATCGCGACCGCTCCGTCAACGATCACCCGCCGCGAAGCGTCCATCGTTACGACGGTTCCGCCGACGATCAGCATGTCAACGCGCTGGTGCCCTGGCTGTGCCCAAACGAACGTAGTCGCGGAAGAAAAGAGAGATACGGTTAAAATCCAACTGACAAAAATCCTTTTCATTGCTTACATTTTCTCCAAACGTTCCACATCAGCAAGGTCCTTGAGACGTCCGCTCGTAATCTTGTTCTTAATTAGGTCGGGTTTAGCTATGGTCGAGATGACAATTTCTTCTACGACTGTCTCGATGCGGTTCGCATAGGCAGTTTCAAACTCAATGCCGTCCGCAAAGTTCATTATCTGGATCTTCATAGGCTCGACACCCATTTCGATAATGCACCGCTTGTCCGGAAAAATATCATCACCAAGGCTTGCTTCGCCAAAACCGAATGAGATCAGGGAGCGTCTCAAGCTCTGAGCGTTTTGTTCGTCGTCAGCAACAAATATATCGAGATCGTTCGTTGCTCGCGTGTAGCCGTGTATCCCGACCGCATATCCGCCAATCAAGAGGTATCGAACGCTATTCGCATTTAATAATTCGAATAACTCTTTGAAGTCTTTCGGTAGCTCGAACTCCATAATTTAATCGCCGCAGCCTTTCCATATGCTGGAGCCTCTCTTTCACGCTCGTGCCTTTCCAATGCTCGATCTCGTCCCGATCGTCAAATTCCCTTACGACATTAATTTTTGACCGGTCCAACCTTAATTCGGGTATGTCTTTGCGTTCATGCATTTATTTTTGTTTTTCAAGATTATAAAGCATTCCACCCGCTGGCGCGGAGCTATCCGCAATGCCTTTATTAAGCTCAACGCTTACATGGTAGTCGGCGAACATGATCCGTGGATTTAGAACTTTGGCTGACTTAGCATCTAGTTATTCGATCGATAAACGGTCTCGGGCTGGCCAATTTAGATTCGCGCCATAGGCACTTTTACTTCTTACTGCGCCGTACAATTTAGCCACGATATATTTATCGTCTCTGGATTTAAGCCTGACCCCTTTGGAAACGACAAACACGGAATAGCCGAACGACGTTGTCGCTCCGCCATTTGTTTCGACGAGCAGAGCGTCAACCTGTCCGTCAGGCGACGGAACTCTCGAAACTTCGTCGAAACTCATATCGGTATTAATAGAAATGCACGAAGAGACAAAAAAGGCCAAAAGTAGTGTCACGGAAATTGTCTTCATTTCAAGTACTTAGAATCAAAGGCATGCGGAAGAAGTTCGATCATTTGGATAGTTTCGGTCTTGCCATTTAGGTTGGATAATGTCACCGGAATGTCGCCGCCGAATTCCCAGATCACTTGCCGACAGGCTCCGCATGGTGCCGTCAGTTCGTCGCTGTCGGCCACGACCGAGATCCCTTTGATGCGTTTGTGACCGGCGGCGACCGCTGAAAAGATCGCCACACGTTCTGCGCACATAGTCAGGCCATAGCTGGCTGATTCGACGTTGCACCCGATGTAGATCTCACCGTCTTCGGTTTCGACAGCGGCCCCGACCTTGAAATTTGAATAAGGCGCGAAAGCACGAGTTCTCACATCCGCTGCCGCCGCAATGAGATCCTCTTTCGTGTGCTTCATAATAAAGGCCTATTCGGATTCCAGTTAACAATTCGAAAAATAACTATCCCTTAGCTCTGCGCGGCCACTTCTTTGACAAGCTTTTCGCGAACCAAACTGCAAAGCAGTTCGATGCTGATCCCGGTATTCGAGCCTTCCGGTAGGATGACGTCCGCGTGCCGTTTCGATGGCTCGACAAATTCAAAATGCATCGGCCGAACGGTTCGATAATATTGGTCGATCACAGAATCGACCGTTCGCCCGCGTTCGGCAATGTCGCGCCGCAGTCGGCGGATGAACCGGATGTCGTCCGGGGTATCAACATACACCCGCATATCGAGCAGGTCCAAAACTCGCGGTTCTGCGAAGATTAGGATCCCCTCGACAATAACTACCGGCTTGGGCCTGATCGTCTCGATCTCGTCGCTGCGTGTGTGGGTCTTGAAGTCGTACAACGGCATTTCAACTACAAGCCCCTGCTTCAGCCGGACGAGGTGATGGACCAGCATGTCGCTGTCGATCGAATCCGGATGATCGAAGTTCGCCTGATGCCGTTCATCGAGCGGCATATCCGCAAGGTTTCGATAATAGCTGTCCTGTTCGACGAGGACGACATTTTCACGGCCGACGGCATCGACTATCGCCCGTGCGATGGTCGTCTTTCCTGAGCCCGTTCCTCCACAGATGCCTATGATCATATGCGCTTGACCACCCGACGTAGCAATTCTTTGAAGACCTCGGAAACACGCGCGCCGACTTCCATCACCTCACCATGATGTATGACATCGTCCGTCATGCCGGCCGCGAAATTCGTTATACACGAAATGCCGGCCACCCGAAGGCCCTGATGATGAGCCGCGATCGCCTCGGGAACTGTCGACATCCCGACGGCATCCGCTCCGAGGGCCCGGAAAAGCCTTATCTCGGCCGGTGTCTCGTAGGTCGGGCCTGAAAGTGCGCAATAAGTGCCGCGATGCAGGAAATCAGTCAACGCCTTTTCCTTTCCTGTTTCAAGCCTCTCTCGGGCAATGTTATGAGCTTCTTCATCAATGGCTCGCTGAAGCTCACGGTCATAGACCTGCGTCATGTCCGGGAAACGCGGGCCGAATCTTTCATCATTTGGACCGCGGAGCGGATTCACGCCCATCATATTTATATGGTCCGCGATCAGCATCAGATCGCCCGGTCGCATTCCGGCCTTGAGACTTCCGGCGGCGTTCGTCAGGATGACAGTGCCGATTCGCATCCGCCCGAAAACCCGCGCCGGGAACATCACCTGTTCCATCGAATATCCTTCGTAGAAGTGAAACCGTCCTTGTTGGACCACGAGCGGAACGTCTCCACATTTCCCGATGACCAATCGGCCGGCGTGCCCTTCAACGGTCGATCGGACAAAATGCGGTATTTCCTCGTAAGGGATCGCCACGGCCTCATCGAGTTCATCAGCAAAAGCACCGAGGCCGCTCCCGAGGACGATAGCGACCCGCGGTCGGAGGCTGGTCTTCTGCCCAATATATTCGGCGGCCTCGGCCGCATTCTCAAATGTCATCTTGTTCTACGATTGCCCTGCTATTTCTCTTTCCTGTACGGCTGCCCGAGGGCCTTCGGAGCTCGGCTCAAACCAATGAACCCGGCGAGCACAATGATCGTCAGCACGTAAGGGATCATCTCGATAAATTGAACCGGTATCGGATCGCCATTGATCTTCGCCCAAGAGGCACCCTGTATTTGAATGGTCAGCGCCTCAGTAAATCCAAAGAACAAGCATGCGAAAAGAACCGGCACAGGCTTCCATTTCGCCAGGATCAATGCGGCAAGTGCGATGAACCCACGTCCGGCGGACATCCCGCGGGTGAAGAGTGAAGATTGGCCGGTCGAAAGAAATGCTCCGCCGGTCGCCGCCAGAACGCCCGAGATGATGATCGCCAAATAGCGAAGCCCCTTCACATTGATCCCCGCCGCATCAGCCGCTTCCGGGTTCTCGCCGGCCGCCCTAAGTCGAAGTCCGAAAGGCGTCTTGTACATTGCGTACCATGCGAGGGCGACCGTAAAAAAGGCAAGGATCGTCGCGTACGAAAGTCCGCCGAAGATCACGGGTATCTTCTGGGCTTTGTCGATCTGCGGTGTCGACCCGGTCGAATCGTAGATGACGCCGCTTATCAACGCGGGAAGCCCCAGCATAAGAAAGTTGATCGCCATCCCGGCGACGACCTGATCGGCTTCGAACTCGAGCACCGCGATCGCATAGACTACCGCGGTGACGATCCCCGCCCCTATCCCGCAGAGCAATCCAAGATACGGATTGCCGGTCTGGAAGGTCACGACGGCCGCAGTAAATGCTCCCGATAGAAGAAGCCCTTCGAGAGCGATGTTTATCACGCCGGATCGCTCGGAAAAGAGCCCGCCAAGTGCAGCGAAGATCAGCGGGGTCGCAGCCGTTAATCCCGAGAGTAAGAAGCCCCAGTTTAGGATATCCTGCATATCTCAAGTCCTACCGCCGTGTGTACCTCTGAAAACATGCGACAAAAAGGATCATTATTGCCTGGAGCACAAATCCGAGATCCTTTGAAACGTAGCGGGTAAATGCATCAACAAAGATCTCCCCGCGAAGCAGTACGCCAAAAAAGATGGCTGCGATCAGAACGCCAAGGGGATGATTTCGGCCAAGCAGTGCGACAGCAATGCCGAGGAAACCCCACTGAGCGGAAAAATCGTGATAGTAATTATGACGCGTACCCATCACTTCCCCGATCGAAACCATCCCAGCGAGGGCTCCCGAGATCGTCATCGCCAGAATTATCTGCTTCTTCGGTGAAATGCCGCCGTATTCGGCCGCGGATGGGTTCTCACCGACCGCCCGCAGCTCATAACCCCATTTCGTTTTCCACAAGAAAACATAAACGACCACGCACATTAGAAGTGCAAGGAAGAAAGCAATATTCAAAGGAACGTCCGGCGAAAGAAACCCGAAGAACTCGTTCAGCCTCGGTATCGTCGCGGCCTCGCCGATCGGCGGCGTTTCTAGGATCGGGCCCGGATTCTTGAAATGATATTGCGTCAGGTAGCTGACGAGGGCGATTGCGATGAAATTGAGCATGATCGTATTGATCACCTCATGCGAACCGAAACGGGCCTTAAGATAACCCGGGATCGCCCCCCAAAATCCGCCAACCAGAACGGCTGCCAAAACGCACAACGGCACCAGAAGAAAAGCCGGCAAACTCGCCCACGCCCAGCTCTCGGTTCCGACAACCGTGCCGCCAAGCTTTATTCCGACCCAGGCCGTGGCAAACGCGGCGACGTAAAGCTGGCCCTCAGCACCGATGTTCAAAAGCCCGCAACGAAACGCGACCGCGACTGCAAGCCCGGTGAAGATAAGCGGCGTGGCATAGTGCAAGGTCCACCCGATATCGCGCATCGACCCGAACGAAGATGAGAGCAGCCAAGCATAAGCGTTGATAGGATCATCGCCTAGAAGCAGAATGATCACACCACCAACGATAAACGCCAGGACGACAGCGAGTAACGGCCAAAGGACCTCACGGAGAATATTCATATGCGCCGGCTGATCCGAAAAGTAGGGCGGAGGAACAAGCAATCTCGTTCATCAATTGTTCAAGAACGTTCCTAAATATAACCGAAGAAAGGCGGTTGTGTCATCTTTAAGTCGCACAAAAGTCATCGTTTGATTTTTGTGCCGATGGTGAATAAATAGACTTGACAGTTATACACTCAGGTTTTATTATGTCCGTAGACTAATTGTTTAGTCATTAAAACCAATCAACTAGTAACTTTTTGGAGGAAATGATTATGACGATGATCAAATTTGACCCATTTCGCGAGCTTCGGACGCTTAACGACGAGATGAACCGGCTTTTCACGGCGGTACCGGCTTCGGCCGATCGTGGCGAATTTGCTCGTGGCGCATGGAGCCCGAACGTGGATATCTACGAGGACGAAAACAGGCTTATCGTGGAAGCCGAGCTTCCCGGAATGGATCGCGAGGATTTTGAGGTCTTGGTCGAAAACAACGTGCTCACGCTCAAGGGCGAACGCAAATTTGAAAAGAAGACCGAGGGCGATAATTACCACCGGGTTGAACGCGCTTACGGATCGTTCACGAGGCAGTTCACGCTTCCGCAGACGATCACTGCCGAAGGAGCAACCGCTGATTTCGAGAACGGCGTTCTTCGCGTCGCTCTTCCGAAACGAGAAGAGACCAAGGCCCGGAAGATCGAGATCACGTCCACGGGCAACGATGCAAAGGCGATCGAGGCAGAAAGTAAGTCTGCAACTGCATAAGCATTAGTGAAGTTGGGAAATTAGATTCGACGCAGAGGATCTGAACAAGAATGTCCTCTGCGTCGTTCAATGTTTAGGATAAAATAGCAACATGAGATTCGATAGATTTACGATCCGCGGCCAGGAGGCCGTTCAAGCAGCAATAGGGGTTGCGGAAAAAGAGCAAAACCAACAGGTCGAGCCCGAGCATATCCTTGTTGCGATGCTTGAGCAAAAAGAAGGCGTCCTAAAGCCGATACTCGGAAAGATCGGCGCAAATACGGTCGCCATTTCAACTGAACTTCTGGCCTCGATCGCCAAGCTGCCCAAGGTCACGGGCGGACAGCAATATTTCAGTTCGCGGACAAATACGCTGTTTCAAGAGGTCCAGAAAGAGGCCGAGAAAATGCAGGACGAATACGTTTCGACCGAGCATCTACTTTTATCGATAGCCTCGGAAAAGGACGGCGAGGCGGGGCGAATTCTGCGGGCCAACGGTGTGACCCGCGAGGATCTTGAAAAGGTCATTACGGACATGCGCGGCGGATCTCGGATCACCGAGCAGAATGCGGAAGAAAATTTTCAGGCACTTGAAAAATACGCCCAGGACCTGACCGAACGAGCTCGAAAGGGCAAACTCGATCCCGTGATCGGTCGCGACGACGAAATTCGCCGCACCATCCAAATACTCTCGCGGCGAACAAAGAACAATCCGGTACTGATAGGCGAGCCTGGCGTCGGAAAAACGGCGATTGTCGAGGGGCTTGCTCAGCGGATCGTTTCGGGCGACGTGCCGGAAACGCTTAAGAACAAGCGGCTTGTCTCGCTCGATCTTGGAGCCATGCTTGCCGGAGCAAAGTATCGAGGTGAGTTCGAGGATCGCCTCAAGGCTGTACTCAAAGAGATCGAAAAAGCTGAAGGGCAGATAGTTCTTTTCATTGACGAACTTCACACTCTCGTGGGTGCCGGTGCGTCCGAGGGCGCAATTGATGCCTCGAACATGCTCAAGCCGGCGCTTGCCCGCGGCACGCTTCGAGCGGTCGGCGCGACCACTCTCAACGAGTATCAGAAGTATATCGAGAAAGATAAGGCACTGGAGCGAAGGTTTCAGCAGGTTTACATCGGCGAACCGAATGTCGAGGATACGATCGCGATCCTCAGAGGTTTGAAGGAGCGTTATGAGGTTCACCACGGAGTCCGCATCAAAGATGCGGCGATAGTTGCGGCTGCGATGCTTTCGAATCGGTACATTACTGATCGATTTCTTCCCGATAAAGCCATCGACCTGATCGACGAGGCCGCCTCGCGGATCCGCATTGAGATCGATTCCCTTCCGCAGGAGATCGACGAACTAGAGCGCGAAATATTGCAGCTTGAGATCGAGCGCCAGGCGCTCAGCCGGGAAACGGACGAGAAGTCGAAGGAACGGCGTGACGATATCGAAAAGCGCATCGCTGATCTGAAGGAGCGTTCCTCCGCGATGAAGGCCAAGTGGCAGTCTGAGAAAGAAGAGATCGAGAAAATGCGGACGGGCAAAGAGCAGCTCGAGGAAGCAAAGCTCGAGCTTGAGCAGGCCCGGCAGGCCGGTGACCTTAATAAGGCTGCGGAGCTTCAGTATGGCCGCATTCCCGAGATTGAAAAGCTTCTCGAAGTGGAACAGGCTCGGCTTGAGGAACTGCAGACAGACGGCGTTTTCCTAAAAGAAGAGGTTGATGAAGAAGACGTAGCCGAAGTTGTTGCGAAGTGGACCGGTGTGCCGGTCACAAAGATGCTCCAAAGCGAGATGCAGAAGCTCGTCTCGATGGAGGACAACTTGCGGAATCGGGTTATCGGACAGGACGAGGCACTATCGGCTGTCGCAAATGCGGTCCGACGTGCGAGAGCGGGCCTGCAGGACCCGAACCGGCCAGTCGGTTCGTTCATTTTCCTGGGCCCAACAGGCGTCGGCAAGACCGAGACCGCACGTGCTCTCGCTGAATTCCTCTTCGACGACGAGCGAGCGATGGTTCGGCTCGATATGTCCGAGTATATGGAGAAGCATGCAGTTGCCCGAATGATCGGAGCTCCTCCTGGATATGTCGGTTATGAAGAAGGTGGCCAGTTGACCGAGGCTGTCAGGCGTCGGCCATATTCGGTTGTCCTGTTCGACGAGATCGAGAAGGCACATCCGGATGTTTTCAATGTGCTGCTCCAGATTCTGGATGACGGCAGGCTGACGGACAGCAAAGGCCGCGTCGTCGATTTCAAGAATACGGTCCTGATCATGACCTCGAACCTAGGTTCGCGTGAGATACAGGCCTCGACCGAGAACCCGCTGGCTGATAGAGATATCAGGACGAATGTGTTGCAGGTACTTAAGGATCATTTCAAACCTGAGTTTTTGAACAGGATCGACGACATAGTTGTCTTTGGCCAGCTCGGCAAGGACGAGATCGCTTCGATTATTGATATTCAGCTCGCAAAGCTTAAGTCGATGCTCGCCGATCGAAACGTCGTGATCGAGCTCGATGAATCGGCCCGCGAACTGCTGATAACAGAAGGATACGACCCGGTTTATGGGGCTCGGCCGCTCAAGCGTGCGATCCAGTCGATGGTCCAAAACCCGCTTGCGGTCAAGCTTTTGAGTGGAGAGATCTCGAGTGGGCAAACCGTCCACGTGACCGCCGAGAATGGCGAATTGCAATTCTCGGCGAGCGAAGGAGAGAAGGCTGCCGGGCAGATCTGATGATTGCGGCTTTTCATTGCCGCTCGATGGCAAACGGGTCGATTTCCAATAGTCGACCCGAACGCTTAGAATTTCAATTGTGTTCAAACGACAGAAAATGAAAGAAAAAGAGTTGGAAGATCTGGAAAACGAAGAAGGCGAAGATTTGAAGATACCTGTAAACGACAAACGCCGGTTCGATGAAAGCGGCGAACGTAAGGCTGCCGACGCTACTGAAGCGAACTCGGTTGAGAGGGAGCCGCAGATCTCGCCGGCCGAGATCGAGCTTGCGGCTCGGCTGAAAGCTGAAACCGAAAGACGTGAAGCGGCCGAATCTAAGCTTGTCGGCGTTCAGGCGAAATTTGAGCAGGCAAAGGCCGATCTTGAGCGAGAAACGTCCGAAATGCGGGCTCGATTGATGAAGACGCTCGAGGATCGTGCGAGCCAGGGCAAGTTCAACTTTTTGCAGACGCTTTTGCCGGTGCTTGATAACCTGAACCTGGCAGTATCGGCGAGCGAGTCGGATGCTTCTGTTGAGAATCTAAGGGACGGCGTACGCGGTGTTGCACGCTCGTTCGAGCAAGCTCTGGTAAGCGTTGGCGTTGAGCCCGTTGCTTCCGTCGGCGGAGATTTCGACCCTGAGATACATGAAGCGGTAGATATGATTCCAGTCGAGAGCGGGCAAGATGGCAAGGTGACTGCCGAGTATCAGAAGGGCTATCGTTTCGGCGACCGTTTGCTCCGCCCGGCTCGGGTTCAGGTAGGAAAAGCAAGCTAGCAGATAGCCGTCACTTAGGCCAATTGAAACTGGGTAAGATTTTTTCTCGTTTGTTTCCGTCACGGGTGGTATCATTAAGGAGACATTTCCGCCGTTGCTCGCCCCCAACGTCCCGTCGAGAGTGTATTAAATATGGCAGACATAGACGCTTACAAAGATAAATTCAGCGAAACCGGCCGCAGGATCCTCGAATCAGCTCTGGACGCTTCGCGACGGCGGGAGCAGAATTACGTCGCGGTCGAGCATGTGCTCCATGCACTCTCGAACGAAGAGGAAGAACTTTTCACCGCTACCATGCGCGATCTTGCGGTTGACCCAAGGTCCGTAAAGATCCTCATCGAGCGCAGGCTTGAGAGCGGCAGGCAACATTCGGGCAATGGCTTCCGGATCGCTCCGGAGACTACCGAACTCTTTAAGCGGGCGATGGACCGAGCCCGTTCACAGGGCCGGCGGGTCAT
Organism: Acidobacteria bacterium Ga0074141; assembly: GCA_001464665.1. GTDB lineage: Bacteria > Acidobacteriota > Blastocatellia > Pyrinomonadales > Pyrinomonadaceae > OLB17. The sequence continues at coordinate 196,197 of LNDP01000024.1, forward strand.
CGACGGCACAGACCTGTTTTACGTTCTTTCAAATGATGACCGAAGCGTTCTCGTAGATCTGTTGCAGAATCTCGGCGTTCCCGGTGAAGAGGTAGCACAGACCGCCCGTACGCGGATCCGAAAGCGCGAGAAAGAGGAAGAAAGAGTTCGCCAGAAATATGAGCTCCCGAATTTCCTTCGGCACTTCGGCGTTTCGATGAATAAGCTTGCTCGGCAGGACAAGATTCCGCCGACCATCGGCCGCGAGCAAGAGATCCGCCAGATGATCGAGATCCTCGCTCACCGCGAGCGGTCCAATTCGCCGATGCTTGTAGGCGAACCGGGCGTCGGCAAGACTGCTGTGGTTGAAGGACTTGCCCGTTTGATCGAACTTGAACCGGATAAAGTCCCGGCAAGGCTGCGTGATTCACACATAGTGCAGCTTCAAATGGGCGGCTTAGTCGCTGGCACAATGCTTCGCGGCATGTTTGAAGAGCGGATCAAAGGGATCATCGACGAGGTCAAAGAAAAGGACAACATAATCCTCTTCATTGATGAAGCGCACACGATCATCGGCGCCGGAGCCGCGATGGGCACGACATCCGACGCGGCAAATATGTTCAAGTCTTCGCTTGCCCGCGGCGAACTTCGGATCATCGGGGCGACCACGATGACCGAGTACAAGGAATTCATCGCAGAAGACGAAGCGCTTTCCCGAAGGTTCCGGCTCGTTAAGGTCGAGGAACCGACGATCGATGAGACCCGCAGGATTCTGATGGGCATCAAGCCTCGTCTTGAGAAAAATTACTCGGTAACCATTTCGGAAGAAGCGATAAATACCGCACTCGAAATGTCGCCGAGATATATCCGTCACCTGCATCTTCCCGATAAGGCGATCGGCTGGCTCGACACTGCTTCGGTCAAGGTCGAGATCAATGAGTCCGAAGATCATGTCGTGCAGCCGGAACACATTATCGATGTGATCTCGCAGGAATCCCGCATTCCAAAGGACATGATCTACCGCGACACCTCCGACCGTTTTGCGACGATGGAGGACGACCTCGGGACGCGCGTCATTGGGCAAATTGAAGCGGTTCGGGCAGCAGCCGAGCGGCTGCGCTTGAACAAAGGCCCCTTGAAAGAGAACTTTTACGCACCCGACGGCGTCCTGCTTTTCCTAGGACCAACCGGCGTTGGAAAGACCGAACTCGCAAAGGCGGTCGCTGAATTTATGTTCGGTGACGAAAGCAAAATGATCCGGATCGATCTTTCCGAATACGGTGACGGCACTGTCGGGATCGAGAAGTTGATCGGTATGCCGAGGGGCATTGTCGGCTCCGAACGCGGTGGTATATTGACCGAGCAACTGAGGGACAATCCTTACACGGTTCTTCTGCTTGATGAGGTCGAAAAGGCTTCGCCTTACTTGATGAATCTGTTCCTTCAAGCCTTTGACGAAGGCTGGATCACGGACGGCCGCGGAAAGAAAGTTTACTTGTCTGACGCGATCGTTATCATGACCTCGAATTTAGGCTCAGAGAATTTCAAGAAATTCGAGAAACCTCTCGGTTTTGGGACGAAGTCGATCGTCGAGGTCAAAGCCATCAAGAATGAAGTAATGAAGGCGGCTGAAACGCGGTTCACACCCGAATTTCGAAATCGCATAGACGAAATAATAGTCTTTTCACCGCTGACAATGGATGAGGTGCGCGAAATAGCAAGGCTGTATCTCAACAAAATGCAGCGGCATATGGAACGCCAGGGCAAGCTGATCGAAGTTACGGATGAGGCAATCGACCTCCTGACCGAAAATGGCTTCAGTCCGACGTACGGGGCCCGTTTCCTCAAACGGCATATTGATCAGAAGGTCAAACTGCCGATGACAAACATCTGGAAGACCGGAATGCGTTTCAAAGTTGATGCTGAGAACGGCGAGATCGCTGTCAGGGCCACAGACGGGTTCAGCCTCAACTGAGGTAGATAGAATTTCAGATTACGGCGGCCCTGATGGTAACATTCCCTCAGGGCCGTATTTTTAGAGCGAGATTCGCTGGATCAACAGGAGACGGCCCGCTTGGAATCTATTTTTTCTACAGTGACGATTATGAAGGTCAAGCTCTTTGCGGCACTCGCTTCTTTGTTTCTTGTAACGTTTACAGTTGGGGCGGAGGCACAGGCTCCGGCTTCTGCGGCTTCTGGGGCTTTGCGTGTGCGTGAACATCAGATTCTCGATACGCCGCGGGCACCTTATACCGTACAGGCACGGGAGAACCAGATCCAAGGAATTGTAAGTCTCCAGGTCGAGCTTAAGGCCAACGGAAGTGTAGGCGAGATCACGCCGCTCTCGACATTGCCGCACGGCCTTACCGAGCAGGCACTTTCATCTGCTCGGAACCTGCGATTTCGTCCGAAAATGATCGACGGCGTTCCGGTGGACGTCTCGGTAACCGTCAATTATCGTTTTTCCCTTTATCACTCGAACACTGATCCTGACATTGAAACGAGGGCCCAGATCACCTCGTTGCCGCGGCCAGCGATCAAACGAAGCGAGCTTCCGCCGTCCGCGAATGGCAGGATCAAGGTTGAGCTTTTTCTGGGACCGGATGGCCAGGTCAGTGTCTTTCAGTACATTACTGAACTGTCTACAGAGCTAAAGGGTAGACTCAATACAGCGGTACGCGATGTGAAGTTTAAGCCGGCCGTGCTTAAGAATGGTAAAAGAACCGGAGTCACAATGGTCGTCGAGTATGTGATCTAAGAAGTTATGTTCGCAGTTAGAACCTGTTGCCTTGCTCTTCTCCTGTTCGTTTCGTTTGTGAATCCGGCCGATGTTGTTGGACAAAGAGCCGAAGAACCCGATCCCGAGACGATCCTGAAGAAAGCTGTTGATTTCGTCGGCGGAGAGAAATACCTGAATGCAAAAAATCAGGTTAGCCGCGGAAAATTTAGCGTTATCCGCGATGGTGCGGTCATTTCCTTCCAGTCCTTTCATGACGTCATAGTTTTCCCCGATACAGAACGAACGGAATTCAAGGCCGGCAAGATCGTCACCGTACAAACCAACACTGGAGACACCGGTTGGATCTTCGACGGAAATCTCGATAAGATCAGCGACCAGACCGAAGAGCAGGTCGCAAACTTCAAACGCGGGATGCGCGTAAGCCTGGATAATCTTCTCCGCGGCCACTGGCGGGGCAAGGCAACGCTCGGATACGTTGGGCGCCGGCCCGCATCGCTTGGTAAACGTAACGATGTTTTGCGACTCACTTACGAAGACGGATTCGCGGTTGAATTTGAAATAGCCGATGACGGAACACCGATGAAGGCCATCTCGAAACGCCTGAACCCCGACGGAGAGGAGATCATAGAAGAAGACCGATACGCCCAGTTTATCGAGAACGGCGGCATCCGCTCGCCGTTCATCATTGATCGCGTGAACAACGGGGTGCAGATGTCACGTATCAACTATCAGTCGATAGAATTTAACTCTCGAATCCCCGAAAATTACTTCAGCAACCCGGCAACGGCAAAAGACCTAAAAAAGAGCCTTCAGTTATAGAGATTGTATATTTCATTTTTGCCTGCACACCTCAGCTTCAGGCTTTATTTCACAGATCACAAGCGAAAGCTGATCAATGCGGGCTTGTTGTTCCCGAATTAATTTCTGCATATCTTCGATCTGAGTCTGCTGTTCGCGGAAGGCGTTGACGAAGGCGACGCTCAGGCGGTCGTACTTGATGCCCTCGACCTCGCCCTTGTCGTTGTAGGTTACGAACCGCAGATCGATCTTTGCGACGTCTTCGGCCCCGAAGCCGACATCTTTGTTGCCGTCTGTCTTCCATTCGTACGCTATCGGCCGTAGCTGGCGAACGAACGATAGCCCCGGAGCAAACGGGGCAACGTTCTTCTTGTAGCGGAGCGACGATGAGCAGAATGCGATCTCCTGGTCTGCATTGCGGCATAACGCGGTGCCGCCCGTAGTCCCGAGCACGCGAACATCGACGGTGCCGCCCGCGTTGATCGCAAACTGGGTGGAACCGTTCCCTTCGCGGACGACAATGGCGCCACCGGTGGGCCGATTGATATAAACATCGTTGTCGGTGCCGCGGAGCGTGTAGTTGAGACAATTACCGAACGCGCCATTCAGACCGATCGCCACCGTTGTTGTAGCCGCGCAATTTGCGTCTCCAAACAAAACGTTCCCGCCGTTCGTCGCTATATCAAGCAGTGCCGATGGTGCCGTCGTGCCGATCCCAACGTTTACGTTTGCAGTTGCGCCATTGACTCCGGGAACTGAGCCGAGGACGAGCGAGTTGCCTTGGGTCACCGTTGCCCTGGCACCTATCGCCGTTGCGTTATCGAGCCCGGATGTAACTCTCGCGAACGATCCGAGAAGAGTGTTTCTGTCACCGCCGACAGATGGCCCCGTAAAGTCAGCGTCGTTTCCCACGAATGTGTTTTGGCTGCCTGTGTTGTTTGCTGATCCGGCCCCTCGGCCAAAGAATGCGTTAAAGGACCCACCTACGTTACCGTTACCGGCCAGGGACCCGAAGAAGGAGTTGTCGCTGCCCGTCGTGTTTTGGAAGCCCGCCTGCCTTCCGAAAAAGGAATTGCTTGTGCCCGTTGAGTTGTCCACTCCAGAGTTGACCCCGACGAATGTATTCAGGCCGGCATTGTCGGTAAACAATACCCGAGATCCATTGACGTTGTAATGTGTAAGGGTGTTGACCACGTTGCCACGCAGCGTACCGCCAACGAAGCCATTCCCGGATATACTGAAACGGGCTGATGGCTGTGGTGCCGAGTCCTGGTTCTGAATGTAGTTCGCACTGCCTGCTGTCGGTGGCCGGGCGTCGGAGAGCCGTGCGTCGCCCGTCAGCACGTACTGATTCGCAGCCAGGCCGCCTAGATTCAAGGCATTGTTCGCAGTAGTTGCATTTGTAGCTGTTGCGGCAGTTTGTGAGGTTATGCTGTAGACCGCCTGAGGCGTGCTAAGCACCGGCTGACGCGACAGCAATGTCGTATACGTTGACCCTCCCACGGGCTTGACTCGAACCTCAATGAACCGTTGTTCCCCATTGAACTGAGTACCGAAATTGAAAGCTGCCGTAAAGAGACCATTCGTTACCGGTACGTTCAATTGTGTGGAGAGTGCTAGCTGTGTCCCCCCAACGAAGGCATCGAAGAGCGCGAGCTGAATGTCATACGCACCATTTGCCGGTGCTCCACTGACGGTCAAATTCCCTTGGTAAGAGAATATTGTTGGTAGGGGGCTGCCAACGTCTGATTGAGAGATAACGGGAGCTGTAAGGATCAGCAACAACAGCATTGATCGTGAAATGAGTTTCATATTGTTTTGTACCGTCTCTTTGAATTCGGAGCTTTATCGCGAATACGCCTTCGGATCCGGTTGAGTGCGGTCCTTTTTCGTCAACCGAAAGTTCTAGTTGTCTGCGCTATCTAAGCCACGACCGGGGGCTTTGCTGGGCCGTGGTGAGCAGGAGCGGTCACATCTCCATCAAATTCACGACTTAGCGACCGTTCGCACACAAGGATCACGCCCGCACTTGGCTCAACGACATGCACTCCGCTGTTCTCTATCAAGCGGAAAATGGCGTCGGACCGATCTCCGGTGACGGCCGACGCCGCTTCGACGGAGATCATTCCTGTCTCTCCGCCGCAGAACTCACAGAATCCTCGCATTGTCCGGGAGCCGCCGAAAGTGTATGTGACCCGATCGTAAGTCTCAGTTGAGACCAAAATTCTCTTTGCTTTTGCCGGCATTTGGTTTACAATTCGGGCTCAAAGACGGAAACGATCAGCCTGCAACCGGATCATCTCCGCCTGTTTGCCCGATCAACGTGTTTGCTGACAAGCAAATAGTAATTGGAGACCAGAAACTTGTCTTGAACTAAAACTCCTTTTGTTCTCCTTTGGTCTTTCGGTATGAATATCGCAAATAATGACAATAAGTTACGGGTTTTCGGCGAGTTTCAGCTGGATGTTGAGGAGCGAGTGCTCCGGCACAGCGGACGCCCGGTCGATATCCAAATGAAGGAGATCGAGATCCTTTTGACGCTGACGGAATCCCCGGGCCGGCTTGTCACAAAGCAGGAGTTGATCGAACGCGTCTGGCCTGACGCTTTTGTTGAGGAGAGCAATCTCTCGCGGCATATCTACCGTCTTCGCCGCATTTTCGAAGAACTCGGCGAAAGCGGCAAAATGATCCAGACCGTGCCGCGGAGAGGATATCGCCTTGCGCTTCCGCTCGCCGCCGAAAATGCTATGCTGACGATCGAAAGGCACTCAGTCACCAGGACACTGATCGAAGAGATAGAGCATAGTGACCCGCCGGATCGCCAGCCTAAGACCTACGGCTCCGTGTCCGCCCAGCAGAGGAGAAGCCTTCCACAACTTGCGACCATTGGCTTAGCCATCCTTTTGGTTCTAACAGGCTCGCTCGGTTTTCTTGCAATGCGAACTAACGAACCCTCTTTGCCTTATCGGCCTGGCTCACTGGCCGTGCTACCGTTCCGTGGTGCTGTAACGGAGTCTGAGGATGAGCGTTTTGGAGTAGCGATCGCAGAATCGATCGCGGGAACTCTCGGCAGGCAGAACCAGATCACCGTCCGGTCAGTTAACTCGTCCGTCACCACGGCTGCGGGTCCTAGCCAAGCCGGAGAGATCGGCCGGGAAGCTCAGGTTGATGCTGTTCTGGTCGGCGAATACACGAATTCAACGGGCGGTATTTCGTTGAAGGCTGAACTCATCCGGGTTGCCGATGGCAGCGTTGTCTGGGCTTCAGAGCTTGAAAGCTCTGACGGCGATTTTTTCAAGCTCCAAGAAACCCTTGCCCATTTGCTAGCCAAGTCTATGGCAATAGACCTGCATGTTCATCCGAACGGGCGTGCAACGGCTTCGATGCCGGTCAGGCCCGATGCCCAAAAGCTTTACATGCAGGGCCGTTATTTTTGGAGCAAGCGCGACTATGACAGCCTCATCGAATCCCAGAGGCTTTTCAAAGAAGCGGCCGAGGCCGATCCGAATTTTGCTCTGGCCTATGTCGGCCTTGCTGATTCAAAGATGTTTCGTGAGGACCCAACCGAATCTCTAGTCGCGGTCAACCGGGCGATTGCCCTTGCCCCGAACCTCGGCGAAGCGTTCGCGACACGGGGTTTTATCAAAATGTTCCATTTCTGGGAATGGGACGCGGCAGAGAGCGACCTGAAACGTGCCATCGAACTTTCCCCAAACAATGGCTCGGCAAGACAATGGTACGGCCTACTGTTGGCCGTCAAGCGTAGATTTGACGAAGCTGAGTTACAAATGAGCTCCGCGGTTCAGATCGATCCGACGTCGCCAAATTTCTTGGCCGACCTCGGCATGGTGCATTATTTTTCGCATGAACTTGATAGGGCAGTAAATTCGTGTCGTGAGGCTCTTAGGCTGGACGAAGAGTTCCATTTTGCTCACGGTTGCCTTTCAGATCTTTACTTCTTTACTGGTGACCATGAATCGATGATCCGCCACAGTTACGTCGTAACAGGGAAGATCTCGCCGGGTTCTTCCTCGAACACCGACCTTTCTATGGCGAATGCCGCTTCGGGAGCACGGGATGTGCAAAAGTATCTGGAAAGCCTGATCCAGCAGGTTGAATCGACCAAAGACCGCAACGGCAACCGTCACATCGCGAAGGCAAGGGCAGAATTGAAACTCGGTTACCCCGACCGGGCGATAGCGTCCTTGAACCGAGCCGTGGATGAACGGGCGTTTCTTTCACCATACGTGAATGCCGACCCGATCTGGGATCCGCTCCGCGAACGGCAGGATTTCAAGAACTTGATTGCACGCTTAAGGCTATGAAAAAGGCGGCCACGACTGGCCGCCCCTTTTCTTACAAGCTCCGCTGGCATAAGGATCAAATGAACGCAAAATCGTACTGTGCCTGGTGGATATGCGGGTCGGACGTCATATCGACGTAACCGAGATACGCTTCGATCTCCTCAAGCACGGCCTTCTCCGTTGTGCGAAGTGCATTTGCGACCTCGGGATGAACCCGAAGTGCCGTTTCCCTGACGTCCTCCAGTTCCTTTGAAAGCCGCCGGGCTTCCGCAAGTATTTCGTAACAAACCGTTTGCGGCGACTTAACCCAACCCGCACCTTCGCAGTATTCGCAAACCGAACACATTGTCCGTTCGAGCGACTGCTTGACGCGTTTTCGGGTCATGATAATGAGCCCGAAGTCATTGAAAGACAGCACCTTGGTCGGCGATTTGTCGCCTGAAAGAGCGGACTGCAGTGCCTGCGAGACCTTGTGCCGATTGCGGCGATCCTCCATATCGATCAGGTCGAGCACGATGATGCCGCCGAGATCGCGGAGCCTGATCTGTCTTGCGATCTCATCGACCGCTTCCATGTTCGTTCTGGTGATCGTGTCCTCGAGCCGGGCATTGCCCTTGCCGACGAACTTGCCGGTATTGACGTCGATCGCAACCAAAGCTTCGGTCTGATTGATAACGAGGTAACCGCCGGATTTCAGCCAAACCCGCGGCTTAAGTGCCTTATCGATCTCTTCCTGGACGCCGTAGTTCTCAAGAATAGGCTGGTCCCGCGTATAGAGTTTGACGCGATTGACCATCTTCGGCTGAATCCGATTTACGAACTCGACCGTCCGAAGATACTCTTCCTCGCTGTCCACGCGGATCGCGGTGAATTCATCAGAAAGCTGGTCGCGAAGCAAGCGCTGAATGATGTCAAGATCCTGGTGCACTATTGCCGGTGACTTTGCCTTCTCGGATGCCTTTTTGATGTCGAGCCAGGTCCTGACAAGATAACGGGCGTCCTGCCGCAGATCTTCTTCCGAAATGCCGATCCCGGCCGTGCGGACAATGAAGCCCCCCGAGGGCACGTCTTCTTCGGCCTTGATGCGCTGAATAAGCGTACGAAGCCGTCCGCGTTCGCTGGCGGATTCGATCTTTCGGGAAACCCCAAGATGCTCAACCGTCGGCATATAAACAAGGAAGCGTCCCGGAAGAGCGATATGCGACGTAATACGAGCGCCTTTCTTAGCGATCGGCTCTTTCGCTATCTGGACAAGAACTTCCTGGCCTTCGCGAAGAAGATCGGAAATGGTCGGCTGCCTGCGATCGCCTCGATCCGGTCGGCCCGACCGGTCTGGCCTTTCTTGCCTGTCTTGGCGTTCCGGTCGCTCTTGGCGTTCCGGTCTCGAGGGCCGGTTGTCGGTCGTATTATCTTGCGGCCCGTCGTCTCGCTGCTGGCCCCTTCCGCGGCCTCGTCGGCGACGGGTACGGCCGTTTCGATCCTGCTCTGATGAAGCGTCCGAATTATCACTTTCTGTATTTCCGTCGGTCATCTTATCTTCGACCTTTTCTTCCGCAGCGGGTTCAGACGGCTCGGGCTCGGCTTTATTTGCATTCTCTGCCGGTTCGGCGAGTTTCGGGTCTACATCTTCAAATCCGAGAAGATCGGATGACTTGTCGTCCGTCTCGTCACGCTTCGTTTTGCCGCCGCCGCGGCGACGTCCTCGGCCGCCCCTGCGAACCGCCATCTCGGCCTTTTCCTCACCTGCCTTCACGCTTGCCTCAGCATCTTCAAGCGGCTTTGCGGGATCCTCTTTCTTCTTCGCGCGGCTCGCTCTGGCCTTGGTCGGCTTATCTTTCTCATCCTTTGTCTTGGATGCCTTTGCAGTTCGAGAGGTGCTCTTCTTGGGTTTTTCTTCAGTCTTCGCTTCCGCAGCCGGCCCTTCATTTTCAGATGCGGCCGCCTTTTTGGTTCCTTTTCTTGACCGCGAACGTGCGGCGGGTTTTGCTTCTACTGCCGGAGCATCATCCTCGTCGGCAATCCGTTCAAACCCCGGAGCATCTGTCGTCAGGTCGTCGAGCAACGACCCGACCTCAGCTTCATCGGTCGATTCCATATCGAACTCGATCGCACGAACGCGATCCACGATCGCCTCCTGCATATAAGCGTCCTTGAACATTTCGCCGGTGTCGGCATCTTCGTCGACTATTCGTTCGAAACCGGTGTCGTCGAGTTCAAATTCGACTTCCGACGCATCAACATACCCGAGATCTTCGTCTTCTGATTCGTCGCGGTCATCGACGTCATAGCTTTCTTTGGCCTTGGTAGGCTTGTCGACCCGCTCTTTCTGATCGCGTCTTCCGCGGCCTTTTCGTTCTGCTGGCACATCCGTAGACGTTTCGTCTTCCTCCTCGACCAGTTCACCGAGAGGCTCAGCGATCTCCTGTGCCGATTCCATCTGCTTCTCGCGTTCCGCCCTTGCCCGCTCGATGCGGTCGTTTGCTTCACGCTTCGCGTCATCCTGCGAGCTCTTCTTCGATTTCTCCATTACGATGCGTTCGATCTCTTCTTCTTCATCAAAGAAATCTGAGACGTACAGGAACGCATCGCGCTCAAGCCCGATTGCAACAAATGCAGACTGCATTCCCGGGAGAACTCGCTGGACCCGGCCTTTATAAATGTTTCCGGCAATCCCGGAATTCTCTTCACCGCGTTCGATGTAGTACTCGGAGACCCTACCATTCTCGATAATGGCGATCTTCCGTTCGCGTCCGTTGACGCTAATTATCATCTCTTTAGCCATAGATTTTCCTTTGTGGTCGGCCGGTTGCGGAGATCGGACAAAGGATGAAAGTAGGGTTGGTTGTGTTGAATGAGTCGGTAAGAACCTTCGCCAAGGCAAAGGATTGAGAATAGACCGGGGTCTTGCTGTTGACCTGCTTTTTCAGCAGGCCGAAGCAAATGGTGTGATCTTTCACTGAGAAACTCGTTCAAACGCCGAAAATCTAACTTCGGCGGCCGGGAGCGACTTTCCCCTCAAGGAAGCGCTCTACCGATACTTTCTTTTCCTTTCGAGTGTCCGCAATTGGGCACAAAATAAGAACTTTTGCAGTTCAATCTAATTCGGGCAATGCCCTAATAATGAACCTACGAGGGAAAGTATAGACGAAAACGCCGAATTGGTAAATCTATTGGAAAGGAATACTTTGAACGATTTGAAAATGCGGGGACGGCAGATAGAATTGGTTTGCAACGGTAGGAAAATATGGAAGTCTTTTTCGAACTGATCAAGGACGAAAGTTCCTTGCGGGCGGCCTGCGAGCAGCTTTCCAAAGAGCCTGTTCTCGGATTTGATACCGAGACGACTGCACTTGACCCTTATTTGGGCGAGCTGCGGCTCGTACAGTTCAGCACGGGAAAACGCTCCGTGATCATAGACCTTCGCCTCTTCGGAGATGATCCCTCATCAAATCCCGCCCTTGTACCGCTCCGCAGCCTAATCGCGGCTGAGACACCTGTGAAGGTTGCTCACAATTCCAAATTTGATGCCAAATGGGTGCGGCATCATCTTGGGTGTGAGTTGGGAGGCATTTTCGACTCATATCTTGCTAGCCTGCTTATAGCCGCAGGCGAATCGGAGCGGCGACATTCGCTTGCGGATGTTGTGCAGTTCTTCGTCGGTACTGAATTAGATAAGTCTCAGCAGGTGAGCGACTGGTCGGCAAACGAGCTTTCGCAGGTGCAGTTGGAATATGCGGCTCGCGACGCAGCGATCCTCCTGCCGCTTTACAGCCAGATGACCGAGCGGCTGAAGGCCGATGACCTGACGCGCGTGGCGGAACTTGAATTCAAAGCCGTGATGCCGGTTGCGCAAATGGAGTTAACGGGCTTTTTTCTTGATCAGGACCGATGGAAAGAGAACATCACCCGCACGAAAGCAGACCGCGACGTTATCGCTGACGAACTGCAGGAGATGCTGGCCGCCGGTGTTTCTCAGGTTTCGCTTTTCGGCCGGTCTGAGATCAATCTGGATTCGCAGGCGCAGGTTCACGACGCACTCACAAATCTCGGCGTGCCGGTTCCCGAATCTACGCGAGCGTCCCAGCTTGAGCCGCTCGCCGAGGGTTTTCCTGTTGTTGCGAAGTTGCTTGAGTACCGGACGCTGCAGAAAGCTCTGACCAGCTTTGGTGAAAATTATCTCGAGTTCATTCACCCAAAGACCGGCAGGGTCCATTCGGATTTCCGGCAGATCGGTGCACCGACGGGGCGCTTTTCGTGTTCGAACCCGAATTTGCAGCAGATCCCGCACGAGACAGCATACCGGCGATGTTTCCGAGCTGGTGATGGTCGAACCCTAGTCGTAGCAGACTATTCGCAGATCGAGCTTCGCATACTTGCTGATTTCTCTGGCGACAAAAACTTCATCGGAGCGTTCGAGAACGGTGCCGATTTCCACGCCGCGGCGGCGGCTCAGGTCTTCAAGGTCAAAGCTGAAGACGTCTCCCCCGACCAGCGATCGTTCGCAAAGCGCCTCAATTTTGGTGTTGTATATGGACTTGGGGCGGCACGCTTCGCCGCAATGACCGGCCTTTCTCAGGCCGAAGCCGAAGGCACTCTCCGCAGATATTTTGCGACCTATCCCGATTTGGACGGATATCTCCGAAAGAGCGGCGACAGCGCTCTGCGGACGCGGCTGGCCCGGACGGCTTCCGGTAGGCTCTTAAAGATCCGATTCGACGAAAACGACCGGGCCGCGGCGGGTTCGGCCAAACGCTTTGGGACGAACATGCCGATCCAAGGCACCTCCGCCGATATCCTCAAGCGAGCCTTGAGTTTGATCCACGAAGAACTGCGCGAAACGAGCGCAAGATTGGTCAACATCGTTCACGACGAGATCGTTCTCGAGTGCGACGAGGCCGATGCGGATGAGATCTCTCAAAAACTCAGGAACGCGATGGTGGCGGCCGGGCGAGAATATATCAAAGCTGTGCCGATCGACGTTGAGGTCGCAATAAGCAAGGAATGGGCAAAATAAAGAGCGGTGGCCATGGGGCTCTGCTGAGTCCTAACGAGAACAATAGCTTGCCTTCGCCTCAGCTTCTTTCTTTAGGTCGTACAGCATCCGGGTGCAATTTTCGCAGATGATTTGTTCGTCCAGAGGTTTCCGTGAAGGATGACGTTCTCATTTATGGCTGTCGGGCTAAACGATATGAGGCTTTGCGCCAGGGATCATCGATCTGCCCTTTCGGACGCTAAGGCGCACGGTTGGTTGACTTTCGCGTTAAACACGCAAACAATGCGAGTGTTCACCGAAATCCAAAAAGAAGATAAAGCGGCCCGCAAATGCCTCAAGCGGCCGTCTGAAAAATGATCCAGAAAACTATGTCACGTCGTAGATCGCTGTCCTTGTTGCTTGCAGTTTCCACGCTGTTTCTGACCGCCTCGGCCCAACCTTCAAAGCGGCCGATGAGTCTCGATGACATTTTTAAGATAAAGAATGTCTCGGACCCTCAACTTTCGCCTGATGGTGAATGGGTCGCGTACGTGGTCTCGTCCACAGACGTCAAAGCCGACCGTTCGAGCTCGGATATTTGGATGGTGAGCTACGACGGCAAGAAGCAGCGTCAGATCACTTTCACAACGGCCGAGAGCGAGAGCCAGCCGCGTTGGAGCCCTGACGGTAAGTACCTTTCGTTCGTCTCGTCGCGTCCGGGCCCGAATCGCGGAAGCCAGATATGGTTGCTCGATGTTGAGGGCGGCGAAGCGAGGCAGCTTACCGACACAAAAGGCGGCATACAGGGTTACGAATGGTCGCCCGATTCCAAGCGGCTTGTTATGGTCATCCGCGATCCGGACCCCGATGCTCCCCTTCCGGAGGCCACACCATCCGCCACAAAGCCGCCGAAGCCGATCGTTATCGACCGTTACAAGTTCAAGCAGGATGGCCAGGGTTACCTGACTTCGAACCGCAAAAGTTTTGTGAATATCTTTGATATCGAGTCGAAAAAGTTCGAACGGCTGACGAAAGGCAAAAGGGATGAATCGGCTCCGAGGTGGTCACCTGACGGGGCCAAGATCGCATTTCTCAGCAACCGCAAAGCCGATCCCGACCGCGATCCGGCCCAGCAGATCTTTGTTGCGGATGCGAAACCAGGTTCGGCCGGAAAGGCCGTAACCCCGGAAGCGAACCGCGTCAGAGGCGGTACGCTCGAATGGAGCCCGGATGGCCGGTGGCTTGCTTATCTTGAGAATGATGAGATCCGTTATGACGCCTACCAAACGCCACATCTCGCTCTTGTGCGGTCGGACGGCACCGAGGCTCCGTCACGGGTGAAGGCGGTGCAGGACATCGACCGCGGTGTCGGAGATATCAGGTTCAGCGATGACGGCTCTCGAATAAATTTTTTCGTTATCGACGATCGTTCTGTAATACCGGCGTCGGCCAGGCTTGCGGGCGGCGGCGTCGAACGAATGGCATCGCCGCCATTTGTTGGCAGTTCGTGGAGTTGGGCGAAAGGCCGTGTCGTAGTGCTCGTCGGCCAGACCGACCGCCCGAATGAGGTGTTTGCCTTTGAGGGCGGGTCAACCCGCCAGCTTACAAAGCACAATGATGAAATATTTGCCGGGCTGGAAATGCCACCAACCGAGGGCGTCGAATTCAACAGCCCGGACGGCACCCGCGTTGGAGCTCTGCTAACCTATCCAGTCGGTTATCAACGCGGGACAAAAGTGCCGTTCCTGTTGCGGATCCATGGCGGTCCCAATGCACAAGATCAGTTCAATTTCAGCCCCGAACGCCATTTTTTCGCTGCAAACGGATATGCGGTAATGGCGGTAAACTATCGTGGCAGTTCCGGTCGCGGAAAGGCATTTTCGCGAGCGATCGCTGCGGACTGGGGAAACTACGAGGTCGTTGATCTGCTTGCGGGCGTCGATCATGCGATCAGGATGGGTGTGGCAGACCCCGATAAGCTCGGGATCGGCGGCTGGAGCTACGGCGGAATTCTCACAAACTATCTGATCGCCAGCGACACACGGTTCAAGGCCGGAACAAGCGGTGCGGGCACTGCATTTACGGTTTCTTATTACGGAGCGGACCAATACATCATTCAGTACGATAATGAGATCGGCCCGCCGTGGGAACCAAGGTCGTGGGAAACTTACCAGAAGCTCGGCTACCCTTTGCTAAAGGCAAACAAGATCAAAACGCCGACCCTTTATCTCGGCGGTGAGCGCGATTTCAATGTTCCGATCTCAGGCAGCGAGCAGATGTATCAGGCCCTGCGGAGCCTCGGCGTCGATACGCAGCTGATCATTTATCCCAACGAGAATCACGGCATCCAAAGGCCGAGCTACGTACGGGACCGATATGAGCGTTACCTTGCCTGGTATGACAAATATGTGAGGAATTTACCGGTCGAGCCGAAGCCGATGATCGCAAAATGGGAAGGCACATGGAAAGGCCAGCTTAAGGTGCTGCCAGCGAAACCGGATGCTCCGGCGACTGAAGTGACGATGGAGATCGGGCCATTTCCGATGGCCGATGGACAGTGCACTATGTGGAAGACGACCTACATGGAAGGCAGCACTATCAAAAGCCTGAAGGACTACAAATTATGCCGCGGAACCGGTGTGGATGACCTATACATTGACGAGGGCGGCGGTGTTAGGCTAGCCGGACGGGTAATAGGCGATGCTTTTGTTGTGACATTTAAGAACGATGCCACGGTGATGGTCTACACGCTAAAGCTTCGCGGTGAGGTGCTTGAACACGAGATCCTTATCGTGGATGACAAACCGGCGGTCAAGGGCATTGTGCCGATGATGCCGAAAGGCATCCAGCGGATCGAGCTTCGGCGTGTACCCTAAGTGAAATGGTGGGGCCGCTTCAGGCAGCGGCCTCACTTTGTTCGAGTTTTGCAGGTACGTAAAGGATCCGGGTGCAATTCTCGCATGTGATGATGTTGTCCATCCTCCGCACCTCGACCTGCACCTGCGGACGCAACGAAATAAAACAGGCACTGCACGAACCATTCACTACTTCAGCGACCGCGATACCATCCCGGCTACGCTGAACAAGCCTGTTATAAACCGACGCGAGATTCGCGGGGAGCGTGTCAAAAACACCGCCTCGGCCTGACTCGGCCACTCGTAATTCTGCGTGAGCCCGCTCTATCTCCTTATCGAACTCCGCAAAGGCCTCGTCCCGCTTCGAGTCAAGCGTATTTATCTCATCTGCTCGCTCCGCAAGTTCCTTTTCGACCTCTTCGATCGCGACCTGTTTCTCGACGATCTCGGTCTCAAATACGGCGATCTGCTTCTGGAAAGCATCTATTTCCCGCATCGCCGTTTCGTACTCTTTCTGGTTCTGAGCGTGCTTCAGGTTACGGTCTGCTCGCTCAAGGTGTGTCCGGTTTTCAGCGATGCTGTTTTCGAGCGTTGCTTGTTCTGACTTTAAAGCAGCGAGGACATTTTGCCGTTCGCGGATAGAAAAAGCGTGCTGTTCAAACTCTTGTTCAAGTTCAGCACGCTTGGTTTCCGCGTTCCCAATGGTATTACGCAAATCTCTTATTTTTGTATCTGTGATCTGTAATTCGATCAACTTCTCTAACTCTGATCTCACTATTAAATATCTCCCAACGAATGATTGCAATCTGTCATTATATTACGAACCCGTTAAAAGTGAAACTGATGGCCAACCATTTCAGCTTAACATCCTGAACTGGCGATCAATTTCGACCGCGTCAAGCCTGCCAACGGCCTTCCCATTCTCCGCTATCGTCCACAATACCGAAACTTCGTTACGGACGAGGGCGATCTCGCCAGATGCCTTGGGAAAGCCGAAATGTTTGATCCTGCCCATTGCGAGTGCTCCCCCACGCATGATCCCGTCGCCCGGAGCTCGTGTCCAACCGGCCTCGACGCTCAGGCATCTAAAGCCGTGTTTGATCTCGATCAGTATTCCGGTGAGATTTGTTCGGCCGAGCGAGAATCTGTGGCCATCGAGTCGTTCGACCGTGATCCCGATGGACTCACTTTCCCGGCTCGTCGCAAGCCGGATAAAAGCCTGGGCGAGCCAATCGATGCCCTCGCGACGGATCGCGTCGTTAGCACTCCGTAATCTCAGGTAGTCAGCGATCTCTTCGCGGCCTGCATTCATCGCAGTTTCCATGGCGGCGGCGATACGGGTTTCCCATTCGATATCGAGTTCATTCACGACATCCTGAGCATAAAGCGGTCGAAGGACAAAGGCAATTCCGTGATAGAATCGGAAGCTTAAGCGGCAATCTATATGAAGCGTTTCTCAGTATTACTTCTTTTGCTGTCGATCGGTGGGATAGCGAATGCCGAGCGGCAGACCGCTTTAAGCACTGTGAACACGGAGTCCAGTTCCGACATCCATGGCCCAACTACGAAACCGAGCCCCACGCCTTCTCCCGCTCCAACGCCACCGGCCGGCGAGCGGCTAACAGGTATCGCGTCGATCACCGATCTTAAGGAAAGGATCGAAGCACTCAACACACTAGCAAAGGAAGAAGGCATCGAGGCCGAACTAGGCATTCAGGCCCTTGAACTTGCTGCGGCGTCGCGCGCCGCTCTCGCTGATCAGACGTACGAGTCGGGAGAAAAGGAGACGGCGATCGAGCTTTTCCGCCAAGCGATAGCAGAAACACCGGTTCCCGCATCGGATCGCTTATTCGCAGAGATCCTGATTCGCATCCCGGGAAGTCTGTTGCTCAAGTCTGAAGCAAATGCGGCGCTTGAAACAGCTCGCTTGCTTGAGGCACACGCCAGCAGCAGGGTCGAACGGCTCCTGGCATTGGTCACCTTTCATACCTCGATCGAGAACGGCGCGGATGCTGTCCGGCTTTCGGAAATGGCTTCGTCGATCGAGCCGCCGACGGCTGCGGCCTTCCGTGCACTCGCTCTTGCGAATCGCTTGAATTTTGATCTTGAAGCCGCCGAATCGGCACAGCGGAGGGCTTCGGAGCTCGATCCGGAAGCAAACGATATCAAGCGAGAACTTGCCGATCTATTGCGGGCCAATGGAAAGGCCAAAGAAGCTCTCTCGCTTTATCAGAGCATACTTGAAGCCGATGAAAACAACGCGCAGGCACGAGCGGGATCAGCGATGGCTCTCTACGAGACGGGCGACCGATCTGAGGCAGAGGCAGAACTTGACCGTGCGATCGCTCTTTCGCCGGAGAATTTTAGCCTGCTGACCGCTGCCGCATATTGGTACGCGACCAATGGCCTTCCCGAAAAAGCGATCGAGTTTGCAGAGGATTCGATAGAGATACAGCCGCGTTACGTTTGGAGCTACATCGCTCTCGCCCGTGCCCTTTCGCAAAAGAATCGGCCGCTCGATGCGGAACGGGCACTCACCCGAGCGAAGCAATACGGCAATTTCCCGTCGCTCAATTACGAAATAGCCTTGGTTCGTATGGATGCCGGTTTCTTCCGTGAAGCGGCGGAGGAGATGAGCGGCGTCTTCGAGGCCGCTAACGGAGAGGTCTCGACTAGATTGGGCGGCCGCGTAGGTCGAACGGCGAACAGCTTTCCCGAACTTCTGAGGGACGAACGTCGGGCGAGTATTTTTGCTCCAAATTCAATTTCAGATACGGAAAGAGCGGCGAGGCTTGCGGCTCTGACGGCCTTTTACGATAAGTTGAACGATGAAGATTCCGGTTCGCTCGATGCCGAATCACTCGGACGATTTGTTTCCGGCGATGACAAGATGCGGGCCCACCGGGAGCTTTTTGCGGCGTCGCTTATGCTCGAAAAAGGACTCGGCACCGGTAAAGCACTCGAACTTATCGCTTCTGCAACAGACCAGACGGATACTGCCCTCACCGTCTCGAATCCATCAGCAGCTGTAATGGCCAGCGAACTTTACGAAACCCGCCGAATCGCTTTCATTCGCGGCGAATACCTCCTCGTACCGGACGTTCCGCGGCAAACTCTTTCTGCGATCATGCGTGGACGGATAGAAGAACTCGCCGGCTGGGCTCTTTTCCGCGAAGGCAACTTTGCCGACGCGGCTATACGCCTTCAGCGTGCGATCAGCGTTCTTCCGCCCGACAGTGCCTGGTGGCGTTCGAGCAAATGGCGGCTCGGCGAAGCCCTTTCCGCAGATGGAAAGCAAGACGAAGCTCTCGAACACTTCATCGCCGGCTACGACCAGACCCGGCCCGATTATTTCAAATACACGTCGATCCGTAACGTCTATCAGCAGGTGAACGGCTCACTCGAAGGCCTTGAGGCTCGGATCGGCCCGAATCCTTTCCCGGAACCGGAGACCGAAAAGAAAGAGGAAACGGCGACGGCCGAGACCAAAGCAGAGGAAAAAGCGCCTGAGGAGCAGACACCGGCCACGCCTCCAATAGTTTCCGAAGAAAGGCCGACCTCGCCTTCGGAACCCGAAACGACAACGCCGGTTGAAACAAAACCCGAAGAAAAGGCCGAACCTAGAAGTGCCGAAACAGCCGAAGCAAAGCCTACCGAGAAACCCGTGGAGAGGCCCGCAGAAGTAACGGATGAGAAACCCGCTGCGAAACCAGAGAATGCGGAAGCTCCTGAAACCCCCGCGAGTGAGAAGCCAGTATTAATCGAACCGGCGAAACCGCGAAGCGTTTTCGAACCGATCGTGATCGAGGTCGGGCGGAAAGGTGGTGAGGCCGCGAATAAACCTGAGCCCAAGGTAGAGGAGAGTACTTCTAGAGCGGAGGCTTTGAAGCCGGTAGTGGACCCAGTCGAAAAAGACGCGGACTCCGTCCCCGAACCGACAAAGAAACTTGAGGAGAAGGTCGAGAAGCCCGCGGAAATGCCAGCACCTGAAACCGCAAAGCCGGCGGAGGTTGCAAACGAGGAAGTGAGCAAGGAAACCGCCGAAAGTAAAACTGAAGCGCCGGAGACAGAACCTAAGCCGCCCGTCCGGCCACGGATCGTCCCGGGCGTTTCGATCGCAGAGGATGCGGCCCGGTGCTCCATCGCCGTCAGTCAGGAAACCATAACGCTGATGAACAACGGCGGAAGTATCGGACTGCTCGTTTCTTTTGAGGGCGGCGACGGCACGATCGAGGCACGATCAAGCAATCCGGACGATGTCGAGGTTCGCCGCGAGGCAGCGATCGCCGGGCTTTCGGGCCGGGCGTATTTCGTGATTCGGTCGCTCACAGACCGGAAAGGAATATTTCAGATCCTTTTCTCGACTTCGTGTAGCGATAAGCTGATCGGCGTGAATGTCCGCTAGCTTTTGGGCTTACTGAGTTTCGCCCGCTTCCATGTGGAATCCCCGACCACAACGACAAGTGCGGCAAGCAGCAGAAAGACATAGGCATTCGACGTGGTCCTAAGCGGAAAATCGACGAAGCTGTGCGTAAGAATGCCCACCATGCCGGCAAATGCGCCGATCGCGACCGACCGCTCAAATCCTTCGGAGGCTGATCGTATGCTCCGAACACACGTTTTCACGAGTATCCAGATAAATACGACCGTGGCCGTAAATCCGATCAAGCCGCCATCCGCAAGCATTTGCAGGTAGTCGTTGTGAGCCTGCTCTACCCGGAACATGCCGTTTCTCGAATCATAGAGTGGAAAGGCGTTGCCAAAGGCATCCATGCCTGCACCGATAAGAGGATGCGCCTGAAAGATCTCAAGGGCGACGCTCCAAAAATGAAGCCGCCCACTGGTCGGGTCTTCTGAAGCTGTCCCGAATCCGATGCCTCGGAGAAGGTTGTCTGCCCCACCGATCGCTATCACTATCGCGAGAAGCAGCACCGCCCCCAAAGAGGTTGCAACAAGCCCGATCATAGTCACTCGGCGGGCATTGGAAACGCCTTCTTTGTCCTCGACTCGCCTATTTGCGAAATAAGTCGCCGCAAGTGCTGTGATGAATACAACACCGGTGCTAAGAACGCCACCGCGTGACCCTGTTAGCACGATGGCTATCAGCATCAGCACCAGACCGGTGCCAATCAGCGGCAACATACTTCTTTTCGTTCCGCCTCCGATGGCCACGCCAAGCCCCAGCCCGATGGTCATTTCCATGAACGCGGCGAAATGATGCTGATTTACGAAAGACCCAAATGGGATCGCCTGCGGCGTCGGCCGAAGTCCGTAAATTGCGTCCGGCTTAGCGAGCCACTGAAGCGTCCCGACAAATGCCATCAAGGCACCGAAAACAATAATAGTTATTGCGGCGGCCCGAACTCGCCGCGAGCTGCGAAGAAAGATCAGGGCCGCTGAAAAGAACACAAGTAGGGCTACGATTCGGATGATGAACATCCGCGTCGCAAAAGGATCGTAAGAAAGGGCCGACGACGGACTTACCGACATCACGCCGGGCGGTGCTCCGGCACTACCAAACGGAATCAGCTGGATCAGGCCCAGAAATATCAGGGCGAGAAGTGGCACTTGAAGTAAATTCTGCGAATAAATGATGCTTCCATGCTTGAAACTGACAACTGCCCAGAGAACAAGGATCGCGATACTCGCAAGTGCGAGCAGGCCCTGAGCCGCGGGGTCGACCGCTCCGTAAAAGATGGTCGCGAGGATAGGCACTGCAAGCAGCAAAAGAAATACCGCCTGCGAAGAGCGTGAATCCAAGACCTCTGAGTTTGCCAGCGAGTTCATTGATCGTTAGCTTAGGTTTCGCGTATTAGTTCCACATCGTCGAGCCAAAGATTGCCTTCGGTTCTGCACGGCGTCCCGGTGCATGCATCACGGCTCAATGTGATAACTATTCCATCGGCATCGCCCGGCACGGTGAACCGAAACCCGCCTTCTGCCCATTCAGTATTCGAAACTAACGGCGGTCCGGTTCCTAATAAATTCTTTGATGATATTGCCGCGACCGACCAGCGAATATCAGGGTTCGTTGTAAGCTCGGCTCGATAGTGGAAGGTGAAGCGATATGATGCTCCGGGCTCTACCGCAATCGTCTGTGAGAGCTGACGCAGCGACTGCTGATCTCCCGCACCCGCGAATCTGAGAAAAAGGCTGAACCGCCCCGATCGCTTTACGGTGTCAAAGAGATTGATCGATGGATTAGTTCCGCCCCCGATCTTCCACGCGAATAGTGATGTGTTCTCTGCCCCAACGAACTCCTCGAACCCCGGATCAGTTAGCTCGCCGAAGGGCTGGGAAGACTCCTTACCCAGGGCTTCCGCCTCAAAGTTGCGAGCATCCCGAAAGCGCATTTGGTCGAAAAAAAGTCTCGCGAGTTGAAGACCGATGTCTTTCGTTTCGACTTTTCGCTGATCGGCAGAAACGCCCTGCCAAAGTTTGACCGCCGCGTCCAAATTTCCCGAGCGGGCGACCACGAGCGCAAGTGCTGCAGATAGTGCAGGCTCACCTCCGGCAAGCTGAATAGCGCGTTCTGCGTCGAGTCCGGCCGACACCCAGGCGAGTTGGGCCGCGGCTGTCGCATAGCTCGAAGTACCCTTCACCGCCCGCCTGATCTCCAGAAAGCCGGCGTCTGCCCTGCCCTGCCGAACGAGAAAATTGCCCCGTGCCCAGGCCACGGCAGAATAGTTCGGTGCAAGCTCGGCGGCCCGATCAAATGCCTGCGAGGCCCGGTCCGGCTCTCCGGCGCGTTCAAGTGCCCGTCCGTATTCGATCCAGAGCAAATAGTTTTTGGGCGCCAGAGCGACAGCGTTCTCAAACCCTGCGAGCGATGCTTTCTTTGCCTCATCGCTCAGGTCGCGAGCCGCGAAAACGGCGGCGGCGAAATGTGTTTGCGGGTCACGTGAAGACCAGCCGACCAAAGCGTCGGCCAGTTCCCGGCTCTCGGCGCGTGTCGCAGCCGAATTGCTAAGGCCCCAATTGAGCCCAAAGAGAAGGAAGACGGAGATCGCAAAGACCCCCACGGCAGCCGCGAGCTTTTTGAATAGCGAATCCAACGGTAATGAATGCATAAGCTATTCGAACTCCACCGGGTCAATTCGCAGATGCGCACGTTTCAAGGCAATGTTGTTGTCGCGGCAAAACTCGCGAATGGCCTTAAGCTTTTCGGGCGGAGATTCGCGGAATGAGATCACGATCTCCTCAACATTAAGGTTCTCGCAGATCTCGGTGAGAGATTCATCTGCATTAAAGACCTTCAGTGAACTGATCACCTTGCCATGTTTTCGATCATCATCATCGATGAACCCGACCGGTATGTAACGCAATTCTGCGTTGTTCCTGAGTTCGCGCAAGACCATCTCGCCGCCGTCGCCTGCTCCATATATCAACGCTCGACGGCCTTCGTTCGAATGGGGTACGGGCAACACCTCGCGAATCAAACGGAAAGCCAACCGACTTCCAACAACCGCAGATAGAAGAACGATCGCGTCTAACACAAAGACCGCTCGTGAATAACCCTCGAACCGATAGAGCAGGAGTACGGCAAGGACACTAAAAGCAGACCCCGCAATGACGCCCTTTGCGAATGTGAATAGATCCGAGATGCTCGTATATCGCCAAAGGCCGCGGTAAACGCCGAAAGCAAGAAATGCGAAAAGCTTCAATACGACGAGTAGCGGTAACGACTGAATAAAAAGATCCCAGTTCCCGCTCCTCTCAAAGCTCCCAAATATCAACACATAGGCCGCATAATACGAGAGCGTGATCAATATCGCATCAAGGAATACTTCGAATACCCGCCTCTTGTACGAGACATCTACAAGAAACGCAAAGACCGCATTGTTCTGAGACGCCAACTCTTCTTGCCGCTCATCATAAACCTTGACCTTTGATAGATAGACGCCGATTATCGTCAGGACGATCGTGAACGCTGCGATAAGGGCAAGGCTCTGCGAGGTGCTCAACTGGCTGACCAAATAGGCCAAGATTCCCGCAGCGACCGCGAACGCCCATAGCATCAGCACGGCAGACCTCTCTGTAAGCCCGAGTGCGACCAATCGATGCGAGGTGTGGTCTCTGCCACCCTGCGAGGCCTTTCGCCCCCAAAGCTTTCGCAGCAGCGTTACGAAGGTTGTGTCAAAGATCGGTACAAACAGGATCAGTACCGGGACCGCTAGGATCGTTAGGATCCCGCGGGAACGACCGCCGGTGTCGCTCAAAAGCACTGAACTCGCAAGAAAAAATCCTACGAACATCGACCCGGAATCGCCCATAAAGATTGATGCCGGATTGAAGTTAAAGACCAGAAAGCCTGCCAACGCACCAACAAAAACTGCGACCAAAGCGGCCTCGGCCGTTTGTCCATTCGCGGCGAGACCATACGCGAGAGAAATGGCCGCAATTGCCGCTATTCCGGCAGCAAGGCCGTCCATATTGTCCAGAAGATTGATGGCGTTTGTGATCCCGACCAACCAGAACACCGTTATCCATATATCAACCAGCTCCATCCCCGTTATCGGGAGGCGCATCCCGAAGCCGATCACGATCGATGCCCCGATCAACTGGCCGATCAGCTTCTGATACGGTTTTATGTTTAGCTGATCATCTAAATGCCCGACCAAAAACAGGAATGTACTCGCGGTCAAGATCACCAGCGAGTCCGTCGACATAGGAACGATCAAGAAATAGACCAGAACCACCGAGGCAAAGATCGCCTCACCGCCCAACATAGCGGTCGGCCGCTTGTGCCATCTGTCGGACTTAGGCTTTGCGACGAAGCCGAAACGCCAGGCAAACGACCGCACTGCAGCCGTAAAAAACACCGCGCACAAAAATCCGGTCACGCCGGCCGCAATTGGATTCTTTAATATTTCGAGCACGCTAAGAGACTAAAAACTAATGTTGAAACGGTCAAATTAGCTCACGGTAAAGAGCTTTCACGTCGTCGATCAGCCGTTCCTTCGAATAAATTTTTCTAACAAAGACCTTACCATTTTGCCCGAGCTCATTACGTAATTTTTCACTATTCGCCAAATAGTTCAAGCACTCTTCTAATCCTTCAGCGTCCCCAGAGGCAAACCCGAGCCCACGCTCGTATCGATAAAAGCCTTCGAGGTCGTCCTCGATCACACCTAAAAGATCGGCCACACCGCCGACCATCGAGGAAATGACCGGTTTGCCTGCGGCCATCGCCTCGATAAGCGAAAGCGGCGTTCCTTCATTCAGCGATGTCAGAACTACGGCGTCAAGAGCGGAATACACTGCAGGAATATCGGTCCGGTTTCCAGCAAAGACGATCACGTCGCCCAAACCAGCATCATTCACAAGTCCTTCCAAATCTGGTCGCAGTTGCCCATCGCCAACGATAACGAACTTCATCTTTTCCGATTGGAATGCGTCCGTCGTCATTAGGCGTCCCACAGCCTCGATCAACAACGGGATGTTCTTTATCTCGGTAAGCCTTCCGACAAAGCCGAAAAGCAGTTGATCTTCAGCTACTTTCCATTCCGATCGGATAGCTGAGCGTTCGTCTAACGTCACATCGAACGGCTCAAGATCGATCCCGAGCGGGATCACCTTGAATTGCTTGGGTTTGCCGACCTTGAACGCTTTGTTTATCTCTTCAAGCTGCTGCTGACTGATGACGACGATGCGATCGGTCGCAAACCTTGCTAAGACTCGTTCAATAAAGAGAAAAAGGGATGTTTTGGCCGCCCCGTAATAGCTATGAAAAACGTGGCCGTGAAATGTGTGAACCACCTTCACTCGTCTTGGCCGCCCGACCAATGTAGAAAGTGTGAGCCATCTGTAACCGAAAGCGGCGGCCCTGCCGATCGTTCCCGCTTTCGCGGTGTGCGTATGGATCAAGGCGGGCTTGAACTGCAGCATTTCGCGATAGACCTTAAATAGCGAAATAACGTCGCGGAGGGAGAGTTCCCGGCTCATTTCACGAAGATAAACGGGTGCGACTCCGTTCTCCTCGGCGAAGTACTCCATGCTTTCTTCGCCATCCGGGACACTTCCGGCTATCAGACGCGATGAATACTCTTCATCTTGGAGAGCCTTTGTAAGCCAGACGACGTGCCGGGCCGGGCCGCCTACGTTGAGCCTCGCGATGATTCGGAGAATTTTCATTGAACTGGGACCGCAGGACTTCGGTCGTTTAAGGGTTCGGCGGCCGGCAACCGCATCGCGGCTTTATCTTCGCAGGCGGTGCGGCAAGACGTTTGTGTAGGGATAACGCTGCCGGCTGCCGAATTTTAATCCATCCGATATGGCGTTTCCGGATCGTCCTCATGACGTATCTCGTCGATCGGTTCCCTTTTACCTTCGCCCATATAGAGCCGGTTCGGGCAGTTTATGACCATTCCGTCCAAGTCGCCGATATTCTTGTAGCCATGAACAACGCCCTTCGGCACTACTACGGCCAATGGCTCGTCGATACCGGCATTGAACGACATCTTATAGTTAAACGTAGGCGAATCCGGCCGATTGTCCCACATACGCATATTGAATGTTGATGGGCCGATGAAACAGAAAAGATCCGCCTGGTCGACGTGTTCATGCGGGCCGCGGGCGATGCCCGGAGTTGTAAACGAAATATAGGACATCACGGGAAAGAACTCCTCAGCAAGCTCATCGTGTCGGAACAGTTCGGCAAGCCAGCCGCGATCGTCGTGATACTTTTTAAGTTGATACACGACCACATCCTTGATCTCACCCTTGGTGAATTCAACCATCGTTTTCTTCGTTTCCGCCATTTCTTTTCCTTCAATATCTCAGACTGCCGAGACGCTGCCTATGTTATTCGCTCCGGTCTCGGCAACCATATTCGACGCCCGCAAAAGGCTCTCAAAGGTCCCGGCATCGGTCCACCAGCCATCGAGCTCATTCCAGCTCATCTCTCCACGATCAATGTAATGATTGTTCACATCGGTTATTTCCAGCTCACCGCGATCGGACGGCTTAAGTGTCTTGATAACGTCAAAGACCGTGTTGTCGTAAAAATAGATGCCGATAACAGCAAAGCTCGACTTCGGTTCGGCGGGCTTTTCTTCTATCCGAAGCACACGCTGCCCTTCCAGTTCGGGCACACCGAAACGCTGAGGGTCGTGGACCTCTTTCAGCAGTATCTTTGCTCCCTTGCCTTGCTCGCGATATGCGTCAGCCGCCGCACGGATATTTTTTTCTATGATGTTGTCACCAAGGACGACGCAGATCGGATCCTTATCAGCAAAATGCTCGACCAATGAAAGAGCATCGGCAATGCCGCCCTCGCCTTCCTGATAAGTATAGTTGACGTGCTTGAGTCCAAAGTCCTTTCCATTGCCAAGCAGTTTTAGAAAATCGCCCGCCGAGTTTCCGCCCGTCACGATCATTATGTCGTCAATGCCGGCATTGATAAGCGTCCGGATCGGATAATAGATCATCGGCTGGTCATAGACCGGCAGAAGATGCTTGTTCGTGATCTTCGTAAGCGGAAAGAGACGCGAGCCTAATCCGCCCGCAAGTATTACACCTTTCATAAAACTCGTTCGGCCATTCTGCCGAGAAATTATCGATCAATAAATCGCTGGAACCAAAGCTCCAGCATCAGCAATGTCCAGATCTGAAATGCATGGTCGCGTTCGCCGCCGGTATGCTCATCCACATACTTTCGCATCATCTCCGGCTTCACAATTCCGCGGCCGATGGCTCTTTCAGAGAGAAGAGCTTCGCGGACAAAATCTTTCATTTCACCGCGGAACCATTTCCCGACCGGTACGCCAAATCCCATCTTTCGACGGTAGATCACCTCTTTGGGAACAAGCCGCTCGGCGACCTTCTTGAGCAAATATTTCGGCCGAAGCCGCGACATTTTAAGCCCCTCGGGCAGGCTCGCGGCAAACTCGATCAGGTTATGATCAAGAAACGGCGACCGAGCTTCCAGTGAATTTGCCATTGTCGCAATATCCACCTTGACGAGCAAATCGTTTGGCAGATATGTCATCTGGTCGGTTAGCAACGCCGCATCCAAAAAGCCAGAGCTACCGGCAGACGCGAACCAATGGTCCAGAGTGTCTGACGCTCGGGTCCCGTTCAGCGATTCGGCAAATTCGCGGGTATAAAGCTCCGGCTTCGTTTCGCGGTCAAAGGTGGACATCCAGCGGAAGTAGCGCTCATTTCGCGGAAGAACGGCGGCCTTGAGAAATCGCTTGACGTCACGAGCCCGCGACTTTCTGATCTCCGAAGTCGGATACAGGCCGATCGGGAACTCTATCAACGCTTTTCTCAAAGCCCCGGGTATCTTTGAATATTGCTCGGCCGCAAGCATCGCCGCGTATCGTTCATAACCGGCAAAGCTCTCGTCGCCGCCATCACCATTTAGGGCGACCGTGACATGCTTGCGGGTTTCTTTCGCTACGTAATAGGTCGGGATCGCCGATGAATCGGCATAGGGCTCACCGTAATGTTCGACTAGCGTCGGAATCACATCAAGCGCATTTGGGCGGACAATGAATTCGTTGTATTCCGCGCCAACATGCTCGGCAACACGGCGGGCATATTTAAGCTCGCTGAAATCTTGCTCTTCAAAGCCGATCGAAAAGGTCTTGACCGGTTGCGAGCTCTCCTCGGCCATCAGGGCAACAACGGTCGATGAATCAACCCCACCCGAAAGAAAGGCGCCGAGCGGAACCTCGGATATCGTTCGGAGCTTTGTCGATTCGCGAAGTATCCGAGTGGTCTCCTCGATCGCTTCGCTCTCGGTGATCTTGATCTTCTTTGAAAAGTCCGGCAGCCAATACCGCGAGGTCTCGATCTTTCCCGCCTTCCATTTCATCCAATGGCCGGGCTCAAGCTTTCTGATCTCTTTGTAGGCCGTCAGTGGAGCCGGAACGCAGAGGTAAGAGAGATAGGCGTCGATCGCAGTGTTATCGACCTCACGCGAAATATCAGGATGTTCGAGAAGTGCGAGGAACTCGGAGCCGAAGATCAGATCGCCATTCGAACGGTGAGAATACAGAAGCGGCTTTTTCCCCACGCGGTCGCGGGCAATGAAAAGTTCCTTTTCACTCTCATCCCAGATCGCAAAAGCGAACATACCCCGCAAACGCTTCAAGCAATCGGCACCATACTTCGCGTATAGATTTACGATCGCTTCGGTATCGGAGTTTGTGTAGAGCTGAACGCCATCTGCCTCAAGCTCTTGCCTCAATTCCTGATAGTTATAGATCTCGCCGTTGAAGACGATCCACTTTGTGCGGTCGGCGCTGTGTATAGGCTGTTTTCCCGAAGCAAGATCGATGATCGCAAGCCGCCGCATCGCGAGCCCGACATTCTCTTTCAGGTAGAAACCGTCGTCATCCGGCCCGCGGTGAAATATGGCGCGGTTCATCCTCTCAAGGACTTCCCGGCTCGCCTCGCGGCCGCCATTATTTACGATGCCGACGATCCCACACATCCGATTAATTTGCCCTCACGATACTTAGGTCTTTTGTGCGACGCCGCGTACGGCCCGTAAGAGCAGCCCAGCCAACCTGTCTCTGAGTAATGCCGACAGCGACGAGCATAAAGAAGAGAGGCATGATCGTCTGTTTATGCCGCCACGCCAGCCCGACATTTGAAAGCCCCCAAATATGCATACCGGCATAAAGCGCGCAAAAGGCAAATATTGGGGCCATCTCCACAAACTTGACCTTGAAAAATATTCTGAGTGCGGGGAAACCGATGATGATAATTACGATTATGAAGATATTTTCCGCTGCGCCGAAAGCGTTCCGCGCCGAGCCGCTAAATGCCTCCCAGGGAAACGGTGCAAAAAAGAAATAGATGGTTGCGACCGGTATTGCCAATGTGGTCGATTCGCCCTCGGAATATATCTCAACGCCAGAACCGGTGCTTGTTGCCACACCCTCGCGCCAGGAATCGACCCGCTCATTCAGCCTCTCTATTCGCTCAAAATCTCTTTGTATCGCACCGCCCGCCGCCAAGAAAATCATCAATGCCGAAACGATCACCGTGCCGAATATCGCATTACGGACAATGTTCTGCCTGCTCGCCACCAGGAATCTAAAAAGAGCTGCCGCCGCCAGCAGATAGACCGCGTAGAACCTCATTATGAAGACGGCCAGCAATGCGGGAACCGTAGCAATGGCGTCCTTGGGCGAAAATCCCTTCGCGTTACGGATGAGCATGTAAAGCACGAACCATTCGCCGAGAATGACCAATATCTCTTTCGCCGTGGTCGCCGAGAGAAGAATGTGAGACATCCAGAAGGTAACAAGTACCGCCGCGATCCGGGCCGTTGCGGAATCAAAGACCCGCCGGGTCATTCGGAAGACGACAATGACCAGCAATGCTCCGGCAAAGCTGTTCACCGTGGAAACGATCATTCGGCTCTCGCCGCCCGCAATAAAGGTCGGAATTGCCCAGATCAGCGCCTGGCCTTCGTTCTGCCGTTCAAAGAAAACGCGGACAAGATCGGACGCAAAGCCATCGAAACCATTCTGGTACCAGTTGTTGGCCATTTCCCAGCCGTATCGATACCCGGAGGCATCTTCGTCGCCGAACAGATCCTTGAGGTCCCAGCCATACATTATCATCCCCATCCAAAGACGAATGGAGTAGGCCCAAAAGAAGATGCCGGATTGGAAAAGTGCGTCAGGGTCGCGGCCGCGTTCGCGGAGAAGGTAACCCGCGATGCCGCCAAGAATAAGGACAAGCGGAAGCGCGGTCAGCTCATCGGGGTCCTCGTAAAAAAAGACCAGCCCCTGCACGACAAGTGCAAAGAACGTGAGCAAAAAAACAAGCTTTCCGGCGGCTATCATTAAAAACTTCCGCTAGCGGACGACGAGGTTGTTCTCAAGCACAAGGGCGTCGAAATTCGAATTCCGGAATGTGTTTATCGCATTCTCCGGAGTGCAGACGATCGGCTCCTGAACGTTGAAAGATGTATTGAGGAGCATCGGAATTCCGGTCAGCTTCTTGAACTCGTTTATCAGGTTCCAATAACGCGGATTCGTCTCGCGGCTGACCATCTGCGGCCGGGCGGTCCCGTCAACGTGGACAACGGCCGGGATCTTCGCCTTATAGTCCTCGGCGACCTCGATAACGGTGATCATAAATGGATCATGATGCTCCACGCCAAAGACCTCGCGGCCGTGCTCTTCCTGCATTGAAGGAGCAAGCGGACGAAACCATTCCCTGAGCTTTACCTTGTGGTTCAATATCTCGCGCATATCCGCCCGACGCGGATCGGCAAGAAAACTCCGGGCACCGAGCGCCCGCGGACCGAGTTCCATACGGCCATCAAACCAACCGATGATCGCGCCCTCGCTGATCATCTTTGCGATCCGCGGAAGCAATTCCTCATCCGGCAACGTTTCATATGAAAGTTCGGCAGTATCAAGAGCTTCCCGGCATTGCTCATTTGAAAACCCCGGCCCGTAATAGGCGTGTTTCATTT
Source organism: Acidobacteria bacterium Ga0074141 (assembly GCA_001464665.1). Lineage (GTDB taxonomy): Bacteria > Acidobacteriota > Blastocatellia > Pyrinomonadales > Pyrinomonadaceae > OLB17. The sequence continues at coordinate 227,290 of LNDP01000024.1, forward strand.
CAAAATCGCGAGGTTTTCCGAGCTTCTGGTGCCAAACGAAATATGCCGCCCCGAGCGAACAACCTGCATCGCCCGCGGCGGGCTGGACAAAGAACCGCTTGAACGGCGTTTCGTGAAATATCCGGCCGTTCATGACCGAATTGAACGCAACTCCGCCGGCCAGGCAGAGATTCTCCTCGCCGGTCATCTCGTGGATCTGCTTTACCAGATAGATGGCCGTATCTTCCAACGCCTTTTGCGCCGAGCAGGCAATGTCCCAGTGATGTTCGGTAAGTTCCTCGCCGGGCTTTCTTCCGGGCCCGAGTTCTTTAACTATTGCGTCGGAAAACTGATAATGCTTCGCCAGATGATGATCGAGCACCTTAATATCGAATTTGAAATCACCGTTACCGTTTGTCTTAAGCACCTTCTCGCGGAAAAAGTCGTAATGCTTTGGTTTGCCATAGGCCGCCAGGCCCATAACCTTCCATTCATCGCCGGCAAACATATCAAAACCGATAAAATTCGTCACGGCCGAATAGAATTGCCCGAGGCTATGCGGCAGCTTGATGCGTTTCAGGACCTCGAGCCTATTTCCCTTTCCTTTACAGAAAAGTGTGGTCGTATCTTCGCCCGTTCCGTCCCAGGTAAGGATCGCCGCCGAATCAAAAGGCGAAACAAAGAAAGCAGAAGCTGCGTGTGTCTGGTGATGTTCAAGAAAATGGAACTTAAAATTGCTCTCGCCAAAATGCTCGCGAAGCCGCTTTGGATGCTTGAACATCCCAAGATAACTATCGCTGACCTGTGCAACTCCGCGATCGGCCCGGGCCTTGAACATTGCCGGCGAAATCAGGCCCGCCTTTAGTGCCTGCATCGCTTTATGGCGGAGTATCCAAGGCTTCCAATAATGCCCGACGTGTTCGACCTCAGCCAGAGTGATCCCGGCCTGCTTCAAACAAAATTCGATAGCCTTGTAAGGAAACCCCGCGTGGTGCTTTTTACGCGAGAAACGCTCTTCCTCGACCGACGCGATCAATTGCCCGTCCTTAATGATCGCCGCCGCAGAATCGCCAAGAGTTGTAAGCCCCAAAATGTACATAAGAATCTATAACAACAGATTATCGCAGATTTACGCGGATTGATATTGTTTGGAAATAGAACTTGGGGTTCCTATGACGTTTGGGTCCCAACTCTTGAGTGCCAGAGTAGGAAAGACGGCGACCCATCCCGAAATGCTCCGCAAAAAACAGTAATCCGCGAAAATCTGCGTAAATCCGTTGCTAACTACTTTAACCGGTTTATCAATCGGTGATGCTCGAAGCTCTTTGCTCCGAAATTCAGGATCAAAGCCAGATCGATCCCGGTCGCTTTCAGATAGTTCAACGCCTGAGCTTTGTGAAAATCCGTTATCCGGTCGCAGGCCTTGAGCTCAAGGATCACTTTCTTCTCAACAAGTATATCCGCAAAGTAATCCCCGACTATCACGCCTTCAAACACGACCTTGATCGGCACCTGCTGTTCGGCAAAGATGCCCGCCGATCGCAGAGCGACCATCATAGAATTTTCATAGACCTTCTCAAGAAATCCGTGCCCCAACGTACTATGAACCTGCATCCCGATCCCGATGATCTTGTAAGTAAGATCACCATGCAACAAACTTTCGCTCATATGTTTTTGCAACGGATTAACGCGAATTTACACGGATCAGTTAACCAAACTGTTTGACCGTATTCAAAGCGCCGGTTGGACCAACCCGTCTTCGCCACTCGAAAAGCAACCAGATCCAACAATCTACCCAAAATAATCCGCGAAAATCTGCGTGAATCCGCTGCCAGCCGATCTTACAACGGATCAACGCGGATCTACACGGATCATGAAAGGCTATTTTCTTTGATCCCCTAGCTTCCCTTAACCAAAATTATAAAAAATAATCCGCGAAAATCTGCGCAACTCCGCTGTTTAACCCATCTTCGCTGCCCGGAACACTTCTGCAAGCTTATCTGCCTGCTTTTCGACCGTGTAGTTCTCCAGAGAATACTCCCGGCCGCTTTTTCCCATTTCGCGGCGAAGATCTGCGTTGCTGAGTAGCTTATCTAATGAATTATACCAATCTTCCGCTGATTCGGCATTGAGGTGTGTTTCGCCCGGACGTCCGATCTCCGCACAGATGCCGACCGGAGACATCACAAACGGCACGCCGGCCGCAAGATATTGAATTGCCTTGAACCCCGACTTCCCCTTTAACCACTCCTCATTAGCCGAGCGGCTGACAACTATCGGGTAAAGCCCGATATCCAGCGTGCAGAAATCCTCGACCTCCCGCTCAAGCGACCATGGCAGAACCTCCGCCCGAACCCCGGGAATATTTATCCCATCGCTGCCGGAGCCGACAACCCTCAAAATAAACTCATGCTTTTGGGCAAGCCGTTCAAAGACAGGAAAGAGCGACTCAAGCGAAGGAAAGGTGGAATGTGTACCGACCCAACCAATAACGGGGACGTCGTTCTCTTTCTCAAACGGGCGGAAAACCTCTGTATCAACCACCGTGGGGATCACCTCGGCCCGCGTTCCTAAATTGGAAACATATTCGGCGATGAACCGGTTGCCGCAAGTTACCGCGGCCGAGCGGCGGATAAGCCTGTCCGTCTTGCCGAAAAACTTTAGAGCGCTTCCGAGCTTGCCGTATGTCGGGCTCGCGTATGGAACGTAGGTCGCATCGTCGAGGTCGAGGACCATCGGAACCCGGCCGGAGATCTGAAAAAGCCTTTCGAATATCTCCGGCCCAAAGAACATTGCTTCCCGCTGGACGAAAAGAAGATCGTAGTCCCTTATCTTGACCAACTCCGCCGCTCTACGAAAAAGGCTCCGGGCGATCCCGGCCGCCTTTTGCACCGCTCCGCCCGGCTTATACATCTCCGCAAATTGTTCCGCAGAAAGAAAAGGGCTCAGCTCAAGTTCAATTCCCCGCTCCCGAAGCGGCCCAACGAACTGCTCAACCCGAAACCGCGTCGCCGCTGCTTCTTTGGGGAAATTTGCGACCGCAAGAACACGCATTTATTTCTTTATGCCAACCGCAGTCCAAAATGCCGCACTTGCAAACTCGACTTTCTCCAGTCCGCACCGTTCCATCATTTCTTGCACTTCCGCTTGCGTAAATCGCTGCTCAAGCCGGGTGCCAAAACGGTCGAGAGCATCTGTCCGCATGGTGTAGAAGGATTTGTCGCGATATTGTGAGAGCGGAAAGTTCCGAACTGTGATCCCAAGCTTTTCTGCGAGCAGAGAAAATCGAGCAAGCGGGAAATATACAAGGATCGCTATGATCTGCGAAACAAAGTACCTTAGGCCGTGAGGCAGACCGCTGATCACCCGTCGGAAAAGATCCGTAATCTTCCAAACGGCCCGAAACCACGCCGGCCGATTATCAAAGGCGTAATAGAGATAGAGCAGAAACGGTGCTCCGGGCTTCAACTTCGCAATGCATTTCCTCAAACCATCTTCGGTATCGGGAATGTGATGGAGAACCCCGAGGCTGTAGCCAAAGTCGCAGCTCTCATCGGCAAGCGGGATATCGTCAACTCCGGCCCGGTGAAATTCACAGTTTGAAAGATCGGCCAGATTCCTCCGTGCAACCTCTATAGCCTCGCTCGGATCGATCAAATGGAGTTTCCTGACTCTCGGAGCAACTAGCTTTGCCCACCGCCCGCTCCCGCAGCCAAGATCAAAACCGACCGCATCTTTCGGAAGGCTCTCCCAAGGAAATTTCTCGAAATATTCATCAAAAAGGCGCCGATGCTCGACGGCGTCAAGCGCCGACTGATCAAACCGCGTCCATTCGTCCCCGAAACCCGCAACAACCTTTGTGTCAATATTCGAATCCATTATACGCAGCTCTCGGCCCACGAGAACAAAAGGCTATGTACATCCGAAGAGTTACGCTTTCCGGGCCCACGTTTCGATGTACGTTCCCATTTCTCCGTAGCTGCTGATGCCGGTCACGACCTTAGAGGCAGCACTTTCGAGGAGACCAACAACCCCGCCACGGCTTGGTACCAGACTCGTACCGGGATAAACATTCCAGTAGACCGGGGACAGACCGTATTTGGCGAGAAGCTTTTTCAATGCTTTTGGGCTGAAGCCAAAAACGTGATACGGCGAAAACGTAGGAGCTAAATTTACACACCAATCCCGACCCCGAAGCTTTTGATAAGCGTTTCCCACCCGAAAATAAAGGCCTGCCTCATTTGGGACGTCAAGGTAAAGAATTCCACCCGGTTTTAAGGCTTGGCTAATGCGCCGAACGATCTCATCTGGCGTATAGAGATGCTCAAGAACCGCAGCCAAAACAATAACGTCATACTCGTTATCCGGTACCGACGAATCCTCGATCGGTTCCCGCCAGATCTTCAGGCCTGTTCTCTCCTCAGCGTAATCCGCAAAGGTTGATGACGGTTCTACTCCCTCGGCATCCCAACCCAGTTCCTTTGCCGCAACAAGCGTTTCGCCTCGCCCAACTCCCACATCGAGGAGTTTGCCCTTATGGCCTAGTATCTTCTCCGCCCTTTCTAGAAGAGACTTCGCACCGTCAAGCCGACCTTCGGTGTCGTGCTCCTTAAAGTAATCGTCTGCGTCCACGTCATAATGCTGGCCGAGTCCATTTTTGGGGAATGGCATTGGGTTCGGAAAAACCAAAGAACAACTCGTACACCGCCAGATCTCACATTCAACGCCAAGTCCCTCGCGATGCGAAACACCGCCGCGTTTGCCCACAAATCGGTCAGGCTTTTTTTCGCAGATCGGGCATCTTTGGTCGGTCCAAACATAAAGGTCCGAACTATTTTGTGATTCCATCGCGTTCATGATCCTGTAATCGATTCGTAGACAGCCCTATATCTAATTCCGCCGACCGTTTCGAGGTCGAATTCTTGATTGGCGACCTCGCGGCATTTCGCGGAGATATTCCCCAAGCTCTCGATGTTATCAAATGCCTGGAGATATGCCTCGCGGTCGAAACTTTCTATCAGTGAACCGACGCCGTGGCCCTCAATGAGCAGATCCACATCCCCGACGCCCGCGTTTGCAATTATCGGCAGGCCGCAGGCGAGATATTCTGCATTTTTGGTCGGCGAAGAAGCTTGCTTGGAATAACAGGGCTTTATAAAAGAGACTGCCAGATCGGCCGCAACCAAATACTCGGGTATTTCGGACGATGGAACACGAGTTATAAGATACTCGCCATCCGCGTAACCGGCTTCGCGAAGCAGCGGTTCGATGACCTCGGGTTTGCTCTGCGTAAGTATCATCGCAAAAGCATTCTGATACTTTTCTCTGAAGGCTCCAAAGATATCGGCCGTCTCCGATGTCAAATACCACCCGCCGAACGAGCCGACATAAACCATTACCTTCTTGTCGGCTATACCGAGCTCGTTTCTCTTTCTCTCCCTTGTATCCGGAGTCGCGGAGGCAAATCGTTCCAGATCAACACAACACGGTATCACCTCGACCGGGCGGCCGAGCTTATCAAACCCCGACTCCTTTGACTCGGGAAAGAGGATCTCTCTCGCTTTTTCTGTCAGGACGACGAAGGCATCGGCCTCTTTCATCAGCCACCGCTCTACGCGTTTTGCCCCGCGGTAAAGCAGCCCGCCCTCGGGCCAGATGCCGGCATCCGTATATTCCTCAGGGAAAAATCCCCGAATATCAAAGAGCAATTTGGGTTTCTTGCGTGAGAACTTCCGGGCCAAAGCTCCCATCAGAGTCGGGACATGTACACGCCCGTGCAAAACATCGAACCGCCCGATCCTCCGCCAAATATAAAAAGCCCCGCGAAAGATATCCCAGGCCGTAGCCACCGCCGAGGGCCTCTTATGATATGGCAGCCAATCCCACTCAATTCCCTCCGCCGCCAGTTCCACCCGAACCCTCTCAAACTCCGCAAGATCCTTCCCCTCCCGCTGCGGCTCAAAAGTAAGCAGCGAAACGCTCAAGGGGAAAATAGACTCGGCATCCAACTCATTTTCACTTTTCAACCTTTTCCCTTTTACACCTTCTAGCTTTTCCCCTTTTTCACCTTGCAACTCTTCCCCTTTTCCACCTTTGAGAAGCTCCCGCAAATACGGCAAAACCTGCGTCTGAACCAAAGGCTCCCGCACCCCGAAATAACAGATATAAAGTGTTCGAGCCATTAAAAGTTAGGAGATCTAGAGCAAGCACCGATACCACACAATATTTCAGTTTCACAGAACAATATAGGCCCTATTCCTTTTCCATAGAGCTATCGGCAATGCAGACAATGCATCCATTTCGATGTTGAACGCTTCTGATCGTCCATCCGTTTCTCACTAGCTGCTCGCGGAGCGTCTCCGAAGTATACTCCCGAACATGATCCCCGTCAGAGTAGAAATCGAGTCCCATCTCAAGCCTAACCCGATTGAGCGAGTCAGCATTAAAGTCAGGAACCTCGATTAGGAGCGTCTTCGCCACGCCATGAAGCTTAGCGAGAAATTCGTCCACTTCCTCGATGTGTTCGATCACATGAGAGAGAATTCCGATGTCGTATTTCTTGGACGGAAGATCAGAGGTTACATCCCCGACAATGAATGTGACATTTGAATTGCTCGAATTCTCTCTAGCTTGACGTATCAGATTTTCATCAAAATCAACCCCGACCACAGATCGGCAATATTTGCCCGCAATATTCGCCCACCGTCCAATACCGCAGCCGATATCAACGACCGTTGAGTCCTGTGTAAGGATCTCACTTAGCAATTCTTCGCTAATGCCCTTAGTAACAAGATGGAAATTCCCGGAATAAACATCGCCGGAGGCTTCGAACGCCAATCGACCAAATATCCGGTGCAGGTCAAGGAGCAGCCGAAGTTCTCTCTCTCGCCCGAAAACAGATCGGATGAGCATGCGCATCCGATATGCTGCCGAAGCGACTAGAGACCTGTCCTTATCTCGTGAGAACGACAGGGATTCTTCAATCGGCAATTTTGACAGACTGCTCATACATTGCGGCGCATCGCCCTCGCCGGGAACTTGATGAAATACCCGAGAGAACGGGGATCGTTATAGAAACACAATAACGCAGTTCTAAGGAAGCTGAAATAGTCTCCGGACCTGAAATAAGAACCTGACAACACCCGATATAAACTTCCGTATGCCCTACCTTCCTCAAATTTTCGATCTCGCCCAGTTGCGCTGAATGCCTTCCGATAGGCAAAAAGCATCTCACTCTCCATCCTTTTAATATTCGAGTGCATGTTTGAACCATGCAGCCTGTATTTCAGAAGGGGTTCATCGACAAAGCCGACGGGAAATAGGGAACTGATCCGAAAATAGATATCCCAGTCCGCCGAGGTCGAGAGAGAATCATCAAAACCTCCGACTTTGTCGAAAACCTTTCGCGGGATCATCACCCCGCTCCCGCCTCCCAGAATGACTGCACTTTCAAACATCATTAGTTCGGAAGCAACATCGCCTTCCATTCCGTTCAAATGAGTCGCCAGTTCTTCTCCTGAAGCGTCAATATCGCTCACACCGACATGGACAAGACCGAAAGCGACTTCGGATGCAAACTTTTCCACCTGCCTTTCTATCTTCGTTGGTAGCCAGACATCATCGGCATCTAGGAATGCAATGTATTCGCCGGTTGATTCCGCCACGCCGCGGTTCCGAGCTACACACACCCCGGAGTTCTCTTGCTCGATTATCTTTATCCGATCGCGGTATTTCTCAAGAACCTCGAGCGAGTTATCCTTTGACCCGTCATCAACAACTATTACCTCGAGATTAGAATAAGTTTGCCCGAGAGCGCTTTCGACCGCCTCGCCAACATACCGGGCGTAGTTATAGTTAGGAATGATTGCGCTGACCAATGGCTTCATTTCTTTCGGCATACGGCAAGCTGCACCGGTGCCTTGGCAAGTTTTTCTTCCGAAAATAAGTAATTTGCCTCGGTCGGGTAAAATGGCCGCCTCCAGATCGCCTCGCTTAGCCTTTCCCGGAGGCCGAGCGGAAACTTATTCATCACTCGCCAGCCGAACAGCTTGGCCTGCACAATGGGCTTTGGCGGCAATCTCTGTTGATCGAGATAGAACGGCGAAATACTTTTCCCGATCTCAAGCGATTGCCCGAGATGCTCCTCAACTATAAAGACCTTCCGCAATTCTTCGCCGAGCTCTTCGGGCGTGTATTCATAAACGTGGAAAGGATTCGAGGGCTTTCCGTTCACCGGCCTCGTGTAATGCGCATTCGGAGTCGAAAGCAGTAAAAAGCCTCCGGGACTTAGAACTCGCTCCAACTCCTTGAGAAAGCCCGGACGGTCATGGATATGCTCTACCGTTTCAAATGAAGTGACAGCATCGAAGCTCCCATCCTCAAAAGGCAGCCGAAGGCCATCGCCGAGGATCACCGCGGAATTTTCCCCGCATTCGAGCCGAGCCTGAGCCGCCGCTTCCCCATCCACATCAACACCGCAAACAGATCTTGCTGTTCGCTGAAGCAATCCGATCCCGTAGCCGGTCCCGCAGGCGATATCGAGTACTCTTTTGCCCGCGATCCTTTCAAGCGCAAACCGATACCGCGCCGCATGCTCTCCCCAATAAGGAGAAAGCCGCCCGGCATCGATAACATTCGCTCCTTGAAACCTTTCCGAAACCGCCATCAGATTTTTATTCCCAACCACTGACAGTAAAGTTCGTACTGCCTATCTATCATCCGTTCGAGCGTGAATGTGTTTCGCACGAATGACTGGCCGGCGTTTGCCATTGCTTCCGCCCGAGCACGGTCTGATAAAACCTCTTCAATCGCCCTTTCAAGCGAATCCGCATCCGCCGCGGGAACAAGAGTTCCAGTAACCCCATTCCCAATGGCCTCTTTAGCTCCGCCCACATCGGTCGAGATCAAAGGAGTGCCAACCGACATAGTTTCGATCAAAACCTGGCAAAAAGCTTCCGATAGCGAAGGATGCACGACCAGATCGCAGGCTTTCATACAGGCGGCAACATCCTTCCTGAAGCCGGCAAATATAACTTTGCTATCGAGCCCGGTCTTGCTGACGTGATCAGCGACGCCGCTTTCTTCGCCACCGCCCCCTACAAAGAATAATCGAATATTCGGGTATTTTTCTATCAGAACTGATACGGCGTCCAAGAGAAAGCGATGGCCCTTTGTAGGAAAAAAGTTCCCGAAAGTGCCGATCAGAAATTCTCCGTCGCCAACCCCAAACTCTTTTCGAACTTCTAAACGCTCGAACTCGGTTGCGGAAAAGCGGTTGAAATCAAATCCCTGATAAACAACTGTGATCTTCTCGTCAGGAACGCTTTCACGGTTAACCAAATGCTCCTTGACTGCTCCGCCCAAAGTTACGATATGGTCGGCAGTTCTTGCCTCCCATTTATCGATATAAATAGGGAGGCTCTTCCCGATCAGAAGCGCTTGATCAAGATGATGGCGTGTCAGGACCTTTACATGTGTCCCAGCCAATTTCCCTGCAAGCAACCCGACGAGGCTTGCTTCGTAAAGATGTGTTTGAACTATATTGAACTTCCCTTGACGGAGTTTCTTTGCCAATCGTAGAGCGGCTAATGGGAAGCCATATCGGCTTCTCGCGCCGAGGCAAAGATATTCCACGTTCTTTGCCTCATTGATCCAGGCCGGCTGCTCTTTTCCGGAATCGAAAAGCGTCACCCAAAGCTGCGAGACACCCTTTCCCGCAAGGCCAAGGCCAAGATTCCGCAGATACTCTGAGTCTGCCGAATAGGAGACCACTTGGCAGACCTTGATTTCCTTGTCCGAAAGCATTTATTGAATCGGGAATAGGTTTACGTCGAAAAGAGTTGGCTGCGAACAGAATTCCTGTTTCGAGATCGCTGAGCCATTGTAGTCGGGCCGGTATTTGTAATGTTTAACTAGGTCCCAGATCATCTCAAGCGTGTGCCCATTTGCGGCCATGAACTCTGGATGCAAACCTAGTCTCGCAACAGGCCGTTGCTCGGTCAAGACTTTCCGTGCTCCTCTCAAAAGATCTAGCTCCGCTCCTTCGACGTCGATCTTCAAGCAATTGACGGTGAGGCCTCTTTCCGAAACGAACTGATCGACCGAGATCATCGGGACCTCGATCTTCTCTTTGCTGCGACCGGTTTCAACGAGTGAATTGGCATTCGAAACCTCCGTACCGGTATCGAAAAAGTAGGCAGTGCCTTTCTTATCCGAAACCGCCTCGGGACTGATCTCAACGTTGTGGTCGCAGCCATTCAACTTTACAACTTCACCGAGGACGCCTCGCGTAAACGGAGTCGGTTCAAATGCATAGACCTTACCCGTCTCGCCAACCAGTCTCGACGTAACGACCGAAAACAAACCAATATGTGCTCCTATGTCAAGAACAACATTTCCCGGCTTTACATTGCTGCGAAAAAACCGAAACGTCTCCGGCTCATAATCTGACTCATAGTAACGGCTCCATTTTGCCGGAAACAGCACGCGTTCGCTGCCGATCATTCGGGGAACTCCGCGATAGAGCGTTACCGCGTCGAGCGCTCCATAGAAAACGTTTTTAATTGGCGTCGCCATCTTTATCCGCTAGGTATTGAATCGAATAGAAGTAAGCCCGGAGATCCGAAGCCTAAGCCAGTCTATCTCGGATCGTGTCAGAACAAATTGCCACAGAAGAAATCCGTAAAGCAAGGCAAATACGAGATATACGAACCCGACGACCGAGATCGGCAGTGAAGTAAGAAACATCAGGAAGCCGGGAACCGCTAATATTGAACCTGCCACAAGAATTCTTACCACCGGCAGATATTCTAGTTTGATTCCGGTCAACCTACTTGTCGCAAACAACAATATAAAGCAATCGGCGATGATTCTCATACTCCATGCGGCTGCCGCACCTACGGCCCCAAATCGAGAAACCAGCATCCAAACCAAGAGAAGATAAGGAAAAAGCTCCGCCCAATATATCTTTGCGATCAGGTCGGACCGTCCGGCTGCCATTAGAAGAGTAAAGGGAATATAGGTGACAACGTGAAAGGCCAGACCGATCAGAAGCACGTAAAACGGCGCCGTACTTCCCTGTCCGAACTCGGGGCCTGCCCAAATTGTGAAAAAGGTTTCTGCTACGAGTATCAAGAATACAGAAGCAGGCAGGAGCCAGATGATGTTCAGTCTTACGACCGTAGAAAAAAGAAAACTAATCGAATCGTCGCTTTGCCCTCCTCGGTTCAGTTGCGAAAACGCAGGCATCAGGGATTGGCTCATCGCGCTTGAGAACATTGTTATCGAACTTGCGACAATGAACGCAACCGAGTAGAACGCGAGTTCCTTGACCGATGCAAGACTCGAAAGAACACCCTTTTCTACATTCGCCAATAAAAGTCCCGCAATACCCGCCGCGATCACGCCGAACCCAAACTTTGCCATTGCCGGGAGTAAACTTGGTTCGATACGGAGTCCAAAAAGCTCCGATAAATGGCTCCTCGAAGCCACAAGATGCCCGGCGAGGTTCAGGAGGCTAGCGGCGAGGAGGACGGTTACGGCGCCGATTATTCCGTAGCCTTGGTAAAGAACTATCGGTGTTGCGATAAGGCCTAGGATGCGGGAGCCGGCGTTGATGAACGTATTGAGGTCCATGCGGAGCCGGGCAAGCTGCGGCGTGTTAAATATTCCGCAGAGAAAGTTTACGACAAAAGTTACGGCCGCGATCCTGAGTGCCGTTATGGCCTCGGCCTGTAGAGCTTCCGGGACGTTGAAAAGCCCGATCACCTGCGAGGCAAATATGATCAGGGCTGCGGCCACCGGGACCGAGGTCATAAGGGCAATAAGTGCCGCTGTTCTTACTATCCGCGCTTCTTTTTCCTCGTCGCCCTCGGCGTAAGCCTCGCTGCCGAATTTGGTCGATGCCATCGACATCCCGAAATCTGCGAACCCGAGATAGGTCGGTATCAGCCCGATCAGTATCAAAACGCCGTAACTCTCCGCCCCGAGCATCCGGATAACGAACGGAGTCGCCACCAGCGAGACCGCAAGCGGCGCCACCTGGCCGGCGAGCGTCCAGAGCGAGCCCTTGACGACCTTGGTCGTCATTCCGGCTGTTGATGGCGGAGTTTTGGGCGGTTTGGCGGGTTCGCTCGCGTCTTTGGACGTCACGTTGAGAAGTGTAAGTGGTTCGGGGCGGGTGGGGCAAGTTGTTTTTTCGATTTGCTTTCTGTTCTTGCGGGTCATTGGAACGAGTCAAGCCCGTTTACCGATATTTGTGTCCGCGTGGCGATGGAAATAAGCCGAAGCCGCCTGAGGAACCCGCTTAGAACAGGGATCTGAGAGTTGTCCAGCCATTCGGTTAGTGCACCTCTAAAACGCGACTGGTTTGTAACCTCGATGGTGCTTTTTGCTCCGACAACTGAGACAGGCATCGGATAAACACAGCGGAGCGAAGCTATTGCCCCGCCTTCGAGAAATTCTTTCCAGGAATCCGGAGCCGTTCTGACAGGCATTAACCAATCATGCAAGGACCGGGCGGCACTCTTGGATAAAATATAGCCCGCCCCGGAAAGCAGTGCGGTCGGATCTGCCAGCTCGCAGATATAATAATCTGCGATCTCTTCGTTTCCCGGGCCGACTTTTAGGACGATTTCCTCAAAGCTTGAATAATGGAGAAGCAGAGCTTCATCTTCGCGGATATGCGACTCATTTAGACCCGAAAGGAAGTCCCTCAAACCATCGGAAAATGCGACATCGTCCTCGAGTATCAAAGCATGAGAGTATTCGCTCTGAAGAAAAAGCCCCATCGCCTTCCGATGCGAAAGCACGGCGCCGATCATTCCCGGTGAAAGCCATTTCGGGTGCTTTCGGACGACCGCCATATCGCAGAGGTCGTGCATCTCGTGGTCTGTAAGCTTCGCTCCCTCAATAGCCTCGACGAATTCAGCCTCAAGCCCGGATCGCTCAAGCTCGGAGATCATATTCTCGCGGCGGCGGACGGATCGCCTCAAATTGATGACGTAAATGCCAAGTTTCATTTCTTCCCTGAATCTCGCGGAAAAGCTCTGCCTTCTACCCTTAAAAGCTGGAATCGTGAGTCTAAGCAATTATGGGTATCAGGGCAAGTTATTTTGGTGGGAGTCGGTCAAATTGGCTGAAAATGGGGAAATTTGGGCCTTTGGAATGAAATATTAACGGCTGGGAATGAATTATAGAAAGCTAGGAATCATTTCTACAAAGCTATATTTCATTTATAGAAAGCTAGATTTCATTTCTACAAAGCTAGAATTCATTTCTACAAAGCTATATTTCATTTATAGAAAGCTAGAATTCATTTCTACAAAGCTAGAATTCATTTCTGAGCTTGTAGGAATGAATTATTGAGACCAATAATTCATTTGCGCAATTGCAGAATTCATTTGCGCAAGCTCAGAAATGATTTGCGCAAGCCAATAATTCATTTGCGCAAGCTAATAAATCATTCCTGCGGCGAGAAATTCATTTGCGCAATTGCAGGATTCTTTTGCGCAATTGCAGAATTCATTTGTGTAAGGTGATATTTCGTTCCTGCAGGCTGATTTTCTCGATCCGGACCACAGAAAGCACAGAAACAGACACAGAAAACACAGATTCGGACACAGGGAACACGGAATGTTTGCCACGGAGGGCACTGAGGGGGTTGAGGCGGGATTCTTCGGCGAATCAGCGGTTTTGGGAAGCCGTAGTTCCGATTTATACAACATCTCCGTGATCTCTGTGGGCTCTGTGTTAAAAATTGCTTGAAGGCGAAGGGTTATGTGGCCCGGCGGGTCAGGCGGGAGATGCGGGCGGTGAGCCAGGTGCGTTCTTCGGGGGTTAGGAGTGTTCGGAGCGTCATTGCGGCGTAGATAGCTAAGCCCAAAAGGACGGCAAGAAGCGGAAAGAGCGTATAGGCGTTGTTATAGAGCAAAGAAACCGCGGGCAGGGCGGCGGCGGCAACCCCGAGCAGCCATCCGAGCGGAAATCGGGGGCGAAATGTTATTCCGCCAAGGCGGATGGCGAGATAGAATTGCAAGAAAGTGTCAACGATAACGCGGAGGCTCCAGGCGGCGGCCGCACCGGCGGCACCGTATCGCGAGGCGAGCAGCCAGACGGCGGCGGCGTAAGGCAAAAGCTCAATCCAGTAAAGCTTTGCGAGCGCGTCGCTCCTGCCGGCGGCAAGAATTGCGGCGTGCGGCAGATAAGCGATTATGTTGAAAAGCAATCCGCCCAAAAGAAGATAAAGCGGCAAGGTGCTCTCGCGGCCAAATTCTTCCCCGGCCCAGATGGTGAAAAATGGCTTTGCCGTAACCCCTAGGAAGACCATTGCCGGAACCGCCCAGATCATTGAAAGCCGCACTCCCCGCTCAAAAAGCCCGTTGAGCCGCTCGCGGGCCTCATCACCCTGCAATTGCGAAAATGCCGGTATCAGCGATTGGATCATTGAGCCGGCAAAGAGCGTCATCATCATCGCGACCGTAAATGCGACCGTGTAATGGGCAAGTGCGGAGGCCGAAACTACGGCAGCGAGTATTCCCTTCTCGGCATTGACGAGCCCGACCGCGGCGACGGAGCTTACGACCAGCCCGCCGCCAAATATAAGGAGCGGCCGGAGCTTCTCGCGGCTTATCCCGAGCCCGAAAAGCTCCGGCAGGAGCCGCCCGGAAAAGAAAATATGGCCGGCGAGATTCATCACGGCGGCGCAAAGCAGAACCGTGGCCACACCGTCGATCCCATAGCCGAGATAAATTGCGATGGGCGTTGCGATAAGGCCGGCGATCCGCGTCCCGGCATTTATCAGCGTGTTGAGGTCCATCCGGAGCCGGGCGAGCTGCGGCGTGTTGAGAATGCCGCAGAGAATGCCGACGACAAATGTCACCGCCGTTATGCGAAGTGCGGCCGCGGCCTCCGCGAAAAGGCTTTCGGGAACAGCAAAAAGCGAAATGATCTGCGGAGCAAAGGTGATGAGGCCGAGAGCTACGGGAACGCAGACGGAAAGAGCGACCGCGATGGCCGTGCGGATCACCGCGGCCTCTTCTTTACGATCGCCGCGGCCGAAAGCTTCGCTCGCGAACCGCGTAGAGGCGAGCGACATCCCGAAATCTGCAAATGCGAGATAGGCGGGAATCAGCCCGACGAGGATAAGTACGCCGTAGCCTTCGGCACCGAGCAGGCGGATGGTGAAGGGAGTTGCCGCAAGCGAAACGGCAAGCGGAGCGACCTGGCCGAGAAGGGTCCAGAGCGAACCCTTCACGACGCGGGTCGTCATTCCTGCGGCCGAGTGCTGCGGATCGCCCGCCCCGGCCGCTATCTGTTTTTCATCCGCTTCCACGTTGGGAGTTTAAGCCGAAGCCAAATCCCCGGGCAAACGGCTGTGCCAATTCACGGCTCGGGAGTGAAGTCCACGTTCTCGAGCGGAGCATTGACGACGACGATCTTTGGCGTAAAGGCAAAGCCCTTTGCCGCGGCCGTGATCGAAACAGAACTTCCCGCCTCGACACCTTCAAACGTGTAGTAGCCGAAGGAATTTGAGAGCGCGACGTACTTATTGCCCATCCCGTCTGTCATTACGAGATACGTGTTTCTGATCGGGGTGCCGTCGCCCTCGAACACGCGGCCGCTGATCGAATATCCGGCGGTGAAAGGAAAGCTCTGCGCCTCAAAGGAACCGATATCGGAGAGATTTCCCGAGAGCGAGGTCGCAGCAGGGACGGCATCCCACGGGCGGATGTATCCCCGCTGGTCGAGCGTGTTTACTAGATCGTCGCCAGTGTTTATCGCAACGCTGCCGGGGAAGAGCGCATGTGTCTGGGTCGGTCCGCCATAAAGACCAAGCGGTGCGAGAAGCGGATCAAGCGGCGCCGCACCTGTGCCGACCCAGTCCGTGCCGTTGGGAAGCCCGGCGGGATACTGAGTTTCTACGCTAGTATTGCGGCCGATGAGGTTATAACCGCCATTGGTCAATGTTCCGCCAGTGAATTGAATATCCTGCGTTGTATTTGCGGCAACGATGTTGTTTTTCAGCGTCAGAGTGCCCGTTTCGTGCCAGATGCCGCTCCGCGAACCGGCGTCAGCGTTCGGCGCGGAGTTATCTGTGATGGTCGTCGAAGTTATATCGACGGAATTTACTCCCGCCTGTATTCGGATTCCGCCGCCGCCTTCGGTGGCCAGGGCTCCGGTCGCCGTATTTCCGCTGATGGTGCTGTTGTTTATCGTTCCGCGGTTCATGAAGAGCCCGCCCGAGGCCCCGCCCGCGGTATTGCCGCTAATGGTCGAGTTCTCAATCGTAGCGGAAACGGTGGCGGAGATATTAATGCCGCCGCCGTTGCCGGAAGAGGTATTTCCGCTGATTGTGGAGCGGCTGATGAGCAGATTCGTACCCGCAAAGCTGATCCCGCCGCTTGTGCTCGCCGTTGAGGTATTTGCGGTGATCGCAGAGTTGCGGATAAGGAGCGTATTCGTACTCCTGATCCCTCCTCCGGTGGAAGTGGCACGATTTTGATCGACCGCGACGTTCGTCAGAGAAAGCGAGCCGGAGTTAAGTATTCCGCCGCCGCTTCCGGTTACGAATCCGCCGGTGATCTTTAATCCATGGATGCTGACGGCGAAGTTGCCGACGTTGAAAACACGGCTCGTTGTGCCTTGGGCCGCGATGCTCGCGATGGTAAGCAGGTTCGCACCCGGGCCAATGATGGTGAGGTTCGAGGAGATCTGTATCTGTCCGTTGACCTGTATCTGAGATATACCGGGCTCGAAAGTGATCGCATCATCGCCGGCCAAAGCGTTAGCTTCGCCAACCGCGGCCCGCAAAGTGCAGATGCCATTGCCGGCAGCGGTCTCACAGATCCCGTCGCCGGGCGTGGCGTCTGCGCCGTCGCCATCGCTGTTGACGACAAAGGTCCGGAGCGGTGCAAGTTCGGCCGGAGCCTTCGCGGGCTCTTCAGACTTGCGGTTCTTTTCGGGCCGCTCGTAAACAAACTGATCCTGTGCGGTGACACTTCCTGCAGTGATGAAGACGATCGCTGCCAGCAGGCAGAAAACGGTTCGGCAAATGTTGCGCATCAATATCCTCCTTTGAAATGAAAAAACCCCGTAACCAGTGAATACTTTTCTAGGGATTATATTTCACTTTAGCGGTGAGTCAATGCTTTTCGGGCGTTTATCGTGGGGTTTTCCGCGGGACTCGGCCGTTTCGCTCTGGTCGGGGCAGCGGTAAATAGAGCTCATTTTCGCTGCGAACTCTCTCGGCCTTTTGGCGGCGGCCTGCGTCTTAATGTATTCCTGCTTCCTTTGCTAAAGTTACTTTAAGAATGAGAACAAGATCACGCATTTTGCTAGCTACACTTGTCGGCGTCCTGCTTTTCAGCATGTCGCATAGCGCGCAAGAAGTACGGAGAATTACCTACAACAACATAAGCGTTGATGTTGTAATTGATAGGCCTAATAACACATTCGTGGATGTCTTGGTCGCCTTCCACGGAACTGTCGCGAGCGACGAACAGATCATTCCCGCCGCAAAAAATACTTTGGCAAGAGTAAAGGAGATCACCGCTCGAACAGACATGATGATCGTCAGCGTGGCTTATCCCCAAGAAGGCCGATTGCTGGGCGACGGTATTCTGGAAGCGGAAGCGGCTTTGCTTTGGGTTAAGCATTACTCCAGAAAAGCGTTAAAGCGAAAGGTGAACAAGATCTTCTTGATCGGACATTCGCAGGGCGGATATATTGTCACGAGATTGAATACTATGCATGCGACCGACGGCGTGATCGCAAATGCTCCGGGACCGCTAAATCTTGTTTACAGATGTGGACTCGAAGAAAACGGCCAGGTCCCGCAAAGCGCCGTCTGCAATCTGCTCCGGCAAACCTATGGAACAACGACAGCAAACCCCTCGGCATATATGGACCGATCGCTCTTAAATTTCACGAGCGGCCATCTATCCGACATCCTAGTCGTTCAAGGAATGCAAGATTCGCCGATCCAATTGTTCTCATGGCCCACCTTTAAGCAACAGCTAACAAACTGCACAACCTGCGAAGATCGGCAATTCTTAGAAATTGCCAATGCCGGGCATACAGCACTCTTTGATAGCCCCATCGGCATAAGCGCTTATAATGCGTTTATCAACCGATGATTAATCTTCGACCGCGTAGAAAGCGGTAATAGGTTTCCGTCCTTGATTCTTACAGACCGAGGTCATTTTCGGGCTTTTACCCTATTGGCGAAGATCACATCCTCAAATGAACGTGGTATTGAGTACTCGATCGAAGTCAAATCACCTTTCCGAACTGGTTCACCGACCCTCGGCTTTTTGTTGCGGAGATTATTGAAGGTTTCCGCTTCGAAAATAGCGTATTCAAGTCCGTATCCGTCCGCGTGGATCTTCGTTGTGGTATGAATCGCCCCAGCAAAACCATTCTCGTCCCAATCGTCGTCGATTGAGTATCTGTTGTTACTACCAAAGGTGCCGGGAAAGGCAATTGTCAGGAAAGAAATGCGCTTTTTTGGAGTAAGACGAACCGACTCTAGTTTGTCGACGAACTCCGGATTAGGGAAATACTCTGTCTCTGTTTCCGATTCCTTAGTTTCACCACTCGTACGAGTAAAAGAAATGCGATCTTCAAAATAGTTTACTTGGATCTTCCAGATTTCGTCGTAATCGCAGGTCGATTCGCAAGTGTCACCAAAGATCCTGCGAATATCAGCTTTCGTCGAGATCGCGAGGCGGATCGATCTCAATTTACCTTTCTTGAAAAATTCATAACCGGGCAATTCATTCGGGCTAACCTCGCCCAACGTTAAGCCTTTTATCTTCGGGGGACCATTGCCGCCGCATCCCCGACCCCATCCCGAATCTTCTACACGCCAAAGTCGGACCCTATCATTCTTTCCGACGGCGAACTTCCATATGTCACCTGACCCTTGGCACTCATAGTCGCCCCAGCCGACATTGATCGAATAGTGCCGTCCAACCTGCTTTAATCCCTCAAACAGGAACGCACCGTCCTTAGCCTTCAGTGCGTCATTGTCTGAAGCGAGTTCAAACCTTATATTGCGAATCTCTGGCAACCATTCACTTTTTATTCCCCGTTCCGCAACAAGAATTGATCTTGGTTGGGGAGAAGGCCGAAAATTCCATTTGAGAATTCTGGAAACGACCTGTTGCATAACCGTATCTGGCAATGTTAATGGTTCATCAGCCGATTCTTGCGCCGCCACGTTTACCGTGAAAAATGCAGCAACAAAAAAGACGATGGAGATCAGCCTAATCATTATCCCTTCGATGCATCGAGCACGAAACTAGTTCGTTTGTCGCCTCAATGATGCTCGTCGGCACCTTCCGGTTTGTTGCCGTGATATATCTCCGAGCCCGTGGCCTTGAACTCGGCGGCCTTCTCGCTCATTCCGACGGCCAATGCCTTTTCGGCTTCGATGTTTTGCTCGGCGGCGTATTCTCGGACGTCTTGGGTGATCTTCATCGAGCAGAAATGCGGGCCGCACATTGAACAGAAATGGGCGAGCTTTGCGCCCTCGGCCGGAAGGGTTTCGTCGTGAAACTCCTTTGCCTTTTCCGGATCAAGCCCGAGGTTGAACTGATCTTCCCAGCGGAACTCAAAACGTGCTTTGCTCAAGGCATTGTCGCGGTATTGTGCGCCCGGATGTCCTTTTGCAAGGTCGGCGGCGTGGGCGGCGAGTTTGTAGGTGATGACACCTTCCTTTACGTCCTGTTTGTTGGGCAGGCCGAGATGTTCTTTGGGCGTAACATAACAAAGCATCGCCGTGCCGAACCATCCGATCATCGCGGCACCTATTCCGCTGGTGATGTGGTCATATCCCGGAGCAATATCCGTCGTCAGCGGGCCCAAAGTGTAGAACGGAGCCTCGCCACAGACCTCGAGCTGCTTGTCCATGTTCTCTTTGATCAAATGCATCGGCACATGGCCCGGGCCTTCGATCATTGTCTGGCAATCCATTTCCCAGGCGATCTTTGTAAGCTCGCCGAGCGTGTCGAGCTCGGCAAATTGAGCTTCGTCATTGGCATCTGCAATGCTTCCGGGCCGCAATCCGTCGCCGAGAGAGAAGCTGACGTCGTAGGTCCGCATGATCTCGCAGATCTCGCGGAAACGGGTGTAAAGAAAACTCTCTTCGTGATGCGCAAGGCACCACTTTGCCATTATCGAACCGCCGCGGCTGACTATTCCTGTGGTTCGCTTCGCCGTCATCGGAATGTAGGGCAGGCGAACTCCGGCGTGTATCGTAAAATAATCGACGCCTTGCTCGGCCTGTTCGATCAACGTGTCGCGGTAGATCTCCCAGGTGAGATCTTCCGCCTTACCATTCACTTTTTCGAGAGCCTGATAGATCGGCACGGTCCCGATCGGCACCGGGGAATTCCGCAGTATCCATTCGCGCGTTGCGTGAATATTCTTGCCGGTCGAGAGGTCCATTACCGTGTCCGCTCCCCACAGAGTTGACCAACGCATCTTCTCGACCTCTTCCTCGATAGAAGAAGCGACCGCCGAGTTGCCGATGTTCGCGTTTATCTTCACCAGGAAGTTTCGCCCGATGATCATCGGTTCGCTTTCGGGATGATTAATGTTCGCCGGGATGATCGCGCGCCCGCGGGCAACCTCATCACGGACAAATTCGGGCGTTACGTATTCCGGAATGGCGGCTCCGAAGGATTCGCCCTTGTGCTGATGGTTCAACGAACTTCTGTCGCTGCGTTCGGAAAGCTCAAGATTTTCGCGGACGGCTTGTCGGCCGAGGTTTTCGCGGAGAGCGACGAACTCCATCTCCGGCGTGATGATTCCCTTGCGCGCGTAGTGCATCTGCGTGACGCAGGCACCATCCTTCGCTCTTAGCGGAGCTCTCCTGAGTCCGGGAAATTCTTCAAGCGCGCCATTATCTTTAACGCGGGCAATTTCCTCCGCACCTTTCGTTAGGTAGCCATTGTCTTGCGGCAATATCTCGCGGCCTTCGTATTCTTCTACATCGCCGCGAGCGACGATCCAATCGCGACGCAGTGCCGGCAACCCGTCGCGGACGTTCTGCCGCTCGGCCGGATCGGTCCACGGGCCGCTGGTGTCGTAAACACGTACGGGCGCATTCTCAACCATCGTCCCGTCCATCTCACGCGATGGCGAGAGCCCGATCTCGCGGAAAGGCACCCGAAGATCGCCCGCTTCAACGTAAACCTTTCTCGACGCCGGCAAATGCACCTGGCCGCTCGAATCTGCTTCTGACTTCTGACTTCTTACTTCCAGCTTCTGGCTTCCAGCTTCTGACTTCTGACTTCTGACTTCTGTATTCTCTTCCATCGTTTTTCTCCCTACGTCGGTATTATCCGCATCAGGTTTCTAGGGTAATTCCCGGCAATGCCGGAAAACTCTCAGCTCGAAAGCTCCCCTGAAAACATGTGATATCGTATAGTTTACGATATTCGAAATCGAAACGAAATCGTGTGTCTCTGCACACTTTCGCTTCACCGTATCAACTACGAAGATTTGAGCCGTTGGCATACAACGATTCCTTCGCGTTAGAGGTGTTTTGACCAATTTCGGGGGAATTGAGAACACTTTACAAGGGGTAATTGATGGGGAAGATCGAACAGGGGCCGGGCTTTGAATCAGCCGAAAGCAATAACGAAAGCGGACCGCGGCCCGTACTTGGTTATCTTGATGCGATCGCTCTGATCGTTGGCATCGTGATCGGTGCCGGGATCTTTAGTTTCCCATCTTTGGTTGCGGCAAATTCGGCAAGCTGGCAGGCATTCTTGCTGGTCTGGGTGATCGGCGGATTCGTTTCGCTAATTGGCGTTCTATGCTACGCCGAACTCTCAACTACTTTTCCGAGCGCCGGCGGGGATTATCATTTTCTTAAACGTGCGTTCGGGAGTCGCTTTTCGTTCCTTTTCGCTTGGTGTCGGATGACGGTTATCCAAACCGGCTCGGTGGCAATCCTATCTTTCATCTTTGGAGACTACGCGACACAGCTATATCCGCTGGGCGAGTTTTCGCCGATGATCTATGCGGCTCTCGTGATCGTTGTACTTACCACCCTCAACATCATCGGGATCTATATCGGCTCGGGGACGCAGAAGATACTCACCACACTGGAAGTGGTTGGTCTTCTCGCGATCATCGGAGCGGGAATTTTGTTCGCACCGGCTGATCCCGTTGTCGCTAGTGCTGCAACTTCCGCTCCGGCCGTCACGTCGTTCGGACTTGCGATGGTCTTCGTGCTTCTTACTTTCGGCGGATGGAACGAGGCTGCCTATATTTCGGCAGAAATGCGTGGAGGCAAGCGGCAGATAGCTTTCTCGCTCATCGCCGGGATCTGTGTGATCACCGTGCTCTACCTTCTCGTAAACATCGCATATTTGAATGTCCTCGGCCTGAGTGGCGTCGCCGGTTCGCGTGCGGTCGCAGGTGATACTATCCGCGCAACGCTCGGAGATGGGGCGGCATGGGTAACCGGCCTGTTCGTTGCTATCGCGGCTTTGACCTCCGCCAATGCGACCATGTTTACCGGCGCCCGAACGAACTATGCCCTCGGGCGCGATCTCCCGGTCCTCGGCATTCTTGGCCAGTGGAATGATCGAGCCGACTCGCCTGTAAATGCGTTCATCGTTCAGGGTTTGATCGCCCTGACATTGGTCGGGCTGAGCCTTTGGACACGCGACGGCATCAGTGCGATCGTCGAGTATACGGCACCAGTTTTTTGGTTCTTCTTCCTAATGGTTGGTATATCGCTGTTTGTACTAAGGCGAAAGGAGCCGGATGCCGAACGTCCATTCAGGGTCCCACTATATCCGCTCACCCCAATTCTCTTTTGTCTTACGACCGTTTATTTGTTGTATTCAAGCATCGCTTACACCGGGCTTGGAGCTTTTGTCGGCTTGGCGGTTCTCGCGATTGGCGCGATCATCTTGATATTTTTGCCGACGATCGAACGATCTCTGATCAAAATTAACCAGGAGTGATAAAAATGAAAATTTCGCAAACAAAGTTCTTGAGCTTGGCTCTAGTTGCAGTATTTCTGAGTGGGTGCGGGACCAACCGTATCGAAACGAGCCAAGCCCAAAAGAATGCCGTGCCGGCGGTCGCGACCCCGGTTCCTTCGCCAACTGAACGTGAGCTCGACGTGCCCTACGTGCCCACACCCACTGAAGTTGTCGACGAGATGCTTGCCATGGCGGAAGTAAAAGGCGGCGATGTTCTCTATGATCTCGGGTCTGGCGACGGCCGTATTCCGATAACGGCCGCCAAGCGGTTCGGCACACGCGGGGTGGGAATCGACATCGATCCGGAACGCGTCAAGGACGCGAATGCCAATGCGATAAAGGAGAACGTGGCGAACAGGGTGACGTTCAAGGAAGGCGATATTTTTGAAGAGGATTTCTCCGAAGCAACGGTAATAACGCTTTACCTTTTGCCGGAGGTTAACATGCGACTGAGGCCCGCACTACTAAAGCTGAAGCCCGGTACGCGCATCGTTTCCCACAACTACGACATGGGTTCGTGGGCGCCCGAAAAGACCAAAACCTTGAACATTGGCGGTGTTGACAGGTACGTCCATTTCTGGAGAGTTCCGAAAGACAGCAGCACCATTAAGTAGAGAGGTTTGCAAAAAGGGGGATAGAGAAATGTCAAAGATCATAAGAACCGCAACCGTTTTGACGGTAATTTTTTCAGCGTCCTTAGTGGTCGCAGCACAAATGCCGACCGAACCATCGGCGACGCCGGTTCCGTTAGAGAACAAAACTCGAACGCCCGATGTGCCGTTTGTTCCAACGCCAACCGCAGTTGTGAATGCAATGTTGTCGGTCGCGCGTGTCACGAAGAATGACGTGGTTTACGACCTTGGAAGCGGAGACGGCCGCATCGTGATCGCCGCCGCTAAGAAGTATGGTGCGCGTGGCGTCGGCATCGACATTAGTGCCAGCCTCGTAGCTCAGGCAAAGGCTGCGGCAACTGCTGCTGGGGTTGACGATAAAGTTACGTTTATCGAAGGTGATCTGTTCGAGCAAGATCTCTCGAAAGCGACGGTGGTAACGCTCTACCTTCTTCCCGCTGTCAATTTGAAGCTCAAGCCAACGTTGTTGAAGCTAAAGCCGGGAACACGGATCGTCTCGCACGCCTTCGACATGGGAGACTGGAAACCGGAAAAGACCGAGATCGTAGACGGACGAAGCGTTTACTTCTGGACAGTGCCGCAGCCTGCAAAATAGCAGGGCAACCGGTTACCGACCGAGGTAGTATCGTATATCCTAGAGGAATGAGACGACTTCTTGGATTGTTATTGCTGGTCTCGGTGCCCTTCGGCTTCGGGTGCTCAAACGCCGAGCCGACGGGCCTTCCTGAAGACGGCGTGTTCGTCGGCGGCGCAAGCGCCGAGGTGAAGTTTCGGGTTGAGACGGTCGCGACCGGGCTCGAAGTTCCCTGGGCATTCGCTTGGCTTCCAAATGGCGATATGCTCGTCACAGAAAGGCCGGGTCGCGTTCGCATATTGAAGAATGGCGAGCTTCAACCCGAGCCGGTCCATATTCTCCCGGACGTTGAACCGAGCGGCGAGAGCGGGCTGATGGACATCTCCGTCCACCCCAACTTCGCGGAAAACGGCTTTGTCTATATCGCCTATGCCTACCGCAGCGACGAAAAGCGTGTGATGGTCGCCCGCTACACGTTGTTGGACGATAAATTCACCGATAAAAAGATCATTGTTCTCAGAATACCGGCGGCGACAAATCACGCCGGAACGCGTGCCCGCTTTGGCCCGGACGGGAAACTCTACGTCACAACCGGCGATGCGACCAAATGGGACCTTGCTCAAGATCTCACATCGCTTGCCGGCAAGACGCTACGGCTAAACGACGACGGCTCTGTCCCCGAAGACAATCCGTTCGTAAACCAAAAGGGAGCACGACCGGAGATCTGGTCGCTCGGCCATCGAAATGCGCAAGGGCTTGCCTGGCAGCCCGGAAGCGGACTGATGTTTCAGACCGAACATGGCCCGAGCCAATTTGAAGGCCGCGGCGGCGGTGCGGACGAAGTGAACATCGTCGAGGCCGGAAAGAACTATGGCTGGCCGACGATCTACGGAACCCGCACGCAACCCGGAATGGAAGCCCCGCTTCTCGAATATACGCCGGCATGCGCTCCGGCGAGCGGTGCCATTTACAACGGCGATCAGTTTCCCGCCTTTAAGGGCAACTTCTTTTTCGGCTGTCTCCGCGGAGCCCGGATCATCCGCGTGGAACTCGACGGCAGAAATGTCGTCCGGCAGGAAGATCTTCTTTCCGGGAACGTCGGCCGTGTCCGCGAAGTCGCCGCAGGCCCGGACGGCTTTCTTTATTTTTCAACTTCGAACCGCGACGGCCGCGGCCGCCCGGCAGATAACGACGACCGGATAATGCGAATTGTCCCGGCCCTAAGCAACTAGCCGCAATTTCGGCTCATCAATCAACGACCGGACTTCGACAACATCTCGTTTTGGTTCTCCAGTGAGCCGTTGCAGACGCTCTGTGACCGTCGGAAAGACCGCAATTTTCAATGTTTACTCGCTTTCGAGGGTTTTTCTTGCCACGCCGAGCTTTGCCAGTTGCTCTTCGGAGACGTTTGGATAATGGAGGTTCATTGATTCGAGCTTCTTGACGATTATCTCTGAGACGGCGAGGCGGGTGAACCATTTCTTATCCGCCGGGACTACGTACCACGGGGCGTGGTCGGTGGACGTGCTCGCCATCGCTTCCTCGTAGGCCTTCATATAGTCGTCCCAGTGTCCGCGTTCCTTCACATCGGCGTCAGAAAACTTCCAGTTCTTTTCCGGCTCCTCGATGCGGGACATGAAGCGCTCCTTCTGCTCCTCTCTGGAGACGTTGAGAAAAAACTTCAGTATATGCGTACCGTTCTCGTAGAGGTGCTGTTCCCAGTCGCGGATGTGGTCGAAACGCTTTTTCCAGATGTCGGGGTCGTTCTTTATCTCGGGCGGAAGTTGCTGCCCCTGCAAGATCGCCGGATGAACGCGGACGACCAGGACCTCTTCGTAATGCGAGCGGTTAAAGATGCCGATCTTCCCGCGTTCGGGCAATGCCTTCTGATGCCGCCAGAGAAAATCATGGTCGCGTTCCTCGGCCGAAGGAGCTTTGAACGAAGCGACCGAAACGCCCTGCGGATTCACACCGCTCATCACGTGCTTGATCGCTCCGTCCTTTCCCGCGGCGTCCATCGCCTGAAAGACGATGAGCAGCGAATAAACGTCCTGAGCGTAGAGCATATCCTGCAGCTCCGTCATCCGCTCGATGTTCTTCACAAGGTCTGCTTGAGCTTGATCTTTGTCCTTGTAGCCGCCCGTGTCGTCGGTCTTGATCTTTGAAAGATCGACGTTTTTGCCGGCCGGGATCCTGAATTGATCTGTATTCATCTGGTTTGTTAACTGAAACTAAAGTCTTGCCATTACGGTCTCGAGCTCGGCGATGAGCTTAACATCAACTTCGGGGAGCGACCCCTCGCTCTTCAGTCCGTTAAGCATATCAACGGCCGTCCGAAAGTGCTCGCGGGCCTTTTCGTTATCGCCAAGCTTCGTGAAGTTCTCGGCCAGATAGCGATGAGCGAAAGCGATGTCGCGGCGAGCATTCTTGTTACCGGGATCAGTTTCGGCCACTTGCTGCCACAGCTCAAGCGAGCGCACGAAATCGGCAGTCGAACCGACGAGGTCGTTGCGAAGCCGGCGTGCGAGTCCGGCCCGCGTGTAGATGCGGCCGAGATCCGTGCGGTAAAACCGATTTCGCGGCTCGCGCTCGATCAGAGCAAGGAACTGCGTCTCGGCGATCTTGAGCGTGTTCAATGCTTCGTCGCTTCGCTTAAGATTGGCGGCGGCGACCGCAACCCGATAATTCGTCCGGGCGAGGTTATGACGGAACTGGATATCGGCCGGATCGATCTCAACGCCCTTTTGAGCCGTCGCTCGGGCCTTTTTTGCAAACTCGAGCGAACGCTCGTTGACGATGTCCTCGAAGATCCCGCTGGCAAGCATGTAAACGCGCCACATCAAATGCCGCGTCCGGGCGTCGTTCGGCTTCTCAGCGAGAAGCTTTTCCATTCCGCCAACCGCGACGGCCATCATCGCCTCCGCCCGCTCCTGCTCGCCGTTCCATGATAGCGAATTGCCGAGGTCGGCGTGCGTGACGAAGAACACTTCGCGGGTTTCGCGTGCGTCAGCCGGAAGTTCCTGATTTCCCGCGACCGCTTTCTCAGCGAACGCTATCGCCTCCGGATACTGATTATTCGCCTGATGATACTGCGAAAGCTCGGTCAAGATCCGCAAGTACGCCAGCCGGAGCGAAACATCGCCGGGCTGAGAATTTACGAGCCCCTCATAGATCTGCCGCGACCGTTCAAGCGCGGACAGCGTCCCATCTGTGTCACCCTGCCAGTAGCGGGCATCGGACAAATGCCGAAAGTTCTCGGCAAGAAGGCGAAGGTTTTCCGTCGTTTCAGGCTGGGCGAGCCTGATCGCGTTAGCCTTTTCATAGCTCGAAAGTGCACCGGCAAGATCGCCAAGATTCGGCTTGCTCGGATGGCCTTGCAATTCGCCGATCTTCTCGTAAGCGGCCGCCAGCTCCTTTTGAAGCTCGCTATCGCCGGCGGCTTCCGTAGCGAGGCTGTCGAGATATTCAAGAGCACGCTTGACCAAGATCTCACGTGCCTCGGTCGACCCCTCAAGGGTCTCGATCTTTGGTGTGATCTCAAATAGAAGAGAAGTCGAGAGCTTTCTTACGTCCTGGAAACGTTGCTCTGCCCGGTCACGCTCGGCCCGAGCGACTTCCGCCTGCCAGATAGACACCCCAAGCCCTATAAGCAAACTGGCCGCCGCAAGCGTTCCCGCCGCGACCGATTTCCAGTTTCGGCGGACGAACTTCGTAGCACGGTAAGAGAAAGTGCTCGGGCGTGCAAGGATCGGCATACCGTCAAGAAATCGGCGAACATCCGACGCGAGATCTGCCGCCGTCGCATAACGCCGCTCCGGCTCCTTCTCAAGGCACTTCAAAGCGATCGTATCAAGATCGGAAGCGATGCCTGGCAGCAGAGCGGCAGATGCGGTTCCCTTTCGGCTTACAGAACTTGGCCGAACCGGATCTGAACCGGTGATCGTCCGAACGATCTCCTCGAGGCTCATTCCGTCAAAGACGAACGGTTTCGAATCGGTCAGCAGTTCGTAAAAGATCACACCGAGGCTATAAATGTCCGAAGCTATCGTCACCCGCTTGCCAAGGATCTGCTCCGGCGACGCATATGCCGGCGTGAATGCTCGGAAAATCGTCGCGGTCTGATCTTTTTCGCCGCCCTGCTCATCTAGCAGCTTCGCCAATCCAAAATCGAGGAGCTTGGGCTCACCATCAGGAGTTATCAGAATATTACCGGGCTTAAGGTCGCGATGAACCGTAAGGTTCCGGTGAGCATAATCCACGGCTGAACAGATCTTGAGGAAGAGATCAAGCCGGTCGTTTAGCGGACTGTTGGCCGTACGGACATACTCGTTAAGAGGACGGCCTTCGATGTGTTCCATCACAAAGAAAGGCTCGCCATTTTCGGAGACGCCTCCGTCGTAAAGTTGGGCAATGTTCGGGTGATGCAGGCCCGCAAGGATCTCGCGTTCGGTGCGAAAGCGGCGTTCGGTTTCGGCATCCGCAACGGTATGTCGAATTAACTTCAACGCTGCGGTCTGCTTGAATTCGCCGTCGCTTCGTTCGACCAGGAAAACAGCACCCATGCCGCCGCTTCCGAGTTCGCTGACGATACGATAGCTGCCAAAGGTGCGGCCGGCCTTCGGTGTTTGGTCCGCAAATATACCTTTCGACAGGTCGAAAGCATTTGCTTCGATCATGTTCGCCGTCTCATCCCGGGAGCCGAGTAGAGACATTACCTCCGCCGCAAGCTCAGGATCACCGCCGGCAGCTTCGCCGACGAAAGCTTCGCGCTCACCGGGCTCCAGAGCCTCGGCCTGTGCAAAGATCTCCTTAAGTTTTGACCATCTTTCCGAATCCATCTTGGCCTTCAATTTCTGGTCAGCTCGCGTTGCAGCCACGCCTTAGCAAAGCTCCATTCTCGCTTGACGGTAGTCGCCGATACATCGAGCAGATACGCCGTTTCTTCGATAGATAGACCCCCGAAGAAACGCAGTTCGACCACCTTTGCCTGTCGCGGGTCGATCTTTTCAAGCGCCACCAAGGCATCCTCAAGATTCAACAGATCAATCGGCTTGTTTGCGGCAAGGCTGACCGTCTCTTCGAGTAAAATTCGTTCTCCGCCATCGCGTTTGGCGGCCTTTCGCGCACGTGCGTGGTCTATCAGTACCTTTCGCATCACCTCGGCCGCCACCGCAAAAAAATGTGCGCGGTTCTGCCAGCTAACCTGCTCCCAGTTGACCAAACGGATATAAGCCTCATGGACCAAAGCGGTCGCCTGAAGCGTATGTTCCGGCCTTTCGTTACTGAAATATGCCCTGGCAAGCCGCCTGAGGTCGTCGTAAACGACCGGCAAAAGCTCATCCGGAGCGTGCTTGTCGCCGCTCCCGATCCGGCTTAGAAGTTCGGTCACTTCGCTTGGCTCAGGCATACGTTGAAGAGTTTCCAGATTATACAGTCAATTTCAGCTGAATCGAAAATATTTTCCGCACGTGGTCCAAATCTCCGATAGCTTCCGCCTTACTGCCCAGAGATACAAATATCCAGGAGAAAGCCAAATGAGATCCCCCAGGAATCGTCGTTTTCGTGCCAACTTTCGCTACGTCGCACTTTCATTCTTTGCCGCCGCGTCGCTTTCGCTTTTCGTATTCGGCGTCGTCCGCTTCGGTGCAAGTGCGAATGTTGCATCCGTTGTCGGGCCTAACAAAACATCTGCGACCGCGAAACAACCGCTATCGGCAATAGAGGAAAAGCGGGTCGCCGGGGATAAACTGCAGAACGTTTCCGGACTGTTCTTTTTCGAGTTGGATAATACTCTCCAAAAGCTTGAGAATATTGGCACATCGAACGATGTCTCTAACTTCACATATCTCGCTGATTCCGAACCTGTGTTCTCACCGGACGGTTCAAAGATCCTATTCCGAACGCAGCGTGCCGCCGACTTTCCTCCGGCCAACCCCGGCGAACTATGGGTGACGGACCCGACCGGGTACAATCAGCGTCGCCTCACCTTCAATTCATCGACCGAAGGAAACTTCTCATTCTCTCGCAACGGTCAGAAGATCACGTTCCAACACCTGTTCGAAGACCGGATATGGGTCATGAACGCTGATGGCACCGGACTGACGGAAATTCCTAATCCATCCGATGATTCGACATCCCGGCCCTCACTTTCGCCTGATGGCTCGAAGGTAGTGTTCGAACGGAATTTCACGATCTGGATCGCCGACTCCGATGGAACAAACCTACAGATACTGACTCAGGGCGGAGGCGAGTACCCATTCTTTTCTCACGACGGTCAAAAGGTCTATTGGACCAGCGGCGCCGCGATCTACCGGGCGAACCCGGACGGCACCGGGGAAGAAACGGTGGTTGACGGAAGTAATGACTCTTATAATAACTTCCGTGCACCAACCCTTTCCCCCGATGGCCAGAAACTCCTGTTCGAGTGCGACCGCTTCACGTCCGGCATCTGCGTAGCGCCAACAAACGGCTCGAACACGATCGACCTGATCGAGGAGCCGGAAGAAACTCTTGAGAAACCCGTTTGGTCTCCAAACGGTTCGCAGATCGCATACGTCCGAACCGGTCAGGATGGTAACAACCGTATCAATATTTCCGGAGCTAACGGTGCGAATCGGTTCGAGGCCTTCAACGCTGGGCCGTCGCGTTTTATTGGGAGGCTTGCTTGGCAGCCCGAGTGCGACGGAACCGGCGGGCCCGGCGAGCCTCCGATAAATACGAACGGCCTTGTCTCGTGGTGGCGTGGAGAATTTACCGCTGAGGATTCGTTTGGTGATAACGACGGCGAGTTTGCCGAACCGGCTTATGTTACGGGCGGACGAGTTGGAAATGCCTTTTACTTTAATGGCAACGGCGAAGACAATTTTGTTGTGGTTCCCGACAACAGTTCGCTGGATGTACAGGCCGCGAACTATACGCTCGCCGGTTGGGTCAATCTGCAGGAAGGCCAGCGTGAACATTACTTCTTCGGCAAAGGAGCCTGCTGCAGCGGCTCCAACTTCTACATCGGCGTTGACGTTGACAACAGGCCTTTCATCGACATCAGCCACGAATCCGGCGGCTCCCGCGTTGCAGCTTTCGGACACGAGCTTGATCTTTACACCTGGACGCATCTCGCGCTTCGGAGAGAGGGAAATGAGTTCCGGCTTTATAAGAACGGCCAGCACGTCGTAACGCATACGGAGAACCAGACCATCGGCACGAACGACGCTCCTTTCACCATCGGAAAGGGCGACGGTGTTACTGCGCCGGAACTGACCGCCTTCGGTATGGCCGACGAAGTCGTGATTTATAACCGAGCTCTTTCCGACGTCGAGATCCAAACTCTCGCAAACATGACCGGAGCTATGCTTGGTTCGACCAATTGCCCACCGGTTCAGAAATCCCGCATTTCCCTCGGCGGTCCGTTCCTTTTCCCTGTTGCTCAGGGCCGTTCGGTTCAGGTCGAGATCCGCGTGTCCGAACCGGCACCGGTCGGCGGTACGGCCGTCTCGCTCCAGTCCACCGACCCTGCAGCGATGTCCGTCCCTGTTAGCGTCACCATCCCCGAGGGGTCGGTAAACACGTTCTTCGATGTGACGACGATACTTTCGGTTCCGCCCTCCACGGTTTATGCAAGTGCTGATATCATCGCCACCGAAGGAGCTGACACGGCGAGAACGACGGTCGTTATCGCCCCGGCATCCGCAGATCTCGCGGCTTCGAACGTGGTTGCTCCGCCTACCGTCAATATCCTTCAGAACTTTAACGCAGACATCACGGTTACAAACAACGGACAGGTCGCGACCGGCAGTTACCGCGAGGATGAGATCTGGATATCGCAGGATCCGGTGCTTTTCAACGACCCGGGCGACAACTTCGTTGGGCTGAAATTCGACAATGCGGGCGTTTTGGCTCCCGGTCAATCCAAAGTTTTCACGGCAACAAACATCAACATCCCGTCGATCGCTATTCCGACCGACGGCACTTACTACCTTTTCTACCGTGTTGGGCGAAACGTTCCGGAGCGTAACGGCAATTTCCAAGATAACTATGCTTTCGTTCCGATCCAGGTAAATCGCAACCTGCCCGACCTCATCGCCGAAAATGTCCAAATTCCAGCTGAGATCGAACCCGGAGTTCAGTTCTCTATCACCTGGGACGTGCGAAACGCTGGAAGCGCGGCCACGCAGTCCGGCTTTAGCCATATTGTTTACATTTCTTTCGATCAAACGATCGGCAATGCTGACGACGTAGCAATAGGACAGAGATTCAGTCCGGCCTTCGCAGTTGGGCAATCCCAGTCCTTTTCTCAGCAATACACCGTTCCGACCCTTCCCGTTCGCGATTCGAGCGATGCATTGATCTACGTCGTTGTCGATACAGGCGGCCAAGTGTTTGAGGACAACCCCGGCGGTCCGGCTGAGGTGAACAACACAACGAGTGTCGCAACTCGTTTCGAATATCGCGTTCCGGACCTTCAGGTCCAAAGCGTCACACCGCCGGCCGAGGTCGATTCGGATACTCAATTTCCTTTCCAGTGGAATACGGCCAATACGGGCCTCCGTGACTCGAACCCGATGTGGGAACGCGTCTATTTCTCCACCGACAACCAGGTCGGTGGCGATGTCCTGCTCGGAGAGTTCCTCCTGAATCAGCCGATCGCTGCGGGCGACACGGTAAACCGAGCTCAAAATGTCACGATCCCGACAAACGCAATTTCCGCGACCGGCGATTACTATCTTTACGTCCAAACCGACGCCTTCAATAATGTGAATGAAGGCTCCAATGAGAACAACAACATCACGTTCTCGCCTATCCGGGTCCGCCGACTGCTGCGGCCTGACCTTGCGGTAACAAACATTACCGCACCGCCAACTGCCTTCTTTGACCAGGAGATCCAGGTTCAGTGGACCGTTTCGAACAACGGTACCGGCCCGACCAACGCGCCGAACTGGACCGACCGGCTCTACATCGGCCCTAATCCGTCGCTCAATGCCGCAACACCGCTTGCGACAACATCTAACATCAGCTTCTTGGATGCAGGTGAAAGTTACGTCGCATCGGCGACCGTGCGCATCCCGCGGGGCATCTCCGGAAACTATCATTTGATAGTAAATACAGACGTCAACAACACAGTAAACGAAGAGGTCGAGAACAATAACTTGAACACGCGTTCGATCACGATCAACGTGCCCTTGCTTCCAGATCTTAGAGTTTCGAATGTGCAAGCCCCCGACGAGGGATTTGGCGGAGCGCCGATCGCTGTTTCGTGGACGGTGACGAACAACGGCGACGGCCCGGTGCCGGCGAACGAATCGAACTGGACCGATACCGTCATTCTTTCTCGTGATGCCGTCCTCGACGGCGGTGATCCGGTCATCGGCAGCCGGCCGCGAAATGGCTCGCTCACATCGGGCGGAAACTACACTGTCTCGAACTTCAGTGTCACGCTTCCGCAGAATGCATTTGGCGAGTACTACGTATTCGTCGTTACTGATGCGTTCGGGCAGGTTTACGAATTCAACGACGAAAACAACAACAGCGACTATGACCGGGTCGAGCCCGGCTCGCCATTGAATGTGCTCGGCACGCCGCCGGATCTTACCATTCCGGCACCGATAAATGCCCCGAGCTCTATAGTTGCCGGCCAAGGGCTCACGGCTTCTTTCACCGTACTCAACCAAGGCGCCTTCGATGCCGTAGGAAACTGGCGTGAGGCTCTTTATCTTTCGGCCGACCAAAACCTTGATCCGCTGAACGACATACTTCTCGGGGCAACAGCGAGAACGAGCCTCGGTGCCGGGCAAAGCTATGCACCGTCGATGAATGTGACGATTCCGACCTGCCTCAACGGGACGTACTACTTGATCGCGGCTACCGATGCCTACAATTCTCTTTTTGAATTCGACCCGAAAGGCAATGGCGAAACAAATAACCTGAGTCAGCCTAAGGCGATCGATATCAGCAGCTTTGCACCGGACCTGCGGGTTACGGATATAACGGTACCGCCGGTGGTCATAAACGGTGCGATGCCTATATCTTGGACGGTCAAAAACTTCGGTTCGGGAGCAACCGTCCAAACTAGCTGGGCAGACCGCGTTTACCTGATCAACAATAACCAACTCTTTAACCTCGGCACCTTCCCGCGGCAGGGCGGCCTTGCCATCGACGGCGAATACACGCAGAACCAGGTCGTGAACATCCCGCTGTTTTTGCAGGGTGACGTGATAATTTTCGTAGAAACCGATTTCTACAATGCCGTTCCGGAGTGTTCCTTCGAGGAAAACAACCAAGACTCGGCGGCAACACAGCTCCAGAGCGACCTTCCGGATCTGCGGATCAATACGATCCAGGCTCCCGGCTCCGCCTCGCTCGGTTCGCAGATCACGGTCGATTGGACCGCTCAGAACTTCGGTTCCCCGGTAAATTCGCAGAGTTGGGTCGATCGCGTCTATCTTTCTTCGGACGCAACGTTCAGCTTTGGCGACGTCCAGATCGGTGGATCGCTGCTTAACCAGTCGCTCGGAACCAACGGCACATATTCCCGACAGGTGACCGCAACGATACCGAATCTGCCGGTCGGGAACTACTACCTGATCGTCGTCTCCGACGCTGACGGAAACGTCGCCGAAGGGATCAACGACAATAATAACGCCACGGCAGTCCCGATCACGCTCACCGCTCCGGCCGTCGATCTTCAGGTAACGACGGTGAATGTCGATCCGGTTATTTACTCGGGACAGTTCGCCAACATTTCGTGGACCGTCACAAATACCGGATCGCAAGCGACCGCCTCCAGCACCTGGTCTGATTGGGTCGTGCTCTCCCGTGACGCGATATACGACCCGAGCGATACGCTTCTCGAGTTCCGCCGTCGCAATGAAGGACTCGCCGCCGGCGGCTCTTATACCGAGAATCGCCAGATCGCTATTCCCGCAGGCCTCACCGGCGACTACCGCATCTTGATCATTACCGACCGGCACAACGAGGTTGTCGAAACGAACAACGGCAACAATCTCGGCTCGGCGAATACTGAGCTTCAGCTGCCGCCGCCGACTGAGCTTAACATCACCGGTGTCACGCCGCCTTCGAGTATCGTTCTCGGCGAGGCAGCAACCTTTGAGTGGACGGTCCAAAACTCGAGTTCGAACGCGGCATCCGGTATATGGCAGGACACGCTCTATCTCTCCACCGATACGACCTGGGACAGCGGCGACATCGTCATTGGTTCCAAACAGCGGAGCGGAACTCTCACCGGTTTTGCAAGCTATACGGAAACGCTTGAAACGGTCGTCCCGCCGGTCGATCCGGGCAGCTACTACGTGATCGTTCGAACGGATTCCCGCAACTCGATTCGCGAGTCGAACGAGTCCAACAATGTTGCCGCCTCCGTCGGGCAATCGCAGATAAGCGTCCAGAACCTGACGCTTGGCGTTCCGGTCAATACCACACTGGTCACCGGACAAGAACGCTTCTTCAGCGTGCTCAATACGCCGACCGATGAGGTGATGCTCATCAATCTCGACGGTGAAACGGGCTCGAGCAACGAACTCTATACTCGCTTCGGTTCCATGGTCTCGCGGGCCAACTATGAGTTGCAGGGCTTCCGTCCCGGCGAGCCCGATCAGGAAAACGTGGTTTCGAACACGCAAGCCGGTTCGTACTTCACGATGATCCGCGGCGATGTCGTCCCCGGATCGTTCGCCGAACAGCTTCGCGAAGGCAACAAATCTGCTGCTGAGAAGAAGGAACAGGGTACTGAACTTGCCCCGCAGAACGTGACGCTCCGCGCCGAACTGCTTCCTTTCACTATTCGACGGGTCTCGCCGGAATCGGCCGGTAACGCAGGAATTGCGTCGCTCCAGGTCGATGGGGCAAAGTTCGATGCCAACGCGAGCCTTAAGCTCGTAGGCTCGGGCGGCCTTGAGATCACACCGGCCCAAATGGCCGCCGGTCCAACGCGGATCGCTGCCATCTTTGACCTCACCGGTAAACCGGCGGGATCGTATGACGTCGTAGTCACCAACCCGAACAGCCAATCCACAACACTCGAAGATGGCTTTGAGATCGTCGAAGGCGGCGGCTATCAACTCCGCGCCTCGATACCCCCGGGACCAACTGTCGGCCGAGGCGGGTTGACCCAGCGATTTACCTTTACTGCCCATAACGACGGCACTAACGATGCGTTCAATGTGCCGATCTTCATCCAAATACCCGCAGGCTATGCCTATCAGATCGACCGCTCGAATTTCTTGGATTACCCGGCGGAAGATCTGCCTCCTGAAGCGATTCCGAATAACATTCCACTGCATTTTGATGTTGCCGGAATTCGAGTGATCATGCTGTACGCTCCGCTGCTACGAAGCGGAGCGAGCATCAACATTCGCGTCGATGTTACTTTGCCGGTAAATTTCGGAGAATTCCCGGTTGCCATCCAACTATTACCCTCGCTCGGCGATGCGGCAGCATTCCTTGGGCCGTCGGCTCCAGGACTTCCGTCGGGCTTGTCTGCCGTAAGTGTCTCCAATGCAATGAACCAGCCGGTTGATTCCAACTGCTGGAAAGAACTATTCAGGCAGGCATTTTTCGCAGCGATAAGCGAGATACTTCCCTCTGATTGCTTACAAGCGGGATGGACGATTCTTGCAGGGTCCGCCGATTTCGTTTCAGGTCTCGTACTTAAGGGTGCCGCCAACGTCGGAACATGGGACGCCGTTTCATCGCTTGCGAGTAAATTCGTAAGCACTGCGGGCAAACTCGCGGAATGTGCCGGCAAATCAATTCCATGGTTCCGCGCGGTCTCCATTGCACTAACTCTTGTGCAACTCCTCAGTCAGCTCGATGACTGTCTCGGCGGCCGATTCAAACAACAGGTGATCTTCCGCCAGCCGCTGTCGATCGATCCGAACGAGAAACTCGGCCCAGCGGGGTATGGTGCCGAGAAGTTCATCTCGGTCCAACAGCCGATCGAGTATCGGATCAACTTTGAGAACCTGGCTACCGCGGAAGCACCTGCGCAGGTGGTACGGATCGTCGATGAGCTCCCTTCGACGCTAGACCCACGGACGTTCCGGCTCAAGGAGATCGGCTTCAAGCAGTACCGCGTTGCGGTTCCCGAAAATCGAGCCTTCTTCCAGACCCGAATGCAGCTTGGCGAAGACCTTGGGAACATTCAAGCTGAGATCTCGGCCGGGCTGAACATCCAGAACGGCACCGTCACGTGGACGCTGACCGCCATTGACTCGCGGACCAACGAACGGCCGCTCAGCCCGCTTGCCGGTTTGCTCCCGCCCAACAACGAGGACCGCGACGGCGAGGGTTTTGTGACCTTTACGATCCAGCCGAAAGCCACGCAAACGACCGGCACCGAGATCGCGAACTTTGCTACGATCATCTTCGATGAGAACGAGCCGATCGTCACAAATGCGACCTCGAGCACACTTGATGCGGACATCCCGACGAGCAGCGTCGCCCCGCTTCCGGCTACGCTCGAAACGCCCGAGATCAATCTCACATGGGACGGCAACGACGCCATTGGCGGCTCGGGTGTGAAGGGCGTTGACATCTTCTTCTCTGAAAACGGAGGGCCTTACCAGCCGCTCCTTAATGCGGAAGGCCCGGGCTCGGCCTTATTCCTCGGCAACTGGGGCCGAACTTATCGCTTCATCTCCGTTGCCACCGACAATGCCGGTAACATCGAGGCGATCCCTGCAACTCCGGACGCTGTCGTCTCCATCCTCGGCGGAGCGACCGAGAGCGACCTTGCCCCACGGCCGAACGGCAATAACGACGGCACGGTCTCTATCGCAGACCTGACGCAGGTGCGGCGGTTCGTCTCCGGGCTCGATGTCGACTTCCAATACAACGAGTTCCAGCGGGCCGATACCGCACCGCTCGCTACCAGCGGAGACGGGGTGCTCTCGGTCGGCGATATCGTTCAATCCCGCCGTTATGTTGCCGGGCTTGACGAGGTCAAGAACGCTGCCGGCCCGAATGCCGCCATCGGCGGCGCAACGGTCAAGACCGTTGCGGGCCGCGAATCCGCGATGGGCTCTCGCGAGATAAAGCCCGTTAGGCTGACTCGAAGCGGCGATCAGGTTGGCGTGGCGATCGAAATGGCCGCTCAGGGCGATGAGGTCGCGGTCGGCTTCACGCTGAACTTCGACCCGCAGGTCATCTCGAACCCGGCGAACATCTCGCTCGGTTCGGGGGCGAGTGGAATGAGCCTTACCATCAACTCCTCGCAGGCAGCTGCAGGGCGGCTCGGCATCGTGCTCGATAAGGACCCGACGCAGCCGCTCCCGGCCGGAACGCAGCAGCTTGTGACAATGACCTTCACGGTCGCTCAGACCAACCCGGCCTCGGCTCTCATCGCGTTCGGGAATTCGCCGGTCCGCCGCGAAGCGGTCAACGGCCTGGCCGAAAGCCTTTCGGTCACGTTCACCGATGCCGCGATCTCGCTGCTCGCACCGACCTCGGCTCCAGCCACGCTCGCCGGCCGTGTGACGGATGCTGCGGGCAGTGGCATCCCGCTCGCCTCGATCACCTTGACCGATGGCGAAGGCAACGCCTGGCAGACCATCACGAGCAGCTTTGGCAATTACCGAATTGAGGGGCTCGGCTCGGGCCGGCTTTATTTCATAACGGTCGAGCGGCGGCAGTATCAGTTCGCTGTTCCTGCCCGATCCGTCCAGCTCAATGAAGACCTCTTTGATGTCGATTTCCGTGCGGTCAATTGAACCTGGGGAGACGCACCGCTTATCGACACTTGCCGCCGGACCTGCTCCGGCGGCTTTTTTGCTTTTTCGCACCGCCGAGCGATACGATTGAGGTTTATGCTGCGGCGGTACATGCACAACCGGGAGCGATACTTCGCGATGCTCAATGACAATCGCGAGGTGCGGCCCTTTGAATGGGGCCTTGAGTTCATCGCGCCCGAGGCCAGTGGCGACGACCCGGCCGCCGAGTTTGCCGCCGCGGCCAAGCGGATTGTCGAGACGAGCGACGATTATTTTTCGCTGCCGGCGGAGATCGATTTCAGCATTGAGCAAAGGCTCTACCCTTCGGCCGCATCGCTGAGCGCCGCCGAGCTTGCCGGGCCGGTCAAGCAGGTCGAGATGCCGATCCTCACCTGGCCGAGTGCTCTCGAGACGCCATCGGCCGAGAACAACACCGCATTTGGTGCTTACTTTCCGCACCCTGATAAACGGGCGGCGGTCATCGTGCTCCCGCACTGGAACGCGAAGGCCGGCACTTACTTTGACCTCTGCAAATTTTTCAACCGCGTCGGGCTCTCGGCCCTCCGGCTGACGCTTCCCTACCACGAAGAGCGGATGCCGCCCGAACTTGAGCGGGCCGATCACCTCGTCTCGTCGAACATCGGCCGCTCGCTGCAGTCGATCCGCCAGGCCGTGCTCGATACTCGTGCGGCGGTTAAGTGGCTTCGCGGGCGGGGCTACGAACGCATCGGAGTTGTCGGCACGAGCATCGGTTCCTGCGTCGCGTTTCTTGCCTTCGTCCACGACCTTGATATCGACGCCGTCGTCTTTAACCACGTCTCGGGCTATATGGCCGATGTGGTCTGGCACGGGCTCTCGACCTATCACGTCCGCGAAGGAATCGAGGGCAGCATCTCGCTCGACCAGCTCCGTGAGTTCTGGATGCCGGTCTCGCCGATGGCTTATCTCGAAAAGCTCGCCGGCCTGCCGCCCCGCCCGCAGCGTTACATCTACACGCTCTACGACCTCAGCTTCCCCGTCCACCTTACACGCGACACGATGAACGCCCTCCGCCGCCATAGCATCCGCCACAGCAAAGCCGCCATACCCTGCGGCCACTACACGCTCGGCGAAAAGCCCTGGGTCTACATCGACGGCTACAAGATCATCCGATTTCTGCATAAACACCTGCGTTAATCCGCACGAAGTTTTTATCGTGTTTCGTTTCATCATTCAAA
The DNA here is from genome assembly GCA_001464665.1 of Acidobacteria bacterium Ga0074141. Lineage (GTDB taxonomy): Bacteria > Acidobacteriota > Blastocatellia > Pyrinomonadales > Pyrinomonadaceae > OLB17. Next base: position 267,418 of record LNDP01000024.1, read on the forward strand.
TCAGCCGGTATAATGAGCAGTCCGGGTTAAAGATGAAAAAATCACATAGAGATCTCGCAGTGCAGAATCTCGGGAGGGATGAGGCGATCGCAGATGGTCCCAGCTTGTGCGATACGTTCGAGTACCGACTTTTTCCAAAGGTGACCGAAGTATGGCAAAATTTTCACGAATTAATCCTCGTTCAGTGCGCCGATGGGCGACCCTAGATAAACATGCCGCAAGTCTTTAAATGTATATCGTGTTCAGCCCCGCTTGAATTTTTGGGGCAGATGTCGCAAAAGTGCCAGTTTTGCGGGACGACGATGATCGTCCCGCCGGAGGTTTTTGGCGGAAGGCCGGTGCCCACGCCGGGTTCAGATGGTTCGGGCGGGTTGACAGAAGAGGTTCGCCGGCTTTGCGCCGAAGGCAAGAAGATCGAGGCGATCAAGGTCTTTCGCGAGCGGACCGGTGCGGGGCTGGCCGAATCGAAAGCCGCGGTCGAGGCGATCGAACGCGGCGGCACGGTCGATCTCGGCGAGGTCATCCGGCGTGCGACCTCCGGAGGCCCGCTCATCGATCCTAGGGCTGCGAAGAAGGCCGGTGTCGCCGTCGGTGCAATATCGCTCGCGGTGATCGGTGCGGCGGCTGTTGTGGTCCTGGGTGTTGCATTGGCGGTATTTGTGATCGTCGCTCCGGTAGCTGAAGACGACCGTCCGATACCCGAAACGAGCGGTGGCGTTACCACAGGTGGCGAAGAAGCGGGGATCGCCGAAGTCTTGCGATTCGGCGGCGAAGGAACAGGTGCCGGCCGGTTCAAGGACAATCGGGTCGTCGCTGTGGATGGCGCCGGACGCATTTACAGCTCAGACTATTCGCCCGGACGGATCCAGGTCTTCGGGCCGGACGGCAAATTCGTTTCGGCGTGGCCGGTGCCAGATGGTGAGAACGTTTACGATCTCGCCGTGAGTCGAGCGGGGCGCGTCTATTTGGTGACGAACAAGGGCATCGCGGCCTTTGACGGCGACGAAGGCGCGGTCGCCGCACAGGTCGCAGAGCGTCGGTTCCGCGGAATCGCCATCGGTATTGACGGCAAGGTCTATGCGGCCGGCCGAGATGGATTCGACATCTACGACAAGGACCTGAAACCGCTTCGCTCCTTCAAGTCGGCGGCAAAGGAGGCGAACTCTTCCTTCGGCTTCGAAAGGGTAGATGTTGACGGGAACGGGTTCGTTTTTCTCGTCGAGCGGACGACCGACGAACTCGTGAAATTCTCTTCGGATGGGAAGTTTCTTAACCGCGTCCCGACCGGGCTTCGCTCCGCAAACGACATCGCTCTTGATCCGGCAGGGAGAATCTTTCTCTCGGACACAAGCACTATCGCGGTCTTCACGCCCGAGGGCCGCCCGCTGAAAACGCTCAAGGCTAATCAGGCCTTTGGCATCACATTTGACGATGCGGGAATGATGTATATTGCGTCTCGGCCTTTCGTTCTAAAGGTCGATCCGGGTCTCGAATGATCCGCTCCCAACGCACGAAAACGTCCGAAGTCGTATGCATCGTTGCACGTTTTGGTAACGGCGGTTCGAACGACCATGTAGAGGCTGGGGCTCGACGAAGCCGGTAGATATGTCAGAGGGGCATTCTGGAGGCAGTAAAACAGGGAGTTTGGCGGTCAAATCCACTTTCATCACTCGCCGAGAGCCCGATCTCCAAAAAGACGTACGATTTCGGAACGATTATTGCAGAAAACCTAAGTAAAACGCTGCGTTCGTCCAGCGAATGCATGCGGCTCGCCCCGAAACGTGTGTTGGAGAAATTTATGAGACCCCAAGCTACAAAATTTTTGATCATGATCCTCGCCCTTGCCGCAATGCTCGTCCCATCTGTGGCCGGCCAGGATGACTATTACACCGAGAACGCACTTTACAGCGACAGTGATAGCGACGAACCGGTTGTGACCGACCGCGTTGCCCGCATCAGCGACATCCGCGGCGAGGCACGCGTCCGTCGTGAGGGCACTGAAGAATGGGAAGTCGCCGTTCTGAATTTGCCGTTGGTCGAGGGCGACGAGGTCGTCACCGGTCCTGACGGGCGTGTCGAGATCCAATTTGGTTTGAACAAGTTCGTACGCCTTTCATTCGATTCGCAGCTCCGCATCGTGACGCTCAAGGACGAAGGCATCGCACTCAGTCTTCCGCAAGGAACGGCGAGCGCAACCCTGCTTGAGTTCGATGCTAAGCAGACCTTTTTTGAGATAGATGCGCCGCGGATGACGCTTGCGGCCCAGACTTCGGGCACCTACCGCGTTGATTCGGGCCGACCCGGCGATATTGATGTGCGAGCGAGCACAGGCGAGTCGGGCGAAGCTCGGATCTACTCCTCGACGTCAGGCTTTACGCTTCGCTCGGGTCGTTCGGCTCGGGTGATCATCGACGGCCGGAGTGCGGGCGACTGGGAGAACCTGGACTACGCAGGTGTTTCTGATGAGTTTGATCGTTGGGTGGTCGAGCGGGATTCCGCCATCTCGCGACGGTTGCAGAACGCGCACTACGGTACGTATTACGACCGCGATATCTACGGTGCCGACGAGCTCGATAGCTACGGCGACTGGGAATACACGCAGGACTATGGATATATGTGGCGGCCATATTCCTCGACGATAAGCAGCTACAACGATTGGTCGCCTTATCGTTACGGACATTGGCGTTGGATGTCGTCATACGGATGGGTTTGGGTCAATGACGAGCCTTGGGGATGGGCAACATATCACCACGGCCGTTGGGTCTGGCACCGCGGCCGATGGTATTGGTCGCCGTATAGCGCATACCGCGGCGGCAGGAGTTGGTGGCGGCCCGCACTCGTAGTTATGACGCAGCGAAACGGCAACTACTGCTGGTATCCGCTGCCCTATCAATATCCTTATTACGATTACAATCGGCGGTACCACGGAAACCGGCGTCGGGGCCGAAACCCGCGGCCAAATACGCAAAATCCGACTCAGCCAACTCAGCCGAGCGGACAAAGCAATGCCGAACGGATGGCACGGATTCTTACTCCTCCACTTCAGCGGGTCCCGGCGGGATCGGTAGTTACCGTTCCGGGGACAGACTTTGGTCGTGAGCGTCGAACGGGACAAAGGCCTCCTCTGGCGGATGCGAGGGAGATCCTGACGAAATCGCCTTTCGAGAATAAAACGCCGCCGATCATGCCGGACATCGGCAGTATCGATCGGAAACCGGGTCGCGGCATTTTGACCGAGAAACCGGTGATCGCCAAACGTGAAGTGCCGGTAGTTACCGGTGCCGAGACACGGAAGCCGGATGCTCCGCTTGACCGTGAACTCAAGGACCGACGAATGCTAGGCGGAAGGCCGCCGCTTGTGACGACACCCGTTCCGGTGGAAAGTAAGCAGCCGCAAACCCCCGCCGAACCGCGACGCAGAACAGGCGCATTCGACCGCAGCGTGCCGAGGGTCGAGACGCCGGTGACCTCGAAACCGCCGACGCAGACTCCGACCTATACACCGCGTCCGACACCGAGGCCGACGGCACCCGACCGGAAGCCTGATCCGCCGGTCGAGCGAAATACGCGTCCATCGCCGCCGTTCAATCCGCAGCCGCGACCGCAGCCGCAGCCGCCGAGGAACGAATCGCCGAAGTACGAGCCGCCGCCAAGGCGTGAAACTCCGGCACCGCGTCCCGCACCTGCTCCACGGCCGAGCCAGCCGCCGCGAAGCGAATCGCCAAAGCCCGCACCGCCGAAGAGCGAGTCGAAACCGGAGCCGCGAAAGCCATCACCGCCACTTGCTTCGGAGAAAAAAGGTAAGGATGGCGAATAGAAGAAAGTGCACTAAAGAAAAGAGTCGGGAGCGGTCCCGACTCTTTCAGTTTGCGACGATACTAAGTCGCTTATCGCGACTGGGCAGTAAACACGGCAGGATCGGCCGACCGCGGGTCGCCGACAACAACGAACCGGAAGTTCTTGAGATATTTCTCAGAAACTCGGCGGACGTCCAATGCCGTAACGGCCGTCATTTTCTCAAGGAACTCAAAGGAACGCTTCCACCCGCCGCCGATGAGCTCGTAGCGAGCAAGTTCGGCTGCCTGTGCGGCGTTCGTTTGCTGGTCGGTGTAATACTGCGTGACGAATTGCCCGGCCATCCCGTCGATAAACTCATCGGTTACGGTCTGGGTACGAAGCAGGTTCACCTGATCGAGCATTACCTTGACGGATTGATTTGGGTCAACGGTCGTCACGTAAATAAAGCCATAGTTCACTGCTTGGTTGTTCATCTCGGCGTTTGGGGCATACGAGAGCTGCCGTTGGATGCGGACCTCCTGATAAACGAGCTGTTGGAGGATCGTCACAGCAACCCGCATCGCGTAATAGTCCGGGTCGGCGAGCGACGGAGCCGGGAATGCCCCTTGAACGTAATTCGTTTGCAGCGAACGGCTAGTGACCTCGAGCGTCTGCTTCGAGAAATCAAGAGCCGGCAGCGGCTCATGCTTATAGTTGCCCTTCGGAAGTTTGCCAAACGCGGCTTCGACCTTTTCGCGAACGAGCTTCGGGTCGATATCACCGACAATTACAAGCAACATGCGCGATGTCTGCATCAATTTTTTGTGATGTTCGCGGAGCTGACTGGCCGTAAAGCCCTGAACGGTCGGGATCGTTCCCTGCGAGTCAACGCCGTACGGATGGCCGGCGTAGAGAACCCGCTCTTGAGCAGCCGCCAACGCGGCATCGGGGCTCGTTTCGCGTTCGCGAAGGCCGGCGAGCATTTGCTGGCGGACACGTTCCACGTCCTCAGTAGCGAAAGCCGGGTCGAGCGTGACGTCGGTAAAGACGTTCCAGATGCGGTCGAAGTTCTCCTTGGTCGAGACAAACGAGATCACGCCGAAATCGCTTCCGGCCGAGCCGGCAAGCGAACTTCCGGTCCGCGAAAGTTCGCGACGGACCTGCTGACGGTTGAAGCGCTTTCCGGCCTCGGTCGCGACATTAAGCATAAAGTTCTCAATGCCGGCAGTCTCCGCCGTATAGTTTCGAACACCGCCCTTAAAAAAGAGGCCACCGGAAAATGTCGGAGCCGCAGGCCGCTGTTTGACGAGCACTTTAAGCCCGTTTACCTCAAATTCAGTGACGAGCTTCGATGCGTCATTGATGGCGGCAGCGGGCTGGGCAAACGCCGTGGCGGAAGCGAAAGCCATCGCAACAAACAAAAAGGCAGCGATGCAAAGATTCTTCATCATAAATAACTCTCGGAGGTTCAAATTGTTCATTACTTCGCACCTCCGGTAAGGTCTTGCTCGGTAAGGGCGGCTTTTGCCTTCGCCTCAGGAGCGACCAGCGCCACCCCGACACGTGGTTTGCCTGTTATGTAGGTATTCACGTAGCGGTTAATGTCCGCACGCGAGGCAGCCCGGAGATTCCGGTGATATCCGCGGAAATAATCGATCCCGGTCGAGGACCACCAAAAACCGAGCGTATGCGAATACTCGGAAGGCTTCTCGCGGTCAAAGAGGTCGAGGTTTTCCAAGATATTCTTTGAATTCTCAAGCTCTTTGTCGGTGTAATAATTCGGGTTGGTAAACTGCCCGATCTCCGCATAAACGGCCTTAAGGGCGGCCTTTGCTTTATCGGGAGTCGTGATCAAAAACACCGTGATCGGCCCAACGTTTCGCTGGGTGTAGTAATTGATCGAAACGGAAGAAGCGAGGCCGGTATCGATCAGGTTCCGCTGAAATCGGTGGTCGGGCTGCGAGAGTATGTAAGAAAAGACATCGGCCGCGTAGGTCGAGGCATCGTCCTTTCCGATAGATGGCCCGTGCCAGCCGAGCAATATAAATACATTCTGATCTTCGCTCTGGCTTTCCTCGCCGGTGTTCTTTTCGATAACGACGCCGCTGCTTTTCGGTAGCGGCGGATGCTCAACAAGCGGATACTCCTTAAAGGGGTCCGTCTTTCGTGGCTCCCAGGAGCCCATTGTTTCCTGAACAAGCTTAAAAACTTCGTCCGCTTTAGCATCGCCGGTGACGATCAGTGCAGCATTATTCGGGAAGTAGTACCGAGACTGGATTATCCGCATCTTCTCGGTCGTTGCCGCGGCTACAGTCGCTCGGGTGCCGCCGGGATTCTTTCGCGTTGGGTATTTGAAATAAAGCCGCTCGTTCAGCTCCTGAAAAAGATATGAAAAGGGGTTCGATTCGTTCCGCTCGAGTTCGCCTATGACGATCTGTTTCTCGTTCTCGAGCTCCTGTTGGTCAAAGAGCGGAAAGCGGACGGCGTTGTTGATTATCTTCACAGCCGTCGGGAGGTTTTGGCTCGTCGTGGTGAAGTAGTAATTGACGACCTCCTCGCGGGTCGAGCCGTTCTGGGCGATACCGAGCTTGTCAACGTCGCGAAGGTAGCTGACATCGCCGATCTGGTCCTTTAGCCGCATCGGCTCATCGCAGACGGGGTTAACGCCGCCGCGAAGCACAAAGGGCTGACACTGGAAAAGCAGCGACGCGAGGTTCGTTTTGAAGAACATGTGCTCGTAAAGATGCGAGAGGCCGTTGAGCTCAGGCGGTTCGGTGAAAGACCCGTTGCGGACGGCAAGCTCGACCGTTACGATCGGCAGGCTTGGGTCTTCAAGGACGATGACCTCAAGGCCGTTCGGCAGTGTTTTGCTAACGAATGGGACTTCGAAGCTTGGCCGAGTTTGTGCCGGCTGGGCCGCGGTTGCCGTTGTCGCGGGCCTTTGTGCCGGACGTGTGCGCTGTGCGTCGATGCTTCCGACGAAAAAAGACGAAAGCAGCAGGAGCGAAAGAAAAAATTGCTTCACTGTGATCAATTACCCCCGAATCGGACGTCCGGCCGTGAGGAGAGACGGACGAACGTGAAATGCGAATATTAAAAAATGAGCCCTTGCCAGAGCAATGGGCCGCCCACTAGAATCTAACCTACCACAAGGAGATCAGAGAAATGGAACGTGACAATTTGATGCACGGAGCCCGCACGGCGTTGAACAGAGATCCTGAAATTCGTGCCTGGGCGGAAAATTATTTAAAAGAGAAAACCCGGGCGGAGATGCCCGGGCTTTCGGACGAGGAGTTTGAAAAGCACTGGAAGTATCACAAGCCGGAGATCGTCCACGCCGGCTCGGCCGAGGCGATGATGGCCTACCGAGAGCGGGAGAAGTAGATTCGCTCAAGCAATGTTTCAAAGGAAAAAGCCGGCTATTCGCCGGCTTTTTCCTTTTCGCTTTAGGCTTCAAAAACCCTACTTTTCGTCCGGCATTGTGTCCGGGACCTCGTTTATTGGGTCTTCGGGCGGATCAATGGACTTTGCCTCACGCATCATGCGGGATATAGGTATCGCGAGGATGACCAACACGACGGCGGCTCCGCCTAGGAAGAGTGCGGTCGTGGTAAAGAGCTTCGGCATGAGCGTGAGGTTCTCGGGATCGACGTTGCCGCCGACTAGGCCGCCGATCAGGTTGCCGAGTGCCGAAGCGATGAACCAGATTCCCATCACCTGCCCGACGAAACGTCGCGGCGAAAGCGTCGTCATCGAGGAAAGCCCGACCGGGCTGACGAAAAGCTCGCCGAGCGTAAGGAACAGATAGAAGATGATCAGCCACATGGCCGAGACCTTAGCTCCATCCGACGAGACCACGATGTTCGAGGCAAACAGGATCACGATAAAGCTGGCCGCTGCAAAGCCAAGGCCGATGGCAAACTTTACCGGGCTTGAAAGCTCGATCTTGCGGCTCGCCAGGTAGCTCCAGAATGCGGCTACGATCGGGGCAAAGATGATGATGAAGAGCGAATTGATCGATTGGAACCATGTCGCCGGGATCACGAATGTCCCGATGGTCCGCTCGGTGAAATCGCGGGCAAACAGGTTGAGTGCGGTCGGCGTCTGTTCAAATGCCGACCAGAAGATCGCGGCAAAGATGAACAGGACGGCGATGACGACGACCCTTTTCTTCTCGTCGCCGCTCAAACCGCCGAAAACGAAAAGATAGGCAAAATATCCGAAAGCGATCGCGACCAGGACATAGGCCAAATATTGACCAACAACCGGAGCGTTGATCGTCAAAACGCCGGTTGCGACCAAAACGATAACGAGCGTCAAGATGCCGAGCCCGATACCGGTAAATAGCTTTACCTGCATTTCCTGCTTTGCCTGTATCGCCGGGTCAGGGTGTCGCGTCGGCTCCGAGCCTATATCTCCGAGCGTCTTCGGCGACATCAGCCAAAACTGAAGCAAACCGATGAGCATCGCGACGCCGGCGGCCGAAAAGCCCCAATGCCAGCCGATCTCTTCGCCGAGGTATCCGGTGACCAAAGCTCCGACCATTGCGCCGATGTTGATCCCCATGTAAAAGATGGAGAAACCCGCGTCCTGTCGGCCTCCGCCTTCGGGATAGAGATCGCCGACCATCGCGGAGATATTCGGTTTCAAAAGCCCCGTGCCGAGCACGATGAAAACAAGGCCGAGAAAGAACGGCAGTTTGGAATCAACGAGTGCTGACACGCCGATGGTCAGGTGGCCGAGCGAGATCAAAGCTCCGCCATAGAGTACGGCTTTGCGAAGTCCGAGAAGTTTATCGGCGATCCACCCGCCGGGAAGCGAGGCCAAATAAACACAGGCCGCATATATGCCGACGATCGCCGAGGCTTCGCCGCGATCCCAGCCCCAACCGTCCTGCGTTACCGCAGCGGCCATGAAAATAACCAGCAAGGGCCGCAGGCCGTAGAACGAGAAGCGTTCCCACATCTCGGTGAAAAAAAGCGTGGAGAGGCCCTTCGGATGGCCAAAGAAACCGCCCGTCGAATTGGAGCTGCCGGGATCAGATACTGCGCTCATTAGATTTTTCCTCGAAGCAAATTTGAGATTCTGAGAGAGCTAGGGAAATATAGCAGATAATTTAACTTTCGGGAAACGTCACGCGACACACGCGAAATAGCTTACGGAGGTTCACAATGCTATCTCTTTTTGGAATATTCGCGATCGTTATGTTCGCCATCTACACCTTTCGGAGCGCGAACTCAAATGGAAGGAACGGAGCGCTTTGGGCGGTTATCAGCTTGGCGGTCGGCATTGGGCTCCAATGGGTGATTCCGCTGGTTGCCGCGATGGTCGTCGGCGTAGCGTATATTGCGTCGGGTTCGAACATCGACACTATTGAACAAGACATTATGTGGCCAGCGACGGTGATCTCGTTTGCCGGGCTGGGTCTGAGCATTCTCGGAATGTGGTTCGTTCACTGGCACGTCTCGCAGATACCCGACGAAGACCCTGCCACGGCGTCAGGCCCGCCGCCGCCTCCGGTTTTTGGCGATAGCTTGTCGTTTAAGGCGGAGGAACCACGTGAAGCGGCGGCGCAGTCGAAACCCGAAGGCGCAGATTTGCCACCAAACCGCGATTGATCTAATCTTATTGATTCGTGCCCTTGTAGCTCAACGGTTAGAGCAGCAGACTCATAATCTGTTGGCTGTAGGTTCGAATCCTACCGAGGGCACCACATTTTTTTTCGGGAAATTAAAGGATGGTAGCGAGTACGGGAATCGAACCCGTCTTTCAAGATTGAGAATCTTGCGTCCTAACCGATAGACGAACCCGCCAAGATCTGACGAAACGCAATAATACAACAGCTTTGGAGAATTCCAAAAACTGCTGACACCCGGTTTCCGCATTCCGAACCAAGGCCCGTAGCCATGAACCTTAAAGGCCGCAATTTCTACATCCGAAAAGTGCATCGGTATCTCGGTGTTTTCATCGGGATCCAATTTCTTCTGTGGACGCTCGGTGGGCTGTATTTCAGCTGGACGGTCCTTGATGAGATTCACGGCGACCATCTTCGGCATGAGGCCGCGATGCCCGATCCCTCGCTGTTCACAATGCCGCCGCATCAGTCGATCGCTTCGCAGGCAAATGGTGAGGCCGCCGACCTCACTAAATTCAGAATGGTTGCCGTGATGGGGGAGCCGTATTATTCGATCACCTACGGCAAAGGCCCGAAAGCTCGAGCCGTACTAGTTCATGCCGCAAACGGGCGGATTCGCGATCAGATCAACGAACAAGAGGCGAAGCAAATCGCGACCGGAATGATGCACCAGCCGTCGGAGGTGCAAACAATCGAATTCGTGACACAGGAAGAGATCAGCGGGCACCATGAGTATCGCGAAAAGCCGCTTCCGGCATGGGCGATAACACTCAAGCACCCTGAGAGTGCTACCGTGTACGTCGGCGCCAACGATGGGCAAGTCCACGCCGTCCGCACAAATAGCTGGCGGGCATTCGACTTCCTATGGATGCTCCACACAATGGATTTCTCGGGCCGTGACAATATCAACAACTATGTTCTAAGGGCGTTCTCCATCCTCGGCATCCTGACCGTAATGTCTGGCTTTCTGCTCTACTTTGTTAGCTCCAAAACAATGCGCCGCATTTGGAAGCGGCGCTAAGTTCAAAACCTGATCTTGATCCCGCCGTTAAAGACGCGGCCCTCAAGGTGCGTATAGACCTCCGCGAAGGTCGGAGCAGTGAAGGGCGGAAACACAACTTGGCTGTAGCGGCTTTGTCTTACGTCGGTGATGTTCTCGGCGTTGATGAAGAGGCTGAAGTTCTTGAAGATCTTTTCGCCGAATATTCCGACAACTGTGTAGGAGCGGGCTGATGTGCGGTCCGAGAGCGTTTGGCGTCCCGTAAAGTGGGCCTCGATGCCGGCCTTGAAGCTATCGTGTTCCTCGAAGATAAGGGAAGAATTGATCTTGCTCTTCGGTGTTAGCGGCAGGATGCGATTGCCCGGAAGATAACCGGCCTTAGCGTCGGTGTAGGTGTAACCAATGAAGAGCTTTGCGATGTTGTAATCGGCTCGCAAGTTCGTCTCAAAGCCACGGCTGATCACTGAGCTGTTCGCATTCGCGTAAGCAAATTCTCCAGATTTCCGCTCTTCGAGTACGAGTGGATCGGTGATCTGCGTGTAGAAGAACATTTGGTTGAGCGAGAGCCCGATACTGTCTGCGATTGTCGCCCGATAATTGAGATCAAACGTCCCGCCACGGCTACGCTCTGCTTTCAGCCCATCCTCGATCGGAAGCACGCCGCGGAAAAGGAGCGTTTCAGAATCTTCCGTGAAGATGGTCGGGGTCTTATAGCCGAGACCGAACCCTACACGACTCGTCAAATTCTCCGTGAACCGATAAAGCAGAGAGACGCGCGGCAATGCAAAGGCGCCATGATCACGAGTGCCGTCAACGCGAATTCCTGCCTCGATCGAAAGCCGGTCGGTGATGTCCACCGTGTCCTGGACAAATCCACCGAAGGAAGCTCGTAGCTCATCCCGCTCGGCCGCGTCCGGCAGGGCGTTTGCCTCATCGAATCGGTCAAAAGCGGCCGTAAAACCGAAGACGAGTGCGTGGTTTTTGACCGGAGCAAAGAAGGCGATGTCCGTGTAGGAATTCAACTGCGTGCCGGCAAAGTTGTAGCCCGGCGTTTTCAGATCCCGATCGAAAAAAGCGATGCTCTGCTTTGCGACGAAGCGGCGTCCTTTGGCTAGTTCTCGAGTAAAGTTCGCAGTCGTGACATTTCGAACTGAGACATTTTTCTCAAAATAGATGTTCTGCGGGCTGCTGTTACCTCGGATGACACTCATGTCGCCGCCCTTTCGGTTCTGGTAGGTGGTCGAATTTCCTATCGTTAACTGCGTTTTCTCGTCGATGTAGAAAAAGGCCCGCGGCGAAATTGCAAAAGAGTATGTCCGCGGCAGATCGCTGAAGCCATCTTTATCTACGTCATACTCATTCTGATAATTGAACTGCCCGAGGAATGTGTAGCCGAACCGCCCGAGTTTTCGGGTAGTGAAAAGCGAAGCGTCGGATCCGAGTGCGGATGTCTGGTTAAGCAGGAGCGTGGACTCAGCCTCCTCGCCGGGCGATTTGCTGATGAAGTTAACGACACCGGCGATCGCGCCTTCGCCGTAAAAGGTTGCCGCCGGGCCCTTGATTATCTCAACCTGCCTCAGATCCAGCGGCGGTATCTCGAGCAGCGATTGGCTCCCGGCAAATCCGCCGAATGACTGGAATCCGTCCTTCAACATCTGCGTGTAACGCCCATCGAGGCCCTGAATGCGAATGCTCTGTGTTGCGGATGTGGCGGAGGTCTGCTGGACCTTTATCCCGGTGCTTTCGTTCAGCACCATCGAAACATTTGCCGGCCGCATGTTGATCTTTTCTTCGATCTCTTCTTCGTCGATCGCTTCAACGCGCGTCGGTTCGGCCTCGATCGTCCGACCGGAGCGGGTTGATTCGATGGTGACCTCGGCCAATTCTTCCAGCGGATCGAGCTCGATCTCCTTTTCGGTGTTATCGTTTAGCGGAAATACGAGCCTAATCTCTTTTGCCTGAAAGCCGGCAGAACTAATAACAATGGTCTGCGGGCCATCCACGATGCCGGAAAGGACCGCACGCCCCTCGGCAGACGTTGTCACGGAAATGGTTGTGCCCTTGACCGAGACTGTTGCGTTAGGAATGGGCTCGCCGCCTTCGTGAGCCTTGACCGTAATTTGCAGCGTGTTGCCGTCTTGCGCAAACGCGGTCAACGGCAAAAGGAAGAGGATAGAGATAGCGCAGATTACGCGGAACATTGATCAATATCTACTACTAAACGTTGAACCGGAAATCGACTACGTCGCCTTCTTGCATGATGTAGTCTTTGCCTTCGAGCCGGGCGAGGCCTTTTTCGCTGGCGGCCTTGCGGCTGCCGCAGGCGACGAGGTCTTCGTAGCCGATGATCTCGGCGCGGATGAAGCCGCGTTCGATGTCGGTGTGAATCTCGCCGGCTGCCTGCGGGGCCTTCGTGCCGATCGGGATGGTCCATGCCCGAACTTCCTTTTCACCGGCGGTCAGGAAACTCATCAGCCCGAGCATATGATACGCGGCCTTAATGAGGTCATCGACGCCACTAGAAGCCAGGCCGAGGTCTTTCAGATAGTCGGCACGGTCCGCCGCGTCGAGTGCGACGAGCTCCGCCTCGAGTTTGGCACAGATCGGGACAACGTCGGCACTTTCTGCCTTTGCATGCTCTATCACCTTTTGGACGTGCGGGTTCGATGACGGATCCGCGAGCGTCGCTTCGTCAACATTGGCGGCGTAGATGGTCGGCTTACTCGTCAGCAAAAACCATTTCCGCACGATCTCGCGTTCGTCCTCGGAAAGCGGAGCGGACCGCACCGGCTTTCCTTCTTCGAGCACCGGCATTATTTTCTCGATTATCTCTATCTCGCGTTTGGCGTCTTTATCGCCGGACTTCGCTCCGCGGCCGGCTTTGTCGCGTCGCTTTTCGAGCGAGGTGAGATCGGCAAGTGCGAGTTCGATCTGTATCGTTTCGATGTCGCGGATCGGATCGACCGAGCCTTCGACATGGACGATATTCTCGTCCTCAAAACAGCGGACCACCTGGATCACAGCGTGCGTTTCGCGGATATTCGCGAGGAACTGGTTGCCGAGCCCTTCGCCCTTTGACGCACCGCGGACGAGCCCGGCGATATCGACGAACTCGACCGTCGCGGGCACGACCTTTTGGGCTTTGTTCAGCTTTTCGAGCACGGCTAGCCTTTCATCGGGAACGGCGACGACGCCGACGTTCGGTTCGATGGTCGCGAAAGGGTAATTTGCCGCAAGCGCCGCTTCCTGTGCGGTAAGGGCGTTGAAGAGCGTTGATTTTCCTACGTTGGGCAGCCCAACTATTCCGGCCTGTAGCATAGCGTTTATAGGGTCAGATTGACCAAAACTCTAGATATTACATTTCGTGGGCGGCTTAAGCCAACCGGCGGGCGGGCAAAGCAACGCTTCGGACCGCGGGCGGCACTAATATATAGTTCTATCATCGAGCCTTTCGGCCTTGTTCCCCCGAGGAAAGCAGCTATGACAAAGTATTTGATCCTGACCTTGCTTTTGATGACGATGACCGCTTTTTCGCAATCCGCATCGCTCCCGCCGATCGAGCCCGGAGTTCCACTCGAGCTGGCAAAGTGGCGCGCCGCGCGCTACTCGGACGTCCGCTACAAGCTGAACCTGACGCTGGAGAAAATGTCGCCGGTGCTGAAAGGGACGATCGAGATTCGCGTGAACGTGTCAGTACCGCCTGCGTCAGCGGGCGGCCAGTCTGCGGGACCGGCATTCACACGGCGGGGAAGGCGTGTGCGTTCTGACATACCTATAATTCTCGACTGGCGAAAGATAAAGGGAAAAGAAGAATTCTCAAAAATTACGTCGATTTCGATGAACGGCCACTCTCTCGTTTCACCTGACGAAAAAGTGTCGCCGTCGAAGGAAGACAAGGAACTGCTAGAGAGGTTTGGTGGCCTGGAAGCTGTCTATGAAAGCAACGAGCATTTGGTGTTTCGATATGGAAAACCCGGCGAAAACGTCATCAAGCTCGATTTCACTTCTCCGATATTGACGAGCGGGTCGGCGATAACGCGGTATGTGGATAAAGAGGACGGGTCGGAGTATATCTACTCGCTCTTCGTCCCAAGCGACGCGAGCACGGCATTCCCGGTATTTGACCAGCCGGATATTAAAGCGAAGTTTAGTCTTACGGTAAGTTCACCTGGCGATTGGACTACAGTTTCTAACTCAACAAAAATCCCTGCATTTCTCGATTCACGATGTATCCAAGCCCTTCCCCTCCCAGGAGAAAGGCCCGACCAGGCGAGGCTCATAGCCGCTTGTGGTCAGATGTTTGACGAAACGCAACCCATCAGCACCTACGTCTTCGCGTTCGCGGCGGGGCCGTTTGAGAAAGTTGAGGATCCGAATCCGTTCTCTCGTTTGGAAGTCATCGTCGGGCGCTCGACGACGGCTCCAATTGCGTCGAGTATTTACGTCCGCAAGTCGCAGGCTGAGAAATTCAAGCCGCATGCTGCTGAGGTCTTCCGCCTTAACCGTGAGGCTATCAAATATTTCGAGGAGTATTTCGATTACAAGTTCCCGTTTCCTAAGTACGATCTGGTTTTGATACCGGAGTTTCCGTTTGGCGGGATGGAGCATGCGGGGGCGACGTTTTTGCGGGAATCCGCGATCATTTTCCCGCAGGAGCCGACGAAGAACGACCACATCTCGCGGGCATTGTTGATCTTTCACGAGGCGTCGCACCAGTGGTTTGGCGACACGGTGACGATGCGTTGGTTCGACGACCTATGGCTGAAAGAGGGCTTTGCGACCTTTACGGCGTACAAGGCGATGGAGCGGATCATGCCGGAGATGATGGCGTGGAAGGTCTTCTACGAACGCGTCAAACAGGCCGCCTACCAGACCGATTCGACCAAGGGCACAACGCCGATCTATCAAGAGATACCGAACCTCTCCGCCGCCAAATCCGCCTACGGCAACATCGTCTACAACAAAGCCCCGGCGTTCCTCCGCCAAGCCGAGTTCTACCTCGGCGAGGACAAGTTCCAAACCGCCGTACGTGCGTTCTTGAAGAAGCATGAGTTTGGGAATGCGGGCTGGGAGGATTTGGTGAAGGAGTTTGAGGGGGCGAGTGAGCAGCGACTGAATTGGTGGGCTAAAGTCTGGATCAATCAGAAAGGGATTCCGCTTTACCGAACGATATTGGACGCATCGCCGAAGACGGCCTACGCGAGAATCGATCAGTCGCCTATGACGAACCAAGACTACTGGTGGCAGAAGGTAGAAGTGTTAGGGCGGGTAGAGCGTCAGCATCTGGGCGAGCAGGCTTATCGGCGTGTTTTACTGCGAGATCCACCGGTCGGATCAGATTTCAACGTGCTGCCAACTTTTCGGAGTGCTCCGAACTTTGTATTTCCTAACCATGGCGACTACGGCTACGGCATTTTCCTGCTTGATGAGAAGAGCCGCGAGTATGTTCTCAAAAATATCCAGAACGAGAAGGATCCGTTCCTGCGGTCGATGATGTGGGGTGCGCTGTGGGACAGCGTCCGCGAAGGTGAACTCGACCCGCGGGAATATGTGGAGTTGGTGGTAAAGATTCTGTCGTCAACGCGAAGAGAGAACCACCCCGTCGCCGAAGCGGCGACCCCCCTCCTTCGTAAGGAGGGGAGCCAGGAAGACGAGTCCACGACCGCGTTGCTGCTCAGCCGCGTCGGAACGGCGGTGAATTATTACATGTCAGAACCGCCTCCATCAGGGGGCGGCCAGTCTGGTAGATCACCGAACCGGCCCACCGCTGACGCAGCGGGTTCCGACCTGCGGGCCCGCGTCGAGGAAATGCTGATCGAGCGTATGCAAAACGCCGAAACGCTCGGGCAGCGGATCACGTACTACCGGGCGTTCCTAAATATCGCTTCGAGCGAAAGAGCTCGGGGCGTGTTGAAAGCGATGTTGTCAGAACCGCCTGCGTCAGCGGGCGGCCAGTCTGTTAAGCCAGCGAACCGGCCCGCCAACGTAACGGGCGAGAACCACCCCGTCGGCGAAGCGCCGACACCCCTCCTTCGTAAGGAGGGGAGCCAGAAGGACGGCGGGACGCCGGCGGTCCCCGCGATTCCGCTGAAGACGAAGGACAAGTTCGACATCGTGACGCGGCTTCTCATCCTCGGCGATCCGGATGCGCCGAAGCTTTTGGCTGAGCTCGAGAAAACAGAAATCAGCGACGACGCAAAGCGCTATGCCTACGCGGCAAGGGCGGGCATTGCGACGGCGGAGAACAAGGCAAAATACTGGAAGGATTTTACCGAGAACAAAGAAATATCGGAGAGCTGGATAGAGGCAGCGTTCGGGCCATGGAACTCGATACGGCATTCGGAGCTGACGCTGCCGTATCTGCAAAAGGCTTTGCAGGAACTGCCCAACCACAAACGCAATCGCAAGATATTCTTCGTCAACGGCTGGCTCGGCGCCTTCATCGGCGGCCAACGAAGCGAAGAGGCACTCGCGACGATCAACAAATTCCTCGCCGATAATCCATCGCTCGACCGCGACCTGCGTCTCAAAATACTTGAAAACGCCGACCTGATAGAAAGGGCCGTAAAGATACGGTCAAAATAGGAGCGCGGACACTCTTGTCCGCATGAGCGTCGCTTCGACGCGAACGAAAGTCTCGCCGGAGGAACCGGCGATGCGGACAAGAGTGTCCACACTCCGTCCAACTACGGTGCTGGCAGATAGGCGTTTGGAATAGAGCGGTCGGTCGCAACACCGAACTGGGCCGCATAAAATCCCTGCTGGCTTCTCTGCAAATACCAAACACCGGTCGAAGGGCGAAAGACCGCAAGGTCCGCTCGGCCGTCGCCGTCGTAGTCGCCGGTCGAGGGCACATCGCCATCTACTCCAAATTGAAGCGCGCCAAATCCCTCGGTCGTCCGTAGCATATACCAAAGCCCGTCCGCCGACCGATAGACCGCGAAGTCGGCCTTGCCATCAGCGTCAAAATCGCCCTGTGCCGGCAGGTCCGTTTCGATGCCGAACGAGGTCGCCGTAAAGCTGCCGTCCGAACTTTTCAGCACATACCACACGCCGCCTTCCGGTCGGTAAACGGCGATGTCTGTCTTGCCGTCGCCATCGTAATCCGCCGGAACAGGCTTGTCGCCGACCGCTCCAAACTGGACAAAGGTGAACGTCCCGCGGCTGTCGCTATTTGCGATGTACCAAACGCCATTCGAGGGCCGGAAAACCGCGATATCCGTCTTGCCGTCGCCATTAAAGTCGCCCGCAACCGGAATGTCGCCCGCCGAGCCGAATTGGCGAGTCGAATAGTTCAAACCCTTCAACAGAAAATGCCAAGTGCCGTCCGCCGGGCGGAAGATGGCATAGTCGGTGCGGCCGTCGCCGTCAAAATCGCCGGGCGCCAGAATGTCGGTCTCGACGCCGAAAGAGGTCGCCGTAAATGTCGAGTTCGAGCTTCGCAGCACGTACCAGATGCCGCCCTCTGGCCGATAGACGCTTATGTCAGTTTTGCCGTCGCCATCGAAGTCTGCGTTCTGGTTCCGCGGGATCGCATTGCCAAAAACGGGTGCGTCAGAGATATTGCCATCAATGTTAAAGGTGACCCCGCCCCAGGTCTCGTCGTGCGGAGCCTGCCATTGCTTGATCCGCTGATTGTTCGCCCATTCGTTGGTCGGAAACGTCGGGAATGAGATGTAGGTCCAGACGCTCATCACGTTGTCCCAGCGTGCCATCCAGATCGCGTGCATCTTGCTCGCCGGCGGCAGGTTTACCCAGTCTTCCTGTGCATTTTTGGGCGAGCCGTAAGTGCCGGATTCATATCCGAGCTCGCGGACGCGGTCCGTCCAGCCCTTGAGAAACGCGGTCGTGGCGATGCGGCAGCCCGGCGTTTGGGCGGTCTCGTCGTAGCGTTCCATATCGTAGTAGAGGATCGTGCCCAGCCCGAGTCCGAGATTGCCTGCGTCGGTCACCGCAATGCCGGCTTCCTCACGCCCTTGGGTTTCGGCGACCGCCGGGTCAATGCTAAACCTCGCACGGTTGAACGTGGTACTTGCAATGCACGGAGACTGGTAGCCGACGATGGTCGGGATAATTCCCCAGCCCATCGCCTTTACTTGCTGGACCCATGCAGCGGACAGTTGAGCCTGAGTACACCCACGGTTGCGGCCGCTCATGTAGATGTTTGCATCGTGAAACCACGACGTGTCCCACCACGCCTGCATCTGCTGGACGGTGCCGGCCGTGCACTTATCAAAACCGCGATTGAGGCTAATGCGATTCGGTCCGCCGGTCGGTGCAGCGAAGCGAGGCGCTTCGAGGGCTTCCTCATGCGCCTTTTCTCTGGCCGTCTCCGTCTGTACCATCAACTCGGCGGGCATCGCATCGGAGCCGGCAAACTTTAGCACCGACCGCTGATAACAGCCGGTCTTGAATCCCAGACACTCGCCGACGTTCTCAAGCGTCCACGGCCCATCACTGATAGCTCCATCGGGTTTGTCCTCAAGGCGTAGGTCTATCTCGCGGCTGGTCAGTTCCCATGTGCTGCCGCTATCCGCCGAACGGTACTCAGCCATTCCGATGAAGTTAGAAGACGTTTGCAGCCGAAAGCGGAGCGTCATTAATGATCCCGCAAATGTGAGTTTGCCTGTGGCTGGAGCAGCTTCGATATCTTCAAAACGCGGAAGGGAAATCTTGGACTTCGACCACGTGCCGCCGCCATCCGCTGAAGCCGCAAGCGAAACTTGAACCCCGTTCTCAACGACCGCCAAAAGTTTTCCTGAATCGAAGCTTACTGAAGCGACCCGCTCCGAGCTGCTTAGCCTAAGCGGCAAAACCTGCCAGTTCTTGCCGCCGTCGTCGGTGCGAAGCACGGCTTTGTCTGTGTGGACGATCGCCGTGGCTCCGCCGAGAGAGCGGACGCCGCGGATCAGATGAAGCTCGGCCGGTGGCTCGGCTGCCGGTGGTCTTGACAACGTATTAATGATCTCCAGCCGACTAAATGGTGAGTCCTGTGCCGGCGTCAATGGGACGACCGCAAAGAGTGTAAAGAGAAGCACAGCGGGTAGTGATCGCGACATAAATTCAAAGCCTCACAAAGCCATTGAGATTACTTATCAAATGTTGAGGAATTATAGAGGAAATCGATGGCAGTTTCTAGCCGCATTTGATGCGTTGGCGGCAAGTTTTACCACGAAAGAATAATCGGTTACTTTAATCTACAGTTTCTGCGAGCATTGTAGATGATACTTGGACTGATAATTCTTATCCTGATCGCCATCGGCGGTGCGGCCGTCACCTATCTGATCGAGGACGAAGAGCCATTACTTTGGCGGCTCGCGGCGGGGTGCGTGATAGGCTCGGCGGTCTTCGGGCTTTCCGGATTCGTGCTCGGTTTTGCCTTCGCGATAACGCCCGCGGTCGCGGCTGCGGCTCTCGCGATAACTCTGTTGCCCCTTCTTCTGCTGCTTGACGAGAGCCGTCGGAAAGCCTTCGACCGCGACCGAGTTCTTGCCCGCGGAAAGCTACAAGGTGCGACCGGGGTTAAGTTTTTGCGGTTCTTTTATTACGCGTTTTTTCTGGGCCTGCTGATCCTCTTTTTCGACCGGGCGATCATCATCAACGAGCAGGGCATCTTTACCGGTGGATCAAACAACCTTGGCGACCTGCCGTTTCACCTCGGGGCGATCTATGCCTTTACGGAGGGAGCGAGCTTCCCGCCGGACAACCCAAACTTTGCGGGCGTTAAGTTCACATATCCATTCATTGCCGACCTGATCACGGCGATGTTCATGAAGCTTGGCGTCGGGCTCCGCGAAGCGATGCTGATCCAGAATGTTGCGTGGGCATTCTCGCTCCTCGTCGTGCTCGAGCGGCTTGTTTTGAAGCTGGTCGGTGACACGTTCGCCGCTAAGCTCGCTCCGGTCTTGCTTTTCCTGAGCGGCGGAATGGGTTTTGTCGTTTTCTTCGGCGACTATTTTGGGCAAACGAAGGGCCTTTTTGAGCTCTTGTGGAATCTGCCGAAAGACTACACCATCGGCGATCAATTCCGATGGGGAAATTCGCTGACGACACTTTTCCTGACACAGCGCAGCCTCTTGCTCGGAATGCCGATCGCGTTGATCGCTATCGGAGCGATATGGCGGGCCTTTGCTCAAACCGAGAACGCCCAAGAGTCCGACGGTTTGAAGGTCTCGTACACGCAGCTTTTGCCTTACGTCTTGGTAGGACTTACCGTGGGAACGCTCCCGCTTATTCACGTTCACAGCTTGGCCGTGCTTTTTGTTGTCGGACTCTTTGCCCTTGGATTCGGGCCGGGTCGCTGGCGGGAACTTCTGGCATTTGCATTTGGGACTGCGGTCATCGCGATCCCGCTTCTTGCTTGGTCGATGACCGGGAGTGCGACGCGGACCAGCGAGTTCATCGGTTTCCACTTCGGCTGGGACAAGCGGGACGACTATTTTCTGTGGTTCTGGCTCAAGAATACGGGGCTGATCTTTCCTTTGTTGGCGACGGGAATTTATCTAGTTTGGACCGCCGCTCGGCCCGTGAGGGAAAAGGCTAAGGAGAAGAAAAAGGCAACGAAGGCCGAACGCGAGGCCGATGCGGTTGCGATCAAGGCAAGCCCGACGCTTCTGCTATTCTACGTTCCCTTCGCGGTTCTTTTTGTTGTCTCGAATGTATTCAAGTTCGCACCGTGGGAGTGGGACAATATCAAGATCCTGATCTATTGGTACGGGATGTCGCTGCCATTTGTCGCTCTTGCGATCGCCTGGCTCTGGCGGCGTTCATCAAGCTGGAAGGCCGTTGCTGCGGTTGCGGTTATTGTTCTGACAATGAGCGGCGGGCTCGATGTGTGGCGGACTCTGTCGGGCCAGATCAATTACCGCGTGTTTGAGCCTGATGCCGTTACGGTCGCAAATCGGATCCGCGCATCGACGCGGCCGGATGCAGTTCTGCTGAACGCGCCGACGTACAATTCTGCGGTGGTGCTTAGCGGCAGGTCGTCGTTCATGCGATACGCCGGGCATTTGGGCTCGCACGGCATTGACTACAAGCCACGCGAAGAGGACCTCAAAGCGATCTATCGCGGGGGGGCGCAGGCCGAGGAACTGATAAGAGCACACGGGATCACGCACGTGCTCATTTCACCCGAAGAGCGGAACACGCTCTCACCGAACGAGCAGTTTTTCGCCCGCTACTCGGTCATCGCAGAATCTGGACAGTATCGTGTTTACAAGGTCGTAGAATAGCAGCCAATTGGCTGAACGAATGTCTATCGAAGAAACGAACAGTGAAGAAAAAGGCGGATTCGGGGCCGATGTTACATGGCTGCTTGGCTGCGCGGCCGTGACGGCCCTCGCCGCATTTCTACGCTTCTACTGGCTGGCTCTCAAGCCCTTTCATCATGACGAGGGCGTTAACGGTTGGTTTCTGACGAACCTCTTTCGTGATGGCGTTTATAAATACGATCCCGAGAATTACCACGGCCCGACGCTCTATTACATTTCGCTCGCCTTCACGAAACTTTTCGGCGGGCTTGATACCGTAACGGTCCGCTGGAGCGTTGCGGTTTGGGGCGTCCTCATCGTTGTTCTTGCGTTCTTTCTTCGGCGATACATTGGGCGGGTCGGTGCACTCGCCGCAGCCGCGTTTCTGGCACTCTCGCCGGGGATGGTCTTCATCTCGCGATATTTTATCCACGAAATCTTCTTCGTATTCCTCAGCTTGGCGATCGTTTTCTCTATCACGTCGTTCATCGAGCGGCAAAAGGCCGGGCCGTTTGCGATCGGCTGGATGGCTTTGCTTTTATTGGTCTCGTTCTTTCCGACGACGCTCAACATCTCGTCATCGCTCTCGTCCGGCGACCCCGATAGGTTCTTTTACATTGCCGTTGCGGTCTTTGTGGTTGAAGTGGTTTTGGTCGGTTTTGTCATCCGAATGCTGATGGTCTGGCGGGAAGGGCGGGCGATCTATCTCCTTATTGCGTCAGCTTCAGCAGCACTGTTTTTCGCGACCAAGGAGACGGCATTCATCTCACTCGGGACGATGCTGATCGCAGTCTTCTTCGTTTGGCTTTGGCGTCGAATACTGGCGGAAAAGTTGGCAAGCGGCGGCGAAGATGAACTCGACGACCCCGAACTCAATTGGGCAAACTTTCGCGAGGCTCTCGGCTCGGGCATCGACCTGTGGCTTATCTTGATTGCCTCCGCTCTCGCATTTATATACATATTTGTCCTTTTTTTCTCGTCGTTCTTTACCTACCCGGAAGGCGTTAGCAAAGCCTTTGAGGCTTATTCCATCTGGACAAAGACCGGTAGCCGCGATCATACCGACAACGGGCTTTTCGCATACCTGAATTGGGGAATGAAGGTCGAGTCTCCGATCGTTGTTCTCTCGGCCGTCGGGACCGCGATCGCCTTTTTCAAGGCCCGCCACCGCTTCGCGATGTTCGCCGGGCTCTGGACTCTCGGGCTTTTCCTTGCTTACACGATCATTCCTTACAAGACACCGTGGCTGGCACTTTCGTTTCTTTTGCCCGCTTGCATCGCCGCTGGCTACGCGGTGAATGAGATCGCCCGGTCATTTGGGTCGCTTGGGCGGGTCGCCGCCGTCGTCATGACCGGAGCGTCATTCGCGGTGCTTGCCTATCAAACCTACGACGCAAATTTTGTTAGGTATGACGATGAGAAAATGCCGTACGTTTACGCCCACACACGGCGTGAATTCCTGGATATGGTCGACGACGTCGAGCGGTTCGCCGAGGTGAGCGGCAAGGGGAAAGAGACGGCGGTCGAGGTCGTTTCGCCGGATTATTGGCCACTCGTCTGGTACGCTCGCGACTATCCGAAAGTGATCTTTCACGGAAAGTTTGTTGATGCGCCAACAGCGGAAATGATCGTCGCGAAAAAGGGCGAGCAGGACGCGGAGGTCATTCGCCGCTATTCGGCAAGTTACGTTTACCACGCGTCATATCCGCTTCGGCCCGGCGTTGAACTCATGCTTCTTGTTCGGAAGGACCTAGCCGGTCCCGACGGGCAGGAACTCTACCGACTTGGCGAACGGTAGGTCGCTTTAAATTCGGATCTTTCCGAGTTTTTCGGGCTTTTTGTCTGAACCGGGCTTTAAGTAAGGTGCTGCGTCTTGCTCGCGTTTCTCACGGCCCTCGTTGTGCCATTTCAACCATTGTGCCGGGGCATCGAAGGTCTCGCCGCCGTGGGCCGTCAAGCGCGGGCGGATGCGGCACATCACGGGTGTGTTTATTCCAACGCCTGAGATGATCGCCTGGCCTTTCGTCAGCGCCGGAAGTTCTGCCAGCATTGCCCGGCCCGTGCCCTCGACAGATTGAGCGATGGTCTGCTGATCGATCGGATTTACGATCCGCATGATGATTTGCGTCATGCACTGCGAAAGAACGTCCTGATCGAGCTTGCCCGGCCGTTGGGTTATAAGACCGATTCCAACGCCGAACTTCCGCCCCTCGCTCAGGATCTGTTTCAGCACATTGGTCGAGACAACGCTGGAACCTGCCGGAGCAAATCGATGTGCCTCCTCTAGTAGAGTGAACACCGGATAATCGAGGAAATTCTCACCCGACGTCGCATGTCCCCGAACGGTCTGCTCGCGGGCTTTGTTTACTCGGCGAAGAAGCGTTCCAACTATCACCTGTTGAAGGCTTTGTTCAATGTCCGAGAGGTCAAGGATCGTCACGCGGCCCGGCCGGTATAGGTCGCCGAGTTCGATGTGTTCGTGAGGGTGGAAAATGCTATCTACCTGATCGAACCGCGAGTCGAGCCGCCAGAGAAGCCCCTGTATCGATGAGACGTTGCCGCCGTCGCCGGCATCGCGTTCGTCCTTGCCGTATTGCTGTCGTTGTACCTCATCGCGAAGGTCAAAGTAGTTGTAAAGATATTCTTTTCGCCCCTCTGCCCGAAGCTTTTCCAGAAGCGAGCGAAATGCCTGCCGTAGAAAGTGGAGCATCTTGTCCGAGGTGCCATCGGGCAGTAAGTACCGGATGTCGCCTTCGGTAAGCGATGAGAATCGGACCTTGATGCGCTCGGGCGTAAAGATCTTCACTTCCGGCCGATAGCCGTCCGCACCTGCGAATTGCTCGTCGCCCTGGATCGACGCCATTGTGTGATACTCGCCGTGCGGGTCAACTATCAGCACGGCCGCACGGTTGTATGGCCGCAGCATCTCCTCGACCAGAACGCCCGCTGTGTAGGACTTTCCCGAGCCCGTCGATGCGAGTATCGCGAGATGGGTCGAGACGACATCTTTAACGGAAAGGACAATCGGCACCTCGCCAGCATCACGCGTAAGGAGCGAACCGATGTGAGCCGAGCCGGCCTCACCTTCGCGGCGGGGGCTTAATACGGATGCAAGCGTTTCAGCCGAAGCGAGCCTTACGGCATCGCCAGGGTTCGGCGGTATGCGAGGATTTACAAAGTCGCCAAGCGTATGGCTAAAGTAACCGATCGTCTCGACCGTGATCTCATAAACCTCCGGGTTCGGGTCGATACCGAGAATCTCGGCGACCTCGGCCGGCCGGATGTCCGGTTCCGAGAGAAAATCGTCCGGCAGGCCGCGAATGAGTTTCCTCGCTTTCACGGTTCCGATGATGCGGCGGGTCTCTGATTCGGCCTCGGCCTCGTAGTAAACGAACTCGCCGATCCTAACGCGGCTATTGTCGCGTGTGATGAATGTGTATTCTTGAGGCAGTTGGCCGGGGCCTTTTACGGTCCCGGTCAGCAAGTCGGAATCGGTCATAACTCTCGCGGTTCGATATTTGCAGAGGAGTATAGCAGAACGGTGGACTCGATAACCAAGACAGCGGAAATTGTCGCCGAGGGCGAGCATTTGATCGGATCTTTCGGGGCTGAATCCGAAGGCCCGACGCTCATGGTTTTTGGCGGTATTCATGGCAATGAAACCGCGGGAGTTCGTGCGGCTCGCCGAGTCTCCGAGAAACTTGCGCCGCTCGAGGACCGGCTTCACGGGCGAGTCTTTCTTTTTGCCGGAAACACACGAGCGTTGCAAAAGGGGGTCAGATTTATCGACGAAGATCTCAACCGCCACTGGACCGACGCCAATGTTACGCGGAACGATTTGGGCTCGCAGCTCCCACCGCAGTTTTCCGAAGACCGCGAACAAATGGAGCTTTTGGCAGCGATAGTACCTGTACTCAGCTCGGCGAGCGGTGAGGTGTTTGCCCTTGATTTGCATTCGACATCGGCCGAGGGCGTGCCGTTTGCGACCGTCGGCGACACGATGCGGAACCGTAACTTTGCGACAAAGTTGCCCGTGACCATGATCCTCGGTATCGAAGAACAGCTTGAGGGAACGCTGCTTGAATACCTGAATAATATCGGAGCCGTGACAATGGGTTTTGAAGGCGGTCAACATTACGCCGAATCGACCGTAAATAGCCATGAATCTTTGATTTGGCTGGCAATCGAGGCGGCCGGCGTCATCAAAAAGAGTGATATTCCCGATGCGGATTATCACGCGCAGGTCGTGAAAAAGGCCACGGGCCGGCCGGAGATACTGGAGATCCGCTATCGACATGAGATCACGGAAAACGACGGCTTCGTGATGCGGCCAGGCTATGAAAACTTTCAACCGATAAGAAAGGGCGAGTATCTTGCCGACGATCTGTCCGGAAATATCAGGGCGAGCGAAAGCGGACTGATCCTTATGCCGCTTTATCAAAAGCTCGGTGAGGACGGCTTTTTTATCGGAAGGCGGATCAAGCCATTCTGGCTTTGGCTCTCTGCCGTTCTTAGATGGATGCGGATCGGCGACCTGATACATCTTCT
Source organism: Acidobacteria bacterium Ga0074141 (assembly GCA_001464665.1). GTDB lineage: Bacteria > Acidobacteriota > Blastocatellia > Pyrinomonadales > Pyrinomonadaceae > OLB17. Next base: position 293,627 of record LNDP01000024.1, read on the forward strand.
TCCCGGCGTTCATCCGACGGATGCGGACCGCGAAGTTTTGCGTGTTGATACAACGGTCGCTCGGTTCTTTCCGTTGCAAGTATTTCACCTTTTGGGTTTTAGGAAGCGCCGCTGGACGGGCGAGAGTTTGACAGTCAGCCGCCGGAGGCACGACATCAACAGTCCATTTACGAAAGAAGGCTGAACAGTGCGAAGAGCATAGAGGGAGACCATGGGAGAACACACAGTTCATACCGATGCAAATGACGCCCACGTCCGCGAGTTTACTAAGGCAGTCCTTATGGATCTGCACGTGCTTGAGGAGATGCTTGGATCGGGTAAACTCGAGACGGGCGTTAGCCGCATCGGTGCCGAGCAGGAGATGTTCCTGGTGGATTCGGCTATGCATCCCGTGCCATACTCGACGCAATTGATAGCCGCGGCCGGCGACGAACGCCTCACAACCGAGATCGGTCAATTCAATCTCGAAGCGAATCTGACGCCGCTCGATTTCAAGGGTGATTGCCTTCGCAAGCTCGAGATCGAGATCGCAGAGATACTGGCCGCAGTGAAACTGCATATGAACGAGCGCCGCGGTGATGTAGTTCTTTGCGGCATCTTGCCGACGATACAAGAATCGGACCTTGTCGAAAGAAACCTGACGCCCGGACCGCGATATGCCCAACTCAACAAGGTTTTGACCGCGCTTCACGGCGAAGAGCGGGTCGTTCATATTAAGGGACTCGATGAGATCAGGCTCCATCATCAGGACACGTTTCTGGAGTTTTGCAACACCAGCTTTCAGATACATCTTCAGCCGAACATTGAGGACTTTGCCAACTCTTATAATTGGGCCCAGGCCATCTCCGCACCGGTTCTTGCCGCAGCGGTCAATTCGCCCGTGCTGCTCGGCCACAGGCTTTGGCACGAGACGCGGCTCGCACTTTTTCAGCACGCCGTCGATGAACGCTCCCCGGTGCATCAGGGCCGCAGCCGTCCCGCTCGGGTCACGTTCGGAAGAAGTTGGGTCAACGATTCGATCGCCGAGATCTTTCACGAGGATGTAGCTCGGTTCCGCATCATTTTGACCCGCGAGATCGATGAAAATTCGCTCGAAACTTATCGTCGCGGAGGTATACCCGAGCTCAAGGCGTGGCGGATGCACAATGGCACTGTTTGGCGATGGAACCGCCCGTGCTACGGCATACTGGACGGCCGTCCGAGCCTTCGGATAGAGGCGCGATATCTTCCGGCCGGTCCGACCGTCCTTGACGAGGTCGCGAACGCGGCGTTCTTTCTGGGGTTGATGAAAGCTCTTCCACAGGAATACGGTGACGTCCGCGAGCGTATGCAGTTTGACGACGCAAAGACGAACTTTTTCACCGTTGCCCGCTACGGTCTCCGCTCGCAGCTCACTTGGCTTGACGGCGAATCGTATTCCGCTCCTCAGCTTATCCTCGACGAGTTGCTCCCGCTCGCACGTAAGGGGCTCGAGATGGCGGAGATCGCAGCAGAAGACATCGACCGTTACCTTGGGACGCTCGAGGAACGCGTTCAACATGGTTCCAACGGTGCCCGATGGACTCTTGATTCTCTCGCGAAAATGGACCGTGCTGCCAAGACGAACATCCGGATGCGGACACTCGTCGCCGCGATGATAACGAATCAAGAGGCGAATATTCCGGTACATAAATGGCCGCTCGCCACTATCGAGAAGAAATCTGATTGGATCGATAATTTTCGGACGGTTGAGCAGTTCATGTCCCGCGATCTTTTCACTGTGCGGCCCGGCGACGTGCTTGACCTCGCTGCGAGCCTGATGGAGTGGCGGCATGTACGCCATGTTCCGGTCGAGGACGACCACGGCCACCTCGTCGGTATTGTCTCGCATCGTGACCTCATCTCGATGCTGGCGACGAACCGTGCGAAAGCCGCGGACGATATGGTCGTACTGGACGTAATGAAGCGTGACCTTCTGACCATCTCGCCCGAAACGCCGACGCTTGATGCTCTTTACCTGATGCGTGAGCGAGGCATCGGCTGTCTTCCGGTTTGCAAGAACGGCAAACTCGTCGGTATGATCACCGCCCACGACTTCCTGACCGTCTCGACCCGCTTGCTCGAGGAAAGGCTTACTGAAGACGAGCCTTAGCAGGAAAGAAGTGACACTCCGATCGACCGTTTTCCTGAACTGAGCTTCGGTGAAACGGTCATTTTTCTGTTCTGACACAACCTGTGAAACCTTGACCTGACCCATTACGTAAATCAGTCAGAGTCGAAACTATGCTAATACGAGCAAACATTGCCGCATTTTTCCTGTTGATCGCCTCCTTCGGTTTCTCTGGCGTTGCCGATGTCTTCGGACAGGCGAAACCCGCTGTCGTCGTCCTCAATAAGACCGAAAATGATCTGGCGATCGTCGATCCCGCAACGATGAAGGTGACCGGCAGGGTCGCGGTCGGCGAAGGTCCGCATGAGGTCGTCATCTCTGATGACGGTAAAACGGCGTTTGTCGCTAACTATGGCGCTCAAACCCCGGGAAACACTCTTTCGATAATCGACATCGCGTCTGCTATGGAACTTCGCCGCGTTGACCTCGGCCCGCTGCTCCGGCCGCACGGCATTCAGCTCATCGGCGGTAAGCTCTATTTCACTGCCGAAGTAAACAGGGCGATCGCCCGATATGATCCGGCTTCGAACAAGGTCGACTGGATAATGGGCACGGGACAGAACGCTTCGCACATGATCGCCGGGAGCTCGGACCAAAAGGCCTTTTACACGGCGAATATAGGGTCGGACACAGTTACGATGTTCCGATTTCAAAACGTCCCGCCCGCGGGCTCGACCATCACACAGATCCCCGTCGGAAAACAGCCTGAAGCTATCGATCTCTCGCCCGACGGAAAGGAGGTTTGGATCGGGCTCAATGCAGAAAACGCTGCCGAGATCATCGATACCGCGACAGCAAAGTCGGTTGCAAAACTCCCGCTTGGCGGCCGGCCTTACCGAGTTCGGTTCACACCCGATGGTAAGACCGTGCTGAATACGATATTGCAGACGAAGGAGATCGTTCTTGTCGATGCTGCCTCTCGGAAAGAGGTCCGGCGAATCAAGCTCGAAAGCACGCCGCTCGGCGTTGCGTTTTCGAAGGACGGTAAGACCGCATTTATAACTGCAGTGCAACCCGATGTAGTTTTGAGGGTCAACCTTGAAACCGGCGAGGTCACGGGCCGGGTCGAGACGGGCAAGGTGCCCGATGGCGTAGCCGTGACGGGGATATAGGCGAGGGCAGGACCTATTCGGCAATATTGAAATTTTATTCGCCTGCAAACGCCTTTTCCGCTCAAAAACGAGGATTGCCTCGAAGGAGTTTTGAATATGGCAAGCCGAGTGGCCGGCATACGGCGCCGAAACATCAATTCCGCGAACCTCAGGGGCTTGAAGACCATTGTGCGTTCGCTCCTCACTGAAGAACGCGGGAGTCACCGCGTCCAGATCGACCCTGAAAAGGGAGTCGATTTTTACGAAAAGGTCGCACATTACGAGCGAGAGCTGATCCGATCGGCACTTGAATTGACAGGCGGGCGGCAGAATCGGGCCGCGAAGCTGCTCAATCTGCGTAACAGTACTCTGAGCACAAAGATGAAGCAGCTTGGAATCGAGCGACAGATCTGAATGCAACCGGGTAAAAGGGTTCTGACGCGACATTTCGGCCCGAATTGGCGGAAACCCCGAATCCAATTGAGAATTGAACTTCAAGCGCGGTGAAAAACTATGAAAACTACTTTGCTCTTTTTTTGTTTTGCGGTATTCGCTTTTCAAACAGTAGCTCAAATGCCTTCCGAGAAAGCAGCTCCGCTCGCGGTCGTCGAAAAGCTCTTTGCTGAGATGGCTGCGGCAAACCCGGCTGGCATTCTCGCACTCGGCACGCCGGAGAATCAGCTTGTCGCTATCCGAAAGATGCGTGATGGAAGTTCGCGGGTCGAGGTGATCAGCGGGGAAGCCTTCTCGAAGATGTTTACCAACAAGGAAGCTAATCTTCGCGAAGAAATGTATGCCCCGCAGGTCGAGGTCGAGGGCGACTATGCGATGGTCTATGGCCGCTATGTGTTCTTTGTGGGCGAAAGGCTTTCTCATTGCGGTGTAAATCAATTCAACCTCGTAAAGATCGCCGGCGTCTGGAAGATAGCTAACGGTGCATCGACGATCGATCCCGGAGCCTGCACGGAAAAGGAAAAAGCGATGAAGCCCGATCCTAAAAGATGGGGGCTACAGAAATAACGATGGACCGGACGCTTTGGAATTTTGTCGCGGCCGCTCTTACCCTTGCGATCGTCTCGCTTTCTGTAGCGGGTCAAAAGGCCGCCGTTCCGGCAGGCGACGTCAAGCAAGTTCTGCAGTCGAAGCTTGATGCGTGGCATGCGGCGGGGAAGTTCCCGGGAGCGACAGTTGGAGTTGTTCTCGCAGACGGCACTTCGTTCGGGCTTGCTGTCGGAATGTCCGACCGGGAAACAAAGCGGGCGATGCGGGCCTCTGACCGGATGCCGGCGGGCAGTACGGGCAAGACCTTTGCCGCGGCCCTCGCTATGCAGCTTGTGAAGGACGGCAGGCTCGGCCTCGATGAAAAGATCGAGAAATATCTCGGTAAGGAGCCCTGGTTCGGCCGCCTGCCGAATGCACGCGACATCACGGTTCGCCAACTCCTCAACCACACGAGCGGGTTGGTCCGCTACGAATTCAAGAAGGAATTTACGGACTTTCTCACGGCTAATCCGTACAAGGTTTGGACGCCGGAAGAGAGGCTCGCTTACCTTTTCGACGAAAAGCCGCCATTCGCTGCCGGCCAAGGCTGGGAATACTCGGATACGAACTACATCGTGCTCGGGATGATCCTTGAACGCGTGACCGGCAAGGATTTTTACGGCGAGGCCAAACGGCGGTTCATCAAGCCGCTCAAGCTTACGAATACGATCCCTCAGGACGGTCCGAAGTTGAAGAACGTGGTTCAAGGCTACGCCGGGCCGAACAATCCTTTCGGCGGGAAAAACCGGATGATCGAGAACGGCAAGTTCATCGTCAATCCGCAACTTGAATGGACCGGCGGCGGCTGGGCCTCGACCGGCGAGGACCTCGCCCGCTGGGCAAAGCTGATGTATGAGGGCAAAGCTTTTGACGCTTCGCTCGTGCCGATGATGGTAGATGGCGTGCCGGCTAAGCTCGGGCCGAACGTAAAATATGGCCTCGGCTCGATCATTCGGCCGACGCCCGCTGGCCTCACCTACGGCCACAGCGGTTTCTTTCCCGGCTACATGACCGACATGATGTATTTCCCCGAGCACAAGATCGCCGTCGCTGTTCAGGTAAATACAAGTGTTCCACAAGACCTCGGCAAACCGCTTTCGCGGCTTCTGGTTGAAATCGCCGCCGTGCTCAGCACCAAGCCTTGAGCGGATCGATTTGCGATTTTCCGTCGTTCGAATACAATAAGGGCACTTCCTGCAGCTCGGAGACCGTTCATGAAAAAACTTCTTGTATCCATCGTCATTGTGGGCTCGTTTTGCACGCCCGTGTTTTCCAACGACATGAGCCGCGAGATCGATGCCGCGGCGGCGAAGTTGATGCCGAAGGTGACCGAGTGGCGGCGGCACATTCACCAGAACCCGGAACTCGGCAACCGCGAGTTCAAGACGGCTAAATACGTTGAAGACCACCTGCGGCGGCTCGGGATCGAGGTCAGAACCGGCGTGGCGAAGACGGGAGTCGTCGGCATTCTCAAGGGGGCTCAGCCCGGGCCGGTCATCGGACTTCGGGCGGATATGGACGCGCTTCCCGTGACCGAACGCAACGATCTGCCGTACCGCTCGCGTGCGACCGGCGAATATAACGGCCAGACCGTCGGGGTGATGCATGCCTGCGGCCATGATACGCACGTCGCGATGCTGATGGGTGCCGCCGAGGTGCTCGCCGGAATGCGTGAGAAGATCAAGGGCACCGTCGTTTTCATCTTCCAACCGGCCGAGGAAGGCCCGCCCGCCGGCGAAGAGGGTGGAGCCGAGCTGATGGTGAAAGAGGGCGTGATGGACAACCCGAAGATCGACGCCATCTTCGGCATCCACATCAATTCGCAGACGCCGGTCGGGACGATCAAATACAAGCCGGGCTCGATCATGGCCGCCAGCGATTGGTTCGAGATCAAGGTCCGCGGCAAGCAGACCCACGGAGCTTACCCTTGGGCGGGCATCGACCCGATCGCCGTCGCTACACAGATCTATACGGGGCTGCAAATGATCGTCGCTCGGCAATCGAACTTGCCGAAGGCGCCGGTCGTTATCACGGTCGGACGTATCAGCGGCGGCGTCCGCGAGAACATAATTCCCGAAGACCTCGTCATGGCCGGAACCATCCGCACGCTCGACAGCATCATGCAGAACGATGTGCACGAACGCATCCGCCGGACCGCGACCAGCATCGCCGAAAGCATGGGAGCTACCGTTGAGGTCAAGATCGACCGCAAGGCACCGGTCACCTACAACACGCCCGAGCTCGTTGAAATGCTCGTGCCCTCGCTCCACAAAGCCGCCGGCCGAGAGAACGTCGTGCTCGGCGAGTGGGTTACGGGAGCCGAGGACTTTTCTTTCTTTCACACGAACACTCCGGCCTTTTATTTCACCGTCGGCGGAATGCCGGCCGGCAAGGACCCGAAGGACGCCGCTCCGCACCACACGCCGGACTTCATCATAGACGACAGCCGGCTCGACGTCGGCGTAAAGGCGTTTGCCAACATCGTCTTTGATTTTAAGAAGTAGGCCGTTAGTAATTCCAGATTCCAGATTCCGAATTCGAAGATGAGCCCTGGCTGACGCGCGGGCCTCTGACACGACATTCCAACTTCCAACTTCCGAATTCCGCATTTCTTGGTGTTCTGTTTTTTGTGGGCATCGCGCGTTCGGGAAAACACCGCGAACATCTGGGACATCTGGGACATCTGGAACGATTGGGACATCTGGAACGCCTGGGACAAATGGGACAGATGGAACGAATGGGACATCTGGAACACGCTGCCGGGATTGGGGCTTGGATCTTTGGCATTCTTTCGCATTGTCAATTGTTAATCGGACCATTGTTAATTGGTTAAAAATGGACATTGGGATTTGGTCTTTGTGATTGTGTCTTGGGCCTTTGGTTTTTGCATTTTCACACTCGATCTCGGCATTCCGTTCAATTACTAATTACTAATTTCTGATTACTAATTATTAAGAATGACGGACTTCGGTCTGCTTTCTCACCGCTTACTGCTCACTGCTCACTGCTCACTTCCTCCCGCTGTCCATTCTCTTAGGTCTTCAAGCCAAATTGAATGGCGAACCGTGAGATCTGAGAGATATGGATGATATGGAAGGCTAAAGTTGCGAAGTTCGGAGTTCCAGCTTTAGCATGCTTCCGGGACGTGCATCTCGGCTGCCGGAAGTAGGAACCACGAAAAAGGAAGAACAAGAAACCGGAACAAAGTTTGGCCGCGGGCTCTGAGCTTTTTAGGCTTAGAGGTCCGCGGCCGGTTGGTTGGTTCAATTGAATTTTTGCTAAGCGGCGACGGCGTAGTTCTCGCCCAGTTTGGCCTCGTCGCCTTCGGCGAGGTTGGTGATCAGCTCGTAGTGAAAATAATCAAACTTTGAGCTGACGGTATCGTCAACGCGCTTTTCGTACATCTCACGTGAGCGGTCGATGGCCTCGCGAAGCCGGTCATAAAGGTCATTCGACGCGCGGCCTTCGAGCACCTTCTGCTCGTTATACAGCTTGATCTCGGAGACAAGCAGCCGGGCGAATCGGCGGGCCTTGTTGTGCCGGTCGCGTTCCTCTTCGGGAACGTCGATCGGCAGGTCTATCGTCTTGCGGTCAAGCCGCTGTCGGCTTTCATCGCCTAAGGGCGGCGTAAGAACGGGCTCTTCGGCTACCGCAGGCGGAGCTTCGACTACAGGCTCAAAGGGCGGCTGTTCGATCTCTTCGGCTACCGAAGGCGATGCCTCAAAACTTTGCTCCGGAGCAAACGTTTCGACCTCGGGCAGTTCGGTCGCCTGCGAGGTCGGTTCGAATGCATAATCGGCGAATGCCGCCGGTGTTTCTGTGACGGGCTCGGGCTCAAATGATACCGGCGTCTCCGGAACGAATTCGGCAAATGTCGGAGTTTCCTCGACCTCGTAAACCGATTCGGCCTCTTCGACCTCGGCCATCGGCTCGACCGTTTCTACCTCGACCGGCGTCGCGAAGGCGAATCCCGGATCGGACTCCTCGACGTGTTCAACAACCGTCGGCATCTGATACTGCTCGGTAGCGTGATCGTAATCCGTCTGAACTGCATCCTCTGCAAAGGCCGTCGTCGTTTCGGCCACTTCCTCCGCAGCCGGTGCCTGATATTCGACGGGGGCTTCGTAGGCCGCGGGTTCGGCCGGAGCAGAATAAGCCGGAGCGGCCTCTTCGGCCCTCGGCGTTTCATGAATTTCCTGATGCGCCGCCGGATGAACGGCAGCACGAAGCTCGACCGTTAAGGCTGCGACCGAAACAAGCGATTCGAGTGCCTCGCGGTTGATCCGCGTGCCTTCGATGCCGTAATCGACATAAAGAACGGCGACCGCACGACCGCGGACAACGAGCGGAATGGCATACATCCTGTCCGGCCGGCCAAAGCCGAGCGGCTCAAGAAACTGGTCGTCGTCGGCATACGCACCGTGAGCGCCTTCTGCCGTTGCCAGCGTCTCCGAAGCACGGCTAAGCAGACTTGCCGAGTGCTCAGCAACGCGAACGTTCTGAAACGTATCTTCGGAAACCGCACCTTGCTCATTGAACGCCTTCCAGCAGACGAAAGTGCCGCTCTTAACGATAAAAAATGCTCCACGCGGAGCGAACTGGTGGCTGTGCTCGACCAGCGAACGGAGGATCGCGGCCTGCGTCAGTTGGCCGCCAATGTCGCGGATAGAATCACGAAGATCGGAGTACTTGTCTTCGACGGCGGTATCGGTCCGGAGCTTTTCCGCTTCCGAGAATGCCTCGGCGGCGAGCCTTGCTCCGCCATCGCGGGCGAGCCGGAGATGTTCGCCGAGCGACTCAGAAAGGCCAAGGTCAACCTCAGTGCGCTGCTCAAATTTCGCTGCTAGAAGCCTGATCGCCTCGTCCATCTGGGCGCGGTGCTTGGAGAACTCCGCGTCAAAATTTCGCTGAAATTCATCAACATCCTGGCGCATTGAGGCGGCTACGCCCTTCAAGTAATTCTCGAATTCAGATCGGAGACTAAGTTCGAGTTCTTCGTTGGTCACTATTTAAGATCCTCCAAAAGCAAATAAAGGGGCGGTCCACAACACTTAAAAGGCAGTGATGAAAGTACGGAAAGGTGTAATCTGAGGCTGGAACGACAGCTGCCCGGTGAACCGACGCCCAAAGAGGATTATGGCGAAGGTCACCGACAAATGTCAAGAAATTATTGAAACGAAATGACTTGGGAGAGATTTGGCCGGTCTAAACGGCAACAACATCGATGTTCGGGTCGATCTCTTCGCGGATCATATTCTCGATCGCCATAAGCGTGCCGGTCAGCGAACTCGGACAGCTTCCGCAGGCTCCCTGATAGCGGATCTTGAGGGTTGATTCCTCAAGCCCTATGATCTCAAGCCAGCCGCCATCGCTTGCGAGATAGGGCCGAATACGGTCATCAAGCAGAGCGTCGATCTCGCGAATCACGGGATCGTCGTCAAGAGCAGCCGCGATCGCACCGCCAACTGCCTTGGCGGCACTGCCGTTTCCGCTCCCATTCGCGACCGGTTCGGCCGCACGGATCGGAACCGCGAGCTCCGGAAGAATTTCGTCCCACTCGGCATCGTCGGTCTTTTCGACCGTCACCATTTTGTCCATGTAAAAGACCGAGACGACGTTGCCGACCTCGAAAATGGAGGCGGCAAACTGGTCGTCCTTGGCCACTTCGGCATTCTTGAACGAATGCGAAGTGCCGTATGAGACCGGTTCCTTCAAAATGAACTTTACGGCGTTTGGGTTCGGTGTTTCCTGTATGTCGGCGATCTTTGGCATTGCTTATTAAAAACGTCTCATATACAAGTTTACTAATCCTTACCTTTTTGTCAACATTCCACGCTCAAGCTCGCAGAAACGACCTCGTTGGCACCCGCTGAAAATTCAAATGGCAGGCGCGAACAAAAAACGCCTGCCATTCCGGTTTATCCGCCGTGCGAACCCGCGGGTCGCTATTCTGTAATGTGAATATCCTCGGTCTTGTTAACGCGGCCCGAGAAATAAACTGCACCGAGAACGACCCCGGCAATAAGAAATACAAAGGTCAGGACGATGTAAAGCGTGCTAGCCGTTTGCACGTACTGATAAAGCGAACCGGCGGCGATCAAAAGTGAAACTACCGCTAAGAGTACATAAAGCATCTTCGTAACCTCCAAGTAAGGATCTGTCAGGCCTCTCTCGAACATGATCGACGTGTGGTCTTCGATCAAGAGTTGAGGCTTCGGAAATACAGGCCGCGAAGCCCGCAACTTATGTCTGAGGAACTGCCTAATATTAATCACAAGTCGTGAAAAAAGGCAAGTAAAAGGGTTACAGTTCTTGGCTTTCGTCTGCTCGCTTGTCCGCGTCAAGAACGCGTGGAATGCCTTGAAGGTCTTTGTGAATGTTCGAGGCCTGCCAAACCGCTTGATCGATCATCGCCGCAACGGCCCCGGATTGCCCAGATCCGATCTCGATCAGGAGCTTTCCGCCTGGTTTCAAGTACCGCGGCGAGCCCTCGATGATCGCACGAATGATGGCAAGCCCGTCGCCTTCATCGGTCAGAGCAACTCGCGGTTCGAAGTCGCGAACCTCGGGCTCGAGGCCGCGATGTTCAACCTCGGGAATATATGGCGGATTGGCCGCGATAAGGTCGAATTCTTCGTCGCCGGCCGGTCCGAAAAGGCTTGCCTCGATGAACTGAATTCGGTCGCCGACGCCGTGCTTATCGGCATTTTCACGTGCAAGTTCGAGAGCCTCGGGCGAGATGTCGGTCGCAACGCCGCTTGCCGCAGGAACCTCGGCGGCGATGGAAACGGCGATGCAGCCGGAGCCTGTGCCGATATCGAGAAACCGGGGCTCGGAAACGGCGGCGAGGTACTTTACCGCGAGTTCGACAAGAGCTTCGGTCTCCGGCCGAGGGATGAGCACGTCACGCGAGACACGGAAATCGCGGCCGTAAAACTCCTGCCGCCCGAGAATATGCTGAAGCGGCTCGCGGCCGGCCCGGCGTCCGATTGCAAGAGCAAACCGCTCCGCATCTTCCACCGAGAGCTCAAATTCGGGATACGCGATCAAGAACGTCTTTTCCCGCCCGAGCGTTTCCGCGAGCAGAACCTTGGCGTCGCGGGCGGGCTCGGGCGTCCCAGCGGCTCGCAGTTTTTCGGTAGCAGAATTTATCGCGTCGGCAATGTTCATTGCTCGGTTCGCTCGCCGTCGCCGCGGAAAATCGCTGGCAGCGTCAGGAATATTATCTTCAGGTCGAGCCAGACCGACCAGTTCTCGATGTAGAAGATATCGAGCGCCACCATTTCCTCAAAGGTCAACCGATTGCGGCCGGAGACCTGCCAGAGCCCGGTGATGCCCGGCTTCATATCGAGCCGTTTGCGGTGGGCGATATCGTATTCCTCGACCTCATAGGGGATCGGCGGCCGCGGCCCGACGATGCTCATTTCGCCGCGGACCACGTTGAAAAGCTGCGGGAGTTCATCGAGGCTCCAGCGTCTTATCCATCGGCCGGCGGGTGTGATCCGCGGGTCGTTGGCGACCTTGCCGTAGATCTCGCCCTCGCCCGCCGCCTCGCCGGAAATGTTCTTGCGGTAGGCCTCGCGGTGGATCGCTTCATCAGAATCGGCATACATCGTCCGAAACTTCAGGCAAAGAAACACGCGGCCGTCCATCCCGACGCGTTCCTGCCGGAAGAATATCGGCCCGCTCGAGCTTCGCCGGACGGCGAGCGCAACGAAGGCGAGGACCGGCGAGAGAACGACGATCGCGGCGAGTGAGATAATGATGTCCGATACGCGTTTGACCAGCCTGCCGGTATCTGAGAGCGGTTCGCGAAAGAGCCGGACCATCGGAAGAACGCCGATCTGCTCGACGGCCGTTTTCTGCGGAAGCAGGTCAAAGAGCTTCGGTGCAAAACGGAACTCGACACGATGGTCGCGGCCGACCTCCATCATCGAATCAAAAAGCCGCTCGCTGCCGATCGAGGGCTCGGTGATGATAACTTCCTGAATGTTGTATCGGCGGATCAGGTCGGGCAATTCAGCAAAGCCGCCGACGATTGGAGCTCCGGCAAACTCGCTTTCAGCCGTTTCTTCGGTCGCGACCACACCGGCGACCCGGTAGCCGAGCCCGAGCCGGCCGCGGAGTTCCGCGATCGTATTCGCCGCCTCTGCGTTCGTTCCGACGATCAGCGTCGGCAGCAGATTCACGCCGCGGCGTCTGATTTTCGCCTGTGCCCAGCGGACTAGCAAATGGAACGCGGTAAAGAGCGCGAGGGCGATAGCGAAGTCAAGCAGAAAAACGGCCCTCGAATACGAGAACTCACGAAAGGCATAGCCACCGCGAAAAAGGAACGCCCAGGCGACGATCAGCAGCGACCCGACGGCGACGGCCTTGACGACCTTTGCCGCCTCCCGCGAATAGGAGAACGCACCCTTAAAACGATAAACGCCCTCATAGGCGAGAAGCGCGACGCGGACGAACATCGCAAACCAGAAAATCCCTGCATAAGGCACGAACTCCTGCGACCATGCCCATGCGGTTTCCGAGAGCACGGGCGAGCCCTCGCGGACGACGAATGCGGCGATAAGAGCTCCGCCGGCCAAGGCGGCATCGGCCGCACCGATGAGCGCGATGACGAGCGGCATCACAAATGCCGGAACTTTCCGGGGCGTTTCGGTTGTCGTCAGGTCCTCTTTCAGCGTCTTCTTATCTCTTCAATATCTCGATACTCGCGGCGGCTCGGCAAACCGCAGATCTTCGCCTTCGGCCGTCAGGTTCGGATTGTAATACGGATCGCGTTCAAAATACTTCTGCCATCGGGCACGGAGTTTCTTGATCGCGGTTTCATCGATCTCATACGACGCAACGGCAGATGTCGCCTCGGCCCAGGGCGTCCAGACGTTTCGCTTTCCCGCCTCGTGTAGCCGCAGGCAAAGGTCGATGCCGGCCGCGACGGCGTCGTCAAAACTTTCGTCAAGCCCGCCGGCCTCGTCAAATGCCTTTCGGCTGACCGCTATCGCCGCGAGCGAAAGTGCAAGCACGTTGCGGTCCGCGGCAAGCCCGACGAACGGCCCGAGGTCATCCCGCCGCATGCCGAAGTGCGGGCGGCCGATGCCATTCATTATCCCAAGTGCAAAGCCGGCGTTCGCGATCCTTCCACCTTCGTCGTGCAACTTCGGCCCTACGGCTCCGACGCCGTTGATCGCCGCTCGATGAGCGAGCTCGCTAAAAAAGTTCGACGAAAGCTTGCCGGCATCGCGATGAAGAAACACCAGAACATCGCCGGAGGTTTCGTTGGCTTCGCGGACAATTGAGGCGACATCGCTTGCGCTTTCGCGAACCTCATGAACGGAACCTGCTTCGATCTCCGCCTGCCCGTCGCCCCAGAGGATCACCGAAACCGTCGGCGGCTCGCCAAGGAACTCCGGCCGGTGGAGCTCACCGCGGCCGCGGACGGCTCGTGCCGCGATACCGCTGCGGCGGTAATGCTCGGTCAGCGCGGTGCGGGCACGCTCGTGGGCATAGGTCTTCTCGCCGCTATCGAGAGCCACCGAGCCGGGAATCGCCCGCCAATGGTAAAGCACATGCGGAATATGGACGATGGTCGCGGGCGAGATGCTGTCGATAAAACGTAGCGAAAGGTCGTAGTCCTGGCTGCCCTCAAACCCCGTGCGAAAGCCGCCGATCGCCGGCAGGACCTCGGTCCGAAAGACGCAAAGGTGTGTGATCAGATTGAGCGAACGCATCAGCTCGGGGCTCCAATCCGGCTTGAACATCGGCTGGAACCGCACGCCGTTTGCGTCGATCTTGTCCTCGTCGCTATAGATCAGATTCACTTCCGGCCGCGAGGCAATGACGCGTGCCGCCTGCAATAGAGCGTCTTCAGCGAGGAGGTCGTCGTGGTCCATTAGTGCGGTGAAATCGCCGCGGACCATCTCAAGCGCGGTGTTCGAGGCGGCAGAGATGTGGCCGTTCTTCTCGCGAAAGGTAACGCGTATGCGTGCGTCTGAGGCCGCAAGCTCTTCGAGCACCTTGCGGACGTGCGGCTCGGTCGAGGCATCGTCGGCAATGCAAAGCTCCCAGTTCTGGTAGATCTGTGCCCGGACGGAGCCGATCGCCTCGCGGAGGAAACGCTCTTCAACGTTATAGACCGGCATCAGCACCGAAATTAGCGGAGCATCTTCGAGCTCGGCGGCGATCGCACTTAGCCGTTCGCGGCCGGCATCGTCGAGCTTGTCGTATCGCTCGGCCCAGTCACGGTATTCGCGGTCGCGGCGGCCCTTGTCGATCTGCCGCAGAAATGCCGAATAACCGGCCGAGAAACCTTCCCGCCGAATGGTCCGCAAAGCCTTTTTTATCCGGCTGATCATTTCCTAGCGACGAGCTTTTCGAAGAGAGCTTCGTAGCGGTCGGTGATCGAGTCCCAGCTATATTCCGCCTCAACGCGTTGCTGCGCCTTTGCCCGGTACTCCGCGGCCTTTGCGGGATTCGCATCGAGTTCGCCGATGAGCCGCGAAAGTTCCTCGACAGTCTCGTACGTCAGGGCCGCATCACCAACGACCTCGAGATTCTCGACCGTCGAATATGCCAATACACAGTTTCCGTAGCCCATTGCCTCGATCAACGCCGGGTGCGTTCCGCCGACCTCGGTGGCGTGAATGTAAACGTAGGCGTTTTGCTGGAGCGACTTGTAGCCATTGCCAAAAACGAAACCGGTGAAGACGATCCGCGGGTCGTCCGCCGCGAGTTCGCGAAGGTGCTTTTTGTAATCCTCGGCATACGGCGCATCGCCGACGATGACAAGTTTTCGCTTCGTCTCCGTTCGGCGAAATGCTTCGATCACCATCGCCGCATTGTTTTCGGGCTCAAGCCGCGAGACGTAGAGAAAGTAATCCTCGGGCTCGACGCCAAACTCGCTGATCGCCTCGGCGTCGAGCTTCCGCTCAACGTCGGCACCGTAAGCGATCATCGTCGAATCGACGCCGTATTCGGCAAGGTAGTAATCGTAGATCGCCTTCGCATCGGTCACGACCTCGGTCGCAAACCAGACCGACGCCCGCTCGCCGAGTGCATAGTAAAGCTGGCCGAGCTTGTTCCACTTCTTCCGCTTCCGCTCGAGGCCGTCAACGTTTATCGCGACCGGCGTTCCGGTCCAAGTGAGCTTTGGGATGAAAATAGCGTTCGCGGCATTGCAGATCAGCACCGCATCGAACCGCTGAAAAATGGCGTGCATCACCGAAAGATAGCTGTGCACGACCGTATCTAGATATTTATGCTTGAGCGTCGGCAGAACGACAAGCCGGACGCCGCGATGCTCCTTCATCTCTTTCGGGACGTGGTGCGAGCGGCAATAAACGGTCACCTCGTGGCCGCGGGCGACGAGCCGGGTAGCAAGTTGCTCGGCAAATGTCTCAAAGCCGCCATAGTTTGCCGGGATGCCGCGTGTTCCGAGTATCGCAATGCGCATAAATGACCGAGCGAGGGTAAAAAAGAGAATCGTATCGCGAAAGTTTGGGAAACCGAAACCTGTTGGCATATCCTGTCGGCGGATGATCGACATACTGATGTCAACGTTTAACGGCGAGCGGTACCTCGGCGAACAGGTCCGGTCGATACTCGATCAGAGCTTTGCCGAATTTCGGCTCGTTATCCGCGACGACGGCTCAACGGATGCGACGCTTGCGATGATCGAGGAGTTTTGTCGTGATGACGACCGCGTCTCGCCGGTCAGGGATGACGATGGCAATCTCGGCCTGCGGCGTTCTTTTATGCGTTTGCTTGAAGCGAGCGAGGCCGAGTATTTTATGTTCGCCGATCAGGATGATATTTGGCTGCCGGAGAAGATCGAACGGTCGATTGCGGCCCTGAAGAAGCTTGAGAATTCGGCGGATATAGGATTCCCCATTCTTGTTTTTACCGACCTCAAAGTCACGAATGATCGGCTTGAGACCATCGACGATTCGCTTTGGCATTATCAACGGCTGCGGCCGGAGATCTCGCAGGATTGGAAACGGCTGCTGGCACAGAACGTCGTAACGGGCTGCACGATCCTTGCCAATCGGGCCGCGGCCCGTGCCTCGCTTCCCTTTGCACTACCTGAGATGATGCACGACCATTGGGTCGCGGTTAACGCGGCAAAGCATGGCAAGATCGGCTACATCAGCGAGCCGACGGTTCTTTACCGCCAACACTCGGCAAATGCCGAGGGAGGCCGCGACTTTGGTTTGAAATACGCCGCCGGCAAGTCGCTCGGGCTCGGAGCGAGAACGGCATTTTACAAAAAAGCGGCCGGCCATTTCGGCGATGTTTCGGCTGCCGAATTGCTCGGGTTAAAGGCGGCCGAAAATCTGAAAAGGCTTTTCTGATAGCTGCGAACGGCTTTTGCCCTTTCAAAGGAAAATCGAGATAATACCGTTTCGCTATGCTAGTTTAATGGAATGAAGTTCGTCTCTGATATTCGCCTGCTTTTGACCGCTCTATGGCTCGGTGCGGCGGTGTTTTTCATCTTTGTCGCCCAGAGCGCCTTCGCGGTGTTACCGGAGCGTGAGCTTGCCGGTGCGATGGTCAACCGGACACTGGCGATAGTCAACTACGGCGGACTTGCGATCGCATTGATCCTGCTCGCAACATCACTGATCGGGCAGGCGACGGTCAACCGCTTCTGGCTCTGGACGGAACGCATCGTTCTGCTGGTCCTCGCGGTTGCGACCGCGATCGGGCAGTTCGTCATCGGCTGGTGGCTTATGCTGCTACGCAACGAGATGGGCAAGCCGATCGATCAGGTCGCCGCGGATGACCCGCTCCGCGTGCAGTTCAACCAGATGCACGAATATTCGGTCTGGGTACTGATGGCGGCGATGGCCGCGGCCTTGATTGTATTTTTTATCATCGCCAACCGAAAATTTAGCGCGAAGAAGAAGGACAACGTGGTCGATTTCGATCCGCTCAAGGACTTTAAGGTCTAGGAAAATATGGAACTCATTGAAAACGCCGATTTTTTTGAATCGATGTTCGCCCGCTGGTCGCCCAACGAAGAACTCCGCGGTTATACGTATGTTGAGAATCAAGCGGCTCCTTTCGTGCCGGTTCGCCGGGCTCTGCCGATGCTGAACCTTGCTCTGATCTCCTCGGCCGGGGCATACATCGAGGGCATGGAGCCCTTCGACCTTGAGGCAAAGGACGGCGACCTTGAATTTCGTGAATTTCCGAAAGAAGTGGCCGCCGAGGACATGCGGTACGCGGCCAAGGGCTACGACCCGAAGGCGGTCCAGCTCGACCGCAATGCCCAGATACCGATCGACCGGCTGAACGAATACGACGCGAACAGCGTCATCGGAAGCCTCAATCCGGTCTGGTGGAGCATCAGCCCATGGATCCCGAACGCGGCCCGCGTCGCTGATGAAATGGCCCCACGGCTTGCCGAGCGGCTTCACCGCTATCAGGTGCAGGCGGCTCTGCTGATCCCGGCCTCGCCGCTCTGCCACCAAACGCTCGGCGTACTCGCCCGCGGGATCGAACTAAGCGGCATCCCGACAATGCTTCTTTCCGTTGATCGGAAACTGACGGAGAAGGTACGGGCACCGCGAGTTGCCTACTACACAGGCGAGATCGGCTCGGTCGCGGGCCAGGCCGGTTGGCGGGAATATCAACTAAGGGTTTTGGATGAATCGCTCCGTTGGATTGAGACCTTTGACCAACCGGGCTCGCGAAAGCTCGCCGTTGCGATAGAGACGCAGGTCGAAGCTGCCCGCGGGGAGAGATAGTCAGCCTTTGTGCTTAGGAAAGCCGGCTTATAGGCCGACCTGCCAGCTCTTAACGCCATCGAGCGGATAGAGGATCATTAGGATATTCAGGAGAAGATTGTCTTTGATCCAAAAGATCATCAGCACCTCGACGGCAACGAAAACGGCGAACGAAGTGCCGAACCCAAACGCCCGGGCGAAGAAGAAACCCGCACCACACGCCAGAATATCGACGAAAGAATTGACGACCGCGTCGCCGACATAATCTGCCGAGGCCGTGACCATCCGGTAACGGTCGATCACAAACGACGAGTTCTCGACCACTTCCCACCCACACGCAAAAAGTACAGCCAAAAAAAATTGCCGGCGAACCGGCAACTGTGGCAGCGTGAGCTTTATCAGCCAAAAACACAAGACCCCGTGGAGCATGTGCGTCAGCGTGTAGGGGTCGATCGGGTGCTGCGAGTTTTGCCTGCTCCAAACCTCGGCCGAGAGCGGCCAGTAAAGATTCGTCTCGCCCCAGACCTCACCGCCGGACCCGACGAGCCAGGCGGTCGTCAGAACTATGATGAACGCCGAGGCACTCCAAAACTTTGGTTGGAGGATCGACGTAACGGAATCCGATCGTGGCGATGTTTGATAAATTGCTTCGCTCATAGCCGGCTCTTGACCTCGCACTAAGTCTTGCGTATGTCAATAGAGCCGACAACAATATCTTGTTGCTGTGTAAGTTTTGGTTAACCTTTGCCGAAGATTTAAGGGTGAGTTAAGGTCAGACGCTCATCTGCCAGCTCTTCACGCCATCGAGCGGATAGACGAGCATCAGGATATTGAGCAGCAGGCTGTCGCGGATCCAGATAAGCAGGAAGACCTCGACCGCGAGGAAGAATATCAGCGATCGCCACATCCCGAACTTTAGTGCGATGAGGAACCCAACGGCACAGGCGGCGAGGTCGCCGACGGAGTTTGCGATCGAATCGCCAAAGTAATCGAGCGATGCCGTGTTCTCGCGATATTTTTCGATGATGATGTTTGTGTTCTCAAGCACTTCCCAACCGGCCTCGACAATTAGCGCGACCGTGAATTGCCAGAAGCTGCCGATCTTTGGGAGCAGCAGGCCCGCGATCCAAAAAAAGAGGACGCCGTGGAGAATATGCGTGAATGTGTAGGGGTCGAAAAAATGCTGCGAGGTGTGGCTGCTGTTCCAGGCTTCGTTGACGTAGATCGCACCGTCGCCGAGCTCGCACCACCAAACCCGCCCGAGCGCCCAGAGAACGGCCGTCATGGCAACCGCGGCAGCGATAAAGACCACCGCATAGCGATACCAGTACCGGGCTAAGTTTCGCTCTTCGTCCATTGGTTGACCGGGCTATTCGGTCGAGATCTCTTCCTTTTCGTGGAGTGCGGCGTTCAGGGTGTGCCAGCTAAGCGAGGCGCATTTCACGCGGGCCGGAAACTCGAGCACGCCGGCGAAGACGCGAAGCTTCCCAAGTTGCGTGTCGTCAGACTCGATGTCGATCTCGCCGGTGACCATTTTGTGAAACTCGTCGAAAAGCTCGTCGGCCTCGTCACGCGTTTTTCCCTTCACGGCCTGGGTCATCATCGAGGCCGATGCCTTTGAGATGGCACAGCCCGACCCCTTGAATGCGACGTCGCCGACCGTGTCGCCATCCATTTTCACAAAGACCTGCAGGGCGTCACCGCAGAGCGGATTGTTCCCAAACGCCTTCTTGTCCGCATCGTCGATCTCGCGGAAATTCCGCGGGTTCTTGTTGTGTTCCAGGATGGTCTCCTGATAAAGCTCGTTAAGTTCTGACATTTCCAGGTTCAATTACCAAATTCTGAATTAAAAGAGGCTCTTCAAATCGCAATGGGAAGCCTCCTCTATCTCGTAAACATTCATCGAGATCTCTTCCACCTCTGGAAAGAGATCATGCAGTTTCGTTACGATACGCCGAGAGAGATCAGCCTTTTGCTCCGTCGTTATTTCTTTAACTAAGTGTGCAAAAACGTGGATGAAGTCTCTACGCTTGTTTCCAACATCGTAATACTCAAAGGGCCTAATTCGAACCGCAATATCCTCGTTTCTAAAGAGTCCTGAGGCCGCCGCACTGTAATAGATCTCTTTATAGAAGATCTCCACAGGTAACGACTCGATCAAGTTAGCGGAGCAGTCTACGACAAATTGCTGCATTAGACTAAAACACCTCAAACACGAACTGCGTTCGAGCAGACTCGCACTATTATGCTCGACCGACCGTCTAAAACAATCCTACAACATTCCCGTTCTCGTCGATATCAACGCGTTCGGCGGCCGGGTGTTCGGGCAGGGCGGGCATGGTCCGCATATCGCCGCAGATCGGGTATATAAACCCAGCCCCCACGCTCGCCCGCACCTCGCGGATCGGCAGAGTGAAGCCGGTCGGCGCTCCTTTGAGCGTTGGATCGTGGCTTAAACTCAAATGTGTTTTCGCCATGCAGATCGGCAGATTGCCAAAGCCGTTCGCCTCATAGCTTGCGATCTGCTGCTCGGCAAAGGGCTCGAACCGGACGTCCTCGGCTCCGTAGATCTTCTTTGCGATGGTTTCGATCTTCGTCTTTATCGGCTGGTCGAGTTCGTAGAGAAACTTAAATTCGCTTGGAGCCTCGGCCGCGGCGACAACCATCTCGGCGAGTTCCATCGCACCCTTGCCGCCCTCTGCCCAATGGGTCGAAACCGCCGCTCCGAGCGCACCGCTTTCGATGGCGATCCGTTTTACGGCCTCGATCTCTTCCGGGTGGTCGGTCTCAAAGGCGTTGATCGCGACGACCGGCGTAACGCCGTGGAGCTTAACGTTTTCAATCTGCTTTCGGAGATTTGCGGCACCTGCCTCGACGTCCGCAACGCTATTCTCAAGCATCTCGGGCGGCAGCGGTTTGCCGGCGACGATCCTGTATTTGCCGCTGTGCGATTTCAGTGCTCGGATGGTCGCGACAATGACCGCGGCATCCGGCTTCAGGCCCGAGTAACGGCACTTGATGTTGAAAAATTTCTCGGCACCGATGTCCGCCCCAAAGCCTGACTCCGTCATCAGGTAATCGGCCGTCTTGATGCCGATCATGTCCGCGAGGATGCTGCTGTTGCCGTGTGCGACGTTGGCGAATGGGCCGGCATGAACAAGCGCGGGCGTGTTCTCGAGCGTTTGCATTATCGTCGGGCGAATGGCGTCGCGCATCAGCACGGTCATCGCTCCGGCGGCCCCGATCTCCTCGGCCGTTACGGGCTTTTTGTCGTGCGTCAGTCCAACGACGATCCGGCCGAAGCGTTTCCGCATATCCTGCAGCGAAGTTGTGAGGGCAAGTATCGCCATCACCTCCGACGCGACCGTGATGTCAAATCCGGTCTCGCGCGGAATGCCGCCTTCCATCCGGCCGCCGAGGCCCACGATGATCTTGCGAAGCGCTCGGTCGTTGGTATCGACGACTCGTTTCCACGTTATGCTGTGCGGGTTGATGTTGAGCGGATTGCCGCGGAGCAGCTTGTTGTCGATCATCGCGGCGAGCAGATTGTTGGCCGCCGTCACGGCGTGGATGTCGCCCGTCAGGTTCAGGTTGAACGTCTCCATCGGGACGACCTGTGCATAGCCGCCGCCCGCCGCTCCGCCCTTGATGCCAAAGGTCGGCCCCTGCGAGGGCTGCCGGAGCGTGATGACGGACCGCTTGCCGAGATGCTTCATCGCCTCGCCCAGGCCGATCAGGGTGGTCGATTTGCCCTCGCCGAGCGGCGTCGGCGTTATCGCCGAGATGTCGATGTATTTGGCGTTCGGGCGGTCCTTGACCTTTTCGATCACATCAAGGCGAACCTTGCCAATATATGGGCTGCCGTAAAGATCGATGTCATCAGGCCCGAGCCCGAGTTGCTCGGCGATCTCAATAACAGGACGAAGTTTTGCACTTTGAGCGATCTGGAGGTCTGATTTCATAGGACAATTATCCGCGATTCAGAGCCGGTGATTTGTGACAGTCCTCACATTTGGATTCCCTTATCCAAATCGTGCGATCTATATCCTCATACAGGCCTGCCGTCTTCGAGCGTATAGATATCGTTTTCCTCGCCAGCAAGAAAAGCTAATGACTCATTCCTTGCGGCCGAGTAAAGCCACTCCGCTTCGTCGATGTCATTGTTACCGGTTTCTTCTATAAAAACGATCACACGCACACGTGAGTTTTCACTCACAGGAAGACCTTCATCGAGGAGCAGGCGATTCTCTCCTATGACTGTTCCGATCGTTTCAATGGCTGCGACCACTATGCAAAAACCTCGATGACCTTCTGTATCGCGTCCGCGAGTTTGTCGACCTCTTCGCGGGTGTTGTAAAAGGCGAATGAGGCACGGGCGGTTGCTGGCACATCGAAGAAGTTCATCACCGGCTGGGCACAGTGGTGGCCGGCGCGGATGGCGATACCCTGCTGGTCGAGTATTGTGCCGATGTCATGCGGGTGAATGCCTTCGATGGTGAATGACAAAACGCTCGCCTTCTCGGCGGCCGTTCCGATGATAGTAACCTCCGGGATATCCGCCAGCCGCTCGGTCGCATATTCAAGTAGCGAGTGCTCGTACTCGGCGGCCGCCTTGAAATCGAGCCCGTTTATGTAGTCTATCGCGGCTCCGAGCCCGATGGCCGCGGCGATCGCCGGCGTGCCCGCCTCAAACTTTTCAGGGATCGGGGCATAGGTCGTCTTTTCAAAACTGACGGTCCGGATCATCCCACCGCCCGTCTGGTAAGGCGGCATTTTGTCGAGCCATTCGCGTTTGCCGTAGGCAACTCCGCTGCCGGTCGGGGCAAACATCTTGTGCCCCGAGAAGACGAAGAAATCAGCATCAAGGTCCTGAACATCGACCGGAAAATGCGGCACGCTCTGGGCCGCATCAACGCAGACCGGCACGCCAAACTTGTGCGCCGTCGCCGTCATTTCCTTCACCGGGTTAACGGTCCCGAGCGAGTTCGACACGTGCGAAACGGCGACCATCCGCGTCCGCTCATTGAGCATCGCTTCGTATTCCTCGATGATGATCTCGCCGCGGGTGTTGATCGGGACCATCCGCACTCGGGCGCCGCGTTCCTCGGCGATGGCCTGCCACGGGACGATATTCGAGTGATGCTCCATCTGCGTGACGAGTATCTCATCGCCTTCATTGATGAATCGCCGGCCGTAGCTCGAGGCGACAAGGTTGACGCCTTCAGTGCATCCCCGGACGAAGATACACTCCGCCGACTCGCGGGCATTGATGAACCGCTTCACCTTCTCGCGGGCCGCCTCAAAGGCATTGGTCGCGTGCTGCGAAAGGTAATGAACGCCGCGGTGCACATTCGAATGCTCCTCGGCCAGGTACTTCGATCCGCGATCGATGACCACCTGCGGCACATGGGCCGATGCCGCGTTATCAAGGTAAACCAGCGGCTTGCCGTTCACCTCCCGCTGCAGCACCGGAAAATCTTTTCTAACCTTTTCAACGTCCCAACTCTTCATTTCTTTCGGTTTCATAGGACAAATATGTCGTATCGGTCATTTAGGCAAAATAGCCTAGATCTCAGCATGGAGCCGGTTCAGCACGGTTGCATCCAGGTCCTTCTTGATCGCTTCGATCTTGATCTTGTTTATAACCTCTTCGGCAAAGCCGTAGGTCAGCAGGTTCCGTGCGAGCGGCTCGGGCAGGCCGCGGGTCAGCAGATAAAAGAGCTCCTCTTCCTCAAGCTGGCCGACCGTCGCGCCGTGCGAACACTTCACGTCGTCGTTAAAGATCTCAAGCTGCGGTTTGGTATCGACCCTCGCCTCGTTCGAGAGCAAAAGGTTCTTGTTCGATTGCTGTGCATCGGTGCCGCTCGCATTTTCACGGACGAAAACTTTGCCATTAAAAACGGCCCGCGAGGCATCATTCATCACACCCTTATAGTTTTGGTGCGAGAGACAATTCGGCACCGCGTGATCGATCATCGAATGCGTATCGTGGTGCTGCTCGCCGCCCAGCATATAAAGTCCATCGACCCACGCCTCGCCGCCCTCGGCAGTGAACTTGAGCTCGATATCATGTCGTGATATCGCTCCGCCGAGATTGATGTTGGTCGAATCGTAAGTCCCCTTGCCGAGCGAGACTTCCGTCACGCCATAATTGAAAGCCTCGGCCCCGTCCTTCTGTACACGATAGTGAGTGAGCGTCGCGTTGTCCTCGACCAGTATCTGCACCGCCGCGTTCGTAAAGCCCTTCGCCTCCGAAGCATAGCTCTCAACGATGGTCGCCTTGCTTCCGGACTCGGCGATTACCACCACATGCGGAAAGATCGCCGTGCCCTCGGCCGCCGCAAAGCTCAGCACGATCGGTTCATCGACCACTGTGTCGCGGGCGATCTTGATCACCGAGATCTCCGCCATCGCGAGGTTCAATGCGGTGAAACCATTGCGGTCGAAGCGGAACCGCTCGAGCAACCCATGTGCACGAACGCCCGCGTCCGCGCGGTCAAGTTCGATGCCCGCTGCGGCCGCCTGCCACGTCTCTTTGCCAATTGCCGCGACGTTCGTGTACTTCCAGTCCTCGTCTTGTTGCGTGGGAAAGCCCTTTTCCACAAACGCCGCGAATGCTCGTTCGCGCAAGGCTTTTATCGCCGTATCGTCCTCGGCCGCGAGCCTCGCTTTGAAGCTCTCATTAAATTGCGTTTCCATTACTGCACTTGTTAATGCCATTTCTAAAATACCTTTACCAAACTGAACCGCCCGTCCGCCTTGACCGTTCGGGCCGGGTCGAGCAAAAGCTCGCGTGCCATCTTTAATTTCGCCTCGTTCTCGGCCCTTGGTTTCGTGTCGTCAACGATCGGCGAGCGGTCGTAATCAAAAAGAAAATCGTGGCGGGCGAGAACATATTGAACATTCATCGCCGCCGTTCTGGCTTTTAGTTCCTCGGTGCTTCTCGTTTCCCAAACCAACCGCCGAAGCGTCCAATCCTCGAACAGATAGTCTGAGAAATACGGCCGTTCGAGGTTATAAGTATCCCGCCGCATATTTATGAGCCAGACCCGATGGCCGGCGTCCGATTCCGTATTTAACCAGCGGTAATACGGATAATAGTCAAGGTTTCGCGACAGGTATTCCGCCTTGCTTTCCCCGCCGAGAACCTCTCGGAGCGGCGCCTTCTGCAGGAACCAGGCCGTGCCCGTGAGCAGGCCCGCGATCGCAGCCGCGGCGAATGATAATTGCCCGATCTGTTTGAGGCCATCGATACTTTCACCGAGCCGTTCGAACGCGGCGGCAATCCCAATGGCAAGGAGCGGAACGATCGGAAGCAGGTACCGCAGCTGCTGGCTTGAGAAAAGCCAGAAGAGGAACATCACCGCCGCAACCGCCGAGCCGATCTTTGCCTCGGCCGGAATCTCAAGTTTCCAAAGCGCCCAGGCAAGGAACGGCAAACCGAGCAGAAACGCGACGCCGAGAACGCCGTCAAAATGGGTCGCGAGCTCGGGCTGTGCCGTGACCGAAACGTTCCACGGGGCGGCCAAGTAATCGAGCGGTGTCTTCACGTATCCGCCGTACTGAGCATTCATCGCCTGGAAAAGGTTCGAGCGATCTACGTCCCAACCCGCAGCCTCGCCCGGCCAGATGCTCATATAGAACGGAAAGATCGGGCTGCCCGTCTCCGCCCACGTCCGCAAATACCACGGCGACGCAATGACACCGGCGAGGACCAACGCGGCCAACCCGAGTCCGGCGACCTTTCCTGCTCGGTCAGCCTCGGACCTCGCCCGCATCATCACAACCAAGGCGAAGGCCGCGATAACAAAAAGCGTCGTCAGCTTTGAGGCGAGTGCCGCTCCGAGGAAAATGGCGACCAAGATCAGCCATCGGCTCTCGAGTGATCTCCACCAACGCGTTAGCGCAAAGACGGCGAGCAGGACGTAAAACGCGAGTGCGAGATCGATGTAGGCAATCGCCGCGACGTGGTAGGCGGTCGGCACGGTCGCGACCATCAGCACGGCGATAAGCGACCATCGCCGCGAAATCCCGCCCTCGCGGGCAAGACCGAATACAGCCGCTAGCAGCAGCGGAAAGAAAAGCCATACCACCGCTCCGCCCGCCGCCTCGGCCGCACGATCACCAACCGGGCCGCCGAGCAGCATCGCCCAAACGACGTGCATCTCCGTTCCGAGTGCCAGATAGCTCGCGATGTTGCCTTCGATAAACGCACTGCTGCCTTGGGCGATGAAAGCCTTCGGCACCGAGAAATGATAGAGCAGCGTGTCCTTTGCCGTTGGCGGAGCAAGCGAGGCGATAAGCGAAAGCAGAATAGGCACCACGGCCAACAAAAAAAGGAGCTTATCGAAAACGCCGGTAGGCTGAGACTCGCTTCGCCCCTTACCCGCATTTCTGAACTTCAAGAAGCCGAACGCAGCAGGCAAAAGCCCCAGGACCATTGCACCGACTGCAACGGGCCGCGAATAAAGCCCGGCGAGCCCAAGCAGGAAACAGACGAGCGACCATACGGCCGCCCCAACTGCAAGGCTTAAAAGAACGTCGAGAAGGTAAGAGTTCTTTTCTGCAACCTCCGAACCCAAAGAACGCGAAACGATAAGGTTGCCAATGCCGAACCAAGCGGCAGCTATCGCCACGGCGGTTACAACGCCGGCGACGCTTTCAATCGCTCCGGCACCGACCAAGGGGCCACCGCCGAGATTGCCGATCAACTGGCCGAGCCGGCCGACGTCCTCGCCGCGGTTCGCGAAAAAGGCGATGAGCAAAACGCCGGACCACGCTGCGACGGCAACCGCCGCGAGCGAGAAGTTATTTGCATTTGCTTCCGCCTTTGCCAAATCGTTACTTTCCTTCCGTCTCCGCCAATACTGCCGCAAGATCGTCCGGGATCGGCATCGGCCGTAGCGGATTGACGTTCGCACCGCCGGTGTTGCCCTTCGGATAAATGCCGAGCGGAGTTTTCGTCGCCGCACCGCCGATCCGCAATACCTGACCCGCGATCTCTTTTGTATCACGCTCGCGAAAGCCGTGCTTCAGCATCAGCCAGTGAACCCGCGTGTGCTGGTAAGTGCTCGATTGCCCCAGGACATGTGCCCGCTCCAGATGCCGAAATGCACCCGACGCATCACCCGCCGCCGAAAGCTTTTTGGCTTCGACGATCTCGTCTTCGATCTTCCGGTCAATCAATGTCGTTCTCATAACTATCTGGGCTTGGGCACGCCGAGATCTTTGCAGATCTTTTTCGCCAATTCGTCTGGAATCTCGTTATGCCGAGGCACCGCCGACCGACGATTCTGTTCCGGATTGTGCCACCACGAATGGCGCCCGCCTTCGCGTAACAATTCGCATCCGTTCGCGGTCAAGTGCCGCACAAGGTCCCGCCGCTTCATACAGCGATCGGAAGCTCGCGATAGTTCTCCCCGGCGAACGAACGGGCGTCTTGACGATTTAGCTCGATCGCTTCACTAAGCGTGACCTTGAGCGTTTCGATCAATTCTTCCCTAGAATTCTCCTGGCAATTGACGCCCTGTATCTCCTCGATCCAGCCGTACCACCATTCGCCTTCCTGCTTAATGATCGCAGTGTAAGTTTGAGTCATACTCTCTCCTAATTTGAAGCGGCTCCCTTCACCCAATCGTAGCCCTTTTCTTCGAGCTCGAGGGCGAGTTCCTTGCCGCCTTCTTTGACGATGCGGCCGTTGGCCAAAACATGGACGTAATCGGGCACTATGAAATTGAGCAGCCGTTGATAGTGGGTGACCAAAATGATGCCGTTCTCAGAATTTCGGAGCTTGTTCACGCCTTCCGCAACGATCCGAAGTGCGTCGATATCAAGGCCCGAGTCGGTCTCGTCGAGTATCGCGAGCTTTGGCTCGAGCACGGCCATCTGCAGTATCTCGTTACGCTTTTTCTCGCCGCCCGAAAAGCCCTCGTTGACCGAGCGCTTGAAAAATTGCGGGTCCATATCCACGATCTTCGCCTTTTCTTTCAGGTGGTCGTTGAACTCAAGCGGGTCGAGCTCTTCCTGCCCAAGGTGCTTCATCTTCTCGTTATAGGCGAGCCGCAGAAACTGCGAATTTGAAACGCCCGGCACCTCGACCGGATATTGAAACGCCATAAAAACGCCTGCCCTTGCGCGTTCGTCCGGTTCGAGCTCAAGCAGATCCTTGCCCTCATACAACACCTCGCCCGAGATCACCTCATAGGTCGGATGCCCGGCCAAGACCTTCGACAACGTCGATTTACCCGAACCATTCGGCCCCATGATGGCGTGGACCTCGCCCTTGCGGACCTGCAGATTCAGGCCCTTTAATATCTCTTTTCCATCAATGCCTGCATGCAGGTCTTTAACTTCTAGCAACATAGTTTCGTATATTCGCGCCTTGCGAAACCGTTATTTTATCAAAAAGAAAAGCTCGCATCTCGTCGAGAAGCGGGCTTTCGAGTTAAATCTTGACTTTTTTTTCAAGATTTTCGCATTTTCTGCAAAATTTATGGTTTGTACTGTAATGATGAATGGTGGAGCACGATGCGCATGTTGCCTTTGTCATCGAGCTTGTAGCCCCAAGTCTTATCGACGACAGTCTCTTCGCCCTTGGCATTCCAAATGTGGACGTTGCCCATCGAGATCGCCATATCGCCGTCTAGCAGGAACGCACGCGGCTTGCTTTCGCACTTCTTCCAGCCTTTGATCGCAAAACCTGAGTCAGACTTGAATTTCGCATTGCCACCAACGAAGTATGCCATTGCGCCTTCTTTATCCATACGGAAGACCTGTTCGCCGGTCGACAGAGTTGGCTTGAATAGCACCGGACCTGCCTGATAGAAATATGCCGCATCAATGATTTCCGAGGCCGTTTTCATGTAATCGCCGCCCTTTTCCTTAGTATCGTTGATCTGCACCAGCGCTCCGCACCATGCGGTTTGGGCATCTTTCACCATTTTTTCGGTGATGTTAAAATTTCCGATCTGCTGTGCGACAGCAGAGGCACTAAATGCGAACGTCATAATTGAAATGACAATTAGATTTTTCATGAATTTCTCCTATAAGCTGATTTTCTTCTATAAATTAACCCCGGCACGCGAACCGAAGTCGTTAGTTAGCGTTTTAGCCTCAAACGACACGTGATCAAACAGGAAAAGACCTTTCACAGAAAATGCGAAACGCATAACTGTGAAAGGTCTCGATACTTTTTCGACAGACCGGGCAGCTTGCTGCTGCCGTAATGACGATCCGCCAAACCTCGATGGGCTATCTACTCCCCTTTCTCGAGCACAAATTTAATAAATGAACATTTTGTTGTCAAGCTCCCCTTTAATGATCGATGAACTTCTCCATCTCTAGCCCCGGAACTCCGTACCATTCTTCGGGCGGCGTGTCGCGGACCCACGTGTAACCGTGCTTTTCGTAAAGCTCTTTTGCACCGACCGAAAAATAGGTCGTGTACAAAAATATTCGATCATGCGTCGTCGTCGCGTATTCGTCGATCGCGTGCATTAGCAAATGTGCGATGCCGCGTCCTTGAGCTCGAGGATCGACTGCCATCGTCTTGACGTACAGGTCGCCTTCTTCGACCGTGACCGAGACCGTGCCGACGATCTCGCCATCTAGCTCGACGACCCATTGCGGCCCGACCGAGAGACGCCGAGTGAACTCTTCGGCTTCAGGCGTAACATAGATCATCGCCTCGGCAGTATAGTTCTCGCGGTACACGCCAAACGCCCGTCGGACGACATCTGCGATTCGCTCGGAATCGCTTTCGGTTGCGAGCCTTACCTCAGGCAGCGATGCTCTTTCCGGCGTTGACATAGATCTCACCTTTCAAATAAAGCACAGCGTTGCCGCCGATGCGGACGCGGTCGCCGACGAGTTCGCAAAACAGTTCGCCGCCGCGGGGCGAGACCTGCCGTGCGAAAAGCTCGGCCTTTCCGAGTTCGCCAGCCCAATAAGGTATCAGCGAGCAGTGTATCGCTCCGGTCACCGGGTCTTCCGGGATGCCGATCCTCGGTGCGAACATCCGCGATGCAAAATCGCTGCTGTCGCCCGTCGCGGTAACGATCACCTCGTCATACGGCATCTTTGCGACCATCGACATATCCGGATCAAGCCCTCTGATCTGCTCTTCGCTATCGAGCAACAGAAACACCATATTTCCCTGTGCTTCCCACGTCTGCTTTGGCTCGGCACCGATGGCTTCGGCAAGTCCCGGAACAGCTTCGATCTCCGTCATCGGATACGCAGGAAAATCGAGCACAAGCTTGTCGCCTTCTCGTGCGACGCTTAGCTCACCGCTGCGGTCCGAATGAAACTGAATGACATCGTTCTCCAATTCCAGCTCATTAAAGATCACATGGGCGGTCGCGAGCGTCGCGTGGCCGCAGAGGTTCACCTCGACCGTCGGCGTGAACCAGCGGATGTGATAGCGGTCGCCATCCTTGACGAAAAATGCCGTCTCGGAAAGGTTATTCTCCGCCGCGATCTGTAGCATCACGTCGTCCGCAAGCCAGCCTTCGAGCGGTACCACCGCCGCCGGATTTCCGCCGAAAGGCTTGCTCGTAAATGCATCGACCTGAAATATCTTCAACGTCATTTCGCCACCGTAATGTGCACCGTTTCCATCGCGTCCCGCTCCTCGCGTCGCCAGGCGAGAAAGCCGCGGACATGCAGGCTAAAGAAGACAACGCTCCCGAGAATCAAGGCGATGCTGTTGATCAAAAAGCCGACCGTCATCCAACTCAGGCTCGCGAGCATCATCACCAAAAAGCCGACCCGGTTGCGATTACCGAGAAGATAAACCCCGGAAAGCCCCGCGGCCGTCGCCAGCCAATCTATGCCGTAATATTGCATCCCTACGCCTCTTCGCCCCTCGCCGATTGGCCGCCGCGGACCACCGCAACGATGGCAACGACCGCGATCACCGCCCAGACCGCATTTACAAAACTCGACGGATAGGCCCCGTAATACATCGTGTTTATCAGCAGCAAAATGCTCGCCGCGATGTTCAGCCCCTGATAGGCAAACGAATCAGGCTTTAGCTTCTTGAACGACACCATTCCATAAGCCGCCAAAATAAACGCCGCCCCGATCCACCCAAGCCCATCTAAAATGATCGCTTCCATCCGCTACCTACGCCTTCGCCGCTATCGCCTGTATCTCGATCTTCGTGCCAAAGTGCAGATCATTGACGGGTACGATCGCCCTCGCCGGCCGATGCTCGCCCATCACCTCAGCGTACTTCCTATTCACCGCGTCCCACAGTTCCATATCAGACACATAGATCGTCATCTGCAGAACATGGCCCAAATCGCTCCCCGCCGCCTTCAAAACCGCCTCCACATTCCGCAAAGCAAGCTCCGTCTGCTCCCCAATATCACCTGTAAACGGCTCCCGCGTATCGAGCGAAATCGGCAACTGCCCCGATACATATATCAGCCCGTTATGCTCGATCGCAGGCGAATAATGCCCCTTCGGCTGCGGCTGATCTGATGGTTGAATCGTTGTCATAAGTCTTCGGGTTTCAATCCAGTTTTCTTGGCGATCCTTGCCATCATTTTTGGACCGACCTCGTCGCCGTCGTGAAATGAAAAAACATAATCTGGGTATTCGGCATGTTCGAGGACCTTGTGTGAACCTCCGCGGTGCCTTTTGACGCTCCACCCGATGCGTTCCAACGCCGCAAGCACTCTCTTAGCTTTCGCCGATTTCCAGTTGCTCATGCTGCTTGAAAGATCAGACTCTCAACCTGACTCGGAAGACTTTCACCATTTTCCAGCCGATCAGCAATGACTCGAAGTGCCAGTGTCTTAACATTTCGAATCGCATCTTCTTTCGTGTCGCCGTAAACCAATACCCCATCAAGTTCATCGATTTCCGCTATCCAGCGACCGTCCTCTTCTTGTTCAAGTTCAATTGGTAAATTCATATGCCACTTTGTTTGTCCTGATTCCGTGCGCTAAAGAATATTTAGAAGCCATTGCTCTTAATTCACAGCTTCAGCGGAGCGATATATTCAATAATGTAATAATGTCAGGAATAATCGCATCCTAATACCGACTACCGCTGTACTTCGTCTTCGTGAATGAGAACTTCTCAAACTCGATCAAAATGGTTGTTCCGGAACTAAACAACACTTCATGCCTTAGAACTGTTTCGCTCACCTCTGAAAGTTCGTCATATCCCCAATCATTGATGTTATTTCCCCAGAGCGGGTCGTCGCTCGGAAAATCAAAAACCGACTTCGAAACCTCCTTGTATTTCAAGTGATAGATCGCGTCAAATTCAGCATTGAGGACTTTCATTTCCGCACTCGTGCGATAAAAGTCGTTGATCGCGACCGAACCGTTCTTCGCAAAATCGATATGAAGCCCGTCGCCGGTCGCAAAAGAAATTAGTCTGGCATCGTGCATTCCGTTCTTGAAAAATCTATAGTTCTTTTCGTTCAAACGCGGACGCAATTTCTCCAGCCGCTCAGCGTAAAGCCTTATATTCTCGTTCGCACTCTCTTCCGCCCACTTCGATTCTTTCTCATCGTCACTGTTCCAACCCCGCCAGTGTCTTTTAGTGATGATCTCCATGTGACCTACCCGTGCATCTAGTTCTTGTTCATATCTCTTCGTCGCCAACGGCGACCAACGTCAAAGCCTAGGGTGCAGCGAGGCTTTGCGAGCGTAACCCTCGGACGATCCCGAAATCCCGGCAGTCGCTGAAGGCGACGAACCCGGGTTGCTCTCCTTCAGAGAGCGAAGACCTTTCTCAATCCAACCTAGGGTTCCGCAAAGCCTCCACCCCAGGCTTTATTGTCCGTCGCCGTTGGCGACCCGGACACTCGACTCAATCCAATGAGTCTCTAACTTCAGCCCGAGCCTTTTCTAGCATTTCGGGATAACCTTTCATAAAGGGTTCAGTTAGGACTTTCTCTAGTTCGCAACAAATATTCCAAAGCACTCGTTGCTCAGCCTGATCCTCGATCGTGAGTTGATCCGTGTTCGTATACCTATCAACAAACTCTGACAGCACGAGAGCTTCGTTTAAACTTAATTCAATTTTGATTGCACGCTCCGACATCTACCCAACACAACCTCAAAATCACGTCTCAACGGCCTTTTCGGCTGCGGCTGGCCTCCAATCCTAATCCCGTTTATTTCAGCAAAATGCTTAAACCATTTTCCTTAGATTCCAAGATCTGAACCGCGTCTATCGATTCCAGAAAAACGACTTCGGCCAATGAAAAGCAACGCGCAAGCGCCAGTTCTTCAGTATCCCCGTAGACAGCAATGCCGTTCATTCCAACTGCTTCAGCTATCCAACGGCCGTCCGTCTCTTGTTCGATCTGAATTTCGAGTTTCGCCAAAAACTCTCGCGCCCTTTTTCTTGCTGTTTTCCCATTTCCCGCGTGGGCGGCCCTTCTCTCTAAAGCTCGCAAAACAACTTTCCCTAAAGGCGCGTCGGCGAACTTTTTCCAGTCTTTTCTTTTGATACTCCGAACCGAGGCTTCCACTTTCTCCGCTATTTCCGGTTCAACCTCTGAGCCTTCTATCTTCAACTTTTCAGTAACTTTTCGTCGATATGATCGATTAACCTCGGCTTTGCGTTTTGGAATCGTTTTCCGTGAACCTTTGTCACTCTCGCCGTAAGTGTTGCGACAGTCCTTGGCATAACTTAACGCCTTTTTTTCTTGAGGAGTTTTCTCCTTCATTACCCAACACTCCCCTCAAGCTTCAATCCCAGCAACTTCGTCGCTTCGACGGCGTATTCCATCGGGAGTTCGCGGAAGACCTCTTTGCAGAAGCCGTTGATGATGAGCGAGACGGCGTCTTCTTGCGAGATGCCGCGTTGCTGCAGGTAAAAGAGTTGGTCCTCGCTGATCTTTGACGTCGTGGCTTCGTGTTCGACCTTGGCGGTGTTGTTCATCACCTCGATGTACGGGAACGTGTTTGCCTCGCTCTTGCCGCCGATCAGCATTGAATCGCACTGCGTATAGTTTCGTGCGCCCGTCGCCTTCGGCATTATCTTGACCAGGCCGCGATAGCTGTTGTTCGACTTGCCGGCCGAGATTCCTTTCGAGATGATCGTCGATTTGGTGTTTTTACCAAGGTGGATCATCTTCGTGCCGGTGTCGGCGATCTGTGCGTTGTTGGTCAGAGCGACCGAATAAAACTCGCCGATCGAGTTATCCCCCTGCAAAATCACGCTCGGGTATTTCCACGTTATCGCCGAACCGGTCTCGACCTGCGTCCATGAGATCTTCGAATTCACGCCGCGGCACGCGCCACGCTTCGTCACAAAATTATAAATGCCTCCCTTGCCGCTCTCGTCGCCGGCGTACCAATTCTGCACGGTCGAATACTTGATCTCCGCGTCGTCGAGAGCAACCAGTTCAACGACCGCTGCATGAAGCTGATTCGTGTCAAACTGCGGTGCCGTACAGCCTTCGTTATACGCGACGTAACCGCCTTCTTCCGCGACGATCAGCGTGCGTTCAAACTGCCCGGCTTCCTGCGTGTTGATGCGGAAATAGGTCGAAAGCTCCATCGGGCAGCGAACGCCTTTTGGGATAAAGACGAACGAGCCGTCTGAGAAAACCGCCGAGTTCAATGCCGCGTAATAGTTATCGCCGACCGGCACGACCGAGCCAAGATATTTCTGGATAAGCTCCGGATAATCGGCAACCGCCTCGGTGAATGAGCAAAAGATCACACCCGCCTCGAGCAGTTTTTTCTTGTACGTCGTCGCGACCGAGACCGAATCGAACACGGCATCAACCGCCACATTTGCGAGCATTTTCTGCTCAGTGATCGGGATGCCGAGTTTTTCGAACGTGCGCAGCAACTCCGGATCGACCTCGTCGAGGCTCGCTTTGGACGGCTTCTGTTTCGGTGCCGAATAGTACGATATGTTCTGAAAATCGATATCCGGATACTTGAAATTCGCCCAATTGTCCGGCTGCTCCATCTTGAGCCATTGGCGATACGCCTTCAGGCGAAACTCGAGCATCCATTCCGGCTCGTTCTTTTTCGACGAGATCAATCGCACAGTGTCTTCAGACAAACCCTTAGCGATCGTCTCCGTCTCGATGTCGGTCACAAATCCGTATTTGTATTCCCGGTTAGTTAATAATTCTGCTGCAGTCGACATAGTGTAAACTCTTTTGTTGCCACGAATTACACAATTTTCACGAATTCAGATCCCTCTGCATCAGCTCCTATGCCGATCGGTGATCAGGACCTTTAGCCACCAACAATAATTCGTGCAATTCGTGTAAATTCGTGGCTAACTTCTCTTCGTTCAAACTCTTCTCTACGAGATCAGGCGGCCGACCTCGATCGCGAACCAGCGTTCGCCCTGCTTTTCCCATTTCACGTAAAACGCATTGTTCGGCTTGCCGGTATCGGGATCGACTAGCTGAAATTTGTTACCCGCGACCAAAACCCATTTCTCCGTTCGTTTGGCAAAGCCGTCGTAAAAATTCGGACTGTCTTCCGACGGTTTGAAAATACTCTGATAATGTTCGCCTTTTTTGATAAAGTCGGCGGCCAGTTGCGAATACGTCAGAGTCGAATCTAGCATCGGCTTGTCGGCGTTGCCCTCGTCGCCTTGATCGATCGTGTTCATTATGGTCAAGCCCTTATCGGGCGAAATGTAACTGAGAAAAACGGTCGTATTTCCCGTTTCGATCGAGCTGATGAACTTCTTCATCGCCGCCTCTAGAGCATCGTTGTCTGTCGGCGCATGGGCAAAACTGCAGACCGCGAGTGTTAAGACCACAATGATAGTTACAAAATGCTTTCTCATCTTTCTGCCCTCACCTAATCAAGAAAATATTTAATAAACCCCTCAAACCCGCTGCGGCTCTATCGTTCGGTTGATGCCTTGGATGCTGTGAAACATTGCATCGACCGTCTTTTCATTTCCGACCATCTGGGCGAGCGTTATGCGCGACAATGCGTTTTCGACGATCTCGTGCAGCCCGACGATGACCGGCCGGATGCCGCAGTCGCCGGTGTGCACACATTTATCCATCACTCCGGTGTAGCTATCGCAGTGCGAGCTCAAGACGTCCTCGTCCAAAACCTTGATGATCTCGTTGAGGTAAATGTCATCGGCCGGGCGGGCGAGGAAATAGCCGCCCTTGGTTCCGCGGGTCGAATTCACGAACCCGGCCTTGTTCAAAAGCCACATCAGCTTGCCGGCATTTGCCGCCGAGATTCCCTCGCGTTCCGCGATTTGCGGCAGCGTTAGCGATTCGCCGGATGGCAAATTTGCGAGCTGAACGAGGCAACGCAACCCGTATTCTTCCTGTGCCGAAATTTTCATAAGCCAAACACCTAAAAGCTCTTGTTACTGAACAATAACCAAATTGTCTCAATTCATTACTTTTTAGTCAAGATTGAGCTGACGCCTACTTCTTTCGCTCGAGGGGTCGCTAAGAATTAACGAAAAGGTAAAACCCAGTTAACTCGCTAGACATCCGCGGCACTTAGTCTTGAACTTACCGAAGCGATCAGCAAACTCCTTTTTGTGAACTGCAACGGGTCAAAACAATTCGCGGTCGCAGGATACACTGCAGACCGATCAAAATTCTGCAAGCTTTGCAGGAAAGGCCTCACAGCCCCAACGATTTCATTCACCAGATCAGAACGCCCGGCATACACATCCGGGCGTTCCCATTTGTGCGCTATCAACGGAGATGATGTATGAGATCCTCAAACTCAAACGTCCATATTATTGAATCTGGCGCTAAGCCAAGTATGCTCGGCCAAACAGGCATCTCAATGCATTGCCACAGCATGCATTCAAAAGAGATCCTCGATTTTGTTCCCTATTATGCCGAACGAATTCCTATCCTTTCTTCGGTCTGGAAACGAAAAATGAGACGGTTCGAAGAATCCGGAGGCCGTCTCCCGAATTTCAACATCGGCTATTGGACGCCGCCGCTGAGCGGTCAACAGGTCTATGACAGCGAAGCATCGTCGATCGAGCGGCTTGGCCTGATGCCTATCGTATCCGTTACCGATCATGACAGCATCGAGGCAGCCGTAGAGATAGGCGAACGCGAGCCCAACCGATTTGCACCGATATCAATGGAGTGGACCGTGCCATTCGGCGAGGCATTCTTTCACCTCGGCGTACACAATATGCCGGAGGATCGAGCGGCCGAGATCACGAAACTTCTGCTCGATTACACCTTCGACACGGATGGGCCCGACGACGAAAGGCTATCCGAGCTTTTTTCGATGATGCACGACATCCCCGAAATGCTTATAGTTCTCAACCATCCGATCTGGGACATCGAGATGATCGGCCAGCGAAAGCACGAAGCCGCTCTTCACGATTTTTTGCAAAAGCACGGATGCTGGATACACGCACTAGAGATCAACGGATTTCGATCGATGGCAGAAAATAAAGCCGTGACCGATCTCGCCGATGCATGCGGTCTTCCGCTTGTCTCAGGCGGCGACCGCCATTGCTGTCAGGCGAATACAATGATAAATGTGACGAACGCGACGTCATTCAGCGAGTTTGTAAGCGAGGTCCGCATCGATAAAAAGAGCGAGGTCGTCGTGCTGCCGGATTATCACAAACCGCTGCCTTCGCGGCAGCTTCGGTCAATGTCGCAGATACTCGGAGTTTTTCCTGAATTTCCGGACGGTCGCCGTTCTTGGTCAGACCGTATTTACTTTGATGCCGAAGACGGCCTCGGTCCGCGTCCGATGACCGAACATTGGAACGGCCATCTGCCCGGCTGGACCCGGGTTGCGATGTGGACGCTTAAGGCACTGAGCCACGAAATGCTTGTGCCGATACTCGGCTTCACTATCGGCGATAATGACATTGGCAGAAACGACGCGAACGTCAAGACGCCGCCGATCTCGTTTGACGATATAGTCTTCGCCGATCGGCAGAGCTTTGGTAAGCAAAAGGCGTTCGCAGCCGGGCAATGATCGCTTGGATGAGAATCAGTAGTTTGGCTTACAAAGGGCTGTAGAGGAACTTGACGCTGATCGCGGCCGAATCGATTCTTGCCTCGCATCTTGGCTTCCTTTCTACTCGTTCAGCGCGTCAGAAATAGAGCAGATCAGGCCCGCAGAACCCTCAAGATCTCTGCCACGCTCCAGGCTTGTGCCGGGCAGCCCCGCGGGGCGTGGGGCGATTCGGCGTCAAAGATCTCGGAGACCTGCCCGAGC
The DNA here is from genome assembly GCA_001464665.1 of Acidobacteria bacterium Ga0074141. Lineage (GTDB taxonomy): Bacteria > Acidobacteriota > Blastocatellia > Pyrinomonadales > Pyrinomonadaceae > OLB17. The sequence goes on from LNDP01000024.1 coordinate 331,815, forward strand.
CCGGCTTCGTAGAGGTGGGCTTCAAAGCCCGCAAGCATCGAGGCGATCTCGGTTTCCTCGTCCGCGTATGCTTTCCGAAAAGCATCAATGAACGGCCCGATCAGCCAACCCCAAACCGTGCCCTGATGGTAGGCCGAATCGCGGGCAAAGGGCGAGCCCAAGTAATGCGGAACGTAAGCCGGATCATTTGGCGAAAGCGACCGCAGCCCGACGGGCGTCAGCAACTCCCGGCGGACCTTATCGGCGACCGGCTTCCAACGCCGCCGTTCGAGGACCGGATGTGCGAGCGAGACGGCAAATATCTGATTCGGCCGTACTGACGCATCGCGGGTGCCGTTTGCGATGACGTCAAAGAGACACTGCTCGTCCTCATTCCAGAAGAGCCCGTTGAAACTCAGCTTGGCAAGGTCGGCCATTGCGACGAACCGCTGCTTGTCCTCGTCGTGGCCAAAGCGTTCGGCCAGGTCGGCCATTATTCGTAGAGCGTTGTACCAAAGAGCCTGGATCTCGACCGGTTTGCCCGTCCGCGGCGTTATGACAAGGTCGCCGATCTTTGCGTCCATCCAGGTAAGCTGGTGCCCGGTTTCGCCGGCGTAGAGCAGGCCATCGGTATCGAGATGGATCCCGTAGCGAGTGCCGCGAAGGTGCCAGGCGATGATATCGGCGAGCTTTGCGTAAAGCTCTTCCTCGATCAGGTCGTAGTCGCCCGTTTCCTCCGCATATGCCCGGACGGCCTCAAAATACCAAAGTGTCGCATCGACCGTGTTGTAGTCGGCGGTATCGCCCGCATCGGGGAAGCGGTTGGGAAGCATTCCCTCGGAAATGTGGTTGGCAAATTCGAGAATGATGCTCTTTGCTACCTCGGGCCGGCCGGTGGCAAGGGTCAAGCCCGGCAGGGCGATCATCGTATCGCGGCCCCAATCTGAGAACCACGGGTAACCGGCAATGATCGTGTGCCCCGAACCGCGTGCGACGATGAACTGGTCCGCCGCCAGGACGAGCTGCATTTCAACGTCGCTCTCGACTCCTGCCTTCGCGATCAGATCGGCCCGCCGCTTCTTTTCGCTTGCCTCAAGCTCCGCTGCGGCTGAATGCTCGATAACATCGGTCGAAGCAATTGCAACCGCCGGTTTTGCCAGGTCGAACGTTAGTGCAAATGGCTGAAAGAGATCTTCGCGGTGATCGAAACCGCGTTCTTCCTCGACGGCAAGCTCGAAGTCGCGATACCAATGTCCGGTTTTCTCGATCCGAGCGGCGTTGTGGCCGATGTTAAGTTCGGGTAGATCTGCGTAAGGCCGGAGGCTGAGGCTGCCTTCGTTTTCGGTGAACCGGCCGTCGAAATTTTTGTCGGCACGCTGCAGGTGATGGTAATCAACGAAGGAAACCAGCGGACGGAGTTCAAGCCCAACGCCTTCGGCCAAGCCGCTTTTCATCTCCCAAACACAGACGACCGCGTTCCGGCCGTGCGGCATAAAGAGGCGTTTTTCGAGCACGACGCCGCCTGCTTCATACGTCCAGATCGGAAACGGATCAAGCCGAAAAGATGATAAAAACCGAAAGCCCTCGGGATGCGTCTTTCCGGGATAGCGATTTGCGGAAAGCTCGAAACGCTCCTCGCCGACCACCAGCGTTTCCTCGTATTTCGAGAGCATCGCGATACGCCCAAGCGGCGGCCGCGTCGCGGCAGTTAGAAGCGCGTGGTAACGCCGGGTTCGGATGCCGGCGACCGTTCCCGAGGCAAAGCCGCCGATGCCGTTCGTCTCAAGCCATTCGCGTGAGGCGGCTGCGGCCGGGTCGCTGCAGATGTTTCTATCGAGTTCTATCATCGAAAGTCCAGCCACAAGCCGTCCAAACCTCACGCCTTCTCGGCGAGGATCTCGCGGTAAAGTGCCTCGGTCGCATCGAGCATTTTCGCGAGCGAGTATTTCTCATCGGCCCGCATCTTTCCGGCGGCGGCGGCCTCCATTCGGTCTAGGTCACCGGTCAGGAATCGGACGATCGCCCGCGAGAGCTTGAGCGGGTCGCGAACCGGCACGAGCTGGTCCGTCTCGCCGAGAAGCTGCTTTGCTCCTTCGGTCTCGGTCGCGACGACCGCAATGCCAAATGCCATCGCCTCGAGGATCGCAAGGCCGAAACTCTCGCTGTGCGAAGGCGAGATGAAAAGATCGATCGCTGCAAAGAACTCGGACGTGTCCTCAAGCCAATCGAGCCAGAGAAATCGCTCCTCCATGCCCATTACCGACGCCAGCCGCTTAAGCTCGCGACGAAAGCGGCCGTCAAACGAATGGTCTTGCCCGACGATCACAAAATAAGCGTTGGGCACATCTTTCAGCACCTCATGAGCGGCGAGAACAAGGTCACGCTGGCCCTTTTGCTCTTTCAATTCACCGAGTGCTCCAACCAACTGGGCACCCGCCGGAATGCTGTGAAACTCACGAAACTCCGTTCTCTTCTTCGGGCTTGAGTCTGCCTTGTAACGCTCGAGGTCGATGCCGTTTGGGATGACGCGAACCCGTTCTTTTGCGAAAAGCCGCCTTAGTTCGACACCGACCGCGTCCGAAACGCCGACGAAGCGAGAGCAGTTGCGAAGCGCGAACTTGTTGAACGGCTTGAGTGGAAACATCACATGGCGCGTCACCAAATATTGCGACTTTTTCGCCGCCATGCAGGCAATGCTCGCCGGAATATAATCGCGGGCGACGTGGGCATGGATCAGTTCGATATCATTGTCGCGGACGAACTCGGCTATCCGCATCGCGCTCAGCACGCCAAACGAATTGCGGATCGAGACCTCAAAAATGCGGCCCTCGGGCAGAAACTCAAGCCGCTTTCGCCAGGAACAGGTCGGGCGAACGGCCGCGAAGATCTCGTGGCCACGCTCGTGCAGGCCACGGCTGAGGTCGATAACGTGACGCTCGCCGCCGCCATAGGTTCTCGCGGATGATATCTGAAGAATACGCATTGAAAGGCTCCTACTATTCTAGTTTCGAGCCCAAGCGATAGCAAAAGCAATCATCGGCCGTCTCCGATTCGGGCCGTAAAATGACAAAAAAGCCCTCCGAGCGAACTCGGAGGGCGTCATTAACTTACCTGTTCGATCGGATGATCGAACTTGTTAGTCAAAGATATAACGGAAGGTCAACTGAACCCGGTACACATCACCTATGGTCGCCGTTGGCCTGAACGAATTAGTGACAAAATCCGAGCCGATTCGCTGGAGACAGTATGTGGCTACCGTCGGATTCGGATTCGGATTCTGTGCTCTACACGTCGCGGTTCCACTCGTACTAGTCGTGATAAGAGGCTGGGTGGTCGTGAACGCCTGTCCAACTCCCCAGTCCTTGTTGAGAAGGTTGCCGAAGTTTAGGACGTCACCCCTGATCTGGAACCTGTGTGTCCTACCGAAGGCCTTAAGGAAGACCTCCTGGGTCAAGTTGAAGTCGACGCGTGTCTCGAACGGCAGGAAGGCACCGCCACGCTGAGCATACTGGCCTCTACGCTTCGAGAGATACTCGTTCTGATCGATGAACGCGTTCCACGCAGCAGCCTGTTGGGCCGGAGTGAACAGCACCGTACCAGAGGCATTCGTGATGTTTCCGAAATTCATCTCAGAAATGTCACGATGGATGTAGATCAGGTCGTTGCTCGTTCCGCCGTCACCATTGAGGTCACCGCTGAACGTATAGCTTGCGTTTCCGCCGTTCCGGGTCTCCCAGAACATTGAAACCGAAGTCGCACCGAACTTGAAGTACTCACGCCGGTAAGAAGCCACGCCGAAGATCCGGTTCCGCGGCGAAGCAAAGCTATAGCCGAGGCCGGGGTTGTTCGGGTCACCGGGGTGCTGGTTGTTGTTCCACGAACCGAACGCGATCGAACCCGGATCGACAGTGTTCTTCGACTCGCCGTAGCTGTATGCAGCCTTAACGTAGAGCCCGTTCTTGAACGGCCGCTCCAAGGTGAAGGCGATGTTCGACGAACGTCCGACGTCCTGGTTCTTCAGAACGATCGCACTCGTCACGTTGCTGTTGATGCGGTTCGAGGTCGTCCAACGCGGACGAGTATCGGCACCGGTGAACGCCGTGTTCGCCGGGGCGAGGTTGGCATTGATGTAATAAATTCCGTTGACGTCGCGGTTGTAGATATACTCAGCACCGGCGATAAAGCCGAACGGTATCCGCACGTCAACAGCGGCCGACGAACGCCAGATCTGCGGGAAGCGGAAGTCCGGATTCGATATAGCCAGGCCGTAGCTCGTTGCCGGAAGACCGGTTGCCGGCTGCTTGTAGCGGTCCGGGTTCGGGCTGAACGGGCGAGCAGTCGTGTTATTAAGCTCCTCAAATCCGGTCAGGATACCGTTCTCGCCGATCTGGTTCGAGATCCATACGTAAGCCGGACGGCCGGTGAATACGCCGGTCCCGCCGCGAACCTGAAGCCATGACTTTTTGAACGGCGTCCAGTTAAAGCCAACGCGGGGCGACCAAAGAATGTTCGCTTCCGGAAGCTGCTCGGTCCTGTAGCGTGCCGCCGCTCCGGTCTCATCGCGGAACGTGAATCCGTTTGCCTGAGCATTGGTAAATCCGGTCTCATCAAAGAACGGAATGTCCATGCGAAGACCATAGGTGAGCGAGAAGTTGTCCGCTACCTTCCACTGATCCTGGCCATAGAAACCGACATACTTCACCTTCAATGGCTGAAGCGGCTTATCAAGTCCGGGAATGTTCGACCAGCGAACCTGGAAGCGTCGCAGATTGACTGGCGAAGTTGTACGGTTCGGATTGGCAAGAAATCCGTTCGCATCCGCGAAGAAATCAGCAAGCGTGTTGTAAACGTAGGCACTCTGCGAACCGGGGAAAAACACGTTCTCCGAACTATAATTCTCGAAGCTGACGCCGGTCGTCACATTGTGTCTGCCAAGGAAAAACGAAAGATTGTCCTGTACCTGGAACGACTTATAGCGAAGTTCATTGTTCGGCGTGAAAGGCTCGAAGCCAAGCGAAATGTAGGTCGAACCCTGTTCGAGAATGTCAATGAACGGGAAGATCGTGCCAAGCGAGTCACGGCTTTCGTCCTGCTTCGTAAAGCCCATAAGGAGGCTGTTCGAGACTCTCGGGCTAAACACACTCGTCCACTCACCAACCCATGAACGGATGTTCTCGAGGATTTTGTAGTTCGAATTCTGGTAGGAGAAACCACCATTGTTGGCTCGCGAGCGTCCAAAACCAAGCGAGGACGAGGTCGAGAGCGGCACATCCGTATCCGAATCGAGCTGAATGTACCGGAAATTGATCTTGTTGTTGACGTTTACGTTGTAGTCAGTTCGGAAAAGATACTTCTTACCGACCGTATCGCTGTTGTAGCCTGTGGTCGGTCCGGTCTCGTATCCGAAGTTGTTGCGAAGGAAGCTGCTAACCTGTTCAAGGTCAGAAGCGAGCACGCGGGAAACGCTGCCGCCAGCCGTTTCACCGGCCTGGCGAGGCCGAAGCGAAAGACCCGGGCCTGAAAGCTTCTCGTCCTCATAGCTGAAGAAGAAAAAGAGCTTATCCTTACCCGTGATGAAACCCGGGCCGCCTTCACCAAATCGGAAGAAAGGCATCGGGCCTCCGACGCGGAATCCCCACGTCCGATATTCAAACTCGCCGCGGTTGATCTCGTTGTCGCCGGCATTCTTACCGGTAAGTCCCGGTGTACGGTAGATGTAGTAGATCGATCCACGATAATCGTTCGTACCGCTGCGGGTAACGGTGTTAACGCCGGCACCGGTGAAGTTGCCCTGGCGGACGTCATACGGGGCGACGTTTACCTGAAACTCTTCGATCGCATCAAGCGAGATCGGCGAAACGCCGGTTCGCTGGCCCGGCTGTCCGGCGAGACCGAAAGAGTTGTTAAAGTAAGAACCGTCAACCGTGATGTTGTTAAGCCGGTTATCCTGTCCGGCAAATGAACCGCCGCCGCCGGCTTGCGGCGTCAAACGGGTAAAGTCGTTGATCGAACGGTTAAGGGTCGGCAGATTGGTGACCAATTGCCTGTCGATGTTGGTCGAGGCACCGGTCCGTTCTTCCGAAAAGATCTGGTCGGCTTCGACCGTGACCTCAACGTCAATTGCCGCACTAAGGTCAAAATTGACCGTGCCGGTCGTACCGAGGCCGAGTTGGATGTTCTCTCGGGTCTGTTCATTAAATCCGGCTGCGATGGCCTTGACCGTATAAGGGCCGCCAACGCGAACGGCCGGAAGATTATAAAATCCGGATGAGTTCGATGTTGTGCTGTAAGCCGAACCCGAAGGTACGTGAACAGCTTCTATAGTTACACCCGCAACCGGGTTTCCGGTTCCGTCAGTAACGCGACCCGAAATAGCGGACGTCGTTACCTGAGCGAAAACAGCACCCGATTGAAAAAGGATGGCCGCGATCACAAATGCGATGCAGAATCCAGCCCTTGATAGCGCTTTGATCGTTCTGTTTTGTTCCATTTTTTTATTCCTGTCGTTTTTTCATTCAGCGAGGGTTTTGTATTAAAAGCTCGAGGCGACGCTGAATGAAACTCTAAAGTCTATTTTGCTGATGTGAATTCCAGGTTAACTCTTTATTTTTCTGAGCCTGTTTTTGAAATCCATCGAAAACCCGCCTTGTAAGCATCTCCAAACTTCTTTTTCTTCGAAAAAGCTGAGGAAAAGATCCTGTCCGACACCGTGAGAAATCCACTTTCTCGCATTTTTCGGATTTTTTTCCTGTTTTTTGAATTTCACCGAGCGGCCGTCTATTTGATCCCGGCTTGCGCTCGTAATACGAAAATCTTGATTACCATTGCATTCACAGACCTTTAGCGTCTTGATCCGATACCGGAGTAACTCCAGACGGGACAATGTGGGAAGGCTGATCTGCGTTTTCAAACCTTAATGACGCAATTTGAGTTCCGCAAAAGCGGCGGCAGTGCAAATTGGATAAGCGAGCCTAAAAGCTTATCTTGCTTAAGTTACCGGAAAGTTAACAGTTCGGAAATTTTGTCCTTTCCCGTTTGAATCTGTGCGAGAAAAAAGGGCGAAAGGCATACGTATTACGGAGTTTTTTGACTCATTTTTTCTGCGGAAAACCTTTTCATGATTTTCCGGCATCAAAGGCTCTCAGTAAAGTTTTTTCAAGTTGCCGAAATGGGGCGTCTTGAAAGTTGACTTTTTTGTAAAAATGCCATAGATTTGCCGGGCATTTTTCACCTGCAGGGAATTTGATTATCGATTTTGGAATAGGAAACAAGGGGGATTTTTCTAATATGGCACAAATAGAGTACGCAACTTCGTCTTATAAGACGCCCCTTCATCATCGCATATTGGCAAATATGCCGGTAAAGGTCTCATGGACCGATGGTGAAAGTGGAAAAAGGGTCAGCGTTGCCGGAACGACCGAGAATATCGGCGAAACCAGCGCACTGGTCAATCTTGAGGTGCTTCCGCCGGTCGGAAGCGAGGTCCGCCTTCGGGTTCTGGAAGAAGATAAGCCGATAATCGACGTTACGACCCGGGTCATCCGTGTTGAACGCGATCCGAGCAAGCCGCTCGCAGCTTTGTCTATTCTCCAGAACGTGAAGAAGTGGAGATCTACTGCAATGGAAGCGGCCGAACGCTGGGCAACCCGCCACTGGCAGCTTAATTACGATGAAGAGTGGGTCAACTAAGCTGATCCACGGTTTCTGAGATATCATAACTGGGCGGAGCGTCGAAAATGCGTTCCGCCCGTTTTATTGCCCGTTGTATTTAGACGACAAGGGCAAACCGCCGCCTGACCGGCGGCATCACAAGATTCAATGAAGATCTTTATCGCGCTCTCTCTAGCACTACTTCTCGCTTTGCCGGCCGCGGCACAGGAAAAGCCGCTGACCCAGCAGGAATACGTCCGAATGCTCTATGCCCTTGAGGCAAGGTCGAGCGACCGGGCCGAGATCCTTGAAGCTCTGAGGGTTCGCGGCATCGGCTTCGCTCTCACCGATGGCCTCCGCTCGCTTACCCGTACGAAAAGCCGCAATGACGCGGAGCTTCGCCGTGCACTTGATGAAGCCGAACGCCGCCGGGTAGATCCTACGGCGGCCGAGCGGCCAAGCTCTGCCGAAACTGATGCGATATTAAAGGAGACGCGGGCGAATACGCTGGAGGCGGTCGATCAGATGCCGGATTTCGTGGTCAAACAGCTCATCCAGCGATCGGCTTCCTTTGCTGGAACCGGAAATTTCCGAAATCTTGACCGGTTGGTCGTCGGCGTTAGTTACCGGGCGAGCGGCGAAGAAGAATATCGCGTCCTTTCGGTAAACGGTGCCGTTCAAGCAGATCAAGGGCCGAAACGAACATATGAAGAGGTAGGCGGGACGAGTTCGACCGGCGAGTTCGTCACAGTTCTTGCACTGATCTTTAAGCCCGAAAGCGAAACGCGCTTTGAGCTCGTCGATACGGACGAGCTTCGCGGCCGGCGGGCGATCGTGCTTGATTTTGAGATAGATGTTGAAAAGGCCCGGCAGCAGATCCGCGCGACCGGGGCCAATACGCAGTCCACTGTTACGGGCATCCGCGGGCGGATGTGGATCGACCGCGAGTTGAAACGCGTTCTTCGCATCGAGAGCGACTCGGTCGGGATTCCGAAAGATTTCCCCATCACCGCTGCTCGCCGGATAATAGACTACGATTGGACCGTCATCGCTGAAGAGCGATACCTTTTGCCGCTCGTCTCCGATGTTCGCTTGACCATCCGCGAGGGCTCGCGTAATTATGAGACTCGGAACCTGATCCGCTTTCGCGACTATCAGAAGTTCGGAACCGAGGTCATCATCCGCGATGAGGACGAAGAGCCTTACGTCGAGGATAAGCCGGCCGATCAATAGGTAAAGATGAAAATAGCGAAGACCGCAGCAGAAAGGCGACGGCTGTTTATTGCGGCCGTGCTTTTCTTTTTTGCGGGTGCGATCGGAATATCGGGGCAAAACGGCCCTCCAAAAGAAGAAAACAAACGAGAGGCAGATTTGATCGAACTAAATAAGCTCGACGCGACCATAAAACTCGACATTCGCTATGCGACCGACAACAACTTTGTCGGCAAAAAGGTCTATCCCGAGGCCAGGGCTTTTCTCCAGCGGCCCGCGGCAGAAGCGGTCGTAAGGGTTCACAAAAAGCTTGCCGCCGACGGGCTTGGACTCGTTATCTATGACGGCTACCGGCCGTGGGCGATCACGAAGCTTTTTTGGGAAGTGACACCGGAGGACAAGCGAAAGTTTGTCGCTAACCCGGAACGCGGCTCAAAGCATAACCGCGGCTGTGCGGTCGATCTAAGCATCTTTGACCTGAAGACCGGCAAGCCGATCCCGATGCCTTCTGACTACGATGAATTTACCGAGCGAGCCTCGCCCGACTACGCCGGCGGCACCGAAGAAGAACGCCGCAATCGCGACCTGCTCCGAAAGCTGATGGAGGCCGAAGGCTTTACCGTCAACCCCAACGAATGGTGGCACTTCGATTATAAGGACTGGGAAAGCTACGCGATCTACGACATCTCCTTCGAAGAGGCGTCAAGGAACTGATGTAACGTAGAATATAAAAGAAAGGCCGGCTTCTCAGCCGGCCGTTTTGATTTTCGATCGGACTATTGAGCCGCGGCCGGCTTTGCCTCGAGCGGCTTGATCGCTTCGATCTGCAGCCAGACCTTGATGTCATTTGACAGCACCGGTGTTTCAGTTCCAGGCAGGTTTCCGCCGTAATTCACGTTGAATTCGCGCCGATTGATGGTCGTCTCGGCAACGGCACCCATCCGTGGGCCGTTACGCTGATTGCCCGGCAGGAATCCCGTTACCCTGACCGGGAAAGTGATCGACTTCGTCACATCCTTCATTTTCAGGTTGCCGGTCACCCGTAGCGAATCACCGCTTTTCTCAACCTTCGTGCTCGTAAAGGTCATCTCCGGATAGGTTTCGACCTCGAAGAAATCCTTCGTCCGCAGGTGGTTGTCGCGGCCATCGACGCCTGTATCAACGCTCGTCATTTTAGCGGTGAATGAGACCGACGATTTCGTCACGTCCTCGGCGTTGTAGCTGACCTCGCCCGTGAAATCGCGGAAATAGCCCGGGACCTCGACCAGCCCCATGTGCTTGACGCGAAAGCCGATCGCCGAGTGTGCCCGGTCAAATGCGTACTTGCCGGTCTCGCCCTTCGCGGTCGCTCCGGCCTCTGCCGAGAAGCGTTCCTCGATGTTTGGCTGAACGGCCTCCGCGCCCGAAAACGTGAATGCCGCCAACCCCAATGCCCCTGCCAACGCGAATACGAATAGTCTTTTCATCTTTCCTCCGATTCTAATTTCCTGTGATCGCTAATTTATTTCCACACGCATAAAAAACTTCGCTCGGCGAACCCGCTCGGTCGGCCGCTTCCGGACGTAGAGAAGATAATCGCCCGTCTCCGGCGCCGTGAAGCTGTATTCCGAGTAGCTGTCGTAGTCGGTCTCGAGTTCGAAACCGTCTCCCGCGATGCGAAAATCGAACAAATTGCCTTTCGGTTGTGATGTAACTTTCAGTTTCACGGTTTGCCCGGCTCTTGCCGCGAAGGTGAGATCCATCTCCTCGTTGTTCGCAAGCGTTCCCGTCACCGTCGCGGACGTTTTGCTGCCCTCGAAGCTGATCCGGTTCGGTTCGGCCTTTTGACCAGGAACGGCCAAACAAGCAAGAAACACTGCCGCTAGTGAAAGTGCGATCTTTTTCATTGCCTTAACCCAGTGCCGTTCCGTACATCGTCTTGTAATACTCGCGGTACGCGCCATTCCGGATGTGCTCGACCCACGTCTGATTTTCGCGATACCAATCGATCGTTGCCGCGAGACCCTCTTCCCACGTCACACGCGGTCGCCAGCCAAGCTCCGTTTCGGCTTTCGCGGGGTCGATGGCGTAGCGGCGGTCGTGCCCGAGCCGGTCATCAACGTACCGGACAAGGCTTTCGGGCTTGCCGAGTTCGGCGAGGATCGACCGGACGACCTCGAGGTTCCGGCGTTCGTTTCGGGCACCAATATTGTACGCCTCGCCAGGCTTTCCCTTTTCATAAGCGAGCCATATCGCCCGGCAATGGTCGTCAACGAATATCCAATCGCGTACATTCTGGCCGTCGCCATAGACCGGCAGCGGCTCGTCGTTCATCGCGTTGGCGATCATCAGCGGGATCAGCTTCTCCGGGAATTGTCGCGGGCCGTAGTTGTTGCCGCAGCGGGTGATGACGGCATCAACGCCAAAGGTTTCTCGAGCGGCTCGGACGACAAACTCGGCCGCCGCCTTTGAGGCCGCATAGGGCGAATTTGGCTCAAGCGGCGAGGCTTCGGTGAAGAATGCTGAGTCGTCCTCCGGAAGCGTTCCCATCACTTCATCGGTCGAGACCTGCACGAAACGCCGGACGCCTTTTGCTCGGGCCGCATCAAGCAACACTTGCGTCCCAATGATGTTTGTCCGCAAGAACTCATCCGCCGAGTGGATACTTCGGTCAACGTGCGACTCTGCCGCGAAGTTAAAGACGGCATCGCAGCCCTCGGGCATCGCCTCGAGGACCGCCGTTCGGTCGCAGATATCGCCTTTGATGAAATGATGCCGCGTGGGGTCAACGTCCGCGAGATTTTCCAGATTGCCGGCGTAGGTCAGCGCGTCAAAGTCAACTATCTCAATCTCCGGCTGCTCATCAAGCACCTGCCGAATGAACGCCGAACCGATAAATCCGGCACCGCCGGTTACAAAGATCTTTTTCATAACAACTAAAACCGATCGCCGGCCTTCTTCTGCACCTGTTCGAGCAAGATGTCGGCATACTTCCGCGGGCGGTCGATATTGGCAAAGACGAGTCTGTCGCCGTCCGTCCCCGCGTTATCAACAATTATATCGCCCAGACCGAGCAGCCGCTGCGTGATCGTGCACTTGACGGTCACATCCTGCACTCGTGTGAGCGGGATGCTCGTCGTTGTGCGAGAGATCAAGCCGTGGTCTATCTCAAGCTTGTCTGCCGTCAGCGTATAACGCGAAAGCTTTTGCCGAGCGTGGAAATAGACGGGTATCAAAAGGAACAACAGGCCGATGACCACAAAAATGATCGGCGAAACCGCGGGCAGAAGTATCGAAAGGAACGCTACGATCAAAAAGGCCGCAGCCGCGGTCAAGATATAGCCGGCCCAAACGAATCGCAACGTCGGATTGATCGAGAACAGCGGTACTGCCGAGTCGCGTACTGGAGAATCCTCTTTACGTTTGGCCACGCGCGTTTCTTCTTCAGGTTCCATGACCGAACCGCACTTCTTGCAATAGACCGAATCGGGGGCATTATCGGAGCCGCATTTTGGGCAGAACATACCGAGAGTTTAAGGTGAACACGCCGCCGCCTGCAATCGCCACGCGCAAAAAAGGCCACCCGAAGGCGGCCGAGTTTCAAATCAGTGGAGGAGAACAATTATTGCGTGACCAACATCATTCTGCCGTCGGGCAAGCGGACCGCCAAAGTCGCGGGTTCATAGATCGAAAGCGGCCGCGGATCTTTTTGCTCTACGCCTTCGGCTTTTGCGACCATCGGCTTGGGTGCGGAGCTTGAATAACTCGGGTTTGAGATGGTGTTGTAACGCCCGACGATGCGGCGGACATATTCCTGCGTTTCGCGGAAGGGCGGAACTCGCCTGCCGTATCGCAGAACCGCTCCTTCGCCGGCGTTGTAGCCTGCAAGTGCGAGGACGACGTCCTGGTCAAAAAAGTCGAGAAGCCACCGCATGTAGCGAACACCGGCCTCGACGTTCTGCTTCGGGTCGTAAATGCTTGTTACTCCAAAGCGACGAGCGGTCGCCGGCATTAACTGCATCAGCCCGCTTGCGCCCTTGTGCGAGGTCGCACGGATCTTGAACGCGGATTCCTGGTGCATCTGTGCATAGATCAGCATCGGGTCGATGCGGTACTTGAGGCTCGCCTGGACGATGTAGGAATCGTGCGCCGGATTGCCCGTCGTAAAGCCTTTGAGGTTTGTGTTCGAACCCATCCGCAGCCGAAGGGCGTTGGCCGATTCGCGGGCGGCGAGTCCATCGCTGGGCGAAGCAGTATTTCTTGCATTTGATGAAGCCGTCGGGGTTACAGGAACCGTTACCCACCTGCCATTGCGGCGAACCCTTTTAGTTTTCGGAGCCTCGGCGACCGGCTTCGGCTCTTCGGGCCGATAGACCGTGACGCCCTTGGCCGAGTCCCAATTATCAAATGTGCGAGTCTGTGCAGATACCGCAAAGGGGAGAGTAGAGAGGAAGATGACGAGAATTAATGGGGTTTTCATCGATCTTGGTGGTTCGGGCGACGGTGCCCGAGTTTATATCGGCTGAAGACGTTTCACCGCTGAGGTGCGGCAAATACGCAAAGAAAGATAGGGTGTATCAATTCGCTAAGAGATAAACGGCGTTTAACTCTCTTGAACATAATAACATTTCGCCCGCAGATTGTGAAGACCTTTTTCGCCGAGCGGTTTTCGCGGCGGGCACTTTCGGTTATCTTTATCGCGTATGCTTTATCTTTCGCAGGTACTTGGCGAACCGATAATGGACGCGCGGGGTGAACAGATCGCTCTAATATGGGACGTTCTCGTCCGATATGGGAGCGAGGATTACCCGCCTGTCATCGGCGTCGTTGCCAAGCTCCGCCGGCGTATGTTCTTCATACCTCAGCGAAACATTGAGGAGTTCGGCTTGTTCGGTGCCCGGATGAGCTCAACCAAAGTGGACCTTAATCCCTTTGACCGGCGAGAGGGCGAGGTTATGCTCGGCAAGGACGTGCTCGATAATCAACTCATCGACGTTGACGGCAAACGGGTCGTCCGCGTCAATGACGTTCAGCTCATTGGCCAGAGCGCAGACTGGCGGGTTTCGGGTGCGGACATCAGCATCCGCGGATTTTTCCGCCGGCTGATGCCAAAGGGCTTTTTTGGCTCCGAGCGTGTCGTAGAAGTTATCGACTGGGCCGACGTCGGCTATCTTGCAACTGATACCGCAACCGCGACCGTGCAGCTCAAATCCTCAAAGAGTAAACTCTCGCGGCTGCATCCGGTCGAGATCGCCCAGCTTGCCGAAACGCTTTCTCCGATCCACCGGACCGAGGTCGTCGAAAGCCTCGATGATGAAGTAGCCGCCGACACGCTTGAGGAGATGTCGACCGAAGCACAGGCCCGAATTCTTGAGGTGATCGAAAAAGAACGCGCCGCTGACATCCTCGAAGAGATGTCGCCCGACGATGCCGTTGACGTGCTCGGTGAGATGGACGAAGACAAGGCGCAGGAACTCTTCGACCTGATGGAAGATGAAGAGAAGGCAGACGTCGCCGAACTGATGAGGTTTGACCACGACACGGCCGGCGGACTGATGACGACCGAGTTCGTTACCTTTCCGAAAGACCTGACAGTGGCGGAAACGATCGCCGGGCTCCGCGACATGGCCGAGACGCCCAATATGATCTATTACCTCTATGTCGTTGAGGAGAAAAATTCGTGGAAGCTGCGGGGCATCATCAGCCTCCGGAGCCTGATCCTCGCCGATCCCGGAGCTCGGCTCGAAGATGTTATGCGAACAGAATTCCGTTACGCTCATCCCTCCGAAGCGGCCAAGGAGGCCGCACAGACCATCTCAGAATATAATCTGCTCGCGCTTCCCGTTATCGACGACGAAGGCGACCTTGCCGGAATAGTCACGGTTGACGACGCGATGGAGATACTTCTTCCCAAAAGCGTTCAAAGGAGAGTGCCGAGAATTTTCAGTTAGGAAAACCGTCGGTTTTGTTTGACTGAAACCTCCGAACTTCGTTACGATTCGACAGCTTTTACGAACAACCTCAGGGAAACCTTTACACGATGAAAATAAGATCAATTCTCGCACTTTGCACTATCCTTGTATTGGCTGCTCTTGCCGATGCACAGACCGGCGAGGTCAAGTTCAGCAAATCGGCGAAGACCGCTGACGGCTCGGCCGAGTTTAACTCGGGTGACTTTATATATGCCCACATCGCCTTTCCGCAGGCGATCTCCGGGATGCTGACGCTTAATGAAAGGCCGGTAACGCTCGTCGCCGAGTTCTATTCAAAGGGCAAAATGCTCGAAGAAGATATGTTCGGCTTTGACACGACGGCCGTTCGAGGTTCAAAGCAAACATCGATCATTATCCCGGTCATCTCGGATCCGGCGGGCGACGTGCCCGCTTTCGGAAAGAATCTTTTCTCGACGCGGCTTCCGGCGGAACTTGCTAAGCTTCCCGAAGGCCGCCACGAGATCGAACTGCAGCTTAAGTCCTATAATTTCAAGGACGCGACGGAGGTGATGGCAAAGGGATCGTTTACGCTTGTCATCGCAAGCGGTGCCCGGGCCTGGTATCAGAAGAACGGGAACGAAGCATATGACGCGATGGCGAAGCGTGGTGTAACTTCGGTCAACGTCAGTGCCCGCGATGCCGCAATGGGCGTGGTCGGCGGCACGAGCGTCATAACACTTGTAAACAACTGCGGGCGAAGCGTTTGGATGCGGAAGGCCTCTGGCTCGGATAAGACCGAATACCGCCTCTCGCCGGGGCAAACGATGCGCTACGACCGCGATGGCGGCTATCTGGAGGAGTGGAACTTCGGGACGAAGCGTTGGTCGACCGTAACAAAGGTCTGGACTCCCGGGCCCGACGGGAAAGCCAATATCTGCCAAAAATAAGCTGCATAAACCGGAATAACGGCCGCCAAAGACAGCATAATGTCTTTAGCGGCCGAATCTTTTTTCTGTGGGCAAACGAAACTCTGTTTCGGCATTAGCGTAAAATCGTTTGAACTTTCATTGTCGGGCGAGGTCCCGGATTGTTACAATCGAAGGAATCTTTTCAAAAAGGAGTAACCAGCTATGAGGCGTAAGCTTTTCTTATTCGTTGCACTGTTCTCTCTTCTTGCTTTTAACCTGACACCCGTTTCCGCCGATGGCGGCATCGAGATCGGACAAAAGATCGAGAACTTCACCCTTACCGGAATCGACGGCAAGGAACACTCACTGTCGAGCCTGATGGGTAAGAACGGCGCCGTTCTTGTTTGGGTCTCGGCTCAGTGCCCGGTCGTAAAGGCCTATGACGAGCGTATCGTTGCGATCGCGGCGGAGTATGAGGCTCGCGGCATCCGCTTCATCGGCATCAATTCGAACGCGACCGAATCGCTTGAATGGGTAACGTCGGACGCCGAAAAGGCCGGATACAAGTTCCCGGTGCTGCTTGACAAAGGCAACGTCCTTGCCGACAGGCTCGGAGCGACCGTCACCCCCGAAATTTATTTCTTTAATACCGAGAATGTTCTTCTCTACCACGGTGCCATTGACAACGACCGCTCGGGCAAGAACATTCAGGACCATTACCTCAAGACCGCTTTTGACGCAGCTCTCAGCGGCAAGACGATCGAAAGGGCTCGGACTAACGCCTTTGGCTGCACCATCAAGCGGACCGGTATGGCGGGCAAGTAAGCAATGAAACGACGTTTACCGTTAAGATCAATAGCAGGAGCCATCGCATTCGGATGGCTCTTTGCTTCTCTGTTTGCGGCCGACGCTCAGGGCCAGCGACGTAATGCAGCACAACCTGCACCGGTGGGCCCGAAGGTCGAGAAGATCGACGAAAAGCGGTTTGCCGAGCTGCTCAAGCCGAACGGCAAGCCGCTGCTTATCAACTTTTGGGCGACGTGGTGCGAGCCCTGCCGGCAGGAATTTCCGGACCTCGTGAAGATCGATGCCGAATACAAAGGCAAGATCGACTTCATAACGATCTCGCTCGACTTTGAGGAAGAGATCGCTACCACGGTGCCGAAGTTTCTTGCGGAGATGAAGGCCGAAATGCCGACGTTTCTACTCGTAACGGCCGATGAGACGGCGGCCATCCAGATGGTCTCAAAGGACTGGGCCGGGGCACTTCCTTTCACGGTCATTTACGCTCCGGACGGGACGATGTCGTATTTTCACCAGGGCATCGTAAAGCACGACGTGCTGCAGGCGGAACTCGACAAACTGATCAAGCCGACGCCGGCAAAGTAGTATTTGAAAAGACTGTCGCCCGCTCGGGTTGACAGTCTTTTTTGAGAATGATAGTTTCATCGCTGCAACACATTTCCGCAGGAGGTTAAGGATGTTCAGACATATTAGTGATTTTCAAAAGGCATGGGAATATGAGGTAGAAATGAGCGGGAAAATGATCCAAACGCTTACGGATAATTCGCTCGGGCAGCGAGTCAACGAAGATGGCCGGACGCTCGGTTATCTCGCCTGGCATCTTGCGCTTTCTCCCGGCGAGATGCTCGGACATGCAGGGCTCGGTATAGATGGCCCGGATTTTGACCAGCCGTGTCCCGAGTCAGCCGCCGAGATCGGCGCCGCTTATGCAAAGGCGGCGGAATCCGTTAAGGAACAGGTAGCGGCAAACTGGTCCGACGAGACGCTGCTTGAGACCGACGAGATGTATGGCGAGACGTGGGCACGCGGGCTAACGCTCTTTTACCTCATCGCCCATCAGGCGCACCACCGCGGCCAGATGACCGTACTAATGCGGCAGGCCGGCCTAACCGTTCCCGGCGTCTACGGCCCGGCAAAAGAAGAATGGGCCGCAATGGGCGCTCCCGCTTTGCCGTAATAATCTATGATTGTTGTCCTTCATGGGTCTTACGAAGGGGTATGCAGTTTGTCGGGAGTTGTCCAAGCTCCTTTTTGGACTAGCCAATCGGTTCTCTCAAATGCGAGTTCCATGCTCGGGCAATACTCCTCTCGATCTACTAAGTTTCCATCAGCTCCCACATATCGAATGAACACTCCCCTGTCCTCGGTATATTTCACGATTTGAACTAAAGCCGGTCTTTCAAGGGGGTTTTCAACACCAGTGGTCGGGTTAATTTCGCAACGCCATTTACTGTCGGTTTCGGGGATACTTTCGAAAAGCACCGTCGCTTCCCTTTGGCGGAACTCATCCAAGAACTCAAAGAACGACGCCAAGGCTTTTTCTTCGTGGCCGCCAGCTGATTCAAGAAGCAAGTTGCACCAACCCGCCGTGCTTTCATATTTGCCGAGCTTCATTGCGACCCAGTCGTGGAAGTACCAAATATCCGGGTTACCCACAAGCTCAACATTCAGATTATCCAGGGCTAAACTGTAGCCATCGAGAAACGAATCCAATCGAGTAATCGAGTGCAATCCTAGATAAAGGGCCGGCTTCAGACGAATTCTCTCGATCAGCTCGTAGATATCAACTGATGTCATGGGCTTGAGCAACGCTTCTACTTGTTGCTTTTGGACGCCGGGGAACCACTCGAGGAACTGATCAACAGTTGCTCCGTCCCGGAGATTTTCTAAAAGGGCCCGGATAGGCACGCGGGTCCCGCGAAAGACGGGCTCTCCGCTGATCTTGTCAGGGTCGAATTCGATGATGTTTGCGAGTTCGGTCTTTTCCATATTCCAGCCCTTGTATAGTCGATTATTTCACATAATTTAGGTGAGAGAAAGATTTCTGCAATCGACATAATGGCGTCAAACCGCTAGAATTACTGTTTTGTTTTCTAGCCTGAAATATACCTACGATGAACGCAGCAGCCATCACGCCGGAGATCGTCGAGCAGCACGGCCTTTCACCCGCAGAGTACGAAAAGATCGTCACAATAATGGGCCGCGAGCCCAACCTGACGGAGCTCGGCGTTTTCAGCGTAATGTGGTCGGAGCACTGCTCTTACAAATCATCGCGCGTGCACCTAAAGCGGCTCCCTACCCGCGGTCCGCGTGTCATTGTCCCGCCTGGTGAAAATGCCGGCGTCGTCGATATCGGCGACGATTGGTGCGTTGCCTTCAAGGTCGAATCGCACAATCACCCCTCGTTCATTGAGCCATTTCAGGGAGCAGCGACCGGAGTCGGCGGCATTCTCCGCGACGTTTTCACAATGGGTGCCCGACCCGTCGCCGCGATGAACTCGCTCCGCTTTGGCCCGTTGTCAGAACCGCCTGCGTCAGCGGGCGGCCAGTCTGCCGTAACCGAAGATCGCCAGAAAGTACTCAACCGCAATCGCTCGATCCTCAAAGGCTGCGTCGAGGGCATCGGCCACTACGGCAATTGCTTTGGCGTGCCGACCATCGGCGGCGAGGTCGTCTTCGACGAAAGTTATTCGCTTAATCCGCTGGTCAATGCCTTCGCACTCGGCATCGTCCGCAAGGACCAGATCTTTTTCGGCAAGGCCTCGGGCATCGGCAACCCTGTTATGTATGTCGGCGCCAAGACCGGCCGCGACGGCATCCACGGAGCGACGATGGCCTCGGCTGAGTTTGACGAAGAGGCTCTCGAAAAGCGCCCGACCGTCCAGGTCGGCGATCCGTTCCTTGAGAAGCTCTTGCTCGAAGCGTGTCTCGAAGCGATGCGGAGCGGAGCGATCGAGGGCATTCAGGATATGGGCGCCGCGGGACTGACGAGCAGTTCGGTCGAGATGGCCGCACGTGCCGGTACGGGCCTCGAACTCGACCTGACGCTCGTTCCGCAACGCGAGACCGGAATGACGGCCTATGAGATGCTGCTCTCCGAATCGCAGGAGCGGATGCTCATCGTCGCCCGCAAGGGGCGCGAGAAAGAGGTCGTCGAGATCTTTAACAAATGGGACCTCGATGCCGTCGTTATCGGCAAGGTGGTCGAGGGCGACCGGCTCAAGATCATTCACAACGGCGAGGTCGAGGCCGACCTTCCGGTAATGGCCCTGACAGATGAAGCCCCGAAATACGAGCGGCCGATGGCAGATTCCAAATTTCAAATTCCAGATTCCAGATCTGAGAACAAATTTGGAATTTGGAATTTGGAATCGGAATGCGATGCAAATGAGGCGCTCAAGAAACTTCTGGCTTCGCCCAACATCGCCTCAAAGCATTGGGTCTATGAACAATACGATTCGATGGTGCGGACGAACACGGCCGTTCTGCCGGGTGCGGATGCGGCCGTTATCCGCGTAAAGGAAACCCGCCGGGCGATCGCGATGTGCCTCGATGGGCCCGGAAGGCTTGTCGCCGTTGATGCTCTCGAAGGTGCCAAGCACGCGGTCGCCGAGGCCGCTCGCAATGTCGCCTGCGTCGGTGCACGGCCGATCGCGGTCACGAACTGCCTCAACTTCGCCTCGCCCGAAAGGCCCGAGGTGATGCGTTCGTTCTCTGACGTCATCGACGGCATGTCCGAGGCCTGCGAAGCTTTTGAGACGCCCGTCGTCTCGGGCAACGTCTCGTTCTACAACGAAACGGACGGCAAGGGCATTCTCCCGACGCCGACCATCGGCATGGTTGGCCTGATCGAGGACATTAGAAAGGTGATCACGCAGGGCTTTAAGAATGACGGCGACATGATCGCCCTGCTTGGCACGACCGGCGACGATCTTTCGGTCAGCGAATTTGCCGCGGTGGTAGCCGGACTTTCAACCTCCGACATGATCGCATCGGGCCGCGTGCCAAGGATCGACCTCGGCCTTGAGCGAAAGCTGCAGGACGCACTTCTTGCGATGGCGAATGAGATGCTCCTCGCTTCGGCGCATGATTGCTCCGAAGGCGGGCTGGCGGTCGCGGTCGCCGAATCGTGTTTTTCATCGCTCGCTCGCGAGGCGGCCGGTGCCGAGATCGCACTCGAATCGAACGGGCTTTCGGCCGAGGCAACACTCTTTGCTGAGTCGCCCACGCGTGTCGTCATCAGCTTTGCCCCGGAGCACCTCGACCGCGTTCGCGAGTTTTCCGCCGGGCTTCCCTTTGCGGTCGTCGGCACGGTGCGCGATGATGTTCTGAATATCGCGATCGACGGCCAGTCCGCCGTCTCCTCTCCCGTCGCCGAGCTCGAAGCAATTTGGGAATCGGCGCTCGAAAACAAACTTAGCTGAAGACCGTCCGGAAACCTGCCGGGCATGAGCTGATTATGGAAAATACTCAGACAGAACCGCCCGTTGATGACCGGCCGAATACTTTCTATTTCCGCCTTCTCGACCGGATCGAAAGGGTCGGGAACAAGATCCCAAATCCCGCATTTCTCTTCTTTTTGCTAGCGATGCTTGCCCTCGTGCTTTCGGCGGTGGTCTCGTGGGCCGATGTTTCGGTCGTTCACCCTGGCACGAAAGAAACGGTCAAGGCTGTGAACCTGCTTACGGTCGAGGGCCTGCACAGAATTCTCACCGGGCTGATCACTAATTTCACCGGCTTTGCACCGCTCGGCGTTGTGCTGGTCGGCATATTGGGCATCACGGTCGCGGAGGCCAGCGGGTTGATCTCCGCCGCTCTGCGCATACTCGTGATGAATTCGCCGAAGCGGCTTTTGACCGCGGTGGTGGTCTTCGCCGGCGTCATCTCAAACATGGCGAGCGACATCGGCTATGTTGTGCTGATCCCGCTCGCGGCCCTGATGTTCCTCGCCGTCGGGCGGCATCCGCTTGCAGGACTCGCAGCGGCCTTCGCAGGAGTTTCCGGAGGGTTTTCGGCGAATCTTTTGCTTGCCCCGACCGATGCATTGCTTGCCGGCCTGACCCAGGAAGCGGCGCGGATAATTGATGCGGCATACATTGTTACGCCTGCGGCCAATTACTATTTTCTTGCAGCTTCGACGTTTCTTGTAACGATACTCGGAACCTGGATAACCGAAAAAGTGGTAGTGCCGAGACTTGGCGAATACAAAGGCGATGTCGTTGCCGAAAAACTCGAACGCTTGTCTGCAGATGAAAAGCGAGGTTTGCTGTGGACCGGGGTGGCGGCAACGATCTTCGTAGGGCTGATACTTTGGGGAACAATACCCGAGGATGGTTTTCTTCGCGATCCGAAAACGGGCAGCCTGATCCGTTCGCCATTCCTGACCGGCATTATCGCCGTTGTCTTTTTTGGCGGCGTGCTCCTTGGGGTCGTTTACGGTTTTGCGTCGAAAAGTTTTTCGAAGATCGACGACGTGGTCCACGCGATGGAAGGCGGCATGCGGACGATGTCCGTCTATCTGGTGCTCGCGTTTTTTGCGGCGCAGTTCGTCGCGTTCTTTAATTGGTCAAATCTCGGCATCATCCTCGCGGTCGAGGGTGCCGAACTTCTCCGCGCGTTAGAGCTTAGCGGCATCACGCTCATAATCTCTTTCGTCATTCTCTCCATCGTTCTCGATCTTTTCATCGGCTCGGCCTCGGCGAAATGGGCCGTAATGGCTCCGGTCTTTGTCCCGATGCTGATGCTGCTTGGCTATTCTCCTGAGCTGACGCAGGCTTGCTACCGCGTCGGCGATAGCGTATGCAACATCATCACGCCACTGATGTCTTACTTTCCGCTGATTGTCGCCTTCGCTCAGAAATACGACCCGAAGGCAGGCATCGGCACGATAATGTCGCTGATGATCCCGTATTCGATCGTCTTCTTTATCGGCTGGACGCTTTTCCTTGTCATCTGGTTCCTCTTCGAACTCCCGCTCGGCCCCGGTGCCGGAATCTATTACCAGGTTGGAGGCTCGCCGCAATAGGCGGTCACTGAGTGTTATTCTAAGCCCGTGCCTTCTGGGATTTACCTACACATTCCTTTCTGCAAGTCGCGGTGTTCTTACTGCGACTTTGCGACGGATGTATATCGCGATTCCGATGCGGTCGAGCGTTACGTCGCGGCTTTGGTGCGGGAGATCAAGTCAGAACCGCCTGCGTTAGCGGGCGGCCAGTTTGTTGATGATTCGGAACGCTCAGCGAACTGGCCCGCCGAGTACGCAGCGGGTTCCGACGTTGACACGATCTACTTCGGCGGCGGGACGCCTTCGCTGCTTGAACCTCAGCAGGTCGAGAAGATTCTCAACTCAGTGAACAAAGTGTTCTCGGTGGCGAACGATGTCGAGATCACGATGGAGATGAACCCGGCGACGGTCACACCGGAAAAGCTCGATGCATTCAGGAGCCTAGGCATCAACCGTGCGAGCTTCGGTGTGCAGACCTTCAATGAACGCGACCTCAAACTGCTCGCCCGCGGCCACGATGCCAACGACGCACGGCAAACCTACCGGATGCTTCGCGAAGCGGGTTTCGCGAACATCAGCTTTGACTTGATCGCCGGATTGCCCGGCCAGACGCTTGAGGATTGGTCACGCAATCTCGCCGAAGCGATAGCGATGGAGCCCGAACACCTTTCGCTTTACTTGCTGGAGATACATGAAGGCACGCAGCTCGCCGAACAGGTCCGAAGCGGACGCCGTACGCCGATCGAGGACGAACTCGCCGCCGAGATGTACGAGCTAATGCTCGACCGCCTCACCGCCGCGGGCTACGACCAATATGAGATCTCGAACTTTGCCAAACCCGGATTTGAATCTCGCCACAACACAAAATACTGGCGGCTCGAACCGGTCTTCGGCTTCGGCGTCTCCGCCCATTCATTCGACGGCCGCCATCGCTACGCCAACGAACGCGACACGGCCCGATACGTCGAGATGATCGAGCATTCAAGCTCCGCCGAAACCTACCGCGAAGCCATCGACCTAGCGTCAGAATTCGCATTCCTCGGCTTGCGGCTGGAGAACGGTATCTCTTTGAAAGATTTCGCCGAGCGATTTGGTTTCGACCTTAAGGAAAGACACAAAGCCGAATTCAACGAATTCTTTAACGCGGGACTGATAGAGGAAAACGAGGGAAACCTTCAGCTTACAAAAAAAGGAAAACTCTATTCTAACGAGATCTTCTCCGTCTTTGTCTAGCTAATACGGAATATACTCCAACAGTCCAGATAGATGCTCAGGATCGGTGATCTTGGCAATTATCTCTAGGTCAGCAACACACCTGCCAGCGGGTGACCTGAGTTGGTGCGAGTAAACTACGCCTGAGAAGTGTAACCCATTGCGGATTCGTGACATCGCTTCCTTTACTAGGTCGTCGTCCTGAGTGTAAAGAATTCTTCCGAGTTCTGTTGCTCTGTCTAGAAGTTTCTGGTCGTGAAATCGCCGGGTCTCGTCTTCGACCGAGGTAAGGACATCTACCCCACGGAGACGGAGAGACGTTATGACTGCAGACGAGATATGGACATCGGTGTAAAGGCCGACGGCCATCTATTCTGAGCCTCGCCGTTCTAGGACCCGTTTGCGTAATTCCGACGGGCCAAGTTCCCGAAATATTTCATCCACGAGCCTTTCGCGTCTGGCGATATCCTCTTCGATCTCGTCGCGATGGTCGTAATAGTAAGCGAGGGCGGAATGGATCTGGGCGAGAGAGAGGTAGGGATACTGTTCGTGTATGTACTCAGCCGACCAGCCGTTTTTCGCATCGAGGACGATCTGGACGACCTTCGTCCGGGTGCCGCGAACGGTCGGCACTCCTTCGTCATTCATGATGATATGGTTGTTGATCGTCGCAACCGACATAGACTCATATTAGCTTAGGGTCAGAATATCGCCAACTATTTTCTTTCAATTCACCCTGGTGATCCGCCCTTCCACTCTTGGAGAGATGGTCGAGTTTGGCGAATCCTTTATAGCCTTTTCGAAGACCTCGGAATCTTTCGGGGCCTTGTCGGCGGCTAGGAGTATCTTCCCGTTCTTGAACATCGTGTAGCCATCGCCGGCACGCGAGACGAGGAAGTCTGATGTTGCAATTGTGTAGATCGCTCCGTCCGTCACCTTCCTTCCGCCGACGAGCACTTCGGTGATACGTTGGCCGGGAAGCTTGCCGGCGTCGAATGTGAACTTCATTCCGCTTATCTGCGGAAATCGTCCGGGTTCGCTGTCCTCGGCCGAGCGGGCGACGCTGTGTTCGAGTATTTCCATCAGCGTCGTGCCCGTCACCTCGACCTTAATTATCGGATTGTTGAAGGGCAGCATTGAGAGAACATCGCGCTTCGTCAGCGGACCCGGATTATACGAAAGATCGGCCCGGATCGAACCCCCATTTACAAAGCCGATATCGGCACCGACCGCCTCGCGGTACGCATCAGCGATGAAGTTCCCGATGTCGGTTTCCTTGGTCCGCACCGAATATGAAAGCGCGTCAAGCGGGACCGAAGTTGCCCCGACACGCACCTCAAGCTGGTCGAGAAGATCTTTGTATTTGGCGATGACAGGAGCGAATTCGGGAGCCTCTGCGATCTGGTCCGTGACCGGTATCACCTGCCAGTCCATGCTCGCAAGCTTCCCCGTCTTACGGTCAATGAAAAGTTCGAACTTGCCGACCTCGCGGGCGTCGGCCCACATCTTGAAGATCGGAACGCCGGCCGCCGAAGATTGCAAAAGCGTATGTTCGTGCCCGCCAAGTATCAGGTCGATGCCCGGGGCACAACGTGCGACCTGCTTATCCTGATGCATGAACAAATGCGTCACGGCAATGATGGTATTCGCACCTGCCGCACGCATCTTCGGAATCAAATCTTGAGCAGTTTTGCAGAAATCGGCAATCTTCAGATGGTCTTCTATCGAAGATGTTTCTTTCGTCTCCGGCAACAGTAGCCCGAAAAATCCGACCTTTACGCCGCCCATTTCGCGAATAACGAAAGGCGGCGTATCGCCGAATATCTTGCCAGTCTTCGTGTCGATGACATTTGCTCCGAGCCAAGTAAACTTTGACTCCTTCATCCGGGCCAGCAGTTCGTCTGTTTTGATGTCAAACTCGTGATTGCCGAGCACGCTGTAGTCGAGCCCGATCATGTTCCAGGCGTCGATCATCTGTTTACCGCGATATGTTCGAGTTTCTACCGAGGGCGACAGAGTGTCGCCGCCGAGCGTCATCAGCGTGTTCGGGTTATCTTTCAAAGCCTCTTTCCGAAGCGTCATTACCCGCGCCAACCCGCCGCGTTTACCGCCATCGACCGGCGTAAATTGGTACGAATCGTTGAGATGCAAGATCGTAACGCGGACCGTATCTGAACCCTGCCCAACAGCCGCCGCCGCGAAAAGGACACTAACTAACAGGCCGAAAATAAACTTTGAATGGGTCTTCATCATGATAATTACTGTCTGCAACTTTCGGAGTAAGTGAGAAGGAGGACATAAATGAAAGATGAAAAATGATAATTGCTGAATGATAAAAAGGTAGATATCAACAAAGGGCATTTGTCACTAAGGCCTCTTTGCCGAACCGTGGCCCTGATGCATCATTTATCAATTTTCATCTATCAATTTTCCACTGCCCCTTGTCCCCGACTAGCCAATATCCTCTACTGTGAGATGCGTCCTCGCTTCCCAGAGTTCGGGGAAAAACTTCTTCTTGAGCGTCGTTGTCAGGTAGCCAACGCCTTCTGAGCCGCCGGTCCCGCGCTTCATCCCGAGCATTCGCTCGACCATCTGGATGTGGTTGTAGCGCCAGGCGATGATCAGTTCGTCGTGCTCGATCAAAAGGTCCTGCATGTTGTAAAGCTCGGCGTAAGCCTCGGGCTTCGCCAGCATTTCGACGGTCGAATCCATGCGTTCCTGATAGCTTCCAACCGCGAGTCCGCTGCGTCCAACGAGCGCCCAGAAGGCATCGGCGAGCGACGGCGAATCGAACCTCGCTTTCAAACGCGTGTACGCAAATTCATCCTCGCGAAATGATTCGAGTATCTTCTCGTCCTTTGCTCCGGACGAAAACTCCAGCTCACGAAACTGCATTGATTGAAACCCGCTCGCCGGGTTCAGCTTGTCGCGAAATTCGAGAAAGCCGATCGGCGCCATCGATTCAAGTATGTGTATCTGCGTCACCAAGATCCGCTCAATTGAATTGACCCCGCGAAGCGAATGATTGGCTCGAAAGAGCCGCCCTTCGTTCATCCATCCGATACATGCGTCGAGTTCGTGAAGTATCTGCTTGAACCAAAGCTCGTAGGTCTGATGGATGACTATGAAGAGCAGCTCGTCGTGGCTTTCCGGATCGGAAAGCGTTTCTTGAAGCCGGATAAGCTCCTGCACCTTCAAATACTTGTTGTATGAAAGCGGAGCATCGCCGCCATAAGTTGATGACATCGCAAAAGTTTTCCTTGCAAAAGACACCGTAATCATCGGCTATCGGCATCTTTCTGTCAATTTTCGTAAATTTTGTCGGTTTTCCCGAGAAAGTGCTTGACACCGGCGTTAAATATAAGTAAATTCGCCTTCATCGAAGATTATACCCGCGTAGTCTAACCAAACAGATCTTGCAATTTAAGATTTGATTGAACTTTGAGGTTTCTCCCTTTTCAAAGTCCGGTCGAGCTACATCTTCGACGCTTTCCGATCAAGGGGTTTTTCCTGTGGATCTGCCAATAGACTTGGCAGACAAAGAGAATTTGATTTTTTGAAGTTTGTAGGAGGAATCAGAATAGTGATGTCAAAGACAGTAGGAATGGTCAAGTGGTTCAACAACGCAAAGGGCTATGGCTTTATCGAGCAGCCCGGCGAGCAGGACATTTTCGTGCATTATAGCGCGATACTTGGCGACGGCTATAAGACCCTTATCCAAGGACAGGAAGTTGAGTTCGAGGTGACGAACGGTCCTAAAGGCCCGCAAGCTGAGAACGTGGAGGCCCGCGCCTGAAGTCGAATAACTGACCGTTTTCAATCACCCTGCTTTTGATCGAAAGCGATAATGTAAAAGCGGCCGCCAGATTTGGCAGCCGCTTTTTGTTTTTCCCAATAACCCCGAAGCTAGATGAGTTCCTCGCCCCGTGCACGGAGCGTTCGCCGCCAGAGCTCGCGATAGGATGTAAACCGGGCAACAAGGCCTTGCATCTGGTACCGCTGGCCATATGAGAGGTTTCGTTTGTCCGCGAGCCGCTTCAGATTCGCCTCAAGCCGGGCCCGGGCCTCGAGCGGCGGCCGCTTGCTGGCACCGTTGAAATAGATATCAAAGTCGATCTTCAGCTTGCGGATCGCTTCGTCGATACGGGATATCTCCTGATCGACGGCGGCGGACTCTTCAAGCCGAGACGGCATTTGGCGGACGGAGGTCGAGATCTTGTGTCGGTTTACCATAGGAATGAGGGGCGAGGGACGGGCTTTTGGGCGAAGGGCCTCTTTAAAGCAAATTACTATCGGCCGAACTTTTCCAAAAATTTCCCGCGTATGTTATTGATGGTCTATGCCAGAAGCCGCCAACCGACCAACGCCTAACCCTTTAAGCCAGCTTCCATCGATCGATGAACTGCTTCAGTCAGACGATTTGGCGCGTCCGATCGCCGAGTGTGGCACCCTAAGGGTGACGAAATGGGCGCGGCTGGCGGTCGAGCATTTGCGGAGCGAGCTGTTGGGCTCGCCGCAGGCGGATCCGGTAAATAAACACGCCCTTGCCGAAGCCGCGGTTGTCCTTATCAAAGAGCATCAGGATGCCTTCTCACAGTCGCTGCTCTCGGGCGTCATTAATGCAACTGGCGTCGTTATCCACACCAACCTCGGCCGTGCTCCGCTTTCGGAAAATGCAAAAAGGGCTATTGCCGAGACCGCCGCCGGCTATTGCACGCTCGAATACAACGTCGCCAGCGGCAAACGCGGCAAGCGCGGACGCGGTGCGGAAGAACTCATCGCCTCGCTGACAGGTGCCGAAGCCGCCGTTGTCGTCAACAACTGCGCCGCTGCCGCGTTTCTAACGCTAACCGCCACGGCTGCCGGCCGCGAGGTTGTGATCTCTCGTGGCGAATTGGTCGAGATCGGCGGCGATTTTCGCGTGCCGGATGTCCTCGCCCGCTCCGGCTGCATTTTGAAAGAGGTCGGCACGACCAACCGGACAAAGCTCGCCGATTACGAGAAAGCGATCGGCGAAAACACGGCGATGCTGCTCCGCGTTCATCCCTCGAATTACCGCATCATCGGTTTCACCTCGTCGCCTGGCAATGAAGAGTTGGCCGCTCTCGCAAAGGCGAATGGCATCGTCTTTTTTGAAGACGCGGGCTCGGGAGCGTTGGTCGATCTCAGCGAATTCGGGCTCGGCGATGAGCCTTTGATCTCAAGGTCGGTCGCCGAAGGGGCAGACCTCGTCGCTTTTAGCGGTGACAAGCTTCTAGGCGGGCCGCAATCGGGCATTATCGTCGGTCGGCAAGACCTGATCGAAACGATCCGCCGTTATCCGCTTTACCGGGCACTTCGGCCGGACAAGCTGACCTACGCAGCTCTTGAAGAAACACTTTTAGCGTACGAACGCGGAACCCATTTTGACGAGATTCCCGTTCTGCAAATGCTCTCGATGCCGGAAGCGGAGATCGAAATGCGGGCGAGGGCGTTTGCAGATGAGTTAATTGGCAAGCTGCCTGAGGGCCGATCCTTTGAGATTGACGTGACCCGGGGAGAATCTGCTATCGGCGGCGGGTCGGCACCCGGCGTTCATCCGGAAACGACATTGATCGCACTGACGGGCCGCGGGACCTCAGCGGAAGATATCGAGCGTCGGCTCCGTCGTGGAACCCCGCCGGTCATCGCCCGCATCGCCGAAGACCAAGTGCTGATCGACCTCAGAACCGTTCGGCCCGAGCAGGAATCTGTGGTGATAGATTCCATCGCAGGCCTCGCCTAGCCGTTCGCATCGCGAAATTCACTCATAAACTCGACCAACGCCGTAACGCCTTCTCGCGGGAAAGCGTTGTAGATCGAGGCGCGGACGCCGCCGACCGATCGGTGGCCGCGGAGCCCGCTCATCCCGCGGCGTTCAGCCTCGGTGCAGAAGCGTTCTTCGAGTTCTTCGCTCGGCAAACGAAAAGTGACGTTCATCAGCGACCTCGCTTCCCGTTCGGCGTGGCCGCGGTAGAAGCCGTCGCTCGCATCTATCGCCTCGTAAAGCAGCCTCGCTTTTTCGCGGTTCCTTTCGGCAATTGCCGCGAGGCCGCCTTGCTCTGAAAGCCAATCTGTCACTAGCCCGATTAGATAAATGCCCCACGTATTCGGCGTGTTCGGCATCGAGTCGGCACTCGCGTACGTTCGGTAATCGAGAAGCTGCGGCAGGCCGTCTGGTATACGTTCGAGCAGGTCGTCGCGGATGATAACGACCGCAACGCCGCTCGGGCCGATATTTTTTTGCGCGCCAGCGTAGATCAACGCATATTTCGAAACATCGATCGGGCGCGAGAGAATATTCGACGAAGCATCGCAAACTACCGGAATGCCGCCGGCCTCGAGGTCGTAATGGAACTCTACGCCGTCGATCGTTTCGTTCGAGCAGTAATGAACATAGGCCGCATCGCCGGAAAAGGCGAGTTCGTCATTTGCCGGGACCGAGCGGAACCCGGACTCCCGGGTCGTGAAGATCTCATTGACGGGGCCAAATCGGCGGGCTTCGGCGATTGCCTTTTCGCCCCAGGCACCGGTGGTTATGTAGTCCGCATGGCCGCCGCCAAGAAGGTTCATCGGCACCATCGAGAACTGCATCGTCGCACCGCCGTAAGTGAAAAGCACACGATAGTTGGCCGGAAGGCCGAGAAGCTCTCGAAGCCCCGCTTCCGCCTTATGCAATACAGCCTCGAACTCCGGCGAGCGGTGGCTCATTTCCATCACGCTCATTCCGGCTCCACCGAGCGACAAAAGCTCTTCCCTTGCCCGCTCAAGCACGGGCGCCGGCATAACGGCCGGCCCGGCGCTGAAATTAAAGATTCGGCTGTTCATAGAGATGGGGTACCCTGAAGCTTCTAAGCCCGATGCCACTTAGCCAAGGTTTTCTGCTATCCTTTTACTCTTTAGCTCCGGACGTTCTCGAATTTCGAGAGAAATTCGGGTAAACTTTACACAAATATAAACCCAAATGCCGGGTTCTGCATCCTAGTCCTGCGATCTGATGGAAACAGGACCTATAGATCGGAGAAATTCCTATGTTCAAGAGAAAAGTTTTTGGTTCGTTGGCCGTTGCGGCCTTCGTTCTCTCGCTTGGTTTAACCACCTTTGGCCAATCCGCGCCAGTTCGCGGCAAGATCCTGATCGAACAGCCGGACGGAACAAAGGTACCCGCGGTAGATGTGACTGTTGAGGCGTATCGCTCCGATTTGTCGCGAGGTAAGCTTCCCGTGGCAAAGACCAATCGCCGCGGTGAGTTCACCTTCGCAGGCATTCAGTTGACCGCTCGGCTCATTATTGCCGTCGGCGGCCCGGGCATCTCGCCGAGATTCCTAAAGGACGTCCGGCCCGGAATGGAAAATATCGAGATAGTTGTCCAGCCCGGCGACGGCCGCATGCTTACTGAAGATGAGGTTCGAACCGCAGCCGCAGAATCGGGTCCGGCCCCGACAGCCGATATGACCGCCGAGCAGCGAAAGGCACTCGAAAAGGAACAGGCCGACTTCGAAGCGAAGAAAAAGGAGGTCGAGGCCGCGAACGAAAGAGCTAAGCGAGGCAATGAAGTTCGCCAGCGGACGCTCAAAGAAGGTAGCGATGCCTACTCGGCAAAAAATTACGACGTCGCGATCGCAAAGTTTGACGAAGGCTACCAGATCGACCCGGAATTCGTCGGCGGGGCACCGCTCTTTTTGAACAACAAGGCCCTTTCGCTTCGCCAAAGGGCTGTTGGCATGTTCAATGAGAATGCCAATAAGCCTTCTGCAGAAAAACTGCCTGCGATGGCAAAGGTCAAGCAAGATTTTTCTGATTCGATCGATTCATACCGTAAGGCCTGGGACCTTTCTGCTACGGCGACCGCGGGTGATATGAACGTCGTTAACCAATTCAAGAAACAGACGCTCGATGGCTCGCGTGAAGCCATTAGCCTGATGGTCCGTACCGAACAGGCCGTTCCTGAAACGGCTGAATCGGTCAAGGCCCTGCTTGAAGCAAATATTGCTGCCGATACGGACGAAAAGCGTAAGCTCGAGACCCGGCTGATCCTGGCGGACTTCTATCGCGTTTCCGGCGATGCCGATAATGCGATCGTCGCTTACAAGGCGGTTCTCGAAGCTGCTCCGGATAACGTTGATGCGATGGCAGGTGCCGGCCTTAGTCTCGTCAATGCCGGATACATCAACGGCGATGACGCCCAGTTGCAAGAAGGTGCAAATCTTCTTCAAAAGTATGCGGATGCGGCTCCGGCAGGTCACCGGTACAAAGCAGATGCCGCCGGCCTAATCGAGGCTCTCAAAGCCGATAAGAACATCGCTCCGCAACGGACGACCCGGCCGAGCACCCGTCGACGAAACTAACGGAAAAGGTCCGTTCAAACCGAAAAAGCCGGTCGTAATGGCCGGCTTTTTTTAGCGCGAGATGTCACAAACCCGGCGGCCCCGGTGTTTCTCCGTTGAATCCCCCCTGCGGGCAATTAAATCTCATCTGGAGGCACTAATGCAGCATTTTTCTACTTATTTTGGCCGGGCGGCCGCACTTTTTATCATCATCGTTTTCGGAAACTGGATCATCGCGGCCCAAGAGACCGTTACGGGAAGTTGGACGGCGAAGGTAAAGGACGCCGCGTCCGGCAAGATACATCTATCGTTTGAGCGAAAGAGCGAGCGCGGCGGCAAGCACCAAAACAGCTCGACCTATGAGATCTCAGAGCTCAACGGCCTAAGCTCGGGATCGCTTCAGAACGGCAACGTGAATTTCTCGCTAGTCCGCGAGGCTGGCACGATCCAAAGCGAGGGCGCGTTTACCGATGGCAAAGGCAGCGGAACGTACCGCTTTTCGCCGAACTATGCCTTTGCCGATGGCCTTCGGGCACGCGGCTATGATCTCGATGCTCAACGCAGCTCGACGCACCAGACAAGCCTCGAAGAGAAGCTCTTTACGGCCGCGATGCTGAATGTCACGACCGCCCTGGCCGATGACCTGGCCGGCGCAAACTTTGGCAAGCTCGGGCTTGATGACCTTTTCAAGGCGGCCATCTTCAAGATCGACGGGCAGTTCATGGCTGAAATGAAAGCGACGGGCTTTCCGAACCTTTCAATGGACGACCTCGTCAAAGCTCGCATCTTTAAGATCGATGCCGAGTTCGTCCGCGGCATCAAGGACATGGGATTTGGGGCCGACAATTTCGAGCACCTTGTGAAATACAGCATCTTCAAGGTCACGCCCGATTACCTCAACTCGCTCCGTAATGAAGGGCTGACCAACCTCGATCCCGAAGACGTCGTCAAGCTTCGCATCTTCAAGGTCGATGCCGAATTCGTCCGCAAGGCCCGGACCGAGAACCCGAACATCAGCGTTGGCGACATCGTCAACAAAAAGATCGGCGTTTGGGTAAGATAGCAATTCCGCATCGTTTTGATGCTTGATAGTTGGACAGAAAAATCCCGGATCACTCTGCCTTTCCAAGGATAAGAGTGATCCGGGACTTTTATTTTGCGAGCTCTTGGCTGCCGTTCGCCTAATCAAACTGCCGGCGAAATTCCTCGAACATCGCCTTGAAGTCCGTGAATTCCTCGCGAAGTTCGGCAAGCTGCGTCTCGACCTCGGCCAGCCGATCACCGCCCGCGGGAGCCGCTGAGCTGCGAGTTTCCACAAACGCCGCGGCATCGACCGGGCCGCTCAGCAAATGTGCGTAACGAGCTTCTTTTTGGCCGGGCTGGCGCTCGAGCTTCACGACGAGCGGCTCATCGCGGCGTGCCAATGCATCGAGCGTTTCCTGCACTTCGCTGATCGCGCCGAATTCGTGGAGCCTGTCTGCCCGGCCGCGGAGTTCGCCCGCCGTCTGTGGCCCGCGAAGCAGCAGGAGCGTCATAACTGCCGTCCCCGCTTCTTCGAGCTCAAAGACCGACGGCAGCATATGCTTATACTTGACCGTCCGGCTCGTGCTCCCGTGGAAGAGATAAACGAGGTTCTTGTCGCGAAGCGTATCAACAGCCGCCAGCACTTCCGATTCGCCGAGCGACATCACCGGATCGCGGTTCGACTTCTGATTACACGCCGACACGAGCGAGTTCAACGTCAACGGATAATACTCCGGCGTCGTCAACTGCTTCTCCACCAAACTCCCCAAAACCCTCGCCTCAATTACATTTATCACTGCCATACATTCCCAGCAAAAGATTCAACTCGCGATTCTTGTCTCAATAAATCATACACCGTTTCACTCGATCCCCGCGTCCCCGCGTCTCCTTGTCCCCTCTTCTCATTTTCTCTTCTTCTCCTTTTCTCCTCTTCTCCTTTTCTCGCAATTGCTTCCTCCACCGCTTTACGTGAAACTATACCTTTAACCGATGGACGTTTTTATCACGAGAACCGATGCCGAGTTTGCAGAAGCATTCGACCGGCTCCGAACCGCTGCGGCACTTGGTTGCGATACCGAGACCTCGGGCCTGAGCCCTACGTCGGGCCGGCTCTATTCGGTGCAATTCTCTGATGGCGAGTTCAATGTCCTCGTTCCGATTAGCGAGGGCGTCGGGCTTGGGCCGCTGGCAGACATTCTTACGGATGGTGGCATCATCAAGATCTTTCACAACGCCCGCTTCGACCTCGATTTTCTCTCGGCCGCCGGCCACTCGGTTAGCAACGTCTTCGACACAATGATCGCCGAAAAGGTGCTGACCCGCGGGGCGAACCAATCGGCCTCGCTCGCCGAAACGCTTTACCGCTATTTCGCCGTCGATCTGGACAAAACGCAGCGGGCAAAATTTACCCGCAAATGGGACGGCATCTGGACCGAAGAGCTCGTCGACTACGCCCTCTCGGACGTCGTCCATCTTCCGCGGCTGATGGCTGAGCAATCAGATTGGCTTGAAACGCTGGGTTTGTTTCCGAGATATACGGAGCTGATCACGCCACTTCTTACGGCCTCTGAGCGAGACTTTGCTCGACATGCCGGTGATGATGTTCGGCATGGTAGATCGTGAAGTAAAGAATTTCGCGAAGCGTAAGCTTGCCGAGCAGCGGATGCGGGAGCACGAGGATGTCGAGCTTTTTCTCGTCAAATTTTTGGACGTTCTTGCAAAGAGCCTCTACGTGCCCGCGAAGATCATTTACAAGCTTTTCTTTCTTCTCGAACGGGATCGCCTCGGGCCGGTACGCGTCCGGAGCGACAACTCCAGGAATCGCCGCCTGATATCGGGCAACCAGTTCGTCGTAGCTGACCGATGGATGATCCGCCTTTCCGAACATCGACTTAAGAACGAACTCGGGTGCACCGGCTCCCTTGTTCAAAGGTGCAAGCGAGCGGCACAGATGATCTGCCTGCTGGCCGGCGGTCCACTTTTCACCGTTCGGCGAGAAGGTAAAATCGGCCTCCGACATCGGCTCGATGAAAGCGATGAATCCGAAGTATGTTCTCTTCAGTTCCTCAATTATCTTTGCTTTATCCATTTCGGTTTCGCGATCTCTACCAGCGATGGTACGCCGGATGGCCTTCCTTTACAGCGACGAAGACGCCGCGGCATGTATCGCAGACCTTGCCGCCGGCGATAAGCTCGGCCTCGACGGTCGCCCGATACTCAGTCGATTCTACGACACGGGCACGAAGCGTTATCGGCCCATCGACCGGCGTCGGCCGCAGCAGCTTGACATGAAACTCCGCCGTCACGGTACACGGGGCCACGTCCTCGCCGCTTTTTTTCATCAGGTGAACTGCCGCCGCCCAGTTCGAATGGCAATCGAGCAGAGCACCGATTATGCCGCCGTTCAGCACGCCCGGAAACGCCTGATGGTGCGGCTCGGCGTACCACTCGGCAACCAACTCGTCGCCCTCCTCAAAACTCCTGATGTGGAGCCCCTTTTCGTTCGCCGGGCCGCAGCCGAAGCAGATCCCGCCCGGCGAATATGTCTCCTGTATGGATCTTTCACTGTGCATAACTCGGCGGAAGTTTAGCACAGCCACGGCTGCGGAGTAAGCAACGCTTCACTATGGAAGTGGATCGTCGTCGATTGGCGCTTTGCCCTTGAAGGGAAAGATCAGCGAAGCGATTATCGATATCGCGATGGTCGATAGAATGATCCCGAGCGACCACGTTATCGGGAACTTGCCGCCGAAGGCGTCATTGAGCCAGACCATCTTTAGCCCGACGAAGATCAGCACGATCGAGAGCCCGTACTTGAGCAGATAGAACTTGGTAACCGCTCCCGCAAGCATAAAATACATCGCCCTTAGGCCGAGTATCGCAAAGATGTTCGAGGTAAAGACGATCATCGGCTCGGAGGTGATCGCAAAGATCGCCGGGACGGAATCGACCGCAAAAATGATGTCCGTCATCTCAAGGAAAAGCAGTGCGATGAAGAGCGGCGTCGCGGCCCAGCGGCCGTTCTCGCGGACAAAGAAGTGCTTGCCGTGGAGCTTCGGCGTGACCGGCATTACCCGTTTGAAAAGCTTGATCACCAGGTTCTTTTCCGGGTCGATCTCCTTCTCGGGCCCAAACATCATCTTCACTCCGGTGAGGATAAGAAAACCGCCGAAGATGTAGATGATCCAGTGGAACTGCATCAGCCACGAACCGGCACCGATGAAGATCGCCCGGAACACAAGCGCTCCGATGATGCCATAGAAAAGTACACGGTGCTGATACTTCAGCGGGACGGCAAAAAACGCAAAGACGATGACGAAAACGAAGATGTTATCGACCGAAAGCGATTTCTCGATGATGTACCCGGTAAGAAATTCGAGCGAGACGTTCCAAGCGGCAAGGTCCGGAACGAAGCCCGGGATCGCCATCAGCCGCTCGTCCTGTGGAAACTTCCAGAGAGTGTAGCGATAGAGAAGAAAATTAAAGAAAAGTGCCAGCGAGATCCAGACAACGCTCCAAGCCGACGCCTCTTTGAAAGAGACCTCATGCTCCTTTCGGTGAAAAACACCGAGGTCGAGAGCAAGCATCAAAAGAACAAAACCGGTGAATGCAAGATAAAACCACCAGTACTCAGCGATAGGAAATAGACTCATACGTGATCCACAATAACCAGATTCGAATATACATCCGCAAAGAAAAACCTCACGCGGACATCAATCGAGTGACGTCGCGCAAGGTCTTGATACTTTGCCTTCGGGCCGGAGCATTTCTGCTCGTATTGACGACCTGAAGGACCACTTGAGGGCAATCTACTCCCCTTGCAAAATTGTCAGGTTGAACAGTATCGAAACATGACTTACTTGTCAAGATTCGCCGAGCTTGAATTAACGCCGCAGCCTCGTGTAGATTCAATCGAAGCCTCACGCAACAACTGGCGGCTCGCGAAAGCCTATGCTCACCCTCATTGCTGTCGTTTTCATCGCCTGGCTTGTGTTCGGTTACTTCGGCTACGGCCGCTGGATCGCCCGGCAGTTCGTGCTCGATGATGATCGCGTAACGCCGGCCAACCGGCTTGAGGACGGGCAGGACTTCGTTCCCATTTCGCCGTTCTACCTTTTCGGCCAGCATTTTTCCGCCATCGCCGCCGCTGGCCCGATAGCAGGTCCGATCATCGCCGGGATGGCGTTCGGCTGGCTGCCGTGTCTGATCTGGATCGCGTTCGGCGTTGTGCTGATCGGAGCCGTCCACGACTTCTCTGCCCTAACGTCGTCCGTCCGCCACGAAGCTCAAAGCATCGCCGAGATCACCCGCGACAAGCTTGGCGGAGCCGCCGGCCGGGCGATGATGTTGTTTATCTGGCTCGCACTCGTTTACGTTATCGTCGCTTTCACGGACATCACGGCCGGCACTTTCGTCTCCGGCGACGAAGCTCTCGCGGGCTCTACCGCATTCAACCCCGGCGGTGCCGTCGCCTTCGCGTCCGTCGCCTATCTTTGCCTTTCGATCCTTCTCGGCCTGGTCGAGCGCTATCTCAAGCCGCCGCTCTGGCTCGCGACCATCGTCTTTGTCCCGGCGACCTTCGGCGTTGCATATCTCGGGACGATGTTTTCCAACGTCTTCGCCTTCGGCCATCAAACGTGGGGGATGATCATTCTGCTTTATTGCATCGCCGCCTCTCTCGTGCCGGTCTGGGCATTGCTCCAGCCGCGGGGATATCTCGGCGGCTTTGTACTTTATTCGGCGATCGCCCTGGGCATCATCGGAATCTTTTTCGGGGGTTACACAATCCAGCAGCCGGCATTCAAGTCGTTCGATGTCGGCGGCATGACCGGAATGCTCTTCCCGTTTCTCTTCGTCACCATCGCCTGCGGAGCCTGCTCTGGCTTTCACGGTCTGGTTTGCTCGGGAACGACCTCAAAACAGCTCGACAAGGAATCACACGCCCGGCCGATCGGTTACGGAGCAATGCTTGCCGAGGGCTTCGTCGCTTTTATGGCATTGGTCGTAGTGATGATCGCGGGAAACGAACTGCTCTACGGGCCGGATGGAAAAGCATTTGCGGCGGGCAAGATCTACGGCAACGGCATCGGCGAGTTTCTGACGCTGCTGATCGGCAAGGAGAATCTGCCTTTTGCGATCACCTTCGGGGCGATGGCTTTTTCGACCTTCGTCTTCGATACGCTCGACGTCGGTATGCGGCTCGGGCGATATTTGGTGCAGGAGTTGATCGGAATTCCCGGCAGGCTCGGTTCCATTATCGGCACCCTTGCGACCGTCGCACTTCCGTTCGTACTTCTTTTTTATGCAAAGCCAGGCTCGTGGGTGGAGTTTTGGACGCTCTTCGGTGCCTCGAATCAGCTGCTTGCGGCACTGACCTTGCTTTCGATCACCGCCTGGCTTTACAAGGCACGCAAGCGGATCGCGTTCACTCTGCTGCCGATGCTCTTCGTGCTTTCGATAACGCTTTGGGCACTCGCCATGCTCGTTATCGGAAACTTTCAGGCCTCGACCGGCTTCGACATCAAGCTAATAAATGGCATCGCATCGCTCGTCCTTATCGGGCTTGCGATCTTTCTGGTTGTAACGGCACTTTTCAGGCTCCGCGGCGAACGCGGGCCGATGACTGAGGCTGAGAGTTTCTAGCGGCGTTTGACCGGAACTTCATCGAGCGTTCTGGTCGTGTGCTCGGTCACGCTTGCCGGTCCGTTAAAGTCCTCGAGCGGATTGGTGGATTTGGGCGGAAGTTGGACAAGCGGCTGCGGGTCGTCGAGCGTATGAGCCTTGGTCCGTGGTTCCGAACCGATCTTTCGGTCGATCACCTTCGCGAGCTGACGCCCGATCATAAAGAGAACGGCGAAGAGAGTTGCGAGATAGGCGAGTACGAACGCGAAAACGGCTTCGGTTTTATCGATCTTATCCAACAGGATCGCCGTAAAGCCGACAAGCACTCCAAAACCGACGACCGCGACGGCGATCAGCGCTGATAGCAGTCCGCTAAAGATCGATTTCTCTCCGTCTTTTTCTTTCTCTTTGCGCAATTGAGCCCCGCAGCCGTTGCAGAAATTCAGGCTGTTGTCGATCTTTTTCCCGCACCGTTCGCAGTACATAGGCTAAGTTTTGAGCGGCCCGATCTTTTCCTCAAGCCAGTTGGTCAGGTCGTCGACCGATTCGATGTGCACCGGCTTCCCGGTCCAGGCACGGGCGGCGAAGATGATCAGCATGATCGTCGTAACGATCGTGAAGACAAAGCTCCCGATATCCGCAAGGCTGGTCACATTCTCAACGAGGCTGAGAATTGTCGTGACGATCAAAATGCCGACATGCGCGGCCAGGCCCTGTGCGGCATGGAACCGTACCTTTGTTTCTTCTTTCGGGATGACAAGAAGTAGGATGAGCCCGGCGATCAGGCCGACTGAAAAAGGCACGTAAGGCAAGCCGATCAGCCATTTTTCGGGAAGCCCGGTTCGCTCTTCCTTCCGGCTTGAAGCCCGATTGAGGTCCATCGCCGGAGCCGAATAAACGGCCGCGGGTGCGGCGCCGCCCTGAAATGAATAGGCATTGAACTCGGCCTCGCTGAACCGGCGCGTCTCATCTTCGGTAACGCTCGCCGGTGCGGTCGGAAACTCGGCCGTCTTGTACGGGCTGTGCGGCGCCGTGTAGCCGCCGACGTCTGCGGTCGCAGCAGCTTTTGCCTTTTCCGGAAAGTCCGGATCGAGCGGATTTGTATCAAACTTTTTAGGCATCCTCGCCTCTACTTTACGACAACTCCCGTTCGTTTGTTCAGATTATCTGCGGATGGCAGCGAACTGCCGCGGCCAAAATGCAAAGACACGGGAGAACCCTTAAGCTTCCCCGTGCCCTTATAAAACCCGCCGTGCCGGATCAGCCGATGAACATATCCTCTTCGACATAAACCCGGTCGATGCGTTTTGGGGCCGGTGCGAAAAGCACCTCAAGCGCCTTGCGGACGCCCGCCATTACGGCCGCTATCTCCCTTGCCGGCTCAACTATCTTTGCCTGAACAAAATCGGTCGTATCGGTGACCTGCCGCTGCGTCCGGTCGATGGTCTGGCTGACCAATTCCACCTTGTCGCGAGCGACGATCGCCGTCGAGCCAACGAGTTGCTTAAGGTCGGATACTTCGTCCTTAATGAGTTCAGTTGACTCGGCGAGGTATTTCGAAGCCGTCGAAAGATTTTCCGAAACCTCGGTCAGGTGAACGGACATAACCTTCCCTTGGTCGCTCATTGTGTTGACCTTCGCGATCAGAGGTTCGACCCGTTCCTCGATCCGGTTAACGGTGGCGATCACCTTTCGAACGATCAAGGCGATGGCGATCGTCGAGACCGCCATCACAATAAAACAGACCGCTATGATGATCGATGCGACCATCATCCAAAATTGCGGTTCATTTACATTCATAGAACCTGTTTAGCTTTTCTCTCCGTCCTTTACCGGATAGCTCGGACGGCCTTCTGCGATCGCCTTTGCTTCGGTCTTCCGCTTTTCGGCGATGTAGGCTTCTTTGCCTGCTTCAACCGCCGCGGAGAACGGATTTGCCGTACGGGCCGCTGCCGCGCGTGCCTTTTCGGCTACATCCTCAGCCTTTTCCTGTGCTGTATGGAGAAATTCGCCCGCTTTCTCGCGCGAAACCTCGTAATACTCTTCGGCCGTTTCCTGAAGGTGGTGTGCCGCCTCGCGGCCCTTGTCGAGGCCCTTACGGGTCACATCGGCAATGTCTCCGCGGAGTTCAACACCCGTCTTCGGAGCAAAAAGCAGAGCAATTATCGCCCCGATGCCGCCGCCAATAAGCAAATAGGTCAATTTTGTGCTGACGTTCGCCTCTTCCCTATCGTATTCGTTTCTCATAAGTAACTCCTTATCGCAGTATCTGCGATCGATAAATAGCCTTTGATATCAGGGACTTTTAAGTATAACAAAAACCTAAAGTTAGCACAACGGAATTTTTTGCAGCCGGCAGGAATATTTGCAGTTTTTACTTGCTATCGGCGTAATCGGAATGCACCCGGTTTTGCCATTTGATACACTTTTTGTTTCGGTTTTATATGGAACTCGGCTCTATAAGAAATTTCTCGATAATCGCCCACATCGACCACGGCAAATCGACGCTGGCCGACCGCATTTTGCAGTTGACCGGCGCGGTTTCCGAGCGTGATATGGAAGCGCAACTTCTCGACGATATGGACCTCGAGCGGGAACGCGGCATCACCATCAAGGCACACGCAGTTCGGCTTGATTACACGGCACGCGACGGTAAGCAGTATTTGCTCAACCTGATCGACACGCCGGGCCACGTCGATTTCTCGTATGAGGTCTCGCGGTCGCTTTCCGCCTGCGAAGGCGCGTTGCTCGTCGTCGATGCCTCGCAGGGCGTCGAGGCTCAAACGCTGGCGAACACATACCTCGCCATCCAGAACGATCTTGAGCTTATCCCGGTGCTCAACAAGATCGACCTGCCCTCGGCTGAGCCGGATCGCATAAAGGAACAGATCGAGAATATAATCGGGCTCGATGCCAGCGAGGCTGTGCTGACCTCCGCAAAAACAGGCGTCGGGGTCGATGAGGTCCTAGAGGCAATAATTGCAAAGATCCCGCCGCCGAAGGGCGACCGCAACGCACCGCTCAAGGCACTGATCTTCGATAGCTGGTACGACAGCTATCGCGGCGTTATCGTGCTTTTCCGCATCATCGACGGGACGATCAAGAAGGGTACAAAGATCAAGTTCTTCAACACCGGCCGCGAGTATCTGGTCGAGATGGTCGGCGTCAACCGGCCGAAAGCGACGCCGATCGGCGAGCTCGGGCCCGGTGAGGTCGGTTTCCTTACGGCATCGATCAAGACGGTCGCGGACGTCCAGATCGGCGACACGATCACCGAATCCGCTCGCCCGGTCGATACGCCGTTTCCCGGCTTTCAGGAAGTAAAGCCGATGGTCTTTGCCGGGCTTTACCCGACCGATTCGGCGCAGTACGAAGACCTTCGCGATGCGATGGAAAAGCTGCGGCTTAACGACGCCTCGTTCTTTTTCGAACCCGAATCATCGACCGCCCTCGGCTTCGGCTTCCGCTGCGGCTTTCTCGGCCTGCTCCACATGGAGATCATCCAGGAGCGGCTCGAGCGTGAGTTCAATCTCGACCTGATCACGACCGCACCCGGCGTCCGCTATCGCGTTACGACTACCGACGGCGCGGTCGCTGAGATCGATTCGCCATCGAAGATGCCCGAGACCGGCCGCATCTCCAAGATCGAGGAACCGTTCATCGAGGCGACCATCCTGACGAACGACGAATTTCTCGGCGGCATCCTTCCGCTGCTCGACGAGAAACGCGGTATCCAGAGAAAGTTTGAGTACGTAACGACCAATCGCGTGATGCTCGTTTATGAGCTTCCGCTCAATGAGATCGTGCTCGATTTTTACGACCGCCTGAAATCGGTCTCAAAGGGCTACGCTTCGCTCGATTACCATCTATCCGGCTATCAGGAAAGCAAGCTCGTAAAGCTCGACATTCTGGTCTCAGGCGAACCGGTCGATGCCCTTTCCGTAATTCTTCACACCGAAACCGCCGCCGCGAAAGGCCGCCTGCTGGCGTCGAAGATGAAGGAACTTATCCCGCGGCAGATGTTTGAGGTCGCGATCCAAGCCGCCATCGGCAACAAGGTCATCGCCCGCGAAACCGTAAAAGCCATGGGCAAAAATGTCATCGCAAAATGCTACGGCGGCGACATCTCGCGCAAACGCAAACTGCTTGAAAAACAAAAAGAAGGCAAAAAGCGAATGAAAAAAGTCGGCCGAGTAGAGATCCCGCAAGAAGCCTTTCTCGCTGTGCTAAAAGTAAATGAGAGCTGATCCCGTATGCCTGAGCTTGCCGAGCAACCCGACTTTCTGGCTATTGTCGATTTGATTCGCGATTCGCGGAGGAAGGCTTTGCGTGCGGTAAATACGCACCTGATCGACCTTTATTGGAACATTGGCGAGTACGTTAGCAAGCAAATAGCTAGTGGAAGTTGGGGCGACGCCGTAGTTACAAACCTAGCAGAGTTTATTGCAAAGACGGAACCGGGAACCAGAGGTTTTTCAGACAAAAACCTTTGGCGAATGCGTCAGTTTTACGAGACCTATCGCGATGAACCAAAACTCTCACCACTGGTGAGAGAAATTAGCTGGACACACAACCTGATAATCTTAAACCGATGTGGGACGGTTGAAGAACGCGAGTTCTATCTACGACTCTGCGCTAAAGAGGGTTACAGCAAACGTGAACTCGACCGCCAGATCTCGGCATCTGTTTTCGAACGAACACTTATCGGAAATCAAAAACTCTCACCACTGTTGAGAGAATTACATCCAGCGATCAATGGGGCGTTTCGCGACAGCTACGTCTTCGAATTTCTAAACTTGCCGGAGCCTCACAGCGAGGGCGACCTTCAGCGGGCATTGATCGCCCAACTTCGTGGCTTTATTCTCGAGCTCGGCAAGGATTTTCTATTTGTCGGAGATGAGTATCGATTACAAGTTGGCAATAGCGATTTCTTTGCCGATCTGTTGTTTTATCATCGCGAGTTGCAATGCCTCGTAATGTTTGAATTGAAAACAGATAAGTTTCGGCCAGAATTCATCGGGAAGCTGAATTTTTACCTCGAAGCACTCGACCGAGATGTGAAGAAAGAAAGTGAGAACCCTAGCATAGGAGTCCTACTTTGCCGAGACAAAGATGAAACGGTCGTAGAATATGCGCTAGCAAGAAATATGTCGCCGGCAATGATCGCAGACTACCAAACCAAGCTACCCGACAAGAAACTGCTGGCCGCAAAGCTGCAAGAATTTACAAGTACCTTGGAAGTGGCCGCCGAGATCGAAGCATTGACATAGACGCTTAATAGCAAGCATACTACCCGCCGTATACTTATAAATTGGTGTCTCGCCGAGACTCTATGAACTTGAACAGCAAAGCATTACGAGCAGTTTTCTTGATGGCTGTTTTTGTGGCCGTTTCCGGCGTTGGTGTGTATTCGCAGTCGATGAGTGATGTGCTTGAGCGGGCGCGGACGGTCAAGCTTTTGGAAGCGGACCGCATTGCTGTAAGAGAA
This sequence comes from Acidobacteria bacterium Ga0074141, assembly GCA_001464665.1. GTDB lineage: Bacteria > Acidobacteriota > Blastocatellia > Pyrinomonadales > Pyrinomonadaceae > OLB17. The sequence continues at coordinate 375,974 of LNDP01000024.1, forward strand.
GCATTTTACGAAATGACGTTCGACAGGTCCTATCGTAACCGCGACGAGTTCACCTTCGGAGACCTGGACATATCTGTCTATTATTCGACCGGCGAATGTGACGAAGATGAGGAGGAGATTTTTCAGGCTGAGAAAGGCAAAGCCGTTAGGATCGAAATAGCTTCGTCGGTCGATAGGACTATCGGGCAGTTGGGATTTGATCTTTCAAAGTTTAAGAAAGAGCAGATGTACCAATTTAGCGACACGAGTTTCATCTATCACGACAAAAAACTTGGTCTTGCTGTTCAGATTTGGGATGGCGAAGTTGAGCAAGTAATTCTATTCCCTTCCACTACTTCTAAAGCCAAGCCGTGCGGATTCGAAAAGGCCCAAGAGTTTGTACAAATGGGAAGCTGGTTCGGAAGCACAAAGCTCGAGGAGCGCACCGGTTCAATCGACTGTCCTCATGCTTCCGTTGTTGCACTTGATCTGGAACGCGACCTCATAACTGCACTCACACCGAAACAGATCAAAGTAACGACGGTGGCTCAAGACCCTGAAAATGACCCGCTCATTTACGATTACGTGGTTTCCGCCGGCCGGATCATTGGCGCCGGGGCGAATGTCGTTTGGGACCTGACCGGCGTTCCGCCCGGAACTTATAAGATCACCGCAGCCGTGGACGATGGCTGTGGGTTCTGTGGTCAGACGGTCACGAAAGTCGTTACGATCGAATAAAGGTCGGCCGAGTAGAGATCCCGCAAAAGGCCTTCCTAGCAGTTCTAAAGGTCAACGAGAGCTGAGCGGCAGCGTGCGAGCTTTCGAGATCATTCCAATGATCGGGCGTTTTTTACAAAGACTAAAACATTTACGCCGCTGGCAGTGGCTTGTGCTGGCGGCGTTCGTTTTTGCCGCAGCGTTCACGACTTTCTACGCCTATCGCACTTATCAACGTGCGGTCTTTTGGAGCGAACATCGCGACGATCCGATCAGCGGCTGGATGCGGGTCGGATTTGTCGCAAACTCGTATGACGTCCCGCTTCCCTTCCTCAACCGCGCGATCGGCCTTCCGCCTGAGGCTCTCGACCCGCGGCCGCTCAGCAAGATCGCCAGTGATCAGGGCCGCCCATTCGACGAGCTCAAGGCCGACCTTGAAAAGGCGATCGAGGATTTTCGCTCGAAAGCCCCACCTCAACCTGGAGATGGCCGGTGACCGACCAACTCCTCGCATGGTTCGTGTTGTATGGACTTCCGGTGTGCTTCATTATTCTTGGAGCGTCGTCCTTCGGCATACCAATGCCGGTCAAATTGCTGATGCTCGTTGTCGGTGCACTTGTCCAACAAGGCGAACTGGAATTCTGGCAAGCAATGCTCGTCGGGAGCGCCGGTGCCATTGCGGGCGATCAGATCGGCTATTTCGTTGGACATTTCGGCGGGCGAACCGTGATCGAAAAGATAACACTGCGGTTCGGAGGCGAAAAGATTCTGGCCAGGGCCGAGCGGTTTCAGGACCGCTGGGGAATCAGCGCGATATTCTTCAGCCGCTGGCTGATCACACCGATAGGGCCCTGGCTCAATCTGATAAGCGGCTCCACCCGTTATTCGTGGATCTGGTTCACCACTGTCGGAGCATTGGGCGAAACACTTTGGGTGTTCCTTTATGTCCTTTTGGGGATGTATTTCGCCGACCGCATTCAGGCAACCGCCGACTTTCTCACAAGCCTCGGGTGGGTGATCTTCGGCATATTTGCTTTGTCTGTTCTTGGGTGGAAGGTGTTTCAGTTTTTCCGCAATGGAAAAGGCCATCTGACTGAAACGTCTGCATGATCGCTCAGCAAAATGGCATTTTGTTTGGTCTCGAAGTTCAGTGAGGGCTAGGCTTCGGGGTCCCATTCGGTGCCGGGGACGCGGCCGAGGAGTTGCAGGGTTCGGCCTTCGCCTTCGTAGAATGCGCGGATCATCCAACCGAGGCCGTCGCCGGATCTCTTGAACCATTGCTGGTCGTAAAAATAGTACTCGTCGTCCTTTGCCCGGACCTCGCCCTTGCCGTAGGTTTTCTCCGCCCATTTCCTGAGGTCAAAGCCCTTATCGAACGAGATATACATTGAGTAAACGACCGCCTCCGCCGGAATATCGGAGATCTTTAGCCGCTTTACCGTCGCCTCGTATTCATCCCCGTTTTCCCCTTTCTTCTTGACCGTCTCCTCCGTATGGATCGCCTCAAGCTGCTCGGGCGTCAGCCCATGGACGCGTACGCGGAGGCCCGTGACGCTGCCTTTGGCGAAGGGGATCACCAACTCGAGATAGCTGTAGCGATAGTCCGATTCCGCCTTGGAAAGATCGATCGCTTTAGCGAATTCTTTAAGCGGCATGCCCAAATAGACCTTGCCGAGTTCGGCCGGGATAAAGGCCTTTTGGGACGCATAGGTGTATGCGGGCTTTGACTGGCCAAAGGCGGCACCGCCGGCCGCGAACAAAACGATAGTTGCGAGGATATAGTTTATCTTTTTCATTGAGCGATCATGGGGTAAAGATCGAAATTCGATTCTCCAAAATACTACCCCAAGATCGCCAACCTGCAAAGAAAGCTGATCGCCCGGTTACTCCGTTTCTCGTCGATAGCAGGTTTCGCCCTGACCGTCCGAAAGACAGAGCTGTTCCTTGCCGTATTCGTCCTCCGAAATGCGAAATTCAAATGACTTTCGCGTCGGTGTTTTCGTCTGTTGGCGGTTGCCGCTTGCCGCACACGAGTTGGTGTTTTTCCAGAGGTCCTTCGTCGGAGCGAGCTCGATCTGGTTGCCGGTTACCGTATATCGCCCCGTGATCTGGTTAAAGAGCGTCGTTGTGCAGTTGTACATCGTCGTCTCCATATAGCCGTTGAATTCGTAGGTTCCGTTGGAGTTGAATCTGTATGTAAAAAGGCTGCCGCGGCCCGGCTTGGTCGAGCCCGTAACCCGATCTTTGTATTGAACCGAGCCAACGCTGCCGTTCTTCCAATAACCCGCGACCGCCGACCGCTGCCCAAACGCCGACTGTACGCAAACCAAAACCACCGCCAAAACAATTGCGCGAACAAATAATGAGATCATAAATGCACTCCTATTAAGAAACTTCGGACGAAACTTCGCCACTCAGTTCCTCAACGCGGAAATGAAGTTGCTTTCTGATCACTCAACGACTCAAATTCGCCTTATCAATAAAGCTGTGCTTAAATACGTTTCCTAAACCTGTCCCGGAAAAGGAGAAGTTCGCATGAGTTCAGATCAGGGAAAAAGCTTTCTTTCGAGCGTAGATCATTATTTTGACAAGGCGGCGGCGTTGACCAACCATCCGAAGGGCCTTCTTGAGCAGATCCGCGTTTGCAACGGCGTTTATTCGTTTCAGTTCCCGATCCGCACCGCAGACGGCTTTAGGGTGATCCAGGCCTGGCGTGCACAGCACAGCCACCATAAGCTTCCGGTAAAGGGCGGCATTCGCTATTCGGAAGACGCAAACGAAGAAGAAGTGGTGGCACTCGCGACGCTGATGACCTATAAATGTGCCATCGTCGATGTGCCCTTCGGCGGTGCGAAAGGGGCGGTCAAGATCAATGCGAAGGAATTTGACGCCGATCAACTCCAGCGGATAACTCGCCGCTACACGGCCGAGCTCATCAAAAAGAACTTCATCGGCCCAGCGCTCGACGTTCCGGCCCCTGACTACGGAACGGGTGCCCGCGAGATGGCTTGGATCGCCGATACCTATCAGGCCTTTCACCCCGAACAGATCGATGCTCTTGGCTGCGTTACCGGAAAATCCGTTGGGCAGGGCGGCATCCGCGGCCGCACGGAGGCGACCGGGCTCGGCGTTTATTACGGCACGCGTGAGATCTGTGATAGCGCAGAAGAGATGCAAAAGCTCGGGCTCACCCGCGGGCTTGAGGGTAAGACCTTCGTCGTCCAGGGCCTCGGCAATGTCGGCTACCACGCGGCCAAGTTCTTCACCGAGGGCGGTGCGATACTTGTTGGAGTTGCCGAATACGAAGGAGCCATACATAAGCCGGACGGCATCAACCTCCCCGCATTGTTGGCCTACCGGAAAGAAACGGGTTCGATCCTCGGCTTTCCGGGTGCGGCCGATCTGCCGACGCGCGAAGCCGGGCTTGAGATCGAATGCGACATTCTGATCCCCGCCGCTCTCGAGAACCAGATCACATCTGCAAATGCCGGCAATATAAACGCCAAAATCATTGTGGAAGCGGCGAACGGCCCGATCACATCTGACGCCGAGCCGATTCTTCATCAGAAAGGAATTCTCGTCGTCCCGGATGTTTACATCAATGCCGGCGGTGTCACGGTCTCATATTTCGAATGGCTGAAAAATCTCTCGCGAGTTCGTTTCGGCAGGATCGAGAAACGATTTGAGCAGGGAGCCTTTGACCGGATACTTTCGCTGGTCGAGAAAGAGACCGGCCGAACACTAAGCGCCGAGGAAAAAACGATGGCATCCCGCGGCGCCGATGAGGCCGACCTCGTCTATTCGGGGCTCGAGGAGACGATGATCACGGCTTATCACCAGCTTCGCGAAACGGCCGTAAAGTACGAAATAACTGATCTTCGCACCGCCGCATTCGTAAATGCCATTGATAAGATCGCTGTTAGCTACACGGAACTAGGTATTTTCCCTTAAAAAACTTAAACGGAGGTCGCTGCGATCAGTGCCGCGACCTTCGCCTCGACCTCATCGCGGATCTCGTCAAGATGATCTTCCGTATCCGCCTCAAATCGCAAAACAAGCATCGGCTGCGTATTTGAGGCACGGACAAGGCCCCATCCGTGTTCGAATAGGATCCTTGCCCCGTCAATTGTAATTACTTCGTGATTACGAGCGAACGCATCCGACAGTCTCTGGACCACTTTAAACTTCGTGTCATCGGGGCAATCGACCCTAAGTTCCGGTGTTGAGTGCGTTACCGGCAGGTCAGAAAAGAGACTTGAGAACGGTTCGGTCGTTTTCGAGAGGATCTCAATGACCCTTGCACCCGCATAAGTTGCGTCGTCAAAGCCAAAATAGCGGTCGGCAAAGAAAATATGGCCGCTCATTTCGCCTGCAAGTGCGGCATCGGTCTCCTTCATCTTTGCTTTGATCAGCGAGTGGCCCGCTTTCCACATTATCTTTCGCCCGCCATGTTTTTCGATGTCGTCGTAGAGCCTTTGTGAGCACTTTACCTCGCCAATTATCGTCGCACCGGGCCGTTCGCGAAGCACTGCCCGCGAAAAGAGCACCATTAGCTCATCGCCCCAGATTATGCGGCCTTTCTCATCAACTACGCCTATGCGGTCGCCGTCGCCATCGAAAGCAATGCCGAGATCGGCCTCAAATTCGGTCACGGCGTGGATAAGATGCTGCAAGTTCTCCTCGACCGTCGGATCCGGGTGATGGTTCGGAAAGGTCGAATCGGGCTTCGTGAAAAGCTCGATAAGGTCAACGCCGAGCACCTGATATACCGGCACAGCCGTAACGCCGCCCATTCCGTTCCCGGCGTCGACCACGACCTTCAGCCTCCGCTCGCCCATCTTTATGTTTGAGACGACGTCAAGGCAATAAGCGTTCAGCACATTCCGCACCTCGACGGTGCCGGATCCATCAGCGAATTCCGCAGCAATGGCGATGTCCCTTATCTCGCGGATCTGTTCGCCAAAGAGCGTGCCCTTGCCGAGGCAGATCTTAAAGCCATTATGGTCCGCAGGGTTGTGCGAGCCCGTGATCATCACGCCACCGTCAACATCCGCCGTGTAAACTGTATGATAAAGCACTGGCGTCGGCACCATCCCGATGCTGACCACATCGCAGCCTGAGTCGTTTAGGGCTCGGTACATTATCTCCGCGAAAATGGGCGAGCTCTCGCGGGCGTCGTAGCCAACCGCGATCTTCTTCGCACCACTATTGGCAAAAAAGGTCCCGAGTGCCCGAGAAATGGCGGTTACGGTCTCTTCGTTCAGTTGCGGGCCGACACGGCCGCGGATGTCGTATTCACGAAATATGTTTAGATCCATTGGTGTTGATATAAAACGCGGACCGCGGGCGTCTTCTCTTTGCATGCTACCCGAAATGCCCTGCAGTCTCGTGTTTTGTTATACTGGAGTTTACCTAAGGGCAACAGATCCGTCACCTACGGCATCATCATAACTTGAGATTTGAGACTTTACTTATGAAAAGGTTCGCTTACTCCTTTTTCGTTTTTTCGCTTGTCGCGACGTTTCTCGCGGCATCGGCCGTGGCGCAGAATCCCTCGCCGACCCCGCCGGATGACCCGGACGCCGTAAAGATCTTCGAGGTGCGCCTGCCGGTAACGGTAACGCGGAAGAAGAACGAACTCGTTTCGGGCCTGAGCAAGGGCGATTTTATCGTGCTCGAGGATGGCGTCGAGCAAGAGGTCACGTTTTTCAGCGATGAACGAACCAATCCGCCGGTCTTTGTCGGCGTTTTGATGGACACGTCGCCTTCGACCGCCGGTAAGCTCGCGTTTTCGAAGGAAGCGGCAAAGAACTTTCTCTATACGGTCACCCGGCTCCGCAAGGATCAGGCGGCGTTCATGACCTTTGATAACGAGATCACCCTGCATCAGGACTTTACCGACAAGCTCGACCTGCTTGACCGTTCGGTCGAACGTATAAAGAAAACGGGTTCGCAAACGGCGATGTACGACGCTGTTTGGGAATTTTCTGATCAGAAGCTCCGCAGTGCTCCCGGCCGCCGCGTCATTGTCATCATTTCGGACGGCGACGATACTTTCAGCCGCGCTGTTCTCGCCGATGCGATCGATATCGCCCAGCGAACGGAGACGACCATTTTTGCCATCTCAACGAAGGCAGGTTTTCTAGGGACCGTGCCCGGTGTCGAAGCCGGGCAGGTTAGAGACCGAGGCGACAAGAATCTCGTCGAGCTTTGCGAGAAAACCGGCGGCCAGGCGTTTTTTACGGGAAATATGCTTGAGCTCGAACGGGCATTTACGCGTATCGCGGAAGAGCTTCGTGGTCAGTACATACTGACCTATCGCCCGGCAAATCAGAACTACGACGGCCGCGAACGCAATATTGAGGTCCGATTCCGCGACCGTGCAAAAACGAAGGACTATAAGATCCGTACCAAGTCGAGCTATCGAGCTGTTCAAGACAACTTAAGGTAACCTTAAATGAGCAATTTTTCATTCAAGTTTCTTCGATCTAACCTGATCTTCGGCACGCTGTTCATGCTGCTTTTCGGGTGTGTTTTTTTCGGGCAGGCATCGGCGCAGGTCGTGCCATCGCCGACCCCGCCCCCGATCGAGGACGATGATGAACCATTGCGGATCAACGTTGAGACCGTCAATGTGCTCTTCACCGCACAGGATCGCAACCGCCGTCTTGTTCTGACGCTCCGTCCGGAAGATATACAAATATTTGAGAACGGCCAGTTGCAGGATATCGCCGGCTTTTCAAAGCAGATCGATCTGCCGCTCAGCCTGGCGATCCTTATCGACGTCAGCATCTCGCAGGAGCGGACACTCCCCGAGCTGAAGCTCGCCGCCACGTCGTTTCTCGACTCGGTTATCCGCCCGGTCAAGGACGAGGTTGCCGTTGTCAGCTTCACCGGCGAGTCTACGCTCGAGCAAGGAATGACGAGCAATATGACCCGGCTCCGAAGAGCGATCGAGAACCTGCGGTTCACACCGCCGGCGGGCTACATCGGCGGTCGCGTTGCGGCTCGGCTTCCAGGCACTCCGCCCATTTCGGGCAGGAATCAAATGGTTCAGGGCTCGACCGCTATCTGGGACGCCGTTTGGGTGACTTCCGAGGAGATCCTCGGGCCCGCTCCTGAGCGGACGCGGCGGGCGATCATTTTATTGTCAGACGGAGTAAACACTTTCGGCCAGAAAAAGCTTGACGAGGCGGTTCAGGCGGCACAGCGTTCGGAAGCGGTCATTTATTCCATTGGCATCGGTGACAACTTCTATGACGGCGTAGATAAAGGCTCGCTCCGGCGCGTTTCCGAGCGAACTGGCGGCCGAGCGTATTTCCCTCGCGATGAAGGCGAGCTGCGCGAAGCTTTTGCCCAGATCCAGGAAGAGATGCGATCGCAATACTTGGTCGCCTACGAGCCCACGGACACACGGCTCGATGGCTCGTATCGTACGATCGAGATCAAGGTAACGAACCCCGAACTTCAAAAGCAGAAGGTCGAGCTGACCCACCGGAAGGGCTACTTTACAAAGAAAGAGAAGCAATAGGTTGTCCGGAGAATTAAAGAAGCCTCGCGTCGCCGGTCAGGGTGACGCGAGGCTTCTGGTTTTCTGTGTACTTCGCTGTGTTAGTCTTTCCAGCCCCATGGTGCCGGCGGTGCCGCGATGGGCTTTGTCAGGTCAAATTTTACGCTGAACAAGCGGTCTGAGCCCATTCGCCGAAGGTTGTATGTGTAAGATTCGCCCGGGACCAGATCGATCCACCAAACATTCGTCGCCGCCGCGGCTATCACCTTAACGGTCTCTTCGTCGGCCGGAAACATCTGCCGCGTCGTCATGCCGACGTTCGTCGTCCAGCCACCATACATGGTTACCTCGTCGGGCTTGCCGTCCTTATGGCGATGGTCGTGCTTGAGCAGGATACGGCCCTTATTTCGCGTAAGCACCCAGGTTCGTGAAAGATCGTCGCCGACCACGAATGGTATGCGTATCCGATCCTTTTGGCAGGAGCGGACGTGCATCACCATCGCTTTGTCCTTGAACATCTCGCTGCCGGTCGTGTCGACAACAACAGTTCCGGCGTATGCTTTCCCGCAAAGTTGTTCGAGATTTTTCCAAAAGACCTCATTCGGCTGTGGAGCCTGTGCGGCGGCGGTGCCGGCGGCGATCGCGACGGCCATGAGTGCAGTGATCAGTGTTTTCATTGTTTTTCCTATATCAAATGCGAGGAGAGAGATCCGGGAGCCCTAGTAATCCAGGAGCTCGACCTTAGTGACCTTGCCGTTCTTCAAGCGGATAAGCCAGATCACAGTGTATTCGCTTTCGTCCAGATTGCGGAATACGGCCTTTTTCGTGATCGCATTGGCAAGGCCGGGGATCGTGTTCGAGTGCCCGGCGATGACGACACGTTTCGTTTTGCCGGCGACGATCTTTTCAAGCAATTCTTTCGGCTTGCTCGGGTCATAGAGTTCAACCTGCTTGCCGCGTTTTGCCGCGAGCGGCGTGACCGTGTCGCGGGTCCGTTTGTAATCGGTCGAATAAAAGGCACCGGGGCGGTATTTTCCGACCACCCGGGCAAAACGCTGGGCACGGTCGACCCCGGCGGGGCTTAGCGGCGGATTGTTCGGGTCGGCGTTTTCCGAAATATCCTTCTCCGCATGGCGAACCAAAATGATCAGCTTACTTTGCGCCTGGGTGGCCACGGCCATTGCACCGAACAATACAGCCGCGACCACGAAAAATTTAATTGCTTTCATAAACCGAAAAGCCGGACGGCCACATCGCGAGCCGCCCGGCCTCTGGAATGATTACCCACTGCGGCTTATTGTGTCAACACAAGAACGATGTCGGTGATCTCGTCGGCCACATCGACAAGCAGTGACTGCTGCCCGAAGCCCTTCCGCCGGGCGGTCAGGACGTGCGACCCGATAGGTACGTCCTCAAAGCGGAAATATCCAAAGTGATTAGTAAGGGCGAGCCGTGTCTCACCGGTCTTAATATCTACCAGCTCAACGCTTGTCATGCCCGCGGAACGCATGTCGTTAAACACGACGCGGCCGACAACATTGACCGGTGACGAGCTCGGCCCGAGCGTTGTGATCGTCACCGTCCCGGTGTTCGAGGTCGCCCCGGAAGCGTCCTTGACGGTGTAAGTGATCGTAAATGATGTCGTGAATGCCACGCTCGGCGTGAAGGTTAGCACTCCGCCAGCAACGACGAAATCTCCCTCCGGCACCGAAAGCGTCGATTCCTCTGCAGAGGACGTGATCGTCAGATCGACTCTGTCGTTATTGATAGCTGAAGTTCCGGCGATGTCGTTGGCAAGAATGTTAACTGAAACGGGTGTCATTCCGGACGCAAAGAGAATGTCGTCAATGGCGGTCGGCGGCGTTGAACCCGGGATCAGGGCATTGCATTGGCTCGATGCCACGCCCTGGCCCGTGCCTATCGTCGAACGCGAAGCATTCGAAACCTGTATGTTGTCAAGGATCACGCGCGAATTGCCTCCGCTGCCGGTTCCGACAAATCGGATCCGGAAGACGCCCGTGACGTTCAAGGCGATACTTGCGTTCTGAACTGCCGCATTAGAATAATCGAAGCTGTAGATCTCGGTACGGTTGTTGAGCGAGTTCGCGGTGTTATCGGCTGCGCTGTAAAGTTCTACCCTCAGGTTCCGAGTACCGTTCGCCGCACTCAGCCGATGGTCGAACGAGAGTACCGAGGCGGCTCCAACAGCTATGAATGGAATCTGATAGATGGCCGGGTTGGCCGGGTTGCTCAGTTGCGAACTTCGGGCCGAAATGTTCGTAATTGCATTGGTCGTCGAGGTCGAAAAGGACGCCGAGGCGTAGCAGTCATTTGTCCGGAGAGGTACGGAAGCGTCCTCGAAATCCTGTATCACCTGAGCCGATGCCCAAATGGTAAGGAAGCAAAATAGTAAGGCCGAAAAGATCTTCATGGTAATGAGGAAACGCGGGACACGAACGGAAAGCTCACCGTTCGAGCTTATGACGTCAAAAACACTATCGGAACAATATCCGAGAGCGTTTGGCGAGTAAGGTTCAAAGTGGGATGTAACGTGGAGAGGTCGTAGGAAGCCTACTCCAAAATTGTATCAGACATGAAAACACCGGTCAATGAACTTTCACCCGGCAACAAAAAGCGGACGCCCGAAGACGTCCGCGACCGATCTTGGTGGAGTCGAGGGGGATCGAACCCCTGACCTCATGAATGCCATTCATGCGCTCTCCCAGCTGAGCTACGACCCCAAATTTCTGCCCCGAAAGGCAATTTCTGAATCTACCGAAATTGCCGCGGTGCGTCAAGGGCAGCGGAAGTCAGTGGTGAGTGGAAAGTGACGAGTGATGAGTTGGATGTTGTGAGTATCGACGAAGGTAAAACTCGCGATGACCGACACTATATTGACGAGAGACGAGAGACGAGTGACAAGGGACGAGTAAGAAGTTGTGATAATTAACTGGTTTCGAAATCATTCGTTCGTGGTTCTTACTCTCGACCCCCATTCACCGATCCCAATTCGCAATTCACCCTTCAATTTGCCTATTCCCTATTCACTATTCACCATTCACCACTATCCACTCGTCACTCGTCGCTAAAACTACTTTCCCTTAAACTCCGGCTTTCGTTTCTCGAGAAACGCGGAGACGCCTTCTTGTTTATCCTCGGTCGAGAAAACGATGGCGAAGAGATCGACCTCTCGCCGCAGCCCCTCGTCGAGGTTCGACCGCGAGGCAAACTTGACCGCTTCTTTGCAAAGCTGCAACGCGATCGGCGCCTTTGCCGCGATCTTTTCGGCAAGTTCCATCGTTTTTGCTTCAAGTTCGGCCAGCGGAAAAACGTGATTGACCAGCCCAAAGCGATGAGCTGTTTCGGCGTCGATCATGTCCCCTGTCAGCACGATCTCCATCGCACGGCCCTCGCCGATAAGGCGGGTGAGCCGCTGAGTCCCGCCGCCGCCGGGCATAATGCCTAGGTTGATCTCTGGCTGCGAAAACTTTGCATTTTCGCTCGCTACGCGAAGGTCGCAGGCGAGAGCAAGTTCATTTCCGCCGCCGAGGCAAAAACCATTGATCATCGCGATGACCGGTTTCGGGAAAAGATCTATCTGGTTGAAAAGCGTGCGCTCGGAAAAGACGGCTCGCTGCGTAACAGGCGTTTTGCCCTCAAATTCGCTGATGTCCGCACCGGCGATAAACGACTTTTCGCCGGCTCCGGTTATCACGACCACTCGGACGTTTTCGTCGCGGCGAAATTCATCAAGGGCGGCGATCCCTTCGGCGTGGACCTCGCTCGAAAGCGAATTCAGCTTCTCCGGCCGGTTTATTGTCAGCACGGCAACGTGGCCGCGGTGTTCTACACTTATCGAATTATAATTGCTCATAAAATATTATCGACAGGCACTTCTCCGCCTGCCGAACCTTTGCTTCCGATCGATTCTTAACCTATTCCCCAACGCCTTCCGCAACGTTGTCGTCCGCGATCCACGCAACGAAAAGCCGCAACCAGCTTTCCTGATGTTCTGTGATAGAAACGCCAACGCGGTTCGACCCATAGCTCGCCGGTGTGACCCGAACGACCTTCGCCTTTACCTCGACCGGCACACCGTCCGGCCTGTGCGAGCGGAGATACAAGCTGTCGCCGTTCTCGATATCCTGATTGAGTTGAAAGAGTGCTCCGAGCGTTGAAATGTCATCCGTTTCCGTCGGCTCGCTCCACGCAGCTCCGTCCTCCGTACGCCCCGAAACAACGACCGGCAAGCGAAGTGCCATCCGAAGTGCAAATCGCCTGTCTTCAAACTTGGGCTGACTGGTTGGTAACATGTGTCTAAGGGCAAAGGGAACGGATGTATTCGGCCCTTGCCGATGCCGCCGGACGGAATAAAAACCCCGATTCTCGGGATTGATCAAAGGTACGTTGCGGCCCTTACGTTCGACTAACCAAATACTCGATAGTTATACTATAAAGGTTGAGCCTATATCAAATAATTATTGAACTTGGCACGACACATAATACAAATGGAACCAAACAGGATTCACAAGAAGGTCGTCATTCTCGGCTCCGGCCCGGCTGGCCTTACGGCAGCGATCTACGCCTCACGCGCTCAACTTGACCCGCTTGTCATCGATGGGCCTCAACCCGGCGGCCAGTTGACAATAACCACAGACGTTGAAAACTATCCGGGATTTGCCGACGGCATCATGGGTCCGGCGCTGATGGATGAATTTCGCAAACAGGCCGAGCGGTTCGGGACTGAGATCATCAACGTCTGGATCGACAGCGTCGACCTCTCAAAGCGGCCGTTCACTCTTTCCGGAAAGGCCAGTCAGGACGCTGAAGAGATAACGACCATCATTGAGGCTGAATCGCTCATCATCGCGACCGGTGCCTCGGCAAAGTGGCTCGGTATCCCGGGCGAAGATCCGGTGCCAAACGGCTTTGGCGGAAACGGCGTCTCGGCCTGCGCCACCTGCGACGGGTTCTTTTTCCGCGGAAAGCCGATAGTCGTGGTCGGCGGCGGCGATACCGCGATGGAAGAGGCGATGTTCCTGACAAGGTTTGCCTCGAATGTTACGGTCATTCACCGCCGCGACGAGTTTCGCGCTTCGAAGATAATGGCCGAGCGCGTTCTCAACCACGAGAAGATCAACGTTCTCTGGAATACCGAGGTCAAAGAGATCTTTGGCACTAAAGAAACGGGAGTCGAGAAGATCAAGCTCTTCCACAGCGAGACCAACGAAACCTACGACTTTGCGACGCAGGGCGTCTTTATCGCCATCGGCCACAAGCCGAATACGGATCTTTTCAAGGGCGTGCTCGAGATGGACGAGACCGGATATCTCAAGACCGAGGGCCGGACGATGAAAACAAATATCCCGGGCGTATTTGCTTGCGGCGACGCCCAGGATTCTTACTATCGGCAGGCGATCACCGCCGCCGGAACCGGCTGCATGGCCGCCATCGATGCCGAACGCTTTCTTGCCGATCATGAAAGCGAGGCCGGAGCGGCCGCGAGCTAGGCTTTTTCAAACTACGGTCTGTTCAAAACACCGCCGGGGATGGTTAAAACCTTCTGCGGCGTTCTTTCTACTCTCCCGGGGTTAAAGCCCATTGCCTCGGCCTTGCGGAGAATCTGCTGATAGGTCGCATCGTCCATTTCGGGTTCGCGGGCGAGTATCCAAAAATAATCTCGCTTCGGCTCGCCGATCACTGCATACGAATAATCGGGAGCCAGGTCGATGACCCAGTAATTCGCCCAAACGAAAGGCAGAAATGAAAGGTAACCGGGCGCGAATCTCACCTTGAGCTTCGAGTTCGTTTTTTTGTCGGCGATCTTGGCTTCGCCCTTCGCGGCCTCCATGGTGCCGTCGCTCTTCAGACACTCATTTAGCACCTCAAGCCGGCCGTTCTGTTTACGCGAGTAGGTCGCCGTCGTATTGCCTACACACTGCTTCTGAAATTTGTTCGGATACTTCGCGATCTCATACCATTTGCCCAAATATCGGTCGAGCTCAACCTTAGGAACGGCCTCGACCTTCGGCTGAACGCCCTGGGCAAAAGCAGCCGCTGTCGCCGCAATGACCAATAGAAAACCCATAAATAAATGCTTCATCATTATCTCCTTGTGCAGCGGTTCGTATTGCCGAACCGCTTCCCACTTGTCGGTTTCGAAGTTAGAATACCAATAGATGCGTCGCGGTTGTAAAGAATTGTGAACAATACCCGAACGCGATGTTAAATTGAGCGATAGGAATGTTGAAATAAAGCTTTATGCCGATATACGAATACCGCTGCCGCGAATGTGGGCAGCACATTGAAAAACGACAAAGTGTTACCGAAGAACCACTGAAAACATGCGAGGCATGCGGCGGCTCGCTCGAGAAGCAATGGTCGCTCTCGGGGTTTCAGTTCAAGGGCGAAGGCTGGTACGTTACCGATTATTCTAAAAAGTCGGGCGGCCCGGAAAAGCCGGCGGGCGAGAAAAGTTCAGGTTCGGAATCAACCTCCGGGACCGAAACTGCATCAAAGCCAAAAAGCGAAAGCGTGGCCACGACCGGCCCGACAAAGGATTGACTCGATGAAATTCGCCAAAAGATCTCTGCTTATCACGGCACTTGCGGCTTTGCTCGCAAGCCTGGCCGTCGGCCAATCGCGTCATAGCGTCCGCGGCGGAGATCTGGAGGGCGTGATCGTCAACGTAACCGCTTGGCGAACGGACGACAAGAAGGACCCTATAACGGCCGAGGGCTTTTACCTTTACGAAAATGGCGTCGAGCAGCGGATCCGCAACTTTTCTTACGACCCCTCGCCGGCGCGGATCGTGCTTTTGGTCGATAACTCGCAAACTGTTCCTGCCGAGATCGAAAAGCTTCAGAAGGCGGTAATGGAATTCGCCTACGAGATTTTTGACGGCGACCAGCTTTTCGTTGTTGGCTATGACGAAAAGCCAGAGATCATTCAGGAGTGGACCGATAGCGCGGAAAAGCTTGAGGCCTCGCTAAAGTCCTTCCGCAAGCAGGGCAACCCGAACCTCTTTGACGCAATGAGCGCGACCGTCCGGGAAATCCTGCTTCCGCTGATGCCGGGCTCGCGAAAGACCGTAGTGGTCATTATCGGCGATGGGCTCGACCGCGGCAGCAAGGTCTCGTTCGAGGATATGTTCGCCGAGGTCCAGTCGCAGAACATCACGGTTTACGCACTTCAGGTGCCCGACCGGACGGGCGGAGCCTACCGCGGCGGCAAACCAAAGGCCGGGGCGGTCATCAGCCAACTTACCGAAGGCACCGGCGGCCTCGCTTTCCCGCTCGACGAAGCCCAGCAGGCCGCTAAATTCATCTGCGATGAGCTCAGAAAAAATCGCTATCTTCTTTCGTACATTCCCGTAAACACGACATCTTTCGATAATCGCCGCCTGCTCGTGCTCGCCAATGAGGGCATCGCGATCCGAGCCAAGAACGCCCAGCCGCCGACCCTCAAATAGATTTGCGTATGCGGCGGCTTCCTCGTATATTGTGTTACAATCTGGCTAGTCAAAGTTTGACCTTTGCCATCCGATCGTGAGCGATTCTAACGACAAAACGGGCCCGCCGCCCGATGATTTCTCAGAGACCGTGCCAAACATTAAGGTGCCGGGCGGCGGCAGTGCGTCCGGCGGCGGGGACGATTGGAACAAGACGAACTACAACTACCCCAAACAGCCAACGGCCGATGAATGGGGAAAGACCGTCGCAAACATCAAGCCGCTCGACATTGATAACGATGACTACGGCAAGACGACGTATCCCGGCGCCCGCAAGGCTCCGGAGGTCGATTGGGGCGCGACACAGGCAAACGTTCGCGTGCCCGATACAGACTTTGGCGGCGGAAAAGGCTCCGACGAAGGCTACGGCAAGACGACGCCCTATTTCCAACTTCCTGACGATCTAAGGCAAAAATACGAACAGGTCCCGCCAACTCCCGGCGAGGTCGCGGCCGAAGAGCAGGCAGTTGCAAAGGCTCAGGGCGGCGTTCCCGGATGGGTTTGGGCTGCCGCCGGCCTGCTTGCGATGTTCATGTTCGCCGTTGTTGTTCTCACGGGCGTGCTTCTTTGGAATTATGCCGGCGGCAACTACAATGCGGTCGTCCGCAATCCGCCGATCGGAGCGGATGTCTTTGTCGATAATGTCGCTTGGGGCGTAGAGCAACCGGATGGCTCGCGCCTCCTACAAAATTTAAGGCCCGGTGGCGACCGGACGATCACCATCGTTCATCCGGCTTTCGAATGCGAGCCGGAAACGGTAAATTCCAGCAAACGCGAAGTTGTCGCCCGCTGTCGTCAGGCGGCCGTTAAGCCCGGCGAAGATTGCTCAAAGATCGGACTTGGCGAAGAGGACAAGGCCGAACGCTGCTACAACGCGGCGCTCGATGGCCTGCCCGATCCGTTCACGGCGGATCAGCTCAAGAACGCGCTCAATATACTGATCATCAATTTCGACAGCGGTAAGTTTGATATTCCGTCGAAACGGCTGGAGGCACTAAAGAAAGGTGCCGGATTTATCCAAAAGCTTCCGCCGTCGGTGGTGCTTGAGGTCGGCGGGCATACGGATAGCGTCGGCAGCGTCGCCTCGAATGCAACACTCTCCGACAACCGTGCGAAGGCCGTCAAAGAAGCTCTGGTCAGATTCGGCGTCCGCCCCGAAGCTCTGCAAACAAAAGGCTACGGCTCGACCCAACCGAAAACAACAAACGACACCGACCTCGGCAAGTTCTACAACCGCCGGATCGAATACTCGGTCGTGCGTCAGTAATTCACACCGCGACCGGTGCCGCGATCTTGCCGTGGGACTGGTAGCCAATCAGGTTCAGATTCTCGTACTTAAAATTCAGCAAACCCTCAAGGCCCTGAAGCCCTTCGGCATTTACTATCTCAAGCCGCGGCAGCTCAAGAGGCTCTCGCGAGAGAAGTTCGTCGACCTGATCGAGGTGGTTCGAGTAGATGTGCAGATCGCCGAATGTATGTATGAACTCGCCGACCTCGAGCCCGCAGACATGGGCGACAAGGTGCGTCATCAACGCGTAGCTCGAGATATTGAACGGCACGCCCAAGAAGGCATCGGCCGAACGCTGGTATAGCTGGCAATGCAGCGTTTTGCCGCCGTCGATCTTGAACTGGAACAGTGTGTGACACGGCGGCAAAGCGACGTCATCGCACGTCTCCGGGTTCCAGCCCGTCACGATCAGCCGCCGCGAATTCGGGTTCGTCTCGATTTCGCGGATGAGCCTCGCGATCTGGTCCACGCCGTTCTGTCGGGGATAATCTCCGCCAAATGATCGCCACAAATATCCATACACCGGCCCGAGGTCGCCCTCTTCGCGGCCGAACCGCGCCGTCTGCTCCGCCGTCGCCCATTCCTGCCAGATATCAATGCCGCGGGCCCGTAGATCGGCCTCATCGGTCGAACCGCTCAGGAACCAGAAAAGCTCCTCCGCCACCCAGCGGAACGGCACCCGCTTGGTCGTCACGATCGGGAAACCCTCACGCAGATCGAACCGAGTTTGATAACCAAACGCCGAGATGGTACCGACGCCCGTACGGTCTTCGTGCTTCGTCCCGTTCGCTAAAACGTGCCTCAACAAATCGTGATATTGTTGCATTTTCCCAATTGTAAATTGTTAGTTGAAAAATTGTTAATTGGAAGCAGGAAATAGATCTTGAAATCTGTCAGATTCTTTCGGTACCAATTAACAATCACCAATTAACAATTTACAATTATCGGAGTACGTCTTATGGCAGAAAGGCTTGAAGTAAGTTTCAACAGCCCGCAGTGCGGATGGATGTCGATCGGGTTCTCCGACGGCGTGAACGAATTTCACACGACGACCGCTCATGCCCCGCACGCGACGGCCCTGCCCGACCTGATGCGGATTCTGACCGCTATCGCAAATGACGGCGGAAACCCGACCGGTAGCGAGGGTGTAAGTTCGAAAGAGTATGTACTCCAATGGAACCGCGACCCGGAAGAATTCGATTTTCATTTCGTTCGAAACGGCGATGAACTGACCATCGAGATCTTTCAATACCCGACCGACGAACGCGACTCGGCAGAACGCGAACTCGTCTATTCGCACACCGGCCCGCTTCGCGATGCCATCAACGCCTTCGCCGAAACATTCGACCAACTCTACGAAGACCGCGACACCGACGAGTTCGAGTTCAACTGGCGACAGCCGTTTCCCGACACCGAATTTTCTAGATTTAAGGATGTAGTTGGTGCACGAGGATAGCGATAAAAGGTTAGCTAAGGAATTGTCGGATGGAATCAGCGTTCTTGCGAATACCGAGATTGCCACACCGGAAGAAGCAATCCTGGAACTCGTTTCGCAGGGGCATTCACGCCTGCGTGCTGAAAAGCTATATCTTTTTATTGAAACCGCCTTTGGCAGAGTTTTGATCCAACGCCTCGCCAACGTCATTTTCGGGGATACGTATATTGTCGAGTCTGCAGAGGGAAAAGAGATAGAATTTAGATTTGCAGATGATGAGTATAACGAGCATGCAATTAATTTGGCGTACAATTTCGTCGAAAACTCAAAGCAAGAAAGGGCAAGAGAAATTGTTTATGCAATAGGGGCGCGTAGCGCGGAACTTTCGGCATTCACTAAGGCGCGGGAAAGCGGAGAGGATCTCGAGGGTAGTGTGTTTGCTCCGATTCGGTGGGAATCTGGATTACCCGCGTCAGCTTGGGAAAGTTTTAGTTAATGAAAGAAAAATTGTTAGACCTTCTTGCCTGCCCGACTTGTGGCGGTGACATTTTGCTGGCATATGCCAGCGCCTATGAAGGCAAAGAGATAATCGAAGGCGTTTTGACCTGCAAGAAATGCGACCGCGAGTATAAGGTCGTCCGCGGCGTTCCGCGCTTTGCGGACCTTGGAAAGATCGAGGCGGACAAAGCGGAAACCGCCGAAAACTTCGGCTGGCAATGGACGCATTTCACGCAGGAAGACCCGAAGTATAACGAGCAGTTCCTCGGCTGGCTGCAGCCGGTAAAACCCGACTTTTTTGAAGGCAAGGTCGTGCTCGAAGGCGGCTGCGGAAAGGGCCGGCACACAAAGCTTGCGGCACAGTGGGGAGCGAGGGAGGTGGTAGGCATCGACCTCGGCGACGGCGTGGAATCGGCCTTTGCACTGACCCGCGATCTGCCAAACGCACATATCATTCAGTGCGACATTTTCAAACTCCCACTCAAGCGCGTCTTCGATTACGCCTTTAGCGTCGGCGTGCTTCACCACACGCCGGACCCAAAGAAAGCGTTTCTGTCGCTCGCATCGAAGGTGAAAAAGAGCGGGCACATCTCGGCCTGGGTCTATGGCGCTGAAAACAATGAATGGATAACGAAGTACGTCAACCCGATTCGCGAGAGCTTTACCTCAAAGATGAGCCAGCCCGTGCTTTACCAACTTTCAAAGCTCCCGACGCTCTCGCTGTTTATGGCGACCAAGCTCGTCTATCGCCCCGCAAATATCGCGGCGAAGCCGGTCGCGAAAAAGCTTTTCTACAACGACTATCTAAACCACCTTGGCACCTTCGGCTGGCGCGAACAGCACAACATCGTCTTCGACCACCTCGTCGCACCAACCGCGTTCTATATCTCGAAAGAGGAATTTGAGGATTGGTGGAAAGACGCAAAGGCCGAAGACGTAGAAGTTATCTGGCACAACAGCAACAGCTGGTGCGGCTTCGGGCGGATCTAGGTCAGAATCGGGAGCGGTAGCGACAGGGTTTCTGAATGTCACGGCACAAAGCATGAAGTTCGATTCCGACATTGAAGAAAAGTATCGCCGATCGGTCGAGGACGCCCTTGCGGCGATCGCCGACCATGGCACCGATGAACAGAAAAGAATCATCGGCCACATTGTTGGGTCCGAAATGGAGATCCGCGTCCGGCCGGTGAACGAGATAAATGCATCGGGCGTGACGGGATTGATCGATCCGGGCGAGACGAACGACAAGATCGCGGACGGGCGAATCGGATTGATCGAAGCATTGGGTGAAGTGTACATCGCGATCGCCGAGGAGACGATCGACACCGGCGGGCAACGCGGATGCGAGGGAACACTTGTTCACGAAGGCCGCCACGCCTTCGACTTTGCCCGCACCATCGAGAGCCTTTCTCATGCGGACGTAAACCCGCTCTCCGTCTTTGACCCAACGCTCTATGAGCTCGAGCTCGAGGCACACCGGACCTCGGGCGAGTATATGCTTTGCATTGACAAGGACGAGTATCTCCATGAAGGCCTTCATCTGATGATCCTCGGCCGCGAGGGCGACGCAGGCCCATGCTTCCTCGACCACGAGGGCATCCACCGCCGGCTAAGCGAAAGTTACGGCCTCTCGCCCGAAGGCAACCAAGGCCCCCGGGCCAGCGAACTCCTCCGGCTGCAATTCAAGTAAATATCCCCGCTCGTCCGCTTTTTCTTCAGCGACCTGCCAACATACGATATAATTCCCTAATCAAGAGTTTTTGATGGAGAGATCGCCCATATGCTCAAACTCGTATTTACTCTCGCCGCCACGCTTTTCTTAAGCGTTTCCGTTACCGGGCAATCAATTCCCTCGGACACGCCGGAGTCGCATTTCCGGGAGGGCATCAGGCTCCTGCAGCTCAATTCGCTCGAGGAGGCTTTAGCGAGCTTCGAACGGAGTGCTCGGCTGGACGATAAGGAACCCGCAACTTTCGCAAATATCGGGACGCTCAATCTCAAACTCCAGCGACTTCCCGAAGCAGAGTCTGCATTTAGGAAAGCGATAAGGCTTGCGCCCGACAATGCGGAGTTCCTAGCGAATCTATGTACAGCTCTGAGCATTCAGCGCAAACACGAAGAGGCTATCGACGCATGCGATGAAGCCGTCGAATTAGATCCGGACTCGGACCGGATCAATGCATCCCGCATCAATGCCCTCGCCGCCGCCGGTCGAATGGACGACGCGACCGAACGAACGATCGGGATCGCCGTCGATCGCTTCCGGAATAGCGCTTTACTGCTTACCGTTGCTGCAGATTATTACGTTTACCGAAAGAATTACTATACTGCGGTGAACCTTCTTCAGGTGTTGACGACGCTTGAACCAGAAAAAGCAAGACATCACGGTATTTTGGCCGAGGTGCTTTTGAACCTCGGACGTGACCCTGAGGCTCTTGCCTCGGCAAGACGTGCTCTTGCTTTGGAGCCGGTCGATCCGCATGCCAACTTCGCGATGGGGCTGATATTGTCCGAGCTCGGCGAGCACAATGAGGCGATCGACGCCTTTTCTCGCGTCAACACAAGCGATTCAAGGGAAACCACCGCGAAATTGCTGACTGCGACCGGCAGCTCTGTCTTGGGCCGGCACGAAGATGCTGTTCGCATCCTACGCCCCTTGGCTGAGCAAGAACCGAATCGCATCGCGATCTTGTATCAGTTAGGAGTAAGTTTGTCATCGCTTCGGCAATATTCGGAGGCAAAGACAGTTCTCGAACGCTCGCTGGCGCTCGACCCCGAGAATCCGGATATTCTCATGCGACTCGGATCGGCTCATTCAGCCCTCGCGGAATTCGACCGTGCTATCGAGTATCACGAACGGAACCTGAAACTGAATCCGGGAAACGAGGTCTATGAAATGTTCCTTGAAGTCTCGCGAACCCGCCAAAGGATAATCCAGAGACTTCCAGAGATGATCGTTGCGATCGAGAATTTTCCGAAAGATGTAGACAAATTGCTTTATCTCGCTTCCGCACTCGGTTACGCGAATCGTCTAAGCGATGCTGATCGATATATCCAGAGGATCTACGAACTTGACCCAGATGATCCACAGATCTATCACTACATCGGCATTATCTATGCAGAAGGCGGTGATGTATCAAGGTCGATCGAAGCATATAAGAAGTCGCTGGCAAAAAAGGAAAACCTGGCTGCCCATCTCGGTTTGGCTGGGGCTTATCGCAAACTCGGCCGGGCCGATGAGGCGATCGAAGAATACAAAAAGGTCATTGCCGGCAAGGCTGATACTCCAGACATAATGAAGGGACTCGCCGACCTGTTGCGCGAAAGCGGCAGACGACGAGAAGCACTGGAAATGTATCAGCGCTCGCTTTCAATTAGACCATTGAACCCGGGTGCGATCTTTCAGGCCGGATTGCTTTCAGTCAGGCTCGGCGAACTTGATGCCGCCCGAAACTACCTAACGACGCTCAAATCACTCAATCCGCAACTGGCTCGGACGTTAGAAAGGTGTATCGCTCTGAATATCTGGAAATAGCGAAGTCCCCGGAACGATGCCGAAAGCGGGGCCGGATTTGGTAGTATATACAGTTTATGAGCACCGCGCTTCCGCAGGAAATGCAGCAGCACACCTACGCGATAATGGATCGCGTGGAGGACAGCCATTGGTGGTTCGTTGGCCGCCGGGCGATCCTCGAAAGTTTTCTACATCGAATCCACTCGTCACTCGTCACTGGTCACTCACCACTCAGAATTCTTGATGTCGGCTGCGGCACGGGTGCAAATCTTGAAATGCTCTCGCAGTTCGGCTCGGCTGAGGGCGTTGACGTCGCGGATGAAGCTCTCGAATTCTGCCGCCGCAAGGGGCTGGCCGTTCAGAAGGGCCTCGCCGAAGAGCTGCCATTTGCCGGTGAGAGTTTTGACATCACAACCGCACTCGACGTTGTCGAACACCTCGATAACGACATCGCGGGCTTGAAAGAGATGCACCGGGTGACGAAAACGGGCGGCTATTCGCTGATCTTCGTCCCGGCGTTCATGTGGCTCTGGGGGGTGCAAGACGACATCTCGCATCACCGCATCCGCTACACCCGCAAGCAGATCGTCGAAAGGCTCGAAAAGGCCGGGTACACGGTAGAGCGGGCGACCTACGCGAACTTTACCTTCTTTGCCCCGATCCTCGGCGGCCGTACGCTGATGAAGCTGACCGGCATCAAGCCCGAATCGGAAAACAACGTAAACATCTCCGCCCTTAACGGCCTCTTCGGCAAGATCTTCTCCGCCGAACGCCACGTCCTTAAAAGCATCGATTTCCCCTTCGGCGTCTCGATCGTCATCGTGGCAAAAAAGTCAGAACCGCCTGCGTAAGCGGGCGGCCAGTTCGTTAGTGACAAACAATCGACTCTCGCCGAATTTAAGTTTTATGTCCGAAGATTTCTATTGCGACGAAGTTTTTTCTGGGAAGACGCCGGTCGAGAAGGTGCTGGAGACCGAAAACGTCCTTGCCTATCACCACACGCGGCCGTTCTGGCCGGTGCATATCGTCGTTGTGCCAAAGCGGCACGTCGCGTCGCTGCTTGAGGTTGAGAACGACCTGCTGATCGAGATCTTCGACGTCATCAAAAAGGTCGCCGCAAAGGTCTTCGAAGAGCACGGTGCCGCCCGCGTACTCACCAATCTCGGCGAATACCAGGACTCAAAACACCTGCATTTTCACATCAACTCCGGCGATCCGAAGTAATTCGCCACGGAGCACACAGAGGGCTCAGAGAGAAATCTTCGGTTTTTCTCGAGAAGAAAAGCCAGAGTGCCCGAACTTGTTTTCGTTAAGACCGCCCCAAAACCCTCCGTGTACTCTGTGGCTAAAAATAACTCTTTGATTCAAGCACCTTTCCCTGCGGGTGCTCGGCATTCGTCACCGAGAACGTAAAGCCCTTTTGTATCGCGAAGGCTCCGACCTCTCCGCGGCGTGAGATGGCGACGAAGCCGACTTGAAATTCCTTCGCCTTGGCGGTGTCGCGTTTAATGATGCGGCGGATGGCCTCGCGGCAGGCTTGCTCGGGCGAGCGTCCCATCCGCATTTGTTCTATGACGGTGTGCGTCCCGCAGATGCGGATCACCTCTTCCCCGACGCCCGAACTCGTCGCCGCTCCGACCTCGTCATCAACAAAAAGCCCGGCCCCGATGATCGGCGAATCGCCGACGCGGCCATGCATCTTAAACGCCATTCCGCTGGTCGTCACCATGCCGGCGAACTTCCCTCTCGTGTCGATTGCGACGGTGCCCATCGTGTCATGGTTCGGCGAGCCGTCGCTCAAAAAATACGGCGCAGCCTGCGAGACCTTTTTGTTCTCGATGTTTATCTCCGGCTTGTATTTTGATTTCTCAAGCCATTTCTTCCATTCCCGCTCGGCCTCGGGCGAGAGTTCGCCGCTCTCGATCGGAAACCCGTTCGCCGCGGCAAACTGCTGTGCTCCCATTCCGGCAAGCAGGACGTGCGGCGTCAGTTCCATCACCTTTCGGGCGACCGAGACCGGATGCTTGATCCGCTCAAGATACGCGACGCTGCCGCAGTCGCCGTTGCCGTTCATAATGCATGCATCGAGCGTCACCGTACCATCGCGGTCCGGGTTTGCACCAAGCCCGACGCAGCAGCTTTGCTCGAGCTCCGCCGCACGCCCCGCCGCCTCGACCGCATCAAGCGCCGACCCCTTGCCGGCCAACACCGGCCACGCCGCCGCATTCGCCCGAACGCCGCTGTCCCACGTAGAAACCACCGCCGGCGATTTCACCTTCATCCCGGAACGCACCGGCTGGGCTTCCTGTCCGAGTGCCTTGGCGGCAAAAAGCAATGGGATACCCGCGATCGGCAGCCCGAGAAAATCTCTCCGCTTAATTGTCATTTTGGTCCATTGTATCTGCTATTTTGTCGAGGTTCAGGCTTCGTGCGGATGCATTAAAGATCTCGAAGTAAGTTCCCTCTTTCTCATAAAGTTCTTCGTGTGTGCCGATCTCGACGACGCGGCCTTCTTTTAGTACATAGATCAGGTCAGATTCGATGATCTGCGAGATGCTGTGCGAGATGACGACCACCGTCCGATTCGCCTTTATTGCATCGAGGCTTTTCTTGATCTGCTCGGTCGCGACGGCGTCGAGGCTGGCGGTTGGCTCATCAAGAAAAATGATCGGCGGGTCTTTCAAGAAAAGCCGTGCGATGGCGATCCGCTGCTGCTGTCCGCCGGATAGCAGCTGCGCTTCCGAACCGTAGCCCTCGGGCAGCTTTGCGACCTGGTCGTGCAGATATGCTTTCCACGCCGCCGCCTTCACTTCCTCGATCGTCGCATCCATGTTGCCGTAGCGAATGTTCTCTTCGATCGAGCCGCGGAAGATGTGGTTCTTCTGCAGCACGAGCCCGATCTTTCGCCGCAGCATGCGTGTATCGTAATCCAGAATGTCTTCGCCGTCCAAGCAAATTTGGCCCTCGGTCGGGTCGTAAAATTTGCACAGCAGATTGAGCAGCGTCGATTTGCCCGCACCCGAAAGCCCGACGAAAGCGACCGTCGCCCCGGCGGGAATTGTCATGTTTACATCGAAGAGCGCCTGAGTGCCGTTGGGGTAAGTGAAACTTACGTTCTTCAGCTCAAACTCGCCTTTCAGGTGTGCGGTCGTCCGGTCGCCAGCTTCCTCTACGGCGTCGTCGGCATCGAGGATCTCGAAGAATCCTTCGGCGTAAGTCAGCGCCTCGTTTATCTCGTCGTAGATGCGGTGAAGCTGACGGATCGGCGCTGAGACGTTGTTGAAAAGCAGAATGTGGAACATTATCGCCCCGATCGACATCTGCTGATCTAGAACGAGATATGCCGTCAAAATAATGATCAGCGTAACGCCGAACTGCTCCGAAAAGGTCTTCAACGCGTCGAAAATATAGTTCGTCTTTCGTTGTTTAAGCTGAGCATTGATGAGGTCTTGCTGAAGGCCTGCCTGCTTTTCGCGTTCATACTCTTCGCGGACGAAGGACTTGATGACGATGATCGACTCAATGATGTTGAAAAGGCCATTGGTCCGCTGCTCGCGAAGATTTCGGAGCCCTCGGCGGACGCCTCTCAGCAGCGAAGCCTGCCGCCAACTTAGCAGAAAATAAAGCGGCAAAATGGCCGAAGCTACCAGCCCGACGTAAACATTCGCAAGAAACATCACGACCAGGGCAAGTCCCGCATTGGCAAAAAGCGGCAGCAGGTCGATGAATATCCGCTGGACGAAACGCGTAAGGCTTTCCGCACCGCGGTCCATTCGCGTTTGCAGCTTGCCGGTTGCGTTCTCGTCGTCGGTAAAAAACGCGTATTTGTAGCTGAGCACCCGCTCAACCGCGTATTGCGAAAGCCGGCTCGAGAGGTTTATCCGGATGCGCTCGCCGAGCATGCTTTGGCCATACTTGACGACAATGTTGACGAGTTCTTTGCCGAAAAGAACTGCCGTGATAAAGAGCAGAAGCGGGGCGGAGCCTTCCACCGTTCGGCCCTGCTCGATCAGCGATTGGATCGAATCGACCGTATATCTGAGGACAAGCGGGTTGACCTGCGCAGCCACCGCGCCTATGAGCGTAAGGACAAACGAGAGCACGACCAGCCATTTGTAAGGCCGGACGAAGGGCACGAGCCTGCCGATTATCTGCCAGATATTCATCAACGCCTGTTGTATTTTCGCCGCCGAAAGTTCTAGATTATTAGGTTTATCGGTTTTATCGAAATGGATTCGGAAACTACTCAAAAACGAATGGACGCGCCGGAGCTTTCGCTTTTTCTGCCCGTGCTTGATGAAGAGGACAACCTCCGTCCGATGCACGCGAAGATCGCGGCGGCGCTCGACGCGCTCGGCAAAACGGCCGAGGTTATCTTTGTCGATGATGGTTCGACCGATAATAGCCTCGCGATATTGAAAGAGATCGCCGCCGAGGACGACCGCGTTCGCGTCATCTCGCTTCGCCGAAATTATGGCCAGACCGCTGCGATGTCCGCCGGCATCGACGCCGCAAAAGGCGACATCCTCATCCCGATGGATGCCGATCTGCAGAACGACCCGGCAGACATCAAACGCCTGCTCGACAAGCTCGACGAAGGTTACGACGTCGTCTCCGGCTGGCGAAAGGATAGGCAGGACAAGCTAATCTCGCGAAAGATCCCGTCGCAGATCGCCAATCGCATTATTTCCTGGATCGGCGACGTTCCGCTGCACGACTACGGCTGCTCGCTCAAGGCTTATCGCCGCGATGTTATCCAGGACGTAAAGCTTTACGGCGAGATGCACCGCTTTATTCCGATCTATGCAAGTTGGGCCGGAGCCCGCGTGACCGAGATCCCGGTCGATCACCACGCACGCACCGCCGGCAAATCGAAATACGGCATCTCGCGGACGATCAAGGTCATCTTCGACCTGATCACCATCAAGTTCATGGCGGAGTATCACACCAAGCCGCTGTATGTATTTGGCGGCTTTGGCATGCTGGCGTTCTTTATCTCGATGATCGCCGGCGTCTGGGCGATCGTGCTGAAGCTCTTCTACAGCACGTCGTTCATCCTAACGCCGCTGCCCATTATCGCCATCGTGATGCTTGCCATCTCGGTCCAGTTTTTCCTAATGGGCCTCCTCGCCGAACTCCTCGTCCGCACCTACCACGAATCACAGGACAAGGCGATATATGCGGTAAGAGAAAGGATCGGTTTCGATGGGTAGAGAGCTTTTTACTTTCATTGAGACCAAGTGGTTCTCCAAGCGTATTGTTGAGCTTTTATCGGATGATGAGTACGCCCAAATGCAGTGGCGTTTGATCCAGATCCCGGATATTGGCGACGTGATTCCCGGAGGCGGAGGAATTCGCAAGTTTCGGCATTCTGCAAAGTCGAAAGGAAAACGGGGCGGTGCACGAGTGATATACTATTATGCAGTTTCCGTTGAGCAGATTTTTATGCTCGAAATATTCACGAAGAATGAGATGACAGACATTACGCTGCCGAGGCTTCGGGAACTAAAAAAGATTGTTGACGAATGGGTGAAAGATGGACAACGAAAGATTTGAACAATTGAAGTCCAGCATAATTGATGCGGGAAGAATAATGCGTGGCGAGATCATGCCATCGCGTGTCTTCGAGATAGAGGTTATAGATCGACCCTCGGCACCTGCCGAATCTTGGGCGGTTTGTCTAGATTCGGATGACCATTCACTTTTAATACCTCGCAAGCTTTATCTGGTTAGGTTTGTGGACGGCGGTGTTTGGGTCCGCGATGAGAATGGGGAAATGACCAGTTGTGATTCTGACGATTTTGTACCGATCTCCTTGGCCAAGGAGGCCCAAGAACTCTTCGCCGAAGCTGCATAAGGACTACCAGTTGCACTGTTTACCACTTTTAGCATCCCCAGATGAGTAAACATCGTCGCGTTATCGGAACTGACGACCTGACCATTTCGAAGGCTGAGTCCGAACTCGGGTTTCTGTTGACACTCACGTTTCGTGAATGGCTGAAGCTGAATAACGGCCGATCGATCGAAGATGTGACAGTGTTCCCCGTGTTCGATGAACGCGATCCGCGAAAGACTTGGGACTCGATCGTTCGAAACTACCAGACCAATTGGAGGACCTGGCTCGATAACATTGGTGCTGAACACGACTTCTCACACTTACTTCCACTAGGAGACTTTGGTTCTGGCGACTACTTCTGTTTCGACTTCTCCAGATTCGGCGAGAGCCATGAACCTGTGATCGTCCTTTGGTACCACGAAACGGGGGAAACGAAGATCGTAGCAAATGACTTTGCGGAGTTTGTGGGCTTGGTTGAGTCAGGCGAGCTAGAGTACTGATCGACAATGTGCGGAATTGCGGGCTGGATAAATCTCGACACAACTAAGCTAAATCACGACGCCGAGGCGGTGCTGCACTCGATGTGTGAGCGGATCGTGCATCGCGGGCCGGACAGTGAAGGCGTCTGGCTTGATGACACGGTCGCGCTCGGCATGCGTCGGCTTTCGATCATCGATCTGCACACCGGCGATCAGCCTGTGTTCAATTGCGACCGCTCGGTCGTCGTGATGATGAACGGCGAGCTTTACAACTACCGCGAGGTCCGCGCCGAACTCGAAGCTAAAGGCCACAAGTTTACGACCAAATCTGACACCGAGATCCTGCCGCATCTGTACGAAGAATATGGCGAGGGCCTGCTCGATCACGTAAACGGCATGTACGCTTTTTCGCTCTGGGACGCGAAGCGTAAAAAGCTGATCATCGCCCGCGACCGCTTCGGCGAAAAGCCGCTATATTACGGCGTCTTCGACGGCAAGCTGATCTGGGCATCTGAGCTCAAAGCGATACTCGCACATCCCGCCGTAAAGCCCGAGCTCGACCTGAACGCACTCCGCCATTACGTCTCGTTCGACTACGTCCCGGCGCCGATGTCGATCTTCAAAGACATCCACAAACTCCCGGCGGCACACGTCCTGACGGTCGAGAACGGTGAAGTAAAGACCCGACGCTACTGGGATATCTCTTGGACTAGCTCCCCTCCTTACGAAGGAGGGGTGGCCGCCGCCTTGGGCGGACGGGGTGGTTCTCTCGACGCGAACGGAGAAGCTCCCGCAAAGACGCAAAGACGCAAAGAAGCGTCGCTCACCGAGAAAGCCGACGAACTGAAAGGTCTGCTCTCCGATGCTGTCCGGATGCGGCTTGTCTCTGATGTTCCGCTTGGCATTCTGCTTTCCGGCGGGATCGATTCCTCGACCGTCGCGGCCTTTGCCGTTCAACACGCGACCGAGCGCGTAAAGACCTTTTCGATCGGCTTTGAGGAAGACAGCTTTGACGAATCGAAATATGCGCGGCGGGTCGCGAAGCATCTCGATACCGAGCACTACGAAGACAAACTCTCGGCCGCGACCGCCGGCGACCTGATCGGCGAGATCGGCGGCTGGCTTGATGAACCGATGTCTGATGGTTCGCTGATCCCGACCTTTCTGCTCGCCCGCTTTGTCCGCAAGCACGTTACGGTCGCTCTCGGCGGTGATGGTGGCGACGAGCTTTTCGCCGGCTATCCGATGTATTACGCCCATCGGGTCGCGGCCCGGTATCTCGCACTGCCCTCGCTTCTCCGCCGTGGTTTGATCGAGCCGGTCGTCAATGCTCTTCCCGTTTCAACGAAAAACCTGTCGTTCGAATACAAGGCCAAGCGGTTCATCCGGGCGGCTCGTTATGATGACGTCACGCGGCATCATTCATGGTTCGGCTCGTTCTCGGTCGATCAGCACGATCAGCTTTTCACCAAAGATGTCCTCGCCCAGACCGACGCCGATATCTACCGCGGCGTGCGTGGACTCGTCGGCGGTTCCGATGCAAAAAATGTCATCGAGCAGATGCAGTACGCCGATATCAATTTCTATCTCGCCGAGGACATCCTGACAAAGGTCGATCGGGCGGCGATGGCCGTCTCGCTCGAGACGCGTGCTCCGTTCCTCGACCCACGCGTCGGCCAGTTCGCGGCGTCGATCCCGGTCGAATACAAACTCAGGGGCAAGAGCGGCAAGGTCATCCTCAAAGAGGCGATGCGTGATTTGCTGCCGCAGGATATTCTCCACCGGCCCAAGAAAGGCTTCGGCATCCCGATCGCCGAATGGCTAAAAGGCCGCCTCAATCCGCTCATGCACGACATGCTCTCACCCGAAAGGTTAAAGCAACAAGGCCTCTTCAACCCCGATTACGTCCAACGTCTCATCACCGAACACGAAACCGGCCGAGCCTCGCACCACAAAGAACTCTGGACCCTTCTCGTCTTCGAACTCTGGTCAGACAACTTCCTGCCCAACGGCTAGAGCTCCTGATTTTCTTCATTTCCCATTTCGTGGTTCCGCCGACAGATCTTCCACGAAACACGTCGGCCATACGATCTAATTTCCCACCAGGCTTAACAGCATGGATGATCGCACATCACCATCCTCACTCATCGTCAGGAGAGTTCGCTTCAGCCAGTGCTCCACCTTGGGGTCTTTGTTGGGTAGTCTGATGATGTCTAGTAGCCGATCGTACTTATTCGGGTTATGTGACTCCTCATATCCCTGAATTAGCGAGGTAATTCCATCTGTGTCCGAGCCTTCAATTACACCCCTCGCTAAGATATCGGCCTCGACGAGAGGAGAGTGAGCAATCGTATAGAAAGCAATCCACCGTTCTTCGTCGTCGGTTCTCATAAACTCTTTGGCCCATGAGATAGTCGCCGAATCCCCCATGCCTGCGAGACCAAAAGTCAACTCCCAATTCTCTTGGTACTCCCCACCGACAAGGAGCCTCACAATCTCAGTTGCCTCCGCGTTCGGGAAACGAACAAACCATTCTGCCAGCCGGCCCGCCTCCTCTTTGTTCGCGGACCTCAGTGCTGCCATCATAAGACCGACGTGCCTTTCATCAGCGGTTTTGAGGAGAGCCCACATGATTGGCCATCTCGATGAACTATCGAGGTCTGGATAGTTCCGTCCGAGCCGAACCAGCAAAGCCTCATGCCGTGTGGTGGTGATGTATTGGCTGAGCGGGCCAATATAACTCAACGGAATCGGCGAGTCGATCAAATTCTTGAAAAATTCTGCGGCTTCTTTATGCCCTCCCCACGCGAACGCCCATAGCACATCTCTCTGTGTGTCTGACTCTGACTTGCGGAATATCTCAACTAGATCCTTAAAAGTCTTGTCTGGCGTTGGCGTGCTTAGATGATCATCAATCAACTTACCCAAGAGCTTCGGGTATTTCTGGGGCTGACGGCCTTGTTTCGCGCGACGAGCGAGTTCCCTTAGCTCCCGCTTTTCTACTTCGTAGTCATTTCTCTCACTGACACGGATCATGTGTCTGAGCGCGATAAGTGAATCTGCAGATTCATCGTCCCAGATGGGCGAGTTCATCGCTTCTGTCGCCCCGATCGATAGCCTCCATTCGCCTTTCCCTTTTTCGAGAAAAAGCAGGTATTTTGGCACTTCCTTTGGCAGCTTCTCGGCCAAGAATGTGGGAAGATTTGTTTCGCGGTTTAGTGGGAATCTGATAACCGTGCAGCTCGTGTTCACCTCGGAAGCAGTGTACTCCTTAGCCGCGAATTCACCTTTCAGAACTTGTCGAATGTGGAAATCTACTTTGTTTCCGCTCTTGCTGTACGGCTCTGCGAGCAGTATCACTGAAGCCGCCTTCACATGATCGTAGTGCGTAGTAGACAGATATCCGTCGGCATATGAACAGGCAAAAATACTTGTAAGGAATGCGACGTGGATAAATGCGGTCGCAAAAATAATTTTGGTTATTCTGAAAATTGACATGCTGGTCCTCGAATGCCGAAGTGATTTAAATGCATCAAGTAAAGTCAAAATTTCGTTCAGAAATGACTTAACGAAACCTGTTTATCTGCTCTGCGTTTCTTAAAGAATAGAGATGCAGACCTCGTCAAAATGGATGTATATACCAGGCGAGCTGCTGCGTTCACGGCTTGAAGCCTTTGGGCTCTTTGAATTGCAATAACGCTACTGTTATCGTCCGGTTTCCACCGTGGCATTCTTTCACGTATCATTTAGGCATATGAAAACTCTCTACCCCGAGCTCGAGCCTTTTGAATCTGGCATGTTGAAGGTGTCGGATATTCACGAGATCTATTGGGAATTGACATAGCCGCGTTTAAGGTTTGGAAAGAAGCGGAGGAGAAAGCATGTGGAGGAAAGTAATGATGAAGAGGAGATATTCGAGGAATGTTGCCGGCTTTCAGGCCCTTAAGAGAGTGGTTGTTTTACCTATAATGGGCCTGTTGCTTTTTGCCGCCACGAATGTAGCGGCCCAAGGTTGGAACGGCATAATCCCTTGTGTTACGACCCGTCTTCAGGCCGAGAAAATCCTGGGGCGAGATCCGGACCCGGACATTATAGGGATATATCATTTAAAGAAATACAGCGTGAACGTCCATTACGACCGACGGGACTTAAGCTCTCCGGCGGAAGATATCGTTTCGTCATTTGTCGTATACTTGAACGATACCGTAAAACTCAAATCGTACGTCAAGAAGCTTCGGAATTTTCCTAAAGACTTTCTCAGAACCGAGTTACCATACAGTCTCACCCGTGTGTACGGGGCGGCGTCATATATCGACGGTGAAAAAGGTTTCATTATAAAGGTCCAAAAAGATGAGAACGACGACGAAGTGATTTACGGCTTTGAATACTTTTGCACCTCAGAGGAATGCGAGAAGCCGGGTTGACGATCACCATAACAATTGCCCCACAGTTCTGCTCTTCGTCCATTTGATTGATCTCGAATGAATTACTGCTCCTGTTAATCTGTCACCGCGTCTTTTGGTTACCAAGACCGGCTCGGTTATCATCGAAATCATATGAAAACTCTTTACCCGGAGATCGAGCCTTTTGAATCTGGCATGTTGAAGGTGTCGGATATTCACGAGATCTATTGGGAGCGCGTCGGCAATCCGGACGGCATTCCGGTCGTGTTTCTCCATGGCGGGCCGGGCGGCGGACTCATCCCGATGTATCGGCGGTTCTTTGACCCCGAGGCTTACCACGTTATTCTTTTTGACCAACGCGGGGCGGGCATGTCCACACCGCACGCCGAGCTTCGTGAGAACACGACATGGGACCTGATCAAAGACATCGAAACGCTCCGCGAGAAATTCGACATCGATAAGTGGTACGTCTTCGGCGGTTCGTGGGGCTCAACGCTCAGCCTCGCCTATGGCATCAGCCACCCGGACCGATGTCTCGGGCTCATACTCCGCGGCATTTTTCTCACCCGCAAGAAAGAACTCGATTGGTTTTATCAATACGGTGCTTCGGAGATCTTCCCCGATTTTTGGGAACGCTACAGCGAGGCAATTCCGGAAGACGAACGCGGCGATTTCATGGCCGCCTACCACAAACGGCTGACCAGCGACGACGAACGGACACGGCTCGCCGCCGCCCGTGCCTGGAGCACCTGGGAAGGCGCGACCTCAAAGCTCTTCCCGGATCAAGATCTCGTCGACCACTGGGAAGGTGAGCACGAAGCCCTGAGCCTCGCCCGCATCGAGAGCCACTATTTCGTCAATGGCTCCTTCTTCCCGAGCGACAACTATTTGCTCGAGAATGTAGATAAGATCCGGCACTTGCCCGTGGTTATCGTCCAGGGCCGCTATGACGTCGTCTGCCCGATGACGTCAGCCTGGGAGCTCCATCGGGCACTGCCGGAGGCCGAGTTCATCGTCGTCCCGGATTCAGGACATTCGGTATCCGAGAAGGGTATTACAGCCGCGTTAATCGATGCGATGGACCGTTTTCGCACGGCCGGTTTGTGATATAGTTGGGGTATTCGGACCAGCTCGGCCCTTTTTGCCGTTCGTGCGTCTAAAAGTTTGTAGGTGTGATTATGTTAGCAATTGCTCTCGGGACAACAGAGATCATCCTGATAGTTGCCGTGCTTTTCCTGCTTTTTGGGGCCTCTCGGCTGCCTCAGCTCGCCAAGTCGCTTGGCCAATCGCGTAAGGCGTTCAAGGAAGGCCTGCGTGAGGCAGAAGAGGAAGAGACCGCGGACAAGTCGCTCCGCTCGGCGGAAGCTCCAATGATCAGCGAGATGAGTGACGATGCCCTCGCTGAAGAACTACGCAGAAGGTCAGAAGCAAAGACGAGCTGACACAAGAGAATTTTCCCCACAAGCGAGGCATCCGCAGTTCACGCTTCGCCCTGCCGATCAGGACGTTTGATCGCCGCGATCGCGCAAATAGACGAACCAATAGACTATACCGACCAACACCGCCCCTCCGATGATGTTGCCGATCGTCACCGGGATCAGGTTGCCGACGATAAAGCTGCCAAGATCGATCTGCGAGAAGTCTGCGGCTGCGAGCCCCGTCTCATTCCAAAAACTCTCTGGAGCTCCCCACTTGATCAGAAGGGCGATCGGAACAAAGTACATATTCGCGATGCTGTGCTCAAATCCGGCAGCGACAAATGCCGTTATCGGCGGCACAACCGCCAGGACCTTATCAGCGGTTGTTCGACCGCTGAAGCTCATCCAGACCGCGAGGCACACGAGCACATTGCAAAGAATCCCGAGCGTTAGGGCCTCGGTGAATCCGAGCCCGGTCTTTGCATTCGCTATCGAAAGTGCAGCGACCCCGACCGATCCTTTACCGAACATATATTGTCCGCTTATAAAGACCAGCACCGCCGTCCCGAAAGCCCCAACAAAATTTCCGATGTAAACGATCAACCAGTTTCTGAGGACCTGAGCGGTCGAGACCTTGCCGTTCGCCCAGGCCATTACGATGAGGTTGTTCCCCGTAAATAGTTCCGCTCCTCCGACAACGACCAGCACGAGACCGAGAGAAAATACGAATCCGCTGAGCAGCCGCGTCACGCCGTAGGTTAGAACGCCGTCGGCACCGGCAACGACGGTTGTCGAGAGGAGAGCGCCGAAAGCAATGAAGGCACCGGCAAGCACTGAAAGCGCGAATAGCGGGCTTAGCGACATCGCCACCTTCCGCGCTCCGATCTCCTCGGCACGGATCGCCATTTCTGCCGGCAGAAGCGAATCAATATATCGGGTCCTATCCTCCATCAGGCCTTTTCACCGGTGATTATGGTCGCCTTTACCGTAAATCGAAAGGCAAGATCGCCGTCCTCGGCGTCGATAAGCTGAGCAAGTCGCTCCATGACTTGCTCTTTCTTTTCGGCGGACATCTCGCCAAGCCATCGCGGCATTAGAAAATCCAAAACCAGCGGCGAGGCCGCAAAGGCCGCTCCATCCTCGTACTCAAATATCTCGTTCTCTGAATTCAGGCTCACCTTCGCAAGCCCCGCGGCCTCGGCAAACCCATCGAGCGCAGACACCGATGGCAACTCCGCGATAAGGTCTTCGGTCGCGACCGCATCTGCGGCAAACTCATCGTCGAGCATCACTTCCCAGAGGAGCGAAAAGATCTCGCCAAAACTCCCTGCCGCCGGCAGCATCACCATAACCTTTCCGCCCGGCCGTGCAACGCGAGCCGCCTCCGCGATCAACTCTCCGGCCTCTACCGGATCGGTAAGGCTGCCGTCGGCGATGACGGCATCGAACGCGTCGTCATCGTACTGCATCTGCGAAACCTCGACGTCGGAACTCAAAGCTACGGCCTTGTCCTTTGCGATCTTCAGCAATTCGTCGTTTTCGCAAACGGCGAAAACGGCCGCCTCGTCGCCCGCGGCCTCGCGGACGGCAAAGCAATGTGTGCCCGTGCCAGCGTTTAAATAAAGAACATTCTCCACCGCCTTGAGCTTCAAATGCTTGTCGGCAAGCTCGGTGAATCGCCGCGTATAATCGTCTGTGATGTAAAGATCGCGGAGAAACGCCAGTTCCCGCTCGGTTTTTTCCATATATCAATTTAACCGCGATTCTGACTCTTAGTCCACCGGCCGGCCGGCTCGCGAATTCCCCGCGGCCGTATGGTAAACTTTTGCTTTTCGGAAAGCGGACCGAGCACTACTATGCCAGGCAAGAACGTTACGGAACTCTTTGATCTAGCGGGCAAGACCGCCATCATTACCGGCGGCTCACGCGGCATCGGCAAAGAGATGGCCGAGGGGCTCGCCGAGGCCGGGGCGAATCTGATGCTCTGTGCCCGCCGGCAGGAATGGCTCGATGAAACCGTTGCCGAATTCACCGCTCGCGGCTTCAGAGTTGCCGGAAAGGCATGCGATGTATCCAAGGCCGAGGACGTACAGGCCGTCGTCGAAGCGGCGGTCGAAAAATTTGGCGGGCTCGATATTCTGGTCAACAATGCCGGGGTCTCTTGGGGAGCGATGCCCGAAGATATGCCGCTCGAAAAGTGGCAGAAAGTGCTCGACGTAAACTTGACCGGATGCTTTCTTATGGCCCAGGCCGCCGGTCGTGAGATGCTCAAAAATAACAGTGGTTCGATAATCAACATCGCCTCGATCGCCGGCCTTACGTCATCGGCAAATGGGCCTTTCTACGCCGGCTATGTCGCCAGCAAGGCGGGCCTTATTGGCCTGACCCGCGAGCTTGCCGCGAGCTGGGGCCGCCGCGGAATCCGCGTAAATGCCATCGCTCCGGGCTTTTTCCACTCGCGGCTGGCCGATGCGGTAATCGACATTTACGAACGTACGATCCAGGAAAACAACGTCATCCCGCGGATCGGGAAGGAAGGCGAGCTTAAAGGCACCGTCGTCTTTCTCGCCTCCGATGCCTCAAGCTACATCACCGGCCAAACGATCGCGGTCGATGGAGGAATGACGGTCTAGGTTTGGAGTCCCGGCTTTAGCCGGCAAGGCAATCAATGGAACAGCTTCTATCGCCAACGCCCCAACAATCCGCTTTTGCGGTGCTGATCATCGGCTTTCTCTTTGGGCTTTATCACGCCGTTGAGGCAGACCACCTCGCCGCGGTCTCGGCCATCGTCAGCGAACACAAGCGTGTTTGGACGGCCTCGATCATCGGCGGCTTTTGGGGGCTGGGGCATACTATCTCGCTAGTTGCGGTCGGAGCACTCGTCATCTTTGCCAAGCTGCAGATCTCCGAAAGCACCGAGGCCTGGCTCGAAGGCATCGTCGGAATAATGCTGGTGGTGCTCGGACTGAATGCCTTACGAAAGATCTTCTCCGCCGAAAAGATCCACGCCCACACCCACGCGCACGATGGCCACGCCCACACCCACATTCACGTCCATAAAGATGAGTCCGCCGAACGCTCGCACCACCGCTTTGCCCCGCGAGCAGTCGCGGTCGGGCTCGTCCACGGCCTCGCCGGAAGTGCAGGCCTGATGCTGCTCGTTCTGCCGACCATTTCTTCGCCCGCTGTCGCTATGTTCTATCTCGTGATATTTGGTGTGGGCTCGATCGCGGGAATGATGATAATGAGCCTACTGATGGGCCTGCCGCTCCGCTTCACCGCCGGCCGTTTCGACTTCCTAAATAAGGGCATCCGCGTCCTCGCCGGCCTCTTCAGCCTCGCCTGGGGCGCTTTACTGATCAATGAAAAACTAATTCAGGGCTGATCTCACTTGATGAAGTGAAACTCGCCGAACTTTTCTGGGACGTGAAAGTTCGGCTTTTCGGTCATTGTAGGCTGCCAGGCGAGATAGCCGCGGGTTTCGCCCTCGCCAACGCAGCGAAAGATGTTGCCAAGCCAGACGTCGCCAGGCCGCGGCTTTCGCCCAAAGGCCTCCCAAGGTATCTTCATCGCCATCGCCACGTTGCCATCTTCGATCCGGGCCGCCGCCTCAATACCTGAACTATATTCCCAATCCGTCACCCTTTCGCCGCTGGTCAGGTCGATCGCCAGATCAAGCCATTCTCCGGTCGGTGCCACCTCAAACTCAAAATACCGACGCGGCTCATCTTTGTCCGGAGCAATGAAGATCTCACAGACATCCCGTTCCCAGAGGCCGATGGTTTTCTTGTTCAAATCAGGACTAACGCTAGCATTTGGCATCCCGGTCTGTACCGACTCGAAGCGCAGACAAATGGATGATCTCGACCACATGAGACAGGCTGAGAACTGCATAAATGCAGGAGCATCTAAACCAGACCAAAATCTAGAAATTAATATACAGCTTGAGTCATTCGATTGACGATCTAATAGATCAGACGTTGCGAGATCTCTCTGGACCCAAAGGAACTTTACAGCAGGCATAGCGGTTATCAGATGTACCCAATGGTCAAGTCCACAGGAATCTGCGGACTTTGATCAATCTAATTAACATTTCCGAGTCGATTTCGAACTGGTGTCGATCAAGCTCGTCGAGCTCTTCTGGTCGAGATTTCCACCAAGCATACAGCCAGTCGATCTCTGCCTTTGCTACCTTAAACTCCGATGATTGTTCCCAATCGGTAGGTATCTTTGTTTCTTCTAATTCTATGTAATCCGTCAGCAACTGAAAACAAGCATGGAGCATTACAATATCCTTGTCAGCCCAGCCTTCGTTCAGAGTCGCAATTTTGAGTGTATTTCCAGGTTGCATCGAAGATTGGACTAGTTCATTTTCCTGTGTTCAAAACCGTCTTTACCGCCATTTTTGCCATCTTCCATGTTCGGTCCCAGTCGACTTGTCGCCGTCCCCGCGGCACATCAGATTATCGACAGAATTTTCCCTTTGGAAAATAACGAACGCCAGGGAGGCCCTCAAAATCCTCATCCTGTGTCCAGAGTGTTGCTTGAAAGTGTTGGGCGGTCGCGTAGATGATGCTGTCCGCCATCGGCAGCCGAAAGCGGACTGCGTCGAGTGCAATTGAATAGTCTACGTCAACAACCGTGCCTTGCGTCATCGCCTGTAGTGCTTGGTTTGCATCTTCCTCATCGCCTTCACGGAGAATTCGCTTCACCACCTCGTAAATACTAATGACGGGGACGATCAGGTTTGAAGTCGCCGAGATCGGAGCTGAATACAAGCGGGCACGGTCGGAACCGACGAGATACTCAAGCCAGCCCGACGAGTCAACCAGGTTCAGGCCGCTCATAAGCGATCGTCCTCACGTACGATCTCAGTGTCTGTTAGCTTACCTTTGAGGATGCCCCTGTATTCCTTCACCGGGCGAACCGGGAAAAGCTCAACCGTTCCGCCAACGTCGACAACGCGGAACTTCGTCCCGGGTTTGAGTTTCATCCGCTCGCGGACGGACTTCGGGATTACGATCTGAAATTTTGAAGACAATGTTACTGTTTCCATATCGATATGAATATCGTAAAACAGTAAGCCTATCGATGCAAGAATTACTTACCGGTATTCAGCACGGTCTTCACCGCCATCTTGGCGAGCTTCCACGTGCGGTCCCAGTCGATCTTGCCGCCGTCTTCGCGGCCCATTATCTTGTCGACAAAGATCTTGCGGAAATCGCGGCCTTCGCGTTTGAGCATGAATTCTTTGGCGTAGGGCTTTGCGGTTTCAAAGAAATTGAACTCGGGGTCGGTGATGATGCCGATGCCCTCAAGCGTCATTAGCGCCCGCATTATGTACGTAAAATTCGACGGCAGCCGGAACGGATAATCGTACATCACATCCGCCAGGTCGTAGGTCAGCTCTTTGAAATTTACGTCCTTGAGCTTCAGGTTCAAATGAAACTCAAACATCTTTTCGACCACAGGCCGCACCGCCGCAGCATCAACGCCGGGCTTCAAGAAGTTGAGGTCGATAAGATCCTGCGCAATTCCCGCCGGATCTTTGCTGACGACGTGAAAGAACGCATCGATCATCTTCGACTGCAGTTCCGGCGAGATGCGGCCGACCATGCCGAAGTCAAAAAAGGCGAGCCGCCCATCCGGCATCACAAGCAAATTGCCCGGATGCGGATCGGCGTGGAAAAATCCGTCCTCAAGCAGCTGTTTTAGATAGGTTCGGATCAGCAACCGGTTGACCTTCTCCGGGCCAATGCCATTTGCCCGCAGGCGTTCAAGGTCCGTAACCTTCGTGCCATGGATGTACTCCATCGTCAGCACTTTTGAGGTTGTGGCGTTCCAATAGATCTTCGGGACGTGTACATTGTCCCAATTCCTGAAGTTCTCGCGGAACCGCTCGGCGTTCTGCCCTTCGGCGGCGTAGTCCATCTCTTCGTGGATGGTCTCGTTAAATTCGCGGAGCATCCCCGACCAATCGGCATTCTCGTTGAGCTGCGGAAACCGCTCGGCGAAATCCGCCACCTTGCGCAGGATCTGTAGGTCACCCTTGATCGTCGCCTCGAGGTTCGGCCGCTGGACCTTTACGGCGACCTCTTCGCCGGTGTGTAGCCGTGCCCGATATACCTGCCCAAGCGAAGCGGCCGCGACCGGGGTTATCTCGAATTCTTTGTAGACCTGATTGATCTTCAGCCCAAGTTCTTTCTCGATCCGTGCGAAAGCGATCTCGTTATCAAAGGGCGGGACGTTGTCCTGCAGTTCGCCGAGTGCAATGACGAACGGCAGCGGCAGAAGGTCGGCCCGCGTGCCCATCGATTGCCCGATCTTGATGAACGTCGGCCCGAGCTCGATCAGCTTTTCTTTGAGCCAGATAGCCTGCTTTTCCTGGTTCACCTCGCGGTTCAGCTCGCTCCCGAGGAAAAAGCGGCGAAGCAGCAACATCGTGCAATGAAAG
The DNA here is from genome assembly GCA_001464665.1 of Acidobacteria bacterium Ga0074141. Classification (GTDB taxonomy): domain Bacteria; phylum Acidobacteriota; class Blastocatellia; order Pyrinomonadales; family Pyrinomonadaceae; genus OLB17. Next base: position 417,015 of record LNDP01000024.1, read on the forward strand.
AACCAGAGCCGAATGCCGTAGAGCTTTTCGCCCAGAACGGCCGCCCGAGTAAGCCGCTCGGCCGTCTTCATTCGTTCCCGTGCGTGCTGGAGCTGCGCCTTGCGGTGCATCTCGTATTGATCGAGGTAAAGATAAAGTGCGAGCTTGCCGATGACGCCCGAGACGTTCGCGATACGCAGCCATCCGCGGATGCCCGTATAACTCCGCTCGACCTCCGATTCTTTTTTCGTCAGAAATTTTTCTTCGGCAATTATCTGGTCATTCGAGACAAATTTCGCGATCGGCAGTTCCTCGGTCGCGACCATCGGCCGCGAGCCGTTGCCATTGGCGCCATTCTTTACGGGTAGTGCCGGCTCTATCACCGCCAGGCCCTGCTCTTTGGTCAATTCTTTCATCTGCCTACTATCTTCGCCGCTCAAGCCTCTTTCGATGCGGTTCACCTGCCGGTGTTTGCATTAAAGTATCTCAAGCATATTCTTTACGCCCGGACGGCTGAAATAGTTCCTCGCCCTGGCGGAGTCGCGCTCGATCTGTGCCCGCAACTCATCTATTCCGTTGAACTTACGCTCATCGCGGATGCGGTGGAGAAAGCGGACGCGGAGCACGTCGCCATAAAGGTCGCCCTCGAAATCAAAAATGAAAGATTCGATCGAGGGCTCAACGTCATTCTCGAAGGTCGGCCGGACGCCGATGTTCGTTATGCTCCGCCGCCAAGAGCCATCAACAAGTGTTGCGGTCGCATAAACGCCGAACTTGGGGATCACGCGATTGTGCGGCTTGAGATTCGCGGTCGGAAAGCCGATCGTCCGCCCGCGTTGGGCACCGCGTTCGATCACGCCTTCAACGCCGTAAGGCCGGCCGAGCATCCGGCGAGCGAGGTTCACGCGGCCGTCATTCAATAGATGCCGTATCTTTGACGAACTGATCCTACGCCCGCGAAGCCGTACCTCCGGCACTTCCTCGGCGATAAAGCCAAGATCGCCCCCCATTTTTTTCAGCAGTTCGATGTTGCCGCCCCGGCCCCGGCCGAAGGCAAAATCCTGGCCCAAATGGACTTCCCTGGCCTGCAGACGGTCATTGATTATCTCAGTGATGAAATCCTCCGCCGGCTGCTTCGCAAACGCTTCGTCAAACTGAACGACGATCGCCTGCTCAATACCCAGCACCTCAAGGTTCGCAAGCCGCTGATCAAGCGTCTGCAATAGCGGCGGTGCCGACTCGGGATGAAGCACGGCCCGCGGATGCGGGTCGAATGTGATCGCCGTCGGGACCGCATCGACCGCCGCCGCCCGCTCGGCCACCGTTTCCATTATCCGCTGATGCCCCAAATGCAACCCGTCAAAAACGCCGAGCGTCAAAACGGTCGGCTTTTGAATATTGGCATTCTCTGTGCCATGAAAGATCTTCATTCCGCTAGTCTCCGAGGTGCTTGCCCGGAACCAGATAGTGTCTCACATAATCGGCAACGGCCGAATCGAGCGGGGTTGTCTCGGCCGTATGGCCGGAATCGCGGGTGCGGGTGAGATCAGCTTGGGTGTGATATTGATATCGGTCGCGGAGGTGCTCGGGCATGTCGATGAACTCGACGTTCCGCGGCAGGTCGAGAGCCTTGAAGATCGCATTGGCAAGCGCGTTCCAGGTGTTCATCCGACCGGAACCGACGTTAAAAAGCCCGCCCGTCTTGCTTTCCAAGAAATGCAGCGTCATTTCAACCGCATCTTTGACATAAACAAAATCCCGGCCGAACTCGCCATCGGCATAGTCGGGGTTTGCACTCTTGAAAAGCTGCAGTTTGCCGGTCGCATTAATCTGATCGAACGCCTTGTTCACCAGCGAGCGCATGTCGCCCTTGTGATCCTCATTCGGACCAAAGACGTTGAAATACTTCAAGCCGACGATCCGGTCGAAGAGCCCGTTGCGGGCCGCCCATTGATCAAAGAGATGCTTCGAATAGCCGTAAACATTCAACGGCCGGAGCTTGCCCAAATGCTCAAAACCATCTTCCATTCCTGCCGAGCCGTCGCCGTAGGTCGCCGCCGATGAAGCGTAAATAAACCGTATATCATTCTTCACCGCCCAACGGGCAAGGTCCTGTGTGTAGTGATAATTATTGCGGATCATATAGTCCGCGTCGGTCTCGGTCGTCGAGGAACACGCCCCGAGGTGAAAGACCGCATCGGCATCCTTGAACTCATCAAGGTCGTCCATGAGGTCGTAGGCATCGATGTAATCCGCAAACCGGAGCGGCACCAGATTCTTCCATTTGTCCGTTTCGTCCATCACATCGGCGATCAGGATGTCGTCCACGCCCATCTCGTTCAGCCGCCAGACAACAGCACTCCCAATAAACCCCGCCCCGCCGGTAACAATTATCTTCATATTCGACCCTGCTTTGGATATAATACTCTCGTTATGAATGATCAGGAATTGCTCGAAAGGATAACGCTCGATCCCAAGGTACTCGCCGGAAAGCCGGTGATCCGCGGCACTCGCCTTTCGGTCGAGTTCATTCTCAATTTGCTCGCCCACGGTACGACCGTCGCCGAAATCGTCGAAGAATATAAGGGACTAATGGAGGAAGACATCAGAGCCTGTCTTTTCTTCGCCGGGGAATCCTTGAGCAGAGCCGACTTCATGCCCCTTGTACTGGAGCCCGCTTGATGCGATTGCCGACTTAATTTACCGGGCGGTACCCAAAAGCGACTGATGAATAATTTTATCGCCACAATTCCGCTTTTCGCATTTTTTCTCGCGGGCTGCCATTACCCAAATGTCGCCGCCGATGCCGCAGTTTTTACTAACGTCTCAGCGGTTAAACCCGCTTTACCGTCGGAGAACAGCAAAAAAAGTGATCAAGACTATCGGGGCGCCTTGGATAACATTTGGATTGACGATGACACGTATCAATACGAAGGTGTCTCGATCAATCGTTATTGCGAAGACGGCGACGCAATTGCAGATCAGGTTCCAGAATGTGCCCTTGAAGTCTCATATCAAAAGCGAATCGTCTATTCCTCTGGTGCTCCGGATTCCCGGAAACACTGGCTCAAGTACGGGTTCAAGGACCTTCTCGGCAAAAAGAACAAACAACTTATCGTTTTCAGCTACTCTGGCGGAGCTCATTGCTGTTACGACTACGTGATATTCGATCTTACACCGAAGCCTAAGGTGATTTACGATTCCTCACAATTCAACTCTGCAAACGAGATCGGCAATGAACTCGTTCCCGTCGATATAGATGGTGACGGAACCTTTGAGTTTTACCAACACGTGATGGCGTTTGATTACATGGGATCGGGTGGCCATGCCACAGCGACATTCCCGCCCGCAATATTTGCATACCATCAGGCAAAGCATAAGTATGTTTTAGCAACGAAGGCATATCCTGATTTCGTCCTGAAACTACTGGGCGACCCAATGGAGAGGTTGCGGCAGTGGGATTATGAAAACCGAAAGACTAGCCGTTCATGGTCAGAGGATGAGCTGAGAGAAGTCGCGGTTCGGGATGTTTTTCTTTTCTGGGTTTACGCAGGAAAGAAGGACGAGGCATGGGAATACTTCAAAAAGAACTACCGAACCGAGGAAGGCGACAAGTACCAGGACAAGTTTCGAGATCAGTTCATCGAAGAGTTTGAGCTGCTATTCAAAAAGGATCCAACTTACTTGTCGATCTACGGCAATCAAACCCGCTAGAAAGAACCAGATTTCATTCGATAAAATACCCGTTGTTGCTCAGTCTCACCATCCAGTGTCGCAACACCTCCGCCCGCTTCAATAGTTATGTCTCCTTCAGCTTCCCGCGGCTGATGGCGTTTGCGATTGCAAGATAGCGTTTCGGGAAAAGGCGTTGTATCCAGCTTAGGAGTTGAGCGTCGGGGCCGACGATGATTCGCGGGCTGCGTTTCTTGATGCCCTTGATGATTATCTCGGCGGCGCGGTCGGGCTTTGTGGTTGAAAGGTTTCGGTTCATCCGTTTCAGTCGGCGTTCGATCTCGTCGGCGGTGTGCTCGGTGTTTGCGGCGATGCGGGCACTGTTTGCGATGTTGGTCCGGACTCCGCCGGGATGGACCGACGAAACGACGATGTTCGTCCCTTCAAGCTCGTGCCGCAAGGCCTCCGTAAACCCGCGTACCGCAAACTTGCTCGCACAATAGGCCGCTTGTCCGGGCGGGGCGACCAGCCCGAATAGGCTCGAGATATTAACGATGTGAGCCGACTGCTCTTTCTCAAGATGCGGCAGGAAGAGCTTCGTCCCGTGGACCACGCCCCAGAAATTAACGCCCATCAGCCATTCGATCTCATCGAGCGTAACTTCCCTTAGCGTGCCGCCGAGCGCGACTCCCGCGTTGTTGATCACATGCGTAACGCGGCCGTGCTCGCGGATCACATCATCAACGAAAGCCTGCATCGCTTCACTGTCCGAAACATCCACAATGTGCGTCGTCACCTTTGCCGTGCCGCCGATCGCCGCTGCCGTTTCGTCAAGACCCTCGCGGTTCACATCGGCCAAAGCCAGCCCCGAAATGCCCTCGTCCGCGAGCCGCTTTGCCAATGCCCGCCCGATGCCCGAACCGGCACCTGTCACCACCGCAACGCTATCTTTCCTAAGTGTCATTTGAATTCCATCGTCCCGTCATCGAGCCGGCCGTAGCGAAGCATCCGCAGGTCCTTGGCATAATTCTGATGCAGCCGCCAAGGGTGCTTCGATCCCTGGCTCGGTATCTCGCCGAGTGCTCGGAGCACATAGCCGGAGTTGAAATCGAGTGCCGGTTCGCGAGTAATTGTGTCGTCATTTAGCCGCGGCGTGCAGCACCGAAATCCGTTCGCGTCCATGTGCTTTATCAGCCGGCAAACGTATTCGCTCGTCAGGTCGCACTTGAGCGTCCAAGAGGCGTTCGTGTAGCCAAACGCCTGCGCCAGATTCGGCACATCGTTGTACATCATCCCTTTGTAGGCGATCTTTTCGGAGTGAATGACCGGTTCGCCGTCGACAACGACCCTCAGCCCATCCATCAATTTGAGGACAAGTCCGGTGGCAGTCACGACGATGTCTGCCTCAATCTCTTCGCCATTTGTGAGCCGCACACCGGTCTTTGTAAAGGTCTCGATCTCGGCCGTCACGACCGATGCCTTCCCTTCACGGATCGCCGCAAAAAGGTCCGAATCCGGCACGAGGCAAAGCCGCTGGTCCCAGGGCTTATAGCTCGGCCGGAAATGCTCGAGCTGCTCCTCGCCGAGTTCGGCCCGGACGCCTTTCTCGATCAGCCGCTTCATCGCCGAAGGCCGCTTTTTCGCGAGGCCGTAAAAGAACATCTGCCGCAGCACGTTCTTCCAACGCGTCGCTGCATAGGCCGCCTTTGCCGGCAGAACTCTGCGAAGCGCGTTCGCGATGCGGTCCTGCGAAGGCATTGAAACAACATACGTCGGCGAACGCTGGAGCATCGTTACGTGCGAGGCCGTCGCCGCCATCGCCGGCACAAGCGTTACGGCGGTCGCCCCGCTTCCGATAACAAGCACGCGCTTGCCCGCATAGTCGAGCCCCGCCGGCCACTTCTGCGGATGCACCACCGTGCCCTCGTAATCCCCAAACCCCGCCCACTCCGGCGTATAGCCCTCTTCGTATTTGTAGTAACCAGTGCACAGATAAAGAAAACTGCAGGTGAAGGTCGCTCTGTCAGAACCGCCTGCGTCAGCGGGCGGCCAGTTCGTTGGTATGCTTGCATCTCCGCGTCGCCGCGTCTCCCCCTCTCTTTCTCCCCAAGTCTCCTCTTCTCCTTTTCTCCCATTCTCCGCGTCACCGCGTCGCAGCAACTCCACCTCAACCGTCCACTTAGCTTCCTCCGAACTCCACTCCGCCCGCCGCACCCGATGCCCATACCTGATCTCTTTCTCAAGGTCATACTCGCGGGCCGTCTCGCGGATGTAGTTCAAGATCGCCGGCCCGTCGGCGATCGCTTTCTGCTCTTTCCACGGCCGAAACCGATACCCGAGCGTGTACATATCCGAATCCGACCGCACACCCGGATACCGAAACAAATCCCAAGTCCCGCCGCTCGCCTCGCGGCCCTCAAGTATCGCAAACCGCTTCCCCGGCAGCTCCATCCGCAAATGCGCACCGGCCCCGATCCCCGAAAGCCCCGCACCGATAATTAGGACGTCAAAATGTTCCATAAACCGGAGAGCGGACACTCCTGTCCGCATGAGTGCGAAGCACGAAAAAAGCCTTCGCGATTCGGGAGCTTAAGTTAGCCTCGCGACTCTAAACGCCGGCCTTATCTCGCCGGAGGAACCGGCGATGCGGACAAGAGCGTCCTCACTCCATCCCCGAAAGCCCAGCACCAACAATGAGCACATCAATGTGTTCCATTTCGGAAGTGATCGACAAATGTCCTCGCGAATTCTATAGCTTTCTCATTCAGCCCAGTTTTACTTGAATCACACAAAATGTCAGTTTCTAATCGTTGCACAACCTGTTCCAAGTTCGTGACACTGGACAAAATAGCAAATAGGTTGACATTTCTGGCAATAGAGAATGTAAAGCCACTCTGACCGCCCACATCGAAACGAACGAATGCCCCAAGGCACTTTAAAAGAGAAACTGAATTGGTCGAAATCAACTTCTCAAGATGCGCTGACAACGAATCCGCCCCATTGAGAAACCAAAACATGTAAAGCTCCTGGGACCAGCCAAAATCCAATTCTTCAAAAGGAGATTCCGGTGCCAGATTAGCCAATCGCTTAACAAGCACGCAATTCACTTTCCGCTCCATACCCTCGGAAATGACGACGAACCCTTTCTCTGTCGTTTCGATTTTATCGCCGAACGCACGCATCATATCGGCAAGCTGGTATGCGTAAATAGGGTCGGGCGTATTCTTGATTAGTTCCTCAAGAACGGTAACCCTTGTCTCCTCAGGAATCCGTCGAACCAAATGCATGTGCAATCTGGCAATCTGGCTGCGAGTTCCAAAACCAAGCACCGAATCGTCGGGATGCGATTGCGGAAAAGACTTGCTCAAGCCGGACAATCCTTTGGCCAGTGTGGTTGCAGTTTGTTCATCGAGCGTACCTTCGTGCAGTCGTAGCTTATTGATCAGAGTGTCGAACCGCGAAGGTGTTTCTTCAATAAATTTACGAATATGTTCTTCTACATATTTTGCATCTTTGTCAGGAATCGCCTTAAGAAATCCAACAACTTCTATATCGCTGATGTCATAGGGTTGAATACCGTACGAGAAATAACGCCAGAAATACTCTCGCGTTGATAGCCGTTTACTCTTAACGGCGTCTTCATCGCTAAACGTAACATACGGACGGGATAATGCTTCCAACCCACTGAGTCCAGGAAAAAGGTCTTGTAACAGAAGCTCGATTCCAGATCGCGAACTTTCTGGAAATGCTCTGAGCGAAGACCGTATTGCATCATTGATCTCTTCCCCGATTTTGTCGTCTTTTCTGCCAAGAATCTCGTCGCCGACGGTGTACAGAAGTATCTTTTCCCCGTATTCCCTTAGAGTTCGGTGAAGGTCTGGATAAAAGACCTTTATTCCCTCCAAGAAAATCAGATCTGTCGGATTTACTTCACCTTTCAGGATTGGAAGACCGAAGGCGATTGCATTGTTGAACCTCTTAACCAGTCTTGGTGATGCAATACGCGGACGAAATGCCTTGGCGAAATACTCAGAGAATCGTTTGTTGTCATTTTCGGTCGTCTCAATGCTATTTGAATCAAGTATGGCATTGATCCCGTCAACCATCATTTGCGCCAATACATGGCCGCTTGCTGGCGGTAAAGGCAATGAGACTTGGACGATTTTCTCAAGAAATTTGCGGCCGGATTCCGTTGAATTCCCGAACTTGATACTAAGTGCCTCGGCCACACGCGTTTCGTCGAAAGAAACTACATAGGCGGTATAAGGGAACGACGCAGATAATTTTATGAGCCGGAAGACCGACTGAATTTCATCTACATCAAGTCGATCAATGTCGTCCATCAAAATCACGACCCATTTCTTCTGCTCGTCCAGTGCATCATTTATGCGATTTCGTAAATCTTCAATCGCTGGTTCTGATAGAACAGCCAGAACGCCACTTGCAGCTTTCTCACCATCAATGCCGAACATGCTCAGAACCCCAGCCATTTTGGCTTTTGCCCGCAACCACGCTCCCAACTTCTCTTTTGTTGTTTCAATTTCAACACCGAGAGTCGAAGCGAGAGTTAAGTAAAAATTGCGAAGTAAAGATTCTTCGCCAGTGAACCGCCACGGATTAAACTCGATAATCAGGGAGTTCTCTGCGGCCAATCGACCCTGAATCATATTTAGAACAGACGTCTTACCTTCACCCCAAGGTGCGGTAATTCCTATAACAACACTCGAAGGATCTTTTCGATGCAGTATCGTTTCTGCTATTCGGTGCGCAAACTGGACGCGGGCAAATTTGTCTTCGGATGCCGAGGCAATTGGCTCATCAGACTCAATTTTCGTTTTCTCCATATCCCGGTGAATTTCTACCACCCCAAAATATACGCAAACATCAGCGGGGCGACCATCGAGGCGTCTGATTCGACTATGAATTTTGGCGTTAAGACTTCGAGATTGCCATCCACGTTCGTCTAACTCCACCTTACGGCGAGATCAGCTTTCCAATCCCAAGTCCCTAAGAAGTTTTCTAAGTCTAGCCGGGTCCCGGCGATCATCGAGGACAGCGTAAATCTGAATCTCGTCGTTCTCTTTAAGGTAATAGACCGAAAAGGGAAATCTCTTGCAAACCATTCGATGAAACGGCGTGCCTTCGTAGATCTGATGGACACCGCCGAAGACCTTAAGTGAACGTAGATCAGACATGACCGAACTCAAAAAGTACGCTCCAAGACCGGCTTCCTGCCGGTCATAAAACCGAATACCATCGGCAATGGTCCGGCGGGCTGACCGAAGGACTCGGATGTTCATCTTAGATCGCTTCGGAGTTCGTCTTCGAGTTCATCGAGAGTGATGAACGAATCTTCGCCTTTTGCGACGGCCCTTTGCCGGTCAGCGAGATATTCACGATGCCAATCCGGCGGTTCGCTTAAATTCGTCTCGCTCATGTCCTTCCATAGCTCTTCCATCAACTCGATCTTCTGAGCAGGAGTCATCTTGCTGATCTCAGGGATAGTTTGAACTGTCATAAGCGTATTCTAACACCAGACATTTGAGGTCGATAAAATTTTTTGCGGCTACCAGCCCAACACATAAGCAAACATCAGCGGGGCGACGATCGAGGCGTCGCTCTCGACTATGAATTTCGGTGTTGAGGCTTCGAGTTTACCCCAGGTGATCTTTTCATTGGGGACGGCGCCGGAGTAGGAGCCGTACGACGTGGTCGAGTCCGAGATCTGGCAGAAGTAGCCCCAGACCGGGACGCCCGTCCGCTGCAGGTCCTGGTGGAGCATCGGGACAACGCAGATCGGGAAATCGCCCGCGATGCCGCCGCCGATCTGGAAAAATCCGACGCGGGACTCATCGGTCGCATTGGCCGTGTACCACTCGGCAAGCATCGTCATATATTCGATGCCGGTGCGGACAGTGTGGACGTTCTCGACATCGCCGGTGATCACATGGCCGGCGAACATATTGCCCATCGTCGAATCTTCCCATCCCGGCACGACCATCGGCAGGTTCTTCTCCGCCGCGGCGTACATCCACGAGTCCTTCACATCTATCTGGTAATACTCCTCAAGCGAGCCATTCCGCAGCACCTGATACATAAATTCGTGCGGAAAGTAACGCTGGCCTTCGGCCTCGGCCCGCGTCCAGACCTCGACCATCGCCTTCTCCAGCCGCCGCATCGCTTCGTGTTCCGGGATGCAAGTGTCGGTAACGCGGTTCATGTGGCGGTCGAGCAACGCCTGCTCGTCCTCGGCCGTCAGGTCGCGATAGTTCGGCACGCGTTCGTAAAAATCGTGTGCGACCAGGTTGAATAGATCTTCCTCAAGGTTCGCACCCGTGCACGAAATTATCTGCACCTTGTCCTGCCGGATCATCTCTGCAAGGCTTAACCCCAACTCCGCCGTGCTCATCGCCCCGGCAAGCGTGATCATCATCTTCCCGCCGCCGTCCAGATGCTGAACATACCCCTCCGCCGCGTCGATCAAAGCCGCCGCATTAAAGTGCCGATAGTGATGCTTGATAAATTCTGTGATCTGTCCGTTCATATCGCGTTTCCTTCGATGATACGACTAAAGCGAAATGAATCAAAAAGCCTCGTCGAACTTAAGACCGTGTTAATAAGTCTCCCCGCTGCTGTTCAGTTTCTGGTCATAGGTTTATAAAATCGGTGATCATGAAAAGCATTTTGAAAGTCGCATTCGTGCTCCTCGCATGTTTAGCCCTCGCTCCGGTCTCGCTCTTCGCGCAAGGCTCCGTTACCGGCTTCGTTTATGCCGATGCCAACGCTAACGGTAAACGCGATACCAGTGAACGAGGTATCGGCCGGGTCGCGGTCAGCAACGGCGTGGAGGTTGTTTTGACCGATGCAAGCGGCAGATACACTCTGCCCATCGCAAACGACACGACCATTTTTGTCATCAAGCCGGCCGGTTACAACGTCCCGCGGAATGAACTGAACCAGCCGCAGTACTTCTACGTCCACAAACCAAGCGGTTCGCCAAGGCTTCAGTACAAGGCGTTTGACCCGACCGGCCCGCTGCCCGCCTCCGTAGATTTTGGGCTGAGTCCGGCTAGCGACGACAAGAAGTTTACGGCACTCGTTTTCGGCGATCCGCAGCCGTACACCATCGAGGAGGTCAACTATTTCGCTCGCGGCATCGTCGCCGAGGTCAAGGGCATCAAGAACGTGGCCTTCGGCCTTGCTCTCGGCGATATTGTTGGTGACGACCTCGATCTATTCCCGCCCTATAGCAAAGCGGTCGCCGAGGTCGGCATTCCGTGGTACAACGTTTACGGCAACCACGATATGAACTTTGACGCCAAGACCGATGAGCTTGCCGACGAGACATTCGAGTACAACTTCGGCCCGGCAGACTACGCCTTCGTTTATGGCGACGCCCACTTCATCGTGCTCGATGACGTTCTTTATCCCGATCCTCGCGATGGCGAAGGCTATTGGGGCGGATTCCGCAAAGATCAGCTCGACTTTGTCGAAAACTATTTGCGAACCGTTCCGAAAGATAAGCTGATCGTCCTTTCCGTTCACATCCCGCTGTTTCATCAGAATGAGAACACCTTCCGAAACTCCGACCGGCAGCGGCTCTTTGACCTTTTGAGGGAATTCCCGAACACGCTTTCGATGTCCGCACATACCCACATTCAGCGGCACAATTTTTACGGCAAGGAAGATGGATTCGACCGCGAAAAGCCGCACCACGAATACAACGCCGGCACGACCTCCGGCGATTGGTATTCCGGCGAGATCACCGCTGCCGGAGTGCCTGATTCGACAATGCGCGATGGCACGCCTCGCGGCTATGCTTTCCTCAATATCGAGGGAAACAAGTACACCATCGAATACAAAGCCGCCGAAAAACCGAGAGACTACCAAATAAGGATCTCTCACCCGAAGCTGATTGCCACACCCGGTTGGGTCACCGGAGCGATCTTTGCCAATTTCTTTATGGGCTATAAGACAGACAGGGTCGAATACAAGATCGGCAGCGGGGACTGGCGGCCGATGACGCACGTTGAAACATTTGACCCGTCCTACGCCTGGTCTGTGCTCAAGTGGGACGTGACCGACACGCTTTTCCCCGGCCGTCGTCCATCAAACCCGATCAACAGCACACATATCTGGCGAGGTGCGATCCCACGAGACCTGCCGCTTGGCGAGCACCGCGTCGAGGTGCGGGCCACAGATATGTTTGGTAAAGTGCACACTCAGAGCAGCAGTTTCAGGGTAGTTCCAAGGATCGAGATAAAGTAGTTGGGGAATCGTCGTCAAGATTCTGTTTTACCTTGATCGCGAACCGCGGGCGCTCGATCGCTTTTGTGAAATGATCTAAATGGTCATTCATCTTCGGAATCGTCGAACAAATATTCCAGAATTTTCTCTGGTTTATTCAAAAACTCCTTTGTGATCGTGAAATGTTCGGTCTCTCGGTAGTCGATGGGCTCGATCCCGCTTTCTGAAAAATGGTAGATGAGAGCTCCGGGGTAAGCCATCAGGATCGGGGAATGGGTCGCGATTATAAGCTGCGATTCGAGCTCCGTAACAAGATGATGAAAGGTCGCGAGGGCTGCAAGCTGCCTTGCGGGCGAAAGCGCCGCTTCGGGCTCATCAAAAAGATAGATGCCCGCACCCCGAAGCTTATTCGTCATCGTCGCCAGAAATGACTCGCCGTGAGATTGCTCGTGCAGCGACTTCCCGCCGTAGGTCCACAAGAATTCCTGCCGACCGTCGTCCATGTACGATGCCAGATTGTAAAAGCTTTCGGCTCGGAGGAAATATGAATCCTTCGGAAATCTGTGGCTTCGGATAAGGCGAGAATAGTGGCAGAGTTCGGAATGCGTATCGGCGGTGGAAAACAAAGTGTTTCGAGTTCCACCTTCCGGATTCAGCCCGACGTGGTAGGCGATCGCCTCAAGAAACGTCGATTTGCCGCTGCCGTTCTCGCCGACGAAGAATGTGACCTTTTTATCGAACCTCAGCCTTTCAAACTCCGCGAGTGCGCTCAGCGAAAACGGATACTCGCCAAACGACGGCACCTTTTCGCGATCAAGCACAAACTCAAGTAGATACGACATTACGCTCTTTGCTCACCGATAGATCTGAGCTCGATTCAGCCCGAAACTAACTGGATGATATTCGCAAGATGCGCCTATAATCAACATTGCCGCCGCTATGCCGACCATCTTTACACATCCCGCCGTTCCGCTCGCCATCGGCTTTGGGCTCGGGGCAAATGTGATACCGCCGCGGCTCTTGGCGGCGGGTGTTGCGGCGTCCGTGATTCCGGATCTTGATGTGCTGGCCTTTCGGCTCGGCATTGCATATTCGAGCGAATGGGGCCATCGCGGCTTTAGCCATTCGCTCGCTTTTGCGGCTGCTCTTGCATTCGTTGCCGCACTTTTCGCTCCGTGGTTAATAGCGAAGCGAGTTGCCGCATTTCTATTCGTGTTCGTTTCGGCGGCGTCGCACGGCTTGCTTGATATGTTGACCACGGGCGGGCTCGGCGTCGCACTTCTCTGGCCCTATGCAACCGAACGAATGTTCTTCCCGTGGCGTGTTATCGTCGTCTCGCCGTTCAGCCTTTCTGAGTTCATCGGCCTCCGCGGCTGGCGGGTCATCGGCTCCGAACTTCTCTGGGTCTGGCTCCCCGCCGCCATCGCCTTTGTCGTAATCGCCATCGCAACCGCGGGCCGAAGGACCTCCCCGGAGCTAAAAAACTGATTGACATTACCGCGGTAATGCATCTAATATCCACGTATGCAAAAGGTAAGATCGCGGATCACAGCACAGGGGCAAATATCGGTCCCCGCATCGGTGAGAAAGAAGCTCGGCATCGGCCCCGGCTCCGTCATCGAATGGGAAGAAAAGGGCGAGGACGTCATCGTGAAGCGGTCGAACCTCTATTCGCTCGACGATCTGCATAAAGAGGTCTTCGGCGATGAAAAGCCACCTAAGAAGACACTCAAGGAATTAAAGGAAGGTATCGCTCAGTACGTCCGAAAGAAGCATGAAAGCGGTCGATACTAATGTCCTGGTCCGCATATTTACCGAAGACGACCCTCGGCAATCAAAGCTTGCAAAGGCTTTCGTTGGCTCTCAGGCTTGGGTTACCCACATCGCGCTCGTCGAGACTATCTGGGTGCTTCGATCTGTGTTTGAGAGACCCAAGGCCGACCTCGTCCGTGCGGTCGAGGTCACATTAAAGAACGAGGCATTGGTGCTGCAGGAGCCGGAGGTTGTCGCCGAAGCCCTGTCGCTTTTCAAGACCAATTCGGGCGTCGCGTTCTCGGATTGCATGATCCTTGCGGTTTCGAAAAAGGCCGGGCACACGCCGCTCGGCACCTTCGACACGAAGCTTGCAAAGATCGACGGCACAACGCTGATCCGAAGTAGCTAACCGCCAATGCCCTTTCTTACAAAATACGTTCTTTGGGTCGATTGCATCGGCGCTTTCGTGACCGGGGCTCTTTTGCTCATACTTAGCGGCTACATCGCCCCGCTTTACAGCCTGCCGCAATCATGGGTCGTCGGCCACGCAGCTGTCCACCTTGTTTACGGAACCTATTCCTTCTCGCTCGCGATTAGGCGAACGCGGCCGATTCTGCTTATAAAACTACTCGTTTTCGCCAACGCCGCGTGGGCATTTTTGTGTATTGTGTTCGCCGCACGCATGGTCGGCGGAGATTCGGTCCTTGCCGCTGCGCACTTCCTCGTTGAGGGCCTCTACGTCGGCGGTCTCGCAATGGCCGAATGGACCGTCCGCGAAGATCTCTAGTCAAAGCTTCTTGGCAAGGCGGCACTTTCATTTCAAAATGGCCGCACGCTGGCGTATCATCAAGGGAAATCGCAGCAGGCAAACGATCGGTGTGCAGAGTTTTCCGAAGGTCGGGACTGTTGCCGCGAGTGCCGGGGTCGAAGCTACGCCGCACTTCGCACCGACCTGATGCGACATGCGAGAGCGACCGTTGCCTCTACGGAGAATCAGGCGTTTAAGATGAACAAGAATTTGCTTTCACAATTGCGTGAAAAAGCTCAAGAGGGAATCGCAAAACGCATTTTTGCAGATGCGGATAATACCGATGCGGAGCTCCGCAAACTGGCCGACATGATCGCCGCAAAGTGCGAGGCCGTTCCGGTTTACGGCCCGATAAAGCAACAGGCCCGTGCCGCCGAAAAGGTTGAGAGCGACTATGGAGGTGACTGGTATGGCATCAAAGACGCCGTCCGGATGACCATCGTTGCCCCGACCCTGAGCAGCCTCCGGCAGGTTCAGAGCTTGATCCGTGAGGAGTGCGTTGCACGGAACGGGCTCAGCTTGCTCAAGGACGTCGAAGTTTTCGCCGCCTCCTCGCCCTGCGGCTATTCGGGAATGAACTTCGTCGTCTCTATGTCCAACGGTCGCCCGGCCGAGATCCAGGCGAACATCCCCGAGGTCATGTACGGCCAGTTGAGTGAGAAGAACTTCCGCGGGACCGTCGGTGAAGAGAAGTTCAATGAGATAAGGGGCCGATATCGGGTCGATGGCGGGCTGGGACACGGACTCTATGAGATCTACCGGGTCTCGCCCGGAAGCGTCAAGTCGAAGCAAGCAGCCCTTATCAGCAAGTCATACTTCAACCATCTCCGCGGGTTCCCGACCTTCACCGCCACCGAGGAACTACAGCGCGAACTTGCCGCCATCATCAAAGCCAACCCGACCATCTTCCATCGCTAGCGGCTGAGAAACCGTTGCAGGTCGCCGTCCTTGGCCCAGCAAGAATTGAGTGTCATCCCGCGAATCGGTCAATTCCCGCATCTGGCTGTCGCGAATCTGCGAAATGTTCAGCATGAAGTTGATGATCGTCATCTCGCTTGTGCTCAATATCGCCGTTCTTATACCGGTTTGTTATGGCCTTATTTCCGATGCTGAGTGGGCACGCGAAAGCTATGGGAATGCGACTGCAGCTCGCGGCATTTTGCTCTCGGTCTATATTTCTATCGCTCTGATCTCCCTTGGGCTGCTCGTGCGTATCGAGCCTAAGTTCGTCGCGGCACTTCTGCTTGTGCAGATCATTTACAAGGTCATTACACCCTTTGCTGTCGGAACCGTTTCCAACCCAGTGGTCGTAAGCAACCTGCTGATCGCAATGGTTCACTCCGTCACACTTTTTATGATCTATCGGGAAAATGGTTAACCCCGAGATACTCCGTGGCATCTCGGGGTCATTTTTTCGTATTTCGGTCGTATCTAAAACGCTTCGCTGAAGCTGACCTCGCCGGCGACTGAGACTTGGTATGCCGAGACGCGGCGTTCGAAGAAATTCGTGAGTTCCTGAACATCCATAATCTCCATGCATCAAAACAGATTGTTGGTGGTAACAACGGCGAGTGAAAACCGAGTGCCGTCGTGTGACAACAGTCACATACTCCGGATAGATAAGAGGTGTAAATAAACTCGGCGGGTACTATCCACGCCTGGTTCACACGCTCAACGCAAACTGGCTGCTTGCTTAGAACCCGAGGGGGGCCGGACGATAACTGCTCGCTGCAGGAGGTATCGTAATGCTCTCTAAAGTTCATATTCGACCTAGACCTACCTATCTAGCCCTCGGGATTTTCCTTCTACTCATTTTAACCTCATTAGGCGTGCTTGTCCGGAGCGTTCCGGCACAGGGTATTCCACCTGTTTTTGAACTGCACTTTCTTGGCAATGGATCGCCCACCGCCATAAACAACCAGCGGACCGTCATTGGGACACGGACAATCGCTGGTAATTACCAACCCCTCGTGAGTACCAACAGTGAAGCGTGGACAGTATTGCCCGTCCCGCCGGGCTCGATGAGCACGTTCCCGACCGATATCAACGATCTCGGAGTGATCGTCGGCGTTTCCTTCAGCCCTCAATGGAATCCGACAGGGGTCCGCTGGACGATCGGGACGAACGGCTACGCGCTCGAGGTACTTCCGCTGCCCCCAGGGGATACCTCCGCCTTCCCGACGGGCATCAACGACTTGGGGCAGATCATCGGCTCCAGGAGTTCCCTTGGATATGTTCCGACAGGCACCGGCTGGGTCTTTAGTGATCAGGCCGGTTTTACGCGTTTGACCGATTTCGACTTTTGGATCGTCCCACGCGACATAAATAATTCGGGCCTGATCATCGGCGGTCAGGAACGGCTCAACCTTGCCACCGGCCAGGTCGATGTGACCGGTGAGGGGCCACCAAATTACCAACCGATAGCGAGCGCGGCAATAAACTCTAGTGGAATGATGGTGGGCTCATCGCCGCTGCGGTCGACCTCATTGAACGTTGTTTCAGTTTTCAAATACTTGCCCGAAAGCGGGTGGGCATTCATTGCCGGTTCCAGCCGTTATACGGTTGCCTACGACATAAATGACAACGGCGATATCGGTTATGGTGAATTGGGGGCCGGACTTCACCTCACCGGACTGGGAAACTTTTCCGTATCGAGTCTGCTGAGTCCGGAGACGGTCGGCAATGGATGGATAATAACCGGCAACGGTGCCTTTCTGAACAATAGTCGTGAGGTTGCGACGGTCGGGCGAAATACTGTGACCGGTGAAAACGGTGCCGTGCTTCTGCTGCCTGTCGGAAACGTGCCGGCACCCACGGCTCCAACGGATCTCGCCGGCGTGCCGCACCCGGCAACGCGAATGGAGCCCTTTAATTCCGTCGAACTGACGTGGGTAAATACAAGCCCGCTGACCCGTGGATGGGAGCTTCAGCGTAGCGTTGCAGGCTCATCGACGTGGGAGATACTTTCGCTTGTCCCGCCCGGCACAACTCCGCAGCATTCTGATACAACGGTCGGCGTGAACGTGACCTACAATTACCGCGTGCGGGCTACCGGACTCGGCGGGCCCAGCCCCTGGTCGAATATTGCGGTCGCAACGTCGCCCGCCACACCGCTAGACACGACCCCACCGGTGGTGACTCTACTGGAACCGACGGATGGAGCAACCGTATCGGGTTTAGTTGCGGTCCGGTCTACGGCAACCGACAATGTCGAGATCGAGTATCAAGAGATCAGTTTTTGGAACCAATTCACAGGACAGCAGGTCATTATCGGGTCATCAGGTGCGGGCGGCGAGATCTCATTCACTTGGGACACGCGTCAGTTGACCGCTGGGACCTATACGGTGAGAGCATTCGCCTATGACACGCTGGGCAACTTTAGCCAGAATGAGGCCAACGTCAACATCGTCAGCGAAACCGGTGGCATTTTGCGCGTCAGTTCGCTCGCTTTGACTTCAATAAGGTTAAAAACCGGAATTTGGGTGATAGGATATGCACGCGTCTTGGACGCTGCCGGAAACGCTGTGCCCGACGCAACAGTCTCAGTAACGTGGCGGACGCCGAACGGACGATGGGTCTTTCAAACCTCCCAGACGAACGCTCAAGGCATCGCGGCTCTTTCGGTCCTGTCGGTCCCCGGTACATACCGCCTGACCATAAGTGACGTAACGAGAAAGGGTTATGAGCTTGATCGTGCGAATAGTCAGTTGACTGCGAAATACTGGCGGCTAAATGCAGAGTAGAATTCAAAAGATAATTATGAAAGGGCTCGGCAGAGCAGCCGAGCCCTTATGCTTTTCACTCGCCCCGTTTAGAATGCCTCGCTGAAGCTTACCTCGCCGGCGACTGAGACTTGGTATGCCGAGACGCGGCGTTCGAAGAAGTTTGTCAGTTCCTGCACGTCCTGCAGGTCCATGAATGAGAACGGGTTCTTTGTCTTATAGACCTTCGGGATGCCGAGCATCGCCAGCCGCTGATCGGCGATGAACTCGAGATACTGCTTCATATCCACGACCGAGAGTCCGGCGACTCCGCCCGAAAGAATGTCCTCGGCAAACTGCATCTCGCATTCGACCGCTTCATCGAGCATCAACGCGATCTGCCGTTCCAATTCGGCATCAAAAAGGTCCGGCTCCTCGGCCCGCACTTTTTTGACCACCTCAAAGGCAAAGTTCATGTGCGAAGATTCGTCGCGAAAGACCCAGTTCGTCCCCGAGGCGAGCCCATGGAGTAAGCCTTTTGACCGCAGAAAGTAAACATAAGCGAAGGCCGCAAAGAAGAAAAGCCCCTCGATGCACGCCGCGAAGCAGATCAGGTTTAGCAGAAATCGGCGGCGGTCGTCCTTCGTCTCAAGCGTCTGCAGGTCGTTGATCGAATCGATCCACTTCAGGCAAAACTCGCCCTTTTTCCGGATCGAAGGAATGTTCTCGATCGCCGCAAATGCCGCCTCGCGTTCCTTGTGCTCGGGGATGTATGTATCGAGCAGCGTAAGGTAAAACTGCACGTGCAACGCCTCTTCATAAAGCTGCCGCGAGAGGTACATCCGCGCCTCCGGAGCATTGATGTGCTTGTAAAGATTGAGCACCAGATTGTTAGACACGATCGAATCTCCCGTCGCAAAGAACGCAACAAGCCGATTGATCAGGTGCCGCTCCGCCGGCGTCATCTTGGCACGAAGGTCCGTGACGTCCATCGAGAAGTCGACCTCCTCGACGGTCCAAGTGTTCTTGATCGCATTCCGGTACATTTCATAAAAGTCCGGGTACTGCATCGGCCGAAGTGTAAGGTTAAATCCAGGATCTAAAAGCATAAAAATCTCCAAACAGTGTGAGAAACAAGCTAATAGCTATTAGCTGAAAGCTATTAGCTAGTTTCTAAAACTACTGACAGGCTTCGCAGGCGTCGGGGTTCTCCAGCGAGCAGATCAGCGCTTCTTCGTCGGTGTATTCCTTTTTCGGCTCGGGGATCAGTTCGGCGACCTTGTATTCGGCGGTCACCTGGTTGATCTTCGTTGCCGGCCGCGAGCGGAGATAATAGGTCGTCTTCAGCCCCTTCTGCCAGCAGTACATATACATCGACGAAAGCTTGCCGATCGAGGGGCTTTCCATAAATAGGTTGAGCGACGCCGATTGGTCGATGAACGCCCCTCGTTCGGCCGCCATGTCGATCAGAACACGCATCGGCACTTCCCACGCGGTGCGATAGATGGCTCGGATCTCCGCCGGGATCTCTTCGATCGCCTGTATCGAGCCCTCGCCGAGCTTGATCTTCTGCCGCACCTCGTCGGTCCAAAGCCCGGCCGCCTTTAGCTCTTGGACAAGATATTTGTTGATCTGGATGAAGTCGCCTGAAAGCGTTTCGCGTTTGAAGAGGTTCGAGACCTGCGGCTCGATGCATTCATAGCTGCCGGCGATGGCGGCGATCGTCGCCGTCGGAGCGATGGCGATCATCAGGCTGTTGCGAAGCCCGTTCGCCTTGATCTTTTCGCGGAGCGCGTCCCAGCGGGCCGTGTCCTCGGGCACAACTCCCCAGAGGTCAAATTGCAGCACGCCGCGGGCCGCACGCGTTTCCGGAAACGCCGGATGTGCCCCCTTGGCGATCGCGAGTTCACACGACGCATCAAGTGCTGCGAAGTAGATCTCTTCCTGTATCTTTGCCGAGATCCGCCGAGCTTCGTCCGAATCGAACGCCAGCCGCAGCTTGAAGAAAACATCCTGCAGGCCCATAACGCCCAGGCCGATGTTCCTCCACCGCATGTTCGAATCCTCGGTGCTCGGGATGGCGTAGTAATTGAGGTCGATTACGCGGTCAAGCTGGCGAACCGCCAGCCCGACATTGCGGTGCAGCTTCTCAAAATCAAAACCGCCTTCGCCGACGTACCTCGCCACATTGATCGAGCCGAGATTGCATACCGCCGTCTCGTTGTCGTTCGTCACCTCGATGATCTCGGTGCAGAGGTTCGAGAGGTGGACGACGTTACCGGCCACGGCCGTTTGGTTGCACTTATTGTTGCTCGCGTCCTTAAAGGTCATCCAGCCATTGCCGGTCTGGGCGAGCGTCCGCATCATCTTGCCGTAAAGATCGCGTGCCTTGACCTGCTTTTTAAAGAGCCCTTCCTGCTCGGCCTTGAGGTATTCGCGTTCAAACTCTTCGCCGTAAATATCCGGAAAATGCGGAACGGCCTTCGGGTCAAAGAGCGACCAAGCCTCGTCCGACTCAACCCGACGCATAAAGATATCCGGGATCCAATTGGCGATGTTGAGGTTGTGCGTCCGCCGGGCGTCGTCGCCGGTGTTGTCGCGAAGTTCGAGGAAATCCTCGATGTCTGCATGCCAGGTCTCGAGATAAACGCAGGCCGCACCCTTTCGCTTGCCGCCCTGGTTTACCGCCGCCACCGAGGAATCAAGCGTCTTGAGCCACGGCACGATGCCGTTAGAGTGGCCGTTCGTCCCGCGGATCAGCGACCCCTGCGAACGAACGCGGTGGTACGCGATGCCGATGCCGCCCGAAAACTTTGAGAGCATCGCGACGTCAGCATATTTTTTGTAGATGCTCTCAAGGCTATCCTGCGGCGAATCAAGCAGGAAGCACGACGAGAGCTGTTCGTGCCGCGTACCTGAATTGAAGAGCGTCGGCGTCGAGGGAATGTATTCGAGCGACGAGAAGAGATGGTAAAGCTCGATGGCCAACGAAGGCGTTTCGGCAAGCCCGCACGCGACCCGCATCCAGAAGAACTGCGGTGTTTCGATGACGTCGCGAGTCTCCGGATTCTTGAGCAGGTAGCGGTCGTAAAGCGTTCTGAGGCCAAAGAACTCGAAAAGATCGTTGCGCGTTTTATCGATGGCGTCATTCAGCTTGCGGCTGTTTTCACAGACGAAGTTGTAAACCCGCTCGTTCATCAAGCCTTCTTTAAAGCCAAAGGCGATGGATTGCGAGAAGGAATAGATCTCCTGGTTATGTACTTCTTTCTCAACGTATTGGACCAAAAGCCGGGCGGCGAGCCGCGAGTACTCCGGCTCTTCAAAGATCAGGCTCGCGGCCGTTTGGATAGAAAGCTTGTCGAGCTCCTTTGTGCTCGCACCGTCAAAAAGCCCGCTGATGGTCTTCGTCGCGATCCGCATCACATCTACGTTCGGCAAGTTCGGCGTACAGCGTGAGATCGCCCGGACGATCTTGTTGATATCGACCGGCTCGTAAGCTCCATTGCGCTTGGTCACGCGCATGGTCGTTTGTGCTGCTTCCTCGGTCTGCCTTGCCGTAGCGACGAATGTATCCATCATTTTTTCTTTCTCCTCGTTTGAACTCCTGCAACGGGTTTTCGAGCGTCGCCGCGTCGTCGCCGGGAAATGCAGAGACTCTTTCCCGCGGGGCCCATATATTGTGGGCCCGAAGTGGCCGGCTCGTTTTGGTTGATTTCAGGTGACTGGACAGGACCCCAAGCGTCTTTTTGAGTTATTCAGTCCTGCAGTGGATATAGACTATATTGTGTAGGTAACGTTTTGTCAACACTAAATCTAGTGGTTTTGTGTTAATTTTATAACCGTCTCATTTGCAACATTTACCGCGCCCCGCTTGATGTAACCCTTCAATCCCGACTGACCGAAATGCCGTTCTTTTCCAACACAATATATTGTGGTCGCCTTCTCGAAGCGGGCGATTCACATTTTCGTTCTGCGTGCGGGCCTCAAGCCCGGACTCAGAACTCTGCAGCACGGCAACTCCGTAACTCGGCAACTCGCCCCTTCCATATCATCCATATCTTCCATATCTCACGGATCGCCATTCACTTTGGCTTGAAGGCCGAGGAAAATGGACAGCGGGAGAAAGTGAGCGGTAAGCAGTGAGCCGCGAGTGGCGGAGAAGCAGACCGAAGTCCTTCATTCTTGCCAACTACTAATTAAACGGAATGCCAAGATCGAGTGTAATAATGAGTAAACCGAAGGCCCAAGCCCCAAGGCCCAAGACCCAAGCCCGGCTGCGTGTTCCAGCTGTCCCAAAAGTTCCAGATGTTCCAGATGTTCCAGATGTTCGCGTTGTTCGCAGCGTTTCCGTTGTTCACGATGTTCGCGGTGTTTACGGCGTTTTCGCGAACGCGCGATTCCCTATTAGAAACGAAACAGCAGGACTTTCGAGTTCCAGATTCCAAATTCCAGATCATCGAATCTGGAATCTGGAATCTGGAATTCTCGAAAGCCGGGACTCAAAACCGCGAGCGTTTCAGCTTGTTTCAGCGTTTCACTTTGTTTCAGTGTTTCACGCTGTTTCATGAAACGCGCGGTCTCCGAAAAAATGAAACACGTCGAGACGAAAATTGGCCAGACGGTGGCAAGCGGGCAAGGATGCTCAAGCCTCATCCGGCTCATCGCCGATCACGAGCCCGTCGTAGGCGAGTTCGACGTTGTCGGGCAGCGTGCGGGACTCGCGGGCGTGGAGGATGTCGTGGTTGAGGTGGGTAAGATAAGCCTTCCGCGGCTTGAGGTCCTCAATGTAACCGAGAGCCTCTTCGAGGTTGAGATGCGTCGAGTGCGGCTTGATGCGGACGCAGTCGAGCACCAAAACATCAAGCCCGCGGAGCCCGTCAAGCGATTCCTGGGGGATGGTCTTGAGGTCGGTGGCGTAGGCAAAATTATTGAACCGATAGGCGATCACCGGCAGCTTGCCGTGGATGACCTCAAGCGGCGTCACCTCGACCTTGCCGATACAGAAAGGCGAGCCGTTGAAGACCGTATGCGGGATAAGTTGCGGAAGCCCGCCGCCCAAATGGGTCGGCTGAAAAATGTATTGAAATATCCGGCGAAGGTCGGTCCAGGCGATGTCATTGGCAAAGATCGGCATTGGGCCGTAGCGAAAATTGAGCGGCCGGATGTCATCAAGGCCAAAGACATGATCGACGTGGCAATGCGTTATCAGCACGGCATCGAGCCGCCGGATATTTGCTCGCAGGGCCTGTTGGCGAAAGTCCGACGAGGTGTCAACAAGGATCGAAACGCCCTCGTGTTCGATCAAAACCGAGACGCGGAGCCGCTTATCCCTCGGGTCTTCGGAAAGACACGTCTCGCAGTCACAGGCGATGGAGGGTACGCCCGTCGAGGTTCCGGTGCCGAGGAAGGTAAGTCGCATTTAGATTTTAACGCTGAGACCGCAAGGCCCGCAGAAGTTCTAAGAATCCCTAGGGCCTTTGCGTTTCAACTATTTCTTTCCGAGAATATCCGCGCCGGAAAACTTCTTCGCCGCCTGCGCCTTCAGCTTCTCTTCGGTCGCCCGCACCATCGTCACATACTGCATCCGAAGATCGGCCAAAAGCCCTTCGAGCAACCGAGCCTCCTGCTCGTGCAGATTGCCCTTTGTCTTATCGCGGATCATTGCAAGCACGTCGAGCCAATACTTGCCCGTATCAAGGTCAAGCGACCGCTGTCCCGTGGCGGGATGCGGCACGGCACCAAGAGATGCGGCGGCGTTGGTAGCGAGGGTCGAGAGAAAATTGATAAAGCTCGCCGGGTCATCCGCACCCGGGATCTCTTCGCCGTCATCCTCGGCCTCGTCGATAGCGGCGGCGACCGGCTCCTCTTCGACCGCAGCGACCGCAGGCTCGGGCTGCGGTTCGGGAGCCGGGGCGGCAGCTTTTGGCGCTTCCGGCTCGATCTCCACGCCCTCTTTCAGCGATCCGTCCGGATTAAATTTCCGACGATCAGTGACCTTAAAGGAAACGTCTTCTTGATTTTCTTCGTGTCCGATCATAACTTCTTTACTCCCTATGATTTTATCACCTACGATTTTCTAGCAGAAAGCTCAGAAGCGAGATTCCGTCTCACCGGCCGAACCTCGGCCTCGCGCAAAGGGCTTTCGGGCCATGCCCTAGACTTCCGGCACGTCCTGAACTTAAATGGTGATATGTCAGAAAAATTCGATGAACTTGTCGGTGTAATGGAGCGGCTTCGTGCACCGGGCGGCTGCCCCTGGGACGCGGAGCAAACCTATGCCTCGCTTTCGCAGTACCTGCTTGAAGAAGCGTACGAGACGTTTGACGCCATCCAACACGCAGACGCGACGGGCGACACTGAGCATCTAAAGGAAGAACTCGGCGACCTTTTGCTCCAGGTCGTTTTTCACTCGACCATTGGGAAGGAACGCGGCGAGTTCACCATCGAAGATGTAGCCGAAGGCGTTGCACGGAAGCTCGTGCTACGCCACCCGCATGTCTTTGGCGATGCGAACCTCGAAACAGCGAGCGACGTTCTCAACAACTGGGACGAGCTAAAGGCAAATGAACGCAAGGCATCCGGCAAGGTCGAAAAAGCAAAAGGCTCGATCTTGGAAGATGTGCCCGTGCACTTCCCGGCCCTGCTCGAGGCACTCAAGCTGACAAAAAAGGCGGCAAAGGTCGGATTCGACTGGCCCGACGCAGATCAGATCTTTGAAAAGGCCGAGGAGGAGATCGGCGAACTGCGGGCGGCCGTAAACTCCAACGACCACGAGAACATTGAAGAAGAGATTGGCGACCTGCTCTTCGTCATCGTGAACCTCGCCCGGCGTTTAGATGTAGAACCTGAGACGGCCCTGAAACGAACGAACCGAAAGTTTCGGAAGCGGTTTCTTTACGTTGAGGAGCAGATCAAGGACTCAGGAAATGAACTCGACGGATCGACGCTAGAAGAAATGGACAGGCTCTGGAACGAGGCAAAATCGAAGTAGGAAATGCGATCATTCAGCGAACATCTCCTGAAGCACCTCGACCACCTCGGTCTTCGAACGGCCGTCGATCTCGCCGATGCTTTTCACAAGCCGCGATTTGTCGACCGTCCGTATTTGATCGAGGACGATCTGCCGGTCCGAGTTGAGAAATTCCGTCGCGATACGGGTCGGCAAAGTAGCCGTGGTCGAGGCGATCGGGGCGATGATCACATGACCAAGGCTGCGATTCATCTCATCGGGCGAGACCACAACGGCGGGACGAGTGTTTTTGGGGTCATCCGAGACCTCCTCGTCAAGATTGACAAGATAAACCTCGAATCGCTTCACCATTGCCACTCCTTTCGGTCAAATGCTCCCGAAGCTTTGATGTCCTCGGAAAGCTCATCGTCAGACTCGGCAAACCTGCTGAAAACCGTGTCCCAATCTCCCCGTGGCCGCTTCGTTTTTCGGATAAGAATTCCTTCAGGCGTTGCGTGGAGGTCGACCTCGCCGGAGATTCCGGTCTCTTCGAGCATCATTTTCGGAATTCGTATTCCCTGAGAGTTCCCGATCTGAATGATCTGAGCTTTCATAATTACATTGTGATTACAAAACGCATCTTGGTCAATCGAGAAATGACCCCAGTACTCGAATCACGATCCCGCCGCGATCGTCTCGGCGCCGTGCATATAAGGCCGCAGCACCTCGGGAATGACGATAGATCCATCAGCCTGCTGATAGTTTTCGAGAACGGCCAGCCATGTTCGGCCGACAGCAAGCCCGCTACCGTTGAGTGTATGAGCAAATTCCGGCTTCGAGCCGCCCGCCCGTCGGAATCGCAAATTCATTCTCCGGGCCTGAAAATCGCCGCAGTTCGAGCAGCTCGAGATCTCTCGGTAAGTGTCTTGAGACGGCACCCAGACCTCGATGTCGTAGGTCTTTTGTGCGCCAAACCCCATGTCTCCGGTGGACAAGACAACCGTGCGATATGGCAATTTCAAAAGCTGAAGGATCCGTTCGGCGTTCTGTGTAAGCTTTTCATGCTCTTCGGCAGATTCTTCCGGCAGGCAGAGCTTGACAAGCTCGACCTTCTCAAACTGATGCTGCCTTATCAGCCCTCGCGTGTCACGACCGTAGCTTCCCGCTTCACTCCGAAAACACGGAGTGTAGGCCGTGAAATACTTCGGCAATTCAGATGCATCGAGAATCTCTTCGGCGTGATAATTCGTAACCGGGACCTCCGCAGTCGGGATAAGGGCGAAGCCGCGGTCATCCTTGATGTGAAAAAGATCCTCTTCAAACTTCGGGAGCTGATTCGTCCCAAAAAGCGAGGTTCGGTTGACCAGGAACGGCGGCATCGTTTCCATGTAGCCATGCTCGCGAGTATGGACATCGAGCATGAAGTTCACCAAGGCTCTCGACAGTCGTGCCCCCGCCCCATTCATTATGGCGAAGCGCGAACCGGCGATCTTCGTCGCCCGCTCAAAGTCGAGGATACCGAGCGATTCGCCAAGATCGACGTGGTCTTTTATCTCAAAGTCAAAAGTCGTCGGTTCTCCCCACATTCTGATCTCGACATTTGCCGACTCATCAGAACCGACGGGAACGTCCGCAGCCGGAATATTCGGAAGCCCCGCGAGCAGGTCGCGCATAGCAGATTCGGCGGCCTCGCGTTTGTCATCAAGTTCGGCCTGGGTGGCCTTAAACCCGGCGACTTCGGTTTTCATCGCCTCGGCTTCGTCCCGCTTTCCCGATTTCATCAGTTCGCCTATCTCTTTGCTCGCGGAATTTCGCCGCTGGTTGATGGCGTCCGATTCGCTTATAAGCCTTCGCCGCTCAACGTCCAGCTCAGAAAACCGGTCCAAAACATCGGTCGGGAAATTGCGATTCTCAAGTGCGGTCTTTACGTCAGCCAAATGCTCTCTGACGAAGTTAAGGTCAAGCATAGGATTATGTTCGAAACGGTCGTTTGTTTCGCTTTGCGAAAAACTTTAAACTTATGGTTTTCAAGGGCGCGACATCATAATTTAGCAGTCTTTTTATGGCTCAAACAATTCGTAAAGCAATTTTCCCGGCAGCCGGCCTCGGCACGCGATTTCTTCCAGCCACGAAAGCGTCTCCAAAGGAAATGCTTCCGCTTGTGGATAAACCGCTTATTCAATATGCGGTTGAAGAGGCCGTGGCATCCGGTTGTGAATCGCTTTTGATCATCACAGGCCGTGATAAGAGCGCGATTGAGAACCACTTTGATATCTCCTTCGAGCTTGAGCAGTTGTTGAAGGAAAAGGGCAAGACGGAGTTGTTCGAACAGGTCCGCGCGATTTCGGAGATCGCGAGGATCAGCTACACGAGGCAAAAGCAGGCTCTCGGCTTGGGGCATGCGATCTATCAAGCAAAGGACTTTGTTGGTTCCGAGCCATTTGCCGCGTTGCTTGCCGACGATGTTGTAGATGCAGAGCGGCCGGCGTTGCGTCAAATGATGGACGTTTACGAAAAGTACGAATCGCCCGTCATCGCGACAATGCAGGTTCCCGGCGAGGCAATTTCAAGGTTTGGTGTGATAGACGCGGAAGAGGTAGAACCCGGCGTATTCCAGATCAAGGACATGGTTGAAAAGCCGGCCTATGCAGAAGCTCCGTCCGATCTGGCAATAATCGGGAGATATATTTTCACTCCGGATATTTTCGATGCGATCGAACGAACAGAACCCGGAGCCGGCGGCGAGATACAGATAACCGACGCGATGCGCATCTCTCTCAAGGAAAGACCATTTTATGCAGTAAAGCTCGAGGGCACGCGCCATGATGCGGGAGATAAACTCGGCTTTTTAATAGCGACCGTCGAATACGCCCTAAAGCGAGAGGACCTCGGCGGCCCGTTCCGCGAGTATCTGAAAGACCTGGATCTCTAGCGTTTCGTCCGACGAGCGGCGATCAATACGATTGCCGCTTGCAACCCAAACAACGAGATCACCGCTGCTACAAGTATCAGCATACCGTAGCGAAGATCGCGGGAGACTGACGAGACCGCACCTATTCCCCATGTGACGGCAGTAGCACCGATCGTTCCGGCTATAAAAAGCGGCGTTGCCTTTCGAGCGGCCTCGGGCCCGAACGAATTATAGAATCGAGATACGTTGGTGGGGAAGATCCATGATGTTCCGATGCCTGCGATCACTGATCCAATGTTCAGTGTATTCAGATCGCCGGCGTTCAATACAAACCCAAGCCCCACCATTATGAGAGAAAGTCCGAGGGCGATCGCCTGATTCTCACTTAGATAGCGAAACAAGATCGGCCCGATCGCCCGACCCGCGACGAAAAACAGGAAGTACAGGAATGTTGGCGAAATTACCGAGGTCACAGGCTCGCCGGCGATCCGTTCTGAATACGTCGTGATCCAGCCGCCCATGCCGCTTTCGAAACCAACATGGACGAAATGAAATGCTGCGATCGCCCACGCAAGCGGCATAGTCCAGATATGCGAGGCTTCGTCAGCATCCGAGACCGGACGGTTCTCTCGCTTGGGAGATGCCCGTACGAGTGAGATAGCGATCGCACTTCCAGCGAGCGGGATGGCAAGAAAGAGCGTTGTGAAAAGAAGTCCGTTGGATGCGTCAGAAGTCAGGTCGACGAATGGTTTCGCAGCGATGGCACCTGCCCCCCAATAAAAGTTGAGCAGGCTAAGGGCAGAGGCCGTCCGGTGAAGATTCATCTCCAAAACCAAAAGGTTTATTGCCGGAAGCGTAATGCCGATCCCGATTCCGTTGAGAACGAAGCCCGCAAGCACGAGCGAGAGATCGCCTGCGTTCATCATCAAAATACCGGCAGCCATCGCGGCCGCGCCGAGTGCAGTTGCTTGCTTGAGCTTTGTTCGCCTGCCAAAGTAGCCGGAAACGAGCGTGCCCGCGACTGAGCCCGCGAACTGTGCCGGAAAGAAGAGAGCGAGTTGCCCGTCCGAGAGCGAAAAGGTGCGTTCGAAATATGGGAGAACCTGACCGATCAGAACCGTGCCGATCCCGGAGAGAAAAAACACGATGTGAAGGATCGGACTTGCGAGCCGACTCGTTTCGCGTTTTCGTTCATCGAAATTTTCTTCGGCCGACATAATCAGAAAGACGCGGTCCGGCGATCAAAGCAGACGCAAATTCGCCAATGGTTTAACTCGAGCCGCTTTCATCGCCGGAAGCAATCCAGCCAAGGCCGAGAGAACCACTATACCGGCGACCGCGAGAAGTGTCTCGCTTACACTCGAACTTACCGTTACCGCTCGCAACGGGCTCCCTTCAGCAAGCTTGAGAATAAAGGCCGCCGGGTCGGTCGTCGCGAAAACCAAATGGAGCAGGGCGATTCCGATCAGCGAGCCGGATAAAGCGATCGCGGCGGACTGGAGCAAGACCATCAAGGCAATTGAACTGCTTCGCAGTCCCATGGTTCGAAGAACGGCAATATCATGGGAGCGTTCACGGACGAGGACGGTAGTAGCAACCAGCAAACTAAGAATTCCGACCGCGGCGAGCAGCGACACAACTGCAAGAGCAAAACGCTTGGCGGATCGAATTGAGTCGAGCATGGCACGATTCGACCGCTCCCAGGAGAGAACCTCAAACCCATTCCCGACAAGTGCCGCAACCTTTGCGGCGATGATCTCAGATGACAATGGGTCGGCGAGGTGCACCTCGATCCCCTGCGGCGTGAACACCTCTTGGCCAACGATCGCCGCATATTCTCGGGTCGAAACGGCTATCTGGCCGGAATCTTCTTGGTAAAGGCCTGTGGAGCTTATGCCATTTACACGGACTCGGACACGCCTGAGTTCTCCGTCTTGTCCCAAAAGCAAAAGTTCTGCTTCTTCGCCGGCTTTGATCTCGAGCTTGCTTGCCAAAAGGTCACCGAACTCAACCCCGGAATCCATATCCTCGTGCGTTTTCACCAAAACGAACTGAGACTGGCCATTCGCTGTGATCATCGCATTGGCCGACGAGGCGAAACGGGCATTCTGAACTCCGTTAACCGTCCCCGTCAGAGCCTTTACGGTCTTGAGATCAGCGCTGGTCACATCGCCGATAGGCGTAACGACGATGTGCGGCACGGATCTGGTCAGGGTCGAAATTAGTGAACTTTCAAATGCAGTAGAAAGTGCAAGAGCAAAAAGAAAGGCGAAAACGCCGATCGCGATGATCAATGCGACCCCTATCGTAGTAAAGCGCGCCAAGCCGCCTCTTTTGAGACTTAGAAAGCGAAGTGCGAGCTTTAGGACGAGCGGCATCGCCTCATTGTAAGGGCAGATGATTCAATTGTTAACCTGGCCTGACGTTCGCAATGAACATTGAGTTTCGATAGAATCGCTTTTTGGCCACAAAGTTGAGATCTGAAAGTAATCAATGCCCTTGAGCACCATAGAAGAAGCAGCAAATGATATCCGAAACGGCCGGATGATCATCATTGTTGACGATGAGGACCGTGAAAATGAGGGTGACCTCGTTTGTGCGGCCGAAAAGGTCACGCCGGAAATGATCAACTTCATGGCTACCCATGGCCGCGGACTTATCTGCCTTCCGCTTACAGAAGAAAGGTGCGACGAGTTGAACCTAACGCCGCAGGCAACAGAGAACACGTCGAGCATGGGAACTGCCTTCACTATCTCGATCGAAGCCAGAGAGGGCGTCACGACTGGAATATCTGCTGCAGACCGTGCAAAAACTATCCTGACCGCCGTGGATCCGGCAACTAAACCATCAGACCTTGCAAGGCCGGGGCATGTTTTCCCGCTACGAGCAAAACGGGGCGGGGTCCTGGTCCGCGTTGGCCAGACCGAAGCAAGCGTCGACATAGCAAGGATCGCCGGACTTAACCCATCGGCCGTTATCTGCGAGATAATGAATGACGACGGCACAATGGCCCGGATGCCAGAGCTTGAGCGTTTTGCAGCGTTGCACGGACTAAAGATCGTATCGGTGGCCGAACTTGTTCGCTATAGAGTGGAACGCGAACCGCTCGTCCGTCGCGTTGTTGAGGCCCTAGTGCCGACGTCATATGGCGAGTTCTCTGCTGTGATCTTTGAGAATCTGGTCAATGGGGAAACGCATGTTGGCCTGACCATGGGCGACATTTCGGATACAACCGAGCCTATATTGGTTCGCGTCCAAACGGAAAATGTGACCTTCGCAATGTTTGGTTGCACATTAGGCGAAGCTGCACCGGCAATCAACAGTTCGTTAAAGAAGATCGCCGAAATCGGTCGGGGGGCGATCATTTATCTTCGCCAACGCGATAACCACCTGGACTTGGTCAATCAACTCCGCACGTATGCCGTGATGCAGAAAAAAGGTATTGATTTCCAGAGTGCAAAACGCGAAACTGGTTATGGAAAGATTCATGATTATGGGATCGGTGCCCAAATATTGAAAGATCTTGGGATCAAGAAGATTCGGCTTTTGTCCGACCATCCCCCAAGGATCAATGCTCTTGAGGCCTTTGGCCTCGAGATAGTTGAGACAGTTGGCCTACAATAGGCCTGCTCTGTCTATTGGCTTTTAGAATGCCTGAGGAATTAGATACTCGGCAAGACGCGGCTCCGCCGTCTGCACCCGACCCGCCCGCGAAGCGTACCTTCCTCGCCGGGAAATGGCTCCGGATCATATTGATCGGCGGCGGGGTATTCGTTCTGCTCATCGCCCTAATCGCCATGCTTCTTTTTCGTGGGGGCGCGGCAGACACATACGTAAAAAATCAGTTCCGGGACAAGATGGAGTATATTGGCGTTGTTTTCGACGCCGATGTTTTCAGGCTTAATGTCTTCCCGCTCGAACTCGAACTTAAGAACGCAACCTTCAACGACCGCGTATCCGGAGAAAAACTTTTCTTCATCCGAGATGTAAGGATCGGGCTGACCATTCTGGACCTATTTGCCTGGCAGACATCGCGGGAGATCTCGGTGGATTCTACGGAGATCAATGGAGCCGAGGTCTGGGTCCGGTTCGATGAGAACGGTAGGTCAAATTTCGCAAATCTCGTTTCTGATGAGCGTGAGTCGAGCCTGAGCCTCAAATATGATTCGATCAGCTTTTTGCTATTGGATTCCGTAGTTCACTTCAACGACGCTTCCCGAAAGATCGAGGCAGATGCTCGGAACCTGACGCTTAGCATTAGGCCGACCGAAGAGCCACTTTTGGATCGTCCTTCGCGATTTCTTTTCGAGCTCGAATCGACCGACTCTTTTTTCACCTACGACGGCAGCCGCTTAGAAGACGTTCGGATACGGGCGACTGGGATCGCAGATCCTGAATCCGCGGATATTTCCGAACTCCGCATCGATACTCCGATCGGTTTCTCGATACTGAGCGGCCGGCTGACGGACTGGCAAAATTTTACCTACGACCTCAACATCGAATCATCGGTTGATCTGACACAAACATCGACCATCTTTCCCCTTGGCACGACTCTGCGAGGCGTTGGCAATTTCAAAGGGCGCGTCAACGGAACGGGGACGAACTACCGCGTCGAAGGAAATATCACCTCAGAAGCTTTATCGGCGGACGGAGTTTACCTTCGCGCGGTCGATGTCGCCGCCACCGTTGCAGGCACAAATTCACAATACGAGGCGAACGGACAGGCGGTCGCGGAGCTTTTTACATTCGAGGATTTCCGCATCGAGTTTCCTCGAATTGCGGGCAACGTCCGGGGAACCGGCACGGATTTCCGTTGGGTAGGCGAGCTGCAGGCGGCGGCTGCGAAATCGGGTTCCATAACTCTCGGCGGGCTTTTTCTTTCCGACGCAGTTGCGGAACTTCGGGACCGACGCCTGGATGCCTCGGCGGGAAACGGGCGAGCTCAATTGTTCTCGGTAGCGGATAATCGATTCACTGATTTTCGTGCCCAGGGCCTCCGGGTCTCAGTCGATGGCGGGACCACATCGCTCTCCGCTTTGACTGCTCAGGCAAATTCGCTCCAGACCGATGATTACAACATAGACGGAGTTAGCGGGCGAGATCTTCGTGTTAGGAGTTCGGGCGAAACTACCACAGTCGATATCGATGGGCTTCAGGCTCGCGAGGCGAGCATTGGCGATGCTCGCTTGCGAAATCTGACGGCACGCGATTTTGAGCTCAAAGACGCGCCGGCCTCGACGGACCTGACCCTTCGGGACCTAACGGCTGACCGGTTGGACTCGGGCAATAACCGGGTCGAGGGCATCAAGGCGGACACCGTTTCGGTGAGTGGCGGAGGGCCGAACACAGTAGTCTATTCCGACCGCCTGAGGCTCGCTCGTGTCGATGCGGACGGCGTTGTTCTCGGCAGCCTGAATATTGCCGGGGTTCGGTTGACGATTCGCGAGGGTAGGGTGGAGGCCCGGTCCGAGGATATTGACGCCGGAACGGTGATGTTGACCGAGAGTGAGACCTTTCCGGAAGGCGGAACGATAGAGAATGTCATCGCTGCAAGGCCGGTCTATGTTCTGGAGCCGTCAGGGCGATATCGGGCGACTGCGGATATGAGCATCGGCGGCGGGACACTGGGCAGTATTAACCTTGGATCAGCCCGCTCAAGCGTCGTCATTACGAACGAGCGAGCGGAGCTCAATGACCTCGTCGCACAGGTGATGGATGGTGAGGTCGCGGGCCAGGCAACGATCGCTCTCAATTCGAGGGCCGACTCCAAGTTCAACGCTAATTTCACCTCGCTCGACATCTCGAAGCTGATCGCACTCCAGTCTGGCCGGATCGTACCCATCGAAGGCCGGGCGACCGGACGTGTCGATGTTTCGATGAGGGGAACCGACTTCCGAACTGCATCGGGTGATATCAACGCTGACATCGCAGCTTCCGCAGGCGACGAAGCAAACGGACGCATCCCATTGAGCGGCTCCCTGAGGGTTAAAGCAGACCAGGGGCTTCTCAACGTCGAGGACGCTAAGCTCAACACCGGAAAAACTGAACTCGCGGCAACCGGCCGCTTCGATCTGCTTGGCTCGGATTCCGATCTTGCACTCACCCTTCGCTCGTCCGATGCATCCGAAACTGAGCGGATGCTCCGCATACTCGACGTCTCTCCCGGATTGACCGAACAACTAGATCTTTATCGGGTGGTCTTAAGAGACGACCTGGCTTTCGACGGCAAAATCACCGGAAGCCTCGCCGAGCCTGAGTTCAAAGGCAATGTTGAGTTCGAGTCTATCGCTCTCCGGGAACAAGAGCTGGGCCGCCTCTCAGCCAACATTAATGTCTCGGCGTTAGGGGTGTTCATTTCGGATGGCAAACTTCTCGAGGTCGAAGGCGGACAATTGGATTTCGATGTTCAGATCCCAGCAGCCGGGTTGAACAATACATCGGTGACCGCTCAGCTCAATAACATCAGTGCGGGAAGGCTCCTGACCGCAATCCCAATAGACCTGCCTGAATCGCTACGGGCATTACGAGGGAACACCTCGGGTAAGGTCGAACTCCGTGGGCTACCAAATCAATCTCAGGGTACGGTAGATATCGTTACTGTCAATGGCACTTTGAACGGCCAGCCCTTTGCGGAATTACGAGCCGATGCGAGGTTCGAGGGGACATCGATCATTGTCGACTCCGCTTCAATAACCGCTGACGGCGGACGTGCGGCCTTCAATGGTCTATACGACCGCGCAACCGCTGAATTTAAGGGCGATTTGCGAGGCAAAAATGTTCCCGTGCCGCTTCTGACTGCCTTGTTGCCTGCAAGCGAATCGCTCCCGGCCGCAACGGGCACGATCGATTTTTCTGCAAGCGGGTCCGGAAATATAGAGCAGACCTCATCGATCCAGATCAAGTTCGAAGGCCGCGGCTCGAACATAGTTGTCAACGATAACGCTTTCGGTGAAGTACGATTCGAAGGCACAACCTCAGTTCAGACACTCAATGCTAGTCTGACGGCCGAATTGGCCGGGCGTCCGCAAGTGTTCCTTGCAAAACTTGACCTCAGCCAACGCGAATTGCCGGTTCGGGTCGAGCATACGCTCGATCAAAGTCCGCTTGGGCCGTTTTTCGCACTTATCCCACAACTTAAGGGCTATTCGATTGGTGGAACGGGTACAGGGAAGGTCGAGTTCGGCGGGCCATTAGCGTCGATCAGCGAAAGCGGAGAACGGACTTTCACCACCGCCAATCTTTCGGGTGTTGCGAGCTTTTCGCAATTGACCTTACAGATACAGGAGTCGCCATTGACGGCACTCGAGCCAGTTCTGGTAAGGTTCTCACCGTCCGAGATAACCTTTGAAAGCCTCAAGCTCGCTGGCGGAGGCTCAAATTTGGTGGTGTCGGGGACAAAGGCGTTAACAGACAACGGCTTCAACAATTTGGCGATCGATGGAAGGCTCAATCTCACTCTGCTTAACGCGTTTCCGGACATCGCCGCGGCTGACACGTTCTTTGGCGGAACGGCGGACGTTTCGGTCCGGCTTGCCGGGGTAAATCGGACAGCAAGGATTAATGGTACGGCGCAGCTCTCCAACGCGGCCGTAGCAACATTCATCGGCCCGAGCAGACTTTCGGCGGACAGGATAACCGGAACCGTCAGATTCACAGCCGATCAAGCTCAATTCGACAACTTATCGGGCTATTTGGGAGGCGGTTCCTTTTCAGCCGGTGGTGGCCTGCTGTTCGGCGACAATTTGGCCATCCAGTCGTACCGGGTGTCGCTTACGGGTTCAAACGTTACAGTTCCGCTACCCGAAAATTTTGTGACCACGGGCGACGCTCGGCTCGATTTTACAGGGACGCGTGTGGGAACGGAGCTTCTCAGTGTGATCTCAGGTAACATCCTCGCCCGGCGAAGTGTTTACAGCCGGGACATAGAACTCGCTAATGTGATCGGGGCTCGGCGTGAGGGATCTCTCGGTGGCGGGGGAACGTCTTCGGGCTTGGCTCCACGCTTCAACCTGAACATCACCGGAAGGGATGCTCTTATCGTCCGCAACAATATTGCCGACCTTACCGCCTCGGTCTCCCTCCAACTAACTGGCACCACAAATAATCCAAGGATTGCGGGCAGGATAACATCGACGAGCGGAACTATCCTATTTCGGAACGACCGATATGTGATCCAACGCGGAGTTCTTGAATTCCCGCCCGACACCAACATTGACCCGGTGATCTTTCTCCAGGCTGAATCTGAGATAAGCGGTTACCAGGTTTTCGTCAATCTATCCGGCCCATTGACGGATACAGAGGCTCTAACGGCCTCTGTTCGCTCGAACCCTGCCTTACCCGAACAGGATGTTATCTCGCTAATCACTACGGGCAGCCTCTCAAATACTTCGACTGGCATTCCGACACTCGCTTCGACCGGCCTAAATACGGCCGCCGAAGTTTTGGCAGATTCGATCATCAACACTCCGGCCCGGCGGGCTACAGACCGTCTTTTCGGCTTGAATGTGTTCGAGATCGATCCGATCATTTCGGGTGAACGGCTTGACCCGTCCGCCCGGTTGACCGTCGGTCGCCAGATAAATAATAACCTCCGTGTGACATATGCGACGAACCTCTCGCAAGATCAGAATCAGGTCGTAGCGTTCGAGTACCGTGTTTCGGATCGGCTTTCCTTCGTCGCCCAGTACGAACAACGCTCATTGAGTAACGTCACGCAAAACCGTGACAACGTGAGCTTTGAGGTTAGGTTCAGGAGGAGGTTTTGAACGGCCTGCTTTCGTCGCCATTATACAGCCTTCGAATGCTTGCCCGTCTTAAACGCCGGACTAGCTTCGGCGTGTTCGCACTGTTGCTTATTTTTGTGATCTTTTACGCTGAGGTTTCCGCGCAAGTTGAGCTCGACGGCCGAAGAATACAGAACGTCAACATCGTTTTCGACGAACCTGCAGGCAATGATACCGATGTAGAACGATATAGACTTCTGGCGATAGCCGCTCTTGGAGAGACGTACTCGGCCATACGGGTTCGCGATGCGATCGCGGCGATTTTTGACACCCGCATGGCAGAAACGATCACGGCCGAAACCCGAACGATCGAGTCTGACCGAATTGACGTAATTTTTAGAATAAAACGGAGGACCGTTGCTCGTCGGGTCAACGTATCGATTACGGAAGGAACGACGACAGGCGTTTCAGAACAAGAACTGCTCTTGAGGTTAAACCTGTTAGATCCCGGCATGACGGTCAGCGAACGCATCCTACAAACAAATGCTGAAGTGCTGGTCGAGTATTTGCGCGACAGGGGGTTTTATCGGGCCGAAACAACATACGAGCAGATCCCGCTGCAGGCGAATAATGAGGTCGCAATACTATTTAGGGTTTCGACCGGCCAAAAGGCCACGATCGAAAGCCTGGTCATCGACATACAGGATGCGAATAATGAGGCTCTTTTCCGCGGCCTTCGATTAAACGCCGGAGCCGAATATTCGCGAGCGAAGCTCACCGAGGACGTTGAACGGCTCAGAACCAACCTACGCGACCAAGGATTTCTTGCTCCGCTGATCAATGAACCTCGATTGATCTACGATAGCGAAACCAACAAAGTTTCTGTCGAACTTCGCGGGTCGGCGGGACCGGAGGTCGAGGTCGTCGTCGTTGCTGAAGGATCGGGCGTCGGTGAAGGAACGCAGAGAAGACTTTTACCCGTCAAACGAGAAGGAACCCTCGATTTTGCTGCGATCATTGAAGGCGAACGAAGGCTGGAGAACCACTTTCAGGAACGCGGATATTTCTTCGCCAACGTGACGTCGGTGTGTTCGGTCGATCCGCCTCTAGTGGCCCCAACGGACGGCATTCCTTCGGAGTCAGCGTTCGTCTGCTCCTCGCTGAACAGTGCGGAACTCGCTGGCCAGAAGGTGAACATCAAATACCTGGTCGATCTCAATCGGCGACTCAAACTCGTAGAGATCCGGCTTCGGGGCACAGAACTTTTCGATATTGACGAGATTAGGAGCGTTCTCGAATCTCAGGAGGCGAACATCCTCGGCTGGATCCCTGTCTTCGGGTACGGTCGCGGATACACGAGCCAACGACTTCTTGAAAATGACGCCGCATTGATCCGGTCTCTTCTGCTCGAACTGGGCTACCGAAACGCGGAGGTTCGTGTTAATCAAGGTGTTTCGCTTGACGGTGAGAACCTGATCATCACCTTTGTAGTAGACGAGGGTGTGCCGACGATCATAACCGAGGTGGAGATTCGAGGGAACGCAGCGATATCCAATGATGAACTCTTCCGCCAGTTGCCCGAGTACGCCGGCCGAAACATCTCGATCGCTCGGGTGCGTAACGGCCAGCGAGCTCTTGCTACACTCTACTCCGATCGTGGCTACTTCGACGCGAGTGTCAATTTCTCGTTTGATGAACTTCCGCCAGATCCCGACACCGGCTCGCCACGCTATAAGCTTATCTACAACATACAAAATGAAGGCAGGCCGGTAATTGCGAACCGCTTGCTAGTTGCCGGCAATGAACGAACCAAGACGCAAGCCATTGAACGCGCTGTGGC
The DNA here is from genome assembly GCA_001464665.1 of Acidobacteria bacterium Ga0074141. Taxonomy (GTDB): domain Bacteria; phylum Acidobacteriota; class Blastocatellia; order Pyrinomonadales; family Pyrinomonadaceae; genus OLB17. Next base: position 455,600 of record LNDP01000024.1, read on the forward strand.
TGTTGAGCCCGGGGCGTTGCTAAGATCGGCAGACCTATACGCAAGTGAGCAAGCTCTTTACTCATCAGATGCATTCGATCGGGTGTCTATCACGACCCGCCCTGCCGGAGATGCTCCTGATGGTAAAAGACTTGCAGACGTTGTGATCGAGGTTCAAGAGCAAAAGCCGCGGCTTTTGCAGTATGGTGCCGGATATTCAACCGACATTGGATGGAGCGGGTTTGCGGACATTCGCCACTTCAACTTGCTCGGAAACCTTTGGCAAGGCGGCACGAGCGTCCGGTGGAGCCAGCGACGGCAGCTATTTCAGATCGATTTCGTCAATCCGCGATTCTTGAGGGATCGAGAACGAAGGTTTGCTCCGCTCACGATCTCAGCTCAATACCAGCGAGATTCAACCGTCACCCGATTTTTCCGCTCGGCCTTTGATCGGGGAACCTTTGGCATCGTGCAAAGACTTGATGAGGACGGGAATCCGATCGACGCATTTGGTGAAGCGGCCGGAAGCCCGACACTTGACCGACTGACCCTAACAGCCGAAACATTCCGGACACTTAGTCTCAAAGATCGATCATTGTTTTTCCTAAAGTATCGGTTCGAGAACGTAAGGCTGACTAATATCAATAGCCTGCTGATCGGCGACCTTTTACGGCCTGATGACAGGATCCGCATTTCCGGTTTCGGGGCTACGTTCGTTCGCGATACGAGGAAGCGATGCGGTATCGAGTATTCGATTCTCGAGATCATTCAGCGAGGAGAACCGGGTGATCCGTGCAGATACAACGCGAGCGACCCCACCAACGGCGACTACTTCACGGCCGAGTACAATGTCTCGCTCCCAGCACTTGGAGCAAACATCGGATTCCATAAGTTCCAAGCCTCTTACAACTATTATTACACCTTCCCGAAGCTGAAAAACACCACCATCGCTGCCCGAGGTATCATTGGGGTCGCGAGTGTCTTCTCTAAACGCGAACGATTTTCATCCGATGAGTTTCCAGATCTCGAAGGCATTCTCCCGATCAGCGAACGCTTCTTTGCCGGGGGTTCGACAACACTTCGTGGGTTCGACTTTGAGTCCGCAGGCCCAAGGGTGGTCGTGGTTCCGCAGGGCGAGTTCCGGAACAATGACGGAGAGCCTGTTTTTCTCGACCCCTTCACCGTTCCTTTCGGAGGGAATGCACTTGCTGTCGTGAATCTCGAGGCGAGGGTTCCGGTCTCGAATACCGTAAGACTGGTGCCCTTTTACGACGGGGGAAATGTATTTCGCCGGCCGAGTGAGATCTTCAAACCCCCTTCGATTCCAGAAAGCGATGTTTTTCGGCGCAATCTACGAGCTTTGTGGTCCCACACGGTCGGTGTGGGGATCAGGCTTAAAACACCGATCGGCGGCGAGTTTGCGATCGATTACGGCTACCTTTTGAACCCGCCGTCATTCATCATCCCGCAGGGCAACAACCCGCCGGCTTTTTTCCGGCTTCCGCAGGGCCAGCTGCATTTCCGTTTCTCGCAAGCCTTTTAAGCTCCTTATTGTACGGAATCAGTCGTGATGACTTGAGGGTCGTTTTTCCTGAGCCGTCGTTTTGCTTTGCGCGAAAATTGTCTTTCAACGCTCGAACTTCCGCCGCCAGGTTCGACAAGCCCGTCCCGAGTTGACTCGACATCGATCAGATCGGCCCCCATATTTCGCAAACGGTTCCGTTCTTTTGCTTGATACATCTCACGGTCTGCGATCTCGATAAGTTCGTCAAACGTCTGGCCGGACGATGGGTAGCTCGCAGCCCCGATACTGATCCCGACGCTTGCAACGCCTCCGTCGTCGATCAACTCAAATGCCGCGACTTCCTCTTCGATCCTACGGGACAGGTTTCGGACAAACTCCGTGTCCGTTTCGGGAACAATGGCCACGAATTCGTCGCCGCCGTAGCGAGCCAGAAAATCGTAATCCCTTAGCTGTTCGCGAATGACGTTTCCGATGCCTCGGAGCATTGAATCTCCGAACTTGTGTCCGTAGGTGTCGTTGACCTTTTTGAAACCGTCGAGATCCAAAACGAGAAGCTGGAAACTTGTACCGTTGCGTCCGGCCCGCTGGACCTCTTTTGCAAACTCTCCGGTGAGGGCCCTTGAATTAGGAAGTCCTGTCAAAGCATCAGTCAAAGCATGCAACTGCGTCTCGGCGTGCACGAGTGCCTTTTCTATGGCATCGGCGGCCAGCTTTGACGCCGTCTCGAAAATGCGCAAGTGCTCGTCCTCGAAGTTGTCGATCTTGGAAGCATATAGCGAAACAACCCCGACGAGGCGATCGTCGGCGAGCAGCGGAACGGCCGCCATGGTTCTAAACGAAGCTGCAAAGTCAGCCCCGGTAAAAGCGAAATCGAGAGCTGGGTCGACATTGCTTACAGACTTGCGTGACCGAAGTGCGAATCCTGTTGCCCCTTCTCCGGACACGAGCTTTCGACCTGATATCTCAGATGCGTGCAGCCCGTTCACATGGACAGCCTTCGCAGTATCGTCATTAGATTCTATGAGATAGATCGCACAGGTGTCGTAAGGAATAAACGTTGCGAGTTTCTCAGCGAGTAGTTCCAACGTCTCCGACAGTTTAAGAGCACCGCTAAAGTCTCGTGCAAGAGAAAATAAAGTGAACGCCTCGTGATTCGCTCTTTTGATCTGGTCGATAAACGTGGGGTTTACTGACTCGTCGATACTTAGGTCGGTAAGCGAATCGATCGTGTAAGGGCTTAGTCCGTTCGCTTCGATCTCGGCATCGAAAATATCAAGATTTCGAAGAAAGATCTCGGTCAACATTGGATCGAACTTGCTTCCTGCAAGCGAACGAACGGTCTTGATCGCAGTTTGCCGCGTCAAGGCCTTTCGGTACGGCCGATCCTCCTGTAGCGTGTCGAACATATCGGCAATCGCGATTATCCGTGCCGTGACCGGTATCTTTCGCCCCCTAAGTCCTTCGGGATAACCACTCCCATCCCAAGCTTCGTGATGATACTTTACGGTAGGCACGACCGGGTACGGGAAGCCAACCTTTTCGAGGATGGACGCGCCGACGGAACAGTGTATCTTTGTCTTTTCGGCCTCGGCGGGCGTAAGTCCATCGGGCTTGTTCAAAATATGATCGGGAACGGCAAGCTTGCCGATATCATGTAGTAGGGCGCCCATTTTCAGGGCGCTTATGTCATTTTCAGAAAGTCCCAAAATTCTTCCGAGCCCAACAGCGTAGATCTGCGTGCGTCTTACATGCCCTAGCCCGACCTGATCTCGCGCGTCAATAGCCGTTGCCAAGGCTTCGACCGTAGCAAGATGTAGCCTACTTGCCTCCTTTATCTCAGCAGTTTTCGATTCGAGGCTACGCACGTGCATTCGATGGGCGATTTTCACCGCCACAGCGATCGGTACCGCAAGCCAGGCCAATTCGAGTCCGAAGTGATTGACCGCAAGAACGAGAAGAAGTGTAGAAACCACAGCGAGGATCGTCCGCCGGGCGACAAGACTCGGCCTATCGCGTTTGAGACCAACGCTTCGCGCAGTTTCTGCGTCCTTGCGTGGTCCAGCTGTTAGCACAGTTGAAAGAAAAAAGACCGCAGCCATCACCAAGATCGAGAGGATCATTTCGACCGGGACCATACCGTTCCCAAGTGCTGCCGCTTCTGGATTATTTCGAAAATTCGTCTCTGCCAGCGTGTAAGAGTGGGCTGAAGCAGCTATCACAAGCGCTTCTGTCGCGAGATCATAAACGTTGGGGGCTGTGTTATCCGAAACTTCCGCTAACTCAGAAAGTGAGGCTGCGAGCATTACCAGCACAGCTCCGGGGACCCCAAGCCAGACCGCGGACCAAAACGTCAAGATCAACTTGGGATCTAAAGCGATGCTCGTCGCCGGGATCGTTAACTTGAACCGCCCGATCATTGCCGCGATCAAGCAAGACGCCACCAGTAAAGTGAAGTCCGGGAAGCTAAACGAAAGTGCCTCCGTAATGGCAAGAACGATCGCAAGCACTCCTGCGGCCAGAATAACCAACTCGGTCTTTGAATCTCCCAGTTCAAACTGTAAAGCTCTCGACTGCATAACGAAGCGACAACAAACTCCCGCTTCAACATATTCAAATTACGTGCCGTCCCATCCGGTTCAGCCCGAGCCCGCAGAAAAGGGGTTTCGATGACGTATTGAGATGGATATACTATTAACAGATTCAGATTGACCGATTAAGATGACCCTTTTCGATCAAATTGGCATTGTGGTGAGTTCAATATCCTCCCGAGAATTTAATCTCGGTATGGTAACGCGTTTGACTTGTCTCATTCTGCTTGTTTCGATGACGGGCTTTGGCCAACGCGATGAGCCTATTCGAGTACAGACTGAACTTGTAGGCTTTGAAGTAAAAGCGACGGATAAAGACGGCAGGCCGGTCAGCGGACTTACGGCAGACCGTTTCCGCGTTTTCGAGAATGGAGTAGAGCGAAAGATCGACTTTTTTCAGCCAATGTCCCGCCTGGTCGGCAATCGCCCGCTAGCGGTCGTTTTTGCTCTCGATGTATCAGGCAGCATGACGAAAGCGGAACTTGAACGCCTTCGATCTTCACTTAGTGAGTTCGTCCGCCGGCTCGAAGGCCCGGAGGCGTATTTTTCAGTTATCACCTTCGCGATGAATGTGAAGACCGTAGTCCCGTTCACAAACCGACGACAACGACTAGACGAAAGACTCGGGCGGCTTCGGCATGATAGGGAGGGGCTTTCGACACACGCCTACGATGCGATCGATGCTGCTGTCAGGTCGATAGTTAGAAACGGTCCGAAAACAGGTCCGGGCCGAATCCCGCAGCGGGCGGTGATAGTGATCACTGATGGATTTCCGGTTGGGGACGTCGTCTCATCGAAAACAGTCATCGAACGAGCCAACAAGGCCGGAGTGAGCGTACACTCCGTGATCCTTCCATCTTTTTCGCGAGCGGGCCAAGGCAGGGCACCCGTCATTACACCTTTCGAAGCAAGTGGGCTCACGGAGGCGACGGGAGGAATAAGCATTGTGGCCACAGAAAAGAACTTCGATCCAATACTTTCTCGGCTAGCAGTAGCGATCGACGAATCCTACGTCATAGCCCTCTATCCGACCCGGGATTCGGGCGCGGGAAGTGGATTTCAAACTGTCAGGATCGAATCGACGGATGGATACGAGATCAAGCAGAATCGATCGGGCTACCTGATCCGAGAGTGACAGGCATATCTCCGCAAAACTGTCTGTCAGCGTCAGTCGTACGGATCGTAATCTTCGTCCTCATCCTTAAGCTCATCGTCCTCTAAATCAGTTTTGAGGTCGAGTTCAATAGGATCGAGACCGACGACGAGAAGGTCAGAACCGCATTCTTCGCAGTTCGCCTTATCCCCCTGCTCGGCGTCAGCTTCAACATAAACTTCTTCGTCACACTCTGGGCAGATCGCAGTTGGCATTTTCGTTTTACTCCGGTTGTTAGTTAAGCTAAGGTCTTGCTTTTAATTCGAATTACGGATGTCTCAAATTTAACCTCTCGCTAGTCAACTAGGCAAGATTGGTTCGCTAGATTTTTAGAAACCCGCGTAGAATATCGACACAAATGCAACTGCCATTCAAGCTTCGTGACTCAGCCAGATTTGAAGTTGCCGGCTTCGGAACAAACGCTGTTGATTTTTTGATCACAGTTCCGAACTACCCCGAGTTCGGGTCCAAAGTGGAGCTTGATCATTACCGCCGCTTTCCCGGCGGCGAGATCGCGACGACGCTCTCAGGCTTGCAGCGACTTGGATTAACGACCGCATACGCGGGGCGGTTCGGCGATGATGATGCCGGAGACTTTGGTATCGAAAGCCTCCGGATAGAAGGCGTTGACATTTCCGAGTGCGAACGGATTCCAAATGCCGCGACTCAGATCGCCTTCATAATTATCGATGCGGACAGCGGTGAGCGTACCGTTCTCTGGAAACGCGACGAAAGGTTGAAATTCACTGAAGCGGACGCCCCTACCGACCTTGCTCAGCAGGCAAAGATCTTGCATCTAACCCCACATGACGGGAAGGCCTGCGTCGAGATGGCAAAGGCTGCTCGCAAGGCCGGAACGATAGTCTCGGTCGACATGGACAACGTCTTCGAAGCGACCGATGAACTTCTAAGGCTTACCGACATACTTGTCGTATCGTCTGACTTGCCCCAAAAGTTATTCGGTACCTCGAAGACCGAGGATGCGCTGCGTAAGTTATACGAGCGAAGTGGTGCCACCGTGGTCGGCATTACTCTAGGCTCAACGGGTTCCACGTTGCTTTGCGGAGAACAGTTCTTCGAGACCGCGGGTTTTCCAGTGCCGGGGATCTGTCGGGACACTACGGGAGCTGGTGATGCGTTCCGTTCTGGGCTTCTCTACGGAGTTCTTACTGGTCAGGACATTGAAACTTGCGCCCGAATGGCAAATGCGGTGGCAGCACTGAACTGCCGCGAGGTGGGCGCCCGTACCGCTTTGCCGGTTCTTGCAGAGCTTGAGGAACTGTTACGTTGAGAAAAGTGTAGACGAATCCATCACCTTTATTTTATAATACCTGTAACGCTTCGGCGTTCCCTCCTAATCATCCTCCCTTCACAATTTATTCGAGCCCCTTCTTCAAGGCTAATCCTCTAGCCCATATGGAATCAAAATTCACACTGCTCATTCAGCTGAATAGTGTTTTCCTCATAACGATCCTCTCGCTTTTTTTGCGGCGGTCGCTGCAGCTAACGGCGCTCAAATATTGGGCCGTGGCATGGCTCTGTCAATCGTTTGCCCTTATTTCACTTCGACTGGCGTTTGATTTCGATGAATTCGGATCAATGCTCTTCACCTACTACTTCTTGGGCGAGTATATATTTGGGTTCTTGTTGATCTCGGGTTGCAAGACCTTGGAGAGCGATTTTGAACTCTCGGCAAAGCACGAGGCCGCTATTGTTCCGTTTGTTGCCATTGCAATTGCTCTGCCTCTGCTTTCTCCGGAATTTAACGAGCTGCTCCCGATCCATGCGATCATTCTTGTCGGTTTTTACGTTTGTAGTTTCGCTGTGCTCAGTCGACTTGAAGCCCGAACCTTTGGTTGGAGAGTGATGCGGGTTTCTCTTCTTCTGCTCGCGATTCAATCCATCGGCTTTTTCGCCGTTTCGCTGGCCGGAACCGGATTCGCGCTAAAAAGCGAACTACTCATTTACTCGCCAATGATAGCCATGGTCCTTCAGACCGCTCTCGGGTTCGGAATGGTCATCATTTTGCTCGAGAAAGTGCTGCGACGCGCCGAGGACGCAAATGCTGAGCTTGAGAAGACAAAGCGAAAACTTGAAGAACTGGTGCACACAGACCCGCTCACCGCTGCACTTACACGCCATGCGTTTTACGGTTTCGTTCGCGAAGGAAATTCGGAAGGACCAACGGTCGCCGGCTGTGTTGGTTTTTTTGATATTGACGGGCTCAAAGCAATAAACGATTGCTATGGCCATGCGGCCGGCGATTCGACCATCCGGATGGTAGTGGGGTCGATACGGTCGTTTATGCGAGCCGAGGATTTGATCTATCGGTGGGGTGGCGATGAGTTTTTCGTCATCATGGTCAGCATGAATGACGAAATGGCTGAACTTAGGATGAACCGTTTAGAGAATCTCCTCCGAGGAGTGACCATTGATGGTATTGATCGGCCGATCGATATCAAGGTCTCATGGGGGTTCACTAATTTTGATTCGATCGATCACCTCGAACAGGCAATTGCCGCCGCGGACCAAAATATGTTCCAGCGTAAGCGGCAACGCAAAGAACGAAATTCGTTAGACAGGATCCCTAATTCAGATGGCGAACGAGTGTACGAACTTGACCTGAATATGTAAGGCACCACGTATTGAAATAGGCTACCGCCGGTTACGCCCGAAACAACTAGAGTCTTGAGCCAAAGAAAGCGATCGCGTGTGCCCAGGCGTTCTGTGCCGCAGTTTCGTCGAACACCTCTGGCCGCGTATCATTGAAGAAAGCATGATCAGCATCGTATTTGAAAGATTCGAGCGGTAATTCATACTTCTCCGCTGCCTTCTCAAGTTCCAGGACCTTTTCGGGCGTGATCCATCCGTCTCGCGTGCCTGAGACAAAGACGGTTGGGACTTTCAACTTCCTCAAAACAGATTCCTCAGGAATATCGCCGTAAAACGGTACAGCCGCCGCAAAGCCTTCAACTTCACACGCAGCACGAAGGGCAAATGTCCCGCCCATACAAAAACCGGTGATACCGAAACGCGAGATGTCGTAATGATTCCGGGCGGTTAAGATCGTCTGTCGAATCGTATCGAGGCCATCCTCGATCGCGAGGTCGTGCATCATCGTTGAAGCACTATCGGGATCGGTGGCGATGCGGCCGCGATAGAGGTCGGGAGCGATCGCAGTAAAGCCCTCCGCTGCATAACGGCCGGCAATATCTTTGATGTGGTCATTTAGGCCCCACCACTCGTGAATCAAAATCACGGCCTTCAGGTTTCCATTTTCGGGACGTACAACAAAGGCGGTGGTGTCACCATTCGTTGAAGAAAGATTTAGCGTCTCAGTTTTCATAAAAAGCACCCTCCGTTCAGTTCGCTTATTAACGAGTATAAACGAACTGTTCGGAGGGTGTAAGTTTCTTTCTAAGGTTGGACTCGTCCGACTAGAAAAATCTGAAAGTATATCCGATACGGATCCCACGTCCGATCTCGGGCATCAAGTCCTTTACAAGGTTGACATGATTTCGATAGAGTTTGTCCGTCAAATTATAAGCATTGAACGAAAAAATATGGGCGGTGTGCTGTCGTGCAATCGTGTACGACCCCGCTATATTGAACAAGCCATAACCGGCGGTACGCGTTTCTAGTTGATACAGCTTTGTCTGTGCCGACGTAAAGACGACCTCTGGCCGAAGGCTCAGTCCCTCGTACCGAAAGTTAAGGCCGAGCCTTGCCCTTGCTGGTGGAATCCTAGGGACATTTAGGTTTTCATTTACCAGTCTCGCCCGCACGACGTCGAAACTTGCGAAGCCGCCAAACCAATTATTGAAGGTCACGTCGGCTGCGATCTCAGCACCGACATACTCCGCATCTTCTTGTTCAAAACGAGCAACCGGAAGACCATCCTCGATGTCCACGTCGCCGTCGCCGTCTTCGTCTTGGAAGGCGAGGAAAACAAAGTCTTTGATCCGGTAGTAATAAACATCACTTGAGATCCGGAAGCGTTGCGAGGTATGGCGAAGAGATAAATCCAAGCCGTTCGCTGTTTCTTTTCGGAGATTCTCGTTACCGATCTCGAACGTCACTGTGCCAATGTGAGGCCCGTTATTGTAGAGCTCCTCAAGGGCCGGAGCTCGTGTCGAGAATGTGTAATTGAATACGAACGCGCCGCCATCCCAAAGCCCGACGTTCATTCCCGCGGCACCTGAGAATCCGGTAAAATTACGGTCTCGATATTGAGGATCCTCGGCACGATAGCGATTGTTCTCTACGCGACCGCCAAACTGGAATTTAACACGGTCGAAGTTTAGTTCTTGAAGCCCAAATACCGAGAACGAATTCTGGCGAATCTTGCCGTCGATCAGTTGCTCAGCGCCGACGACCTCATAATCGCGATTGAACCCCTCAAACCCGAACCTGCCGGTCAGCTTCTGATACTGCTGCTGTTCGAAAACTGAACGATAGTTGAACACTTTGTTCGAAAACGTGGTGCCGACTTCGCCTACTCCGTCCTCGATCTCGATCTCTTTGTGCCGGTAGTCGGTGTAATCAACGGCGTAATTGACCCCGCGAAGGAACGAATTATTCAGATCGCGAAACCCACCGTTAAATCGGACATTGTAACGGCGCATTCTAAGGTCGATGTCTTCGTCAACATCCGGGAGTTCACCCTCTTTAGGTTTTTCGTGGCCGCCCTCGAAAAGGGCTGCGAACGGAATCCCGAAACGGCGGACATCGGCGCTGAACTTCCCGGCAAGAAATGCTTTCTCGCCGTAATACCCTGTACCAAATGAACCCGTGGTGGACCGCGAAGCGGAATTTGGAACTTGGCCAAGCGGGGTTTGATAGTCACCCGTACGCTGGGCACCAAAATTTCCGCGAAACAGCCAGCGATTGACGCCGTATTCAACGCCGCCGCCGATCGCTCCTTGCTTATCGGCCGTCCCTCCGACGCCCTTAACGTAGCCCCGTACTCCGTCAGTGTAATCGTCATCGGTATGGTCGATCACGTTTACCACGCCGCCGATAGCATTGCTGCCATAAAGGAGTGTGGCCGGGCCCTTAACGATCTCGATCCGCTCTGCCGCCATCGGATCCATGGGTTCACCGTGGTCGCCCGATTGCGAGCCGACCGAACCATTCCGAATGCCATTTTCCAAAATAAGCACACGGTCGCCATCGAACCCCCGAAGCACAGGACGTGCCGAGCCGGGGCCGAAGCTGCGCTTTGCAACCCCGGGCTCACCGTCAAGAACTTCACCGATGGAAGTAGAGGCCTTTTCCATAACACGGCCGGGACCGATCGATGTCACCGACTGAAACGAATCAAAAACGGTCTGCTCTTGCCCTGATGCTGTTACGGTTACTTCTTCTCGCAGCGACGAAACTGGAAGCTGAAAGTTGATGGTGAGGGAAGCTCCAGATGAAACCGTTATCTGTCTCGCCGCATCGGAAAAACCCTCCAGATGCACGAGGATGGAGTAACGGCCCGGAGGCACATCCGTCAGAGTAAAATTGCCCTCAGTATCCGTACGGACACTCTGGCGGGTCTGAACGATCTGAACGTCCGCATCGTGAAGAGGAATGTCGTTTCCGTACGTTACTTTACCGCTTACGGTCGCGTTCTGAGCAATAGCCGCAACGGCAAGCAGCAGAACGGCCGAAAATATACTGAAAATTCTCATTTATGCCTCTCAAAAATCTGGTTGAACTATGGCGAAAATTGCCTTGCGGCCAAAACTTAACGATAAAGAAGTATCGGCAGCACTTCGGGTCTTTTCAACGAACGGTCGAAATCGGCAGATGAAATGCAATATTGGGGTGATGGGAAGAGGCGAAAAGAGACGGTCAAAACCTAGATCTTCAAAAGTTCGGTCCGAAGGGCTTTCGACTGAAGTCGGCTGGAATTCAGCTCCTGGCCGTTGATCAGGTGAACAATGTATGTCCCACCAGCAAAAGGCGTGATCCTATCCACCATTCTAATATTCGCAAGTGATCCCCGAGAGAGCCTGACAAAGAGTTCGGGGTCGAGTCGAGCTTCAAGGTCCTTTAACCGGTAGTTGATCGTGTACTTCGTTCGATCTGCCGTTGTAAGGTAAAGCAACTCACCGTCCGCGACGATCGACGCGATATCATCGACCGGTACGAGATAGATGTCATCACGCATGCGTACGGGAATACGTTTAAGAAAGCCCGAGCCTGATGTGTTCTCGATCGTTTCCGTGGCAGCTTGAAGTCGTTTTCGTTCCACGCCCCGCCAGTCGACATTCTCAAGTCGTTGGAAGGCCCGAGCTATCGTCTCGCGGAGCCGCGGAAGCTCGACCGGCTTCAAAAGATAATCGATAGCATTTAACTCAAATGCCTGGACAGCGTAGTTATCAAATGCTGTAACGAATGCGACCAGGGGCATCTTGTCTTCCGAGATCTTCTTCACGACCTCCAGACCGCTGAGCTCCGGCATCTGCAGATCGAGCAACGCGAGGTCCGGAGTTAGCCTGCCGATCAAGTCGACCGCGTCAAGCCCATTCTCAGCCTCACCGACGATCTCAACCTCATCGATCTTCGACACTAGTTTTTTCAAATATTCTCGCGCCGGTCGTTCGTCGTCGGCGATCACTATCCTAAGTGAAGTCATAATGCAGTCGCCTCGTCTTGGATATCGGAACGCGTCTGAACAATCGGTATCGAGATCACCGCTCGCGTCTCCACGTCGCGATATCGATAAAGCTCAAGCCGGGCCTCGTCGTGATAATAGTTGCGAAGACGGTCTTCGACATTACGAAGGCCGACCCCGATAGATTCGGGACGGGCAAGGAGCGAGGTCCCATCACCCGTATCCGCTACCGTTATGCACAAAAAAGCATTATCGTCCTCATTTTCGAGCAACGCGCTTATTCGAACTTCGCCCCCGGATCGCTTTGTCGAGATCCCGTGTTTGATCGCGTTCTCAACCAATGGCTGCAAGATCAGCGACGGGATCTCGATCGACCGCAACTCGTCATCTACGTCTATCGTCACGATGAGGCGTTCCTCAAATCTCGCTCGCTCTATCTCCAAATAACTCTCGATAAGCCGAAGTTCCACGTCAAAACTTGTGAAATCATCGGTGGTATTCAGAACTCGCCGGAGAAGTTTTGTTAGCTGCAGTAGAGTTTGCAACGCTTTATCGGGCGATTCCTGGATCAAGTAGCCAATGGTCGTTAGCGCGTTGAAGAGAAAGTGCGGATTGATCTGGGCACGAAGGGCCGTAAGTTGTGCCTCGGCGGCAAGGCGCGAAAATTGCTGTTCACGAAACTCTCGCTCACATCGTTCATGGGTGACGCGAAGCGCGTCGATGCGTCTCGCGGCCCGATTCGCCACCATCTCAAGCATCGTGATCTCTTCTGAGAGCAGCCTCCTGCCGCCGGCAAATTCGCCGAGGCGTAATAGATAAAAAGGAGTTTCCGCGGTACGAATCACGGTCTCAATATATTCGCCGCCGTCTATAACCGAACCCAACCGCGGCTCGTCTCTAACGTATTCGATCTCGCGCCAATCGTGCGATCCGGCCGAAAACTCCTTCGCTAAGGTTGACGAGACCAAAGCCGGAACAAGATCCGTTGATTCGCACGCATCGATCTCTTTCACGAGATCATTGAAAAAGCTTTCATAATCGGGGCGTTTTAATAAAACCGTATCGACCAACCATCCCGCGAAGCGATTTATCGACGGATAGAGAAGTGCTGTGCCGACCCAAAAAACAAGAATGATCGCGGTTGAGGGTATATTTGGGGAAAGTCTAGCGGCTGCTTCGGTCGCTGGGCCGGCAACTGCTAGATAGAGCCCAAAAGCTACAAAAGCTAGAAAAATCAGCGAAACCGCGCGTTTGAGAAAGATATCCGCAAAAGCAAATCGGAAATTCTGGTAGAGGATCGCTAGAACAAGCGGTAGGGACGATTGGTGGGCGATCAATTCGACGGGCCATGATGAACCGCTTCCCCGGTGCGAAACAAGGTGAAGAGAGGACACCGCGAATACAAGAAGTGCCGTCACCCACACGGTCTTTCGCTCCAAGGTTTGCCGTAGGTTCGTTAGTAGTAGTCCGGCCACAAGTGAAACCGCACCAAAGGTTAGTAGTAACAGTCCCGTCGACGACGGAACCGCCAAACCCGCAGCGTATGCCCAGACATGAACGACAGCAGCAAGCGTGCTGATAAGGTAAGCGATCCACGTCAATACCGGCCGTTGATCGGTCTCGAGTTGAACAGAATGAACTACGACTGAAGGCAAAAAGCCCAACGCCGAGTAAGCGAAAACGGTGATCAAAGGATGAAGGGTCGAATTGTGGCCAAGGGCGGTGACTGCGAGTTCACCGGCGTTCCAAACCAACCCGAGCGCAGATGTAAGAAAGAGCAATACCCTGACCTGCTTGCCGCCCGAGCTCTCACGATGTCGAAGAATCATCCATCCGAGAAGAGCATACAAAGCAACCCCGACGGAAAATCCGAGCCAGTTGACCAGAAGAGAAGGATTTATTTGTTCAACGACCAACATCTCAGACTACAGCACTGATCGACGTCTATTTGTAAAATTCTAGCAAATTGCCGAAATTGAACCATGGGAGGTTGAACTTGACCAATGATCGGGATTAAACTCCCCCTCAGTTCTTCCCGCAGAGCTTTTCCCGCCTCCCTCATTTGAATATATGAAAACTCTGCTTTTGATGCGACATGCGAAGTCCAGTTGGACCGATATCTCGATGGCTGATTTCGATAGGCCCTTGAACGAACGGGGGCGACGGACCGCACCGTTCATGGGCGAGCTTATTGCGACGGAGGGCCTTCTTCCCGATTTCGTTGTAAGTTCGCCAGCGAAACGAACGACCGAGACCGTAGATCTGGTTCGTGCAGCGTCCCGAGCTACTTGCGAGGTTCATTTTGACGCGAGGATTTACGAAGCAACTACCGACGAACTTCTCCGGGTCGTCTCCGAGATCCCCGATCGATCAACCCGAGCTCTCTTGGTCGGTCACAATCCGGGGTGTGAACAGATTCTTCAAAAGCTGACCGCGGCGGTCGAGCCGATGCCAACCGCTTCATTGGCCATGATCGATCTCGAGATCGTTTCATGGAATGAGATCGCTTCGGCATCGGGGAAGCTACGTAAGCTGTTTCGGCCAAAAGAAGAGATCCGATGGATCGAAGGAAAGAACTAAGCGACGCTTGTTGAATCGGCCGATCGAATAATTAACATCCTGGTAACATTCTGGTAATATCGCGGCAAGCTGCGGTTCATAAACTGGTGTTGGTCTATTAAACGTCAAACACTTGAACCACCGCGATTTATGCAGCCATCGATATTGATCATCGAAGATGACGCCGATATAGCCGAAAGTCTTCACTATAACTTCAAGCGCGAAGGTTTTCGGTCTGCGATCGCAGAATCGGCCGAAAAAGGACTTCGTCTGGCCCTTGACGAAAAAACTGCACCTTCATTGATCATTTTGGACCTAATGCTTCCGGGCATGAGCGGAATGGAACTGTGCAGGCGATTGAGAAAAGAACAATCGACAGAAAGCACGCCGATAATAATGTTGACGGCAAAGGCTGCGGAGTCGGACAAGATCGCAGGGCTAGACACGGGTGCCGACGACTACATCGTTAAACCATTTTCCGTAAAGGAAGTGATCGCACGTGTTCGAGCTGTTCTTCGCCGGGCCGAAAAAGAGACAACGCTGAAGTACGAAGACGAGCGGCTAGAGGTCGACTTCGACGATATGCGGGTCACAGCTGATGGCGAGGACGTTAAGCTCACTCGAAAGGAATTTGCTCTTCTAGAACATCTGATCAAGAATAGCGGACGGGTTGCCACGCGGCAGCAACTCTTGGACAATGTCTGGGGCTATAGTTACTTTGGCGATACGAGAACGCTTGATGTTCACATTCGCCGCCTAAGGCAGAAAATGGCTGAATGCGGCACCGCGATCGAGACCGTCGTTGGCGTCGGCTATCGGTTTGTCGGATGCAAATAGAGCCGACACAAAGATTCGGCGTAAGCCGACCCGCTTCGTTAACACCCTTGCTGGATACACTTCAAGCGGTTCTTGACGCTAACCGCGACTCGGTCCTCCTCGCGGATTCGAGCATGCGCGTTGTAGCTACTAACCCGTCTGCCCAGACCTCATTTGGCCGCGGCGGTTATCCTCTCGCGGGCCGCCGGTTAAGCGAGATCATCCGTGATGTCGACCTCCACGAAGCATTTCGACGGGCGATCGTCAGCAATGCGTCCGAGGAAGTTCGGATCGAACTCGTCGGAACGGAACGACGGATATATAACGTATTTGTTGCACCGCTCACCCTTGACGGAAAGCAATATGCGATCGGCACCTTTTACGACATAACTCAGATCGAAAGACTCGAAAGAGTGCGTCAGGAGTTCCTTTCAAATATTTCCCATGAACTGCGCACGCCGCTGACATCGATCCTGGCTTTCGTTGAAACCTTGGAAGATGGTGCCATTGATGATGTCGAAAACAGTCGGCGCTTTCTAACGACCATTCGTCGCAATGCGGAGCGAATGCACGCTTTGATCGCTGACATCCTGGAGCTTTCGTTCATTGAGTCCGGCAACATCTCGATCGACGTAAAACAAGTGCGCATTTCAAATGTGGTCGATGAGGTCTTTGCTGACCTTGCGACAAAAGCGACCGAGCGCGAAATTGGGCTCATAAGTGACATTGCGAGCGAAGCCCGAGTGTTTGCAGATCCGATGCGATTGGAACAGATGTTGACCAACCTGATAGACAACGCCATCAAGTTCAATCGGAACGCCGGAACCGTCACCGTTTCACTGTCCTCAACAGACAAGGCGGATCTGATCTCGGTTGCGGATACAGGCGAAGGGCTTCTTGAGGGTCACGCTCAGCGGATCTTTGAGAGGTTTTACCGGGTTGATCGAGGAAGGACCCGGGACGTCGGGGGCACGGGGCTCGGACTTTCGATCGTCAAGCATCTTGCCCGGCTTCACGGCGGTGAGATATCAGTTCGATCGGAACTTGGGACAGGCACCGTGTTTACGATCGAACTTCCCCGACACTCGCCCCCCTCGGAAGAATCTTCTTTCGTCTCCTAACGGAAGTGTGCTATCCTTTTGCTGTTCCCTTTTGGATTTTCCTCACGACCGGACCAATTAGGTTCAATCAGTCCTTTCGAATTCCGTGGTGTTTTACGGAGGTGAGGAGCTTATGGATCTTTCAGTCGGAGAAAAGGTCGCCTACCCAAATCAAGGAGTCTGCATCGTCGAAGCAATTCGGCGAACAGCTCTCGGCAGTACGGTTGTAAATTGCTACACCCTTCGCTTGATAAGTGATAATTCGACCATTCTGGTGCCTTTGGACAATGCCGAGAACATCGGCATTCGTCCGGTCATCTCACCGCAGCAATGCAAGAAACTGATTCGTTCCCTTTCCGCTGACTTTGAGATCGTCTCGTGCGACTGGAAGTCACGATCGAAGGAATTTGCAGAAAAGCTCCGAAGTGGGGATCTGTTTTCGGTCGCGGACGTTTTGAAAAAACTTACGTTTCTGAGCTACGAGAAAAAACTCTCTTTCCGCGAACAAACGCTTTTGGACAAATCTCGAAGCCTCATTCTCTCGGAGATTCTAGTTGCCGAACCCATGGATGAAGAAGTTGCGGTTGAAAAGGTCGATAAATTGGTCGCCAAAGCCTGCGAAAAGCATCAAACCGTTCAGCCCCGCGTAATGAACGGCAACAATTCCCACTAAGCCTTCGTATACTCGGCCCTTACAACGGTTTTGATGTTCCCTCGCACATTAAAATCGCCCACGAGTCTGACCTCAAGCGGGTCACAAGCCTTAACGAAATCCTCAACGATCACATTCACAACATGTTCGTGAAAGATCTTTACCTCACGAAATGAATTTATGTAAAGTTTTAGGCTTTTTAGCTCAATGCACCGCTCATTTGGGACGTAGCTGAGTTTGATCGTCGCGAAGTCCGGAAAGTCGGAAAACGGGCAGATCGCTGTGAACTCGGGTATTTCAAAGTCGATCCAAATTTTTCGGCCCTTAAACTCGTAACCGAAGGTATCAAGTTGCACCAGGCCCATTTCGTCCCGCGGTGTGGACTGGATCTCAAGGTTCTGCAAATTCTCTGGTGGTAAGGTCATGCTGTTTTCCATTTTCGTCTTCGTCCGCCCAATTTTCGGGCCGAGGCTAGGTCATTAATTCCCAATTCCTGTAGGTCGCCGAGCAAGTTGATGAATATCTCAGCCGTGGCTCGCGCGTCGTCTGACGCACGGTGATGGTTTTCAAGCGCGATAGCAAAATGCCGAGCAACGGTCATGAGTTTATGATTCTCGATGTCCGGCAGCAGGTGGCGAGACAGTTGCACCGTGCAAAGTTGCGAATTGCCCAACCTGTAGTCGACATATACTTGCCCGATCTCGCAATTCAAGAAACTGACATCAAAGTGTGCGTTATGAGCAACTAGCACTGAATCACCGATGAACGTCAGCAGTTCGTCTGAGATATCACGAAAGGCCGGAGCGTCGGCCACCATTGAGTCGTCGATACCGGTGAGCGACGATATGAACGGCGGGATCGGCGTCTCCGGGTTGACGAGCGAATGATACTCTCCGCAGATCTTTCCCCCTGAGACTCGATAAGCTCCGACCTCGGTCACCTTGCACGGCGGAGCTTTCGCCCCCGTTGTCTCAAGATCGATGACGACGAAATCGGCAGTGCGGAGATCGATATCTCCGTCATCATTTGTCACGAGTACAACATCGTCATTGAGGATCGCGAGTCGCGCGTCCTTTTCCGCTAATCCTTCCGCCAGAGTGCGGGCGAGGGCCGCCTCCCTGACATTGATCTTCATCACCGCCCCGACAACAGAGATCGCTGACGCACGCCCACCTCGGAGCTTCAGGAATTCGATCGTGTCACTGATCAATAATGCGTCGCAGATCAGATTTGGGAACGGCGCCATACAACTTTATTCTAGCCGTGTCACCCGGAACCGCAAATCATTGGGACAAATCTCACAGTTCTTCATTGGGCAGAATTGATAGCTTTTGGCATAATGCAGGTTCGGTGCGCCAGTTAATTCACCGCCCAAAACAATGAACTCCGAACAGATTCTGAAGCATTTTCGCGATACTGACGCTTTACTGGAGGGACATTTTGTCCTCTCGAGCGGGCTCCATAGCCCGATCTATCTGCAATGCGCTCTTGCACTCCAGTACCCCGCAGATACAACCCGGTTCGCTTCCGAGATCGCGAAAAAGTATCTCGATCGTGGGATCGAAACAGTTGCTTCGCCCGCTATCGGTGGACTGGTCATCGGCTATGCAGTTGCAGCCGCACTTAACGTCAGGTTCATCTGGACCGAGCGACAAAATCAGGTAATGACCGTCCGTCGAGGGTTCAAGGTCAAGCCGGGCGAAAAGATCCTGGTGGTCGAAGATGTGATGACGACCGGGGGCACGACCAAGGAGTGTATAGAATCGCTCACTTCCCGTGGGGGCAACGTTGTCGGAGCGGTAACGATCATTGATCGTTCAAACGGACGGGCCGATGTCGGAGTAGAGAGGACCTCGCTTGTTACCATCGATGTTCCCTCGTTTGCACCACAGTATTGCCCAATGTGTGCCGAAGGGATGGAAGCCGTTATGCCGGGAAGCCGCAAGTCGCACGATAAGCAATAATGCGACAGGTTTGCTTTCTTACCACAGACGACCTGACCGGCTATACGAGCGATGACGAATTGGCGGTTGAGCCACTCCTTACGCATGGATGGCAGGTTTCTTACGAATCTTGGAAAGATGCCACAGTCAATTGGGGACGGTTTGAGGCGGTCGTTATCAGGACGCCTTGGGACTATCAAAAGGACGCGGAAGGCTTTTTGGAGGTTCTTCGCACTATCGCGAACTCGGGAGCCCGTCTTGAGAATCCGTACGATATAGTCGAATGGAACCTGAATAAAAGGTATCTTGCCGAGCTTTCAGTAGCCGGTGTGCCTGTAATCCCAACGACGTTCGCTACGGGCAGTCTGGACGAGAGCGTGTTTGACGGCTTCAAACGAATCGCCGGCACTGATGAAATAGTAGTTAAGCCGACAATAAGTGCCACGGCTCAAGATACGTTTCGAATGCGGAGTTTTGATCCTGATGTTGCCCGGGTCTTCAAAGATCGAGAGTTCATGATCCAGCCTTTCATTCCCTCGATCACGGAAGAAGGCGAGTATTCGTTGTTCTTTTTTGACGGGGCCTTTAGCCATGCGATCTTGAAGACGCCAAAGAAGGGGGACTTCAGGGTTCAGGAGGAACACGGCGGCAATATAAATGCGACAGAGCCTCCGAGCGAACTAATGAAACTTGGCTCTCAAGCCTTGAGTTTCATAGGGAAGCGGCTTCTTTATGCGCGTATCGACGCGGCACGAGGGCTTAGCGGGCGGTTTGAGATAATGGAGGTCGAACTGATTGAGCCCGCTTTGTATTTCCGAATGGATGAAGGTTCTGCCGCCAGATTTGCGCAAGCGTTCAATTCGAGGATGAATGAACTATAAACTCCTGATCCAATATGACGGAACTGATTTCCACGGCTGGCAACGGCAGGAACATGACCGGACCATCCAGGGCGAGTTAGAGCGTGTTCTCGGTGTTTTGGAAGGTGGAGAAGTTCATCTTGCCGGATCAGGAAGAACAGACGCAGGCGTTCACGCAGAGGGACAGGTCGCAAACGTTGTTTTGTCGAGAAGCTTCACTCCGGAGAAACTACAGGCAGCGATAAATGGCAATCTTTGGCGAGACATAAGGATTATGAACGTTGAGAACGCACCTGACGATTTTCACGCCCGATTCTCGGCACGGGAAAAGACTTACGTTTATCGTATATTGAACGCTCCGATCATGTCGCCATTTTGGCGGCGTTATGCTCTGCACGAGTCGCAGCCACTAAACATCGCCGCGATGCAGGCTGCCGCCCGCGTACTTATCGGCGAACACGACTGGACCGCATTTTCGGCGGCCCAGTCTGATTCCGATAATCGCGTTAGAAACGTAATCGACTGCGGCTTCGACACTTTCTGGGATAAACGGGCGGGTGCAATGATGATCGAGTTCCATATCTCAGCCAATGGATTCCTGCGTTACATGGTGCGTTCGATCATTGGGACGCTTCTGGAGGTCGGGCTGGGAACGCGTGATTCTGATACAATTCAAACGGCTTTGGTGAGCGGGGACCGGAAACTTGCCGGACGGACCGCCCCGGCCCACGGCCTCAGCCTGCTCAAGGTCGACTACGATTAGATCAGCCGATGCACATTTACCATGTAATTTTGCCCGAGTCTTGGGATGAACAGCGATCCGGAGATACGATCGTCGCTGACAGTCTTGCCGGGGAAGGGTTTATTCACTGTAGTTTACCCGAGCAACTAGTTGGCGTTTTGGATCGCTACTTTGACGAGGGTTCAAAGGTCGTTGTTTTAACGATCGATACCGAACGGCTTAGCTCAGATCTTGTATTTGAGCCCTCCACGAATGGTGACGAGTTTCCTCACATTTATGGTCCGATCAATATTGACTCGATCGTTCATTTCGAGGAACGGATCATCGGTCCGGACCGGCAACAAGCCTTTGTGAACTAATGTTCGAAGCATTTTCCGGAGTTGTAAAGAAAAATACGAAAGAGTCGGGGCTTCTTTCGGCGATTGATGCCGAGCGCCTTCCGCGTCACATTGCGATCATCATGGACGGCAATGGGCGTTGGGCTCGGCAACGAGGCAAGCCGCGGATCTTCGGCCACCGGGCGGGAGCCGAGTCTGTGCGGGCGATCGTCGACACATGTGCGCGTCTCGCGATTCCTTCAGTAACCCTTTACGCGTTCTCAACCGAGAACTGGAAACGGCCAAAGGCCGAGGTTTCCGGGCTGATGTCGATGCTAAAACGCTATCTAAGAAGCGAACTGAACGATGTTCACAAGAACAACATACGATTTCAAGCCATTGGCAACATTGCGGGCTTAGCCGAAGATGTCCGGAAAGAGATCGATGCCGCTGTCATGAAAACCAGCGAGAACACTGGAATGATCTTAAACGTCGCATTGAATTACGGCGGCAGGGCCGAACTGGTCAGGGCTTTTACTCTTGCCGCTGAAGATTTATCAAGATCAGGTCGCAGCTTCGATTCACTAAATGACGCTGATATCGAAAAATATCTCTATACTGCCGGGCTTCCCGATGTTGACCTTCTGATACGCACAAGCGGCGAAATGCGCATATCGAATTTTCTGCTTTGGCAGATTGCGTACGCCGAGATCTACGTGACGGAGACTCTTTTCCCGGATTTTCGGCGACCGCATATTTTTGAGGCGATCATCGAGTATCAGAAACGGGACCGTAGATTTGGTGACGTGCGATCGGCCTGATGAAACGTTTTCTGTCCTGACACTGAAAAAGGCTACTTTTGCTCACTTAGCTTATTCTTGAATGCGAACTCGACTTCTTACTGCTGCAATAGCTCTGCCGATACTTATCGCCTCGGTGATCCTTCCTTTGTGGTTTCCCGAGACGGTCTGGCTCTTTGTCGTGATCGCCGTCCTAGCCTTGGCCGCGGGGCTTTTTGAGTATTTTACTCTAACAAGAAAACTCGAACTCAAAGCGGATGCCGGAATTGCGTACTTGGGGGCTGCCGCGTTGGTCGTGGCTTTCGTTTTCGACGCTCCTTCGAAGGCCCCGGAACTGCTTCTGCTTACGCTCGCCCTCGCGTTGATCGTCGTGATCATAGCCGAGACGTTCCGCTTTCAGAAGGATTTTTCGAAGCTCCTCACTGGAATGGGAGTCACGGTATTCGGGGTGGTTTACATCGCGTTTCTGGGTGGTTATCTCATCGCAACGCGGGTCGGCTTTGAGAACGTTCCGGGGCTCTCATCAAAGCTCTTACTGTTCTTCTTTGCTGTCATATTTGGCTCGGATGCCGGTGCGTATTTTGCCGGAAAGGCTTTTGGCAAGCATAAACTGGCCCCTGCAATTTCGCCCGGAAAAACGGTAGAAGGATTGATCGGCGGCCTCGTTGCGGCCGGAGCCATTGCGGCCCTCAGTACGAGGTTATTTTTTCCGGAGCTACCTGTCGCGGTCGCTATTGGATTGGCTACTGTGATGGCGGCGGTCGGCGTTCTCGGCGACCTTGCAGAGAGCGCAATGAAACGCGGGTCGGGGGCGAAGGATGCAGCAAATATACTCCCGGGACACGGCGGTCTGCTCGACCGTCTCGACAGTTTGCTTTTGAACGCTCCTATCTTGTATTATTTCGCTCGTCTTTATTTTTAACTTTTGATGACCGCTTTTCGGCTGAACAACGACAATAATACATAGGCGAGGACGTACATCCCGTAGCGTTCCGCCTTTCGTTTGTCGCAGACCGAAAGGCTTTTTTATTTATATATGTTGGATGTTCTGGGAAGTTTAGAAAGGACTCATACCTGCGGGGAACTCCGCGAGGCAAATGTTGGCGACCGCGTCGTGCTAATGGGCTGGGTTGCCAAGAAGCGCGACTTCGGCGTCTTTACCTTCATCGACCTTCGTGACCGCGATGGCGTGACGCAGGTTGTCCTAAGTTCGGAAAAAGCAACAGAAGCGCACGGGAAAGCCAAAACCATTCGCGGCGAGTTCGTACTCGCGGTCAAAGGCGAAGTCGTCAAGCGTGATGAGGGCGCAAAGAATGCCAAGCTTTCGACCGGTGCCATCGAGGTAAAGGTCGAAGAATTGTTGGTCCTTAATGACGCCGCCGTCCCGCCCTTTCAGCTCGAAGTTGCCGGCAGCGAGAATCTTGCCGCCGAAGAAACGCGGCTAAAGTATCGTTACCTTGATCTCCGCCGGCCGCAACTCCAGCGAAACATCCGGATGCGTGCTAAAGCCGTGAAGGCGATCCGCGAGTATTTTGACGACCGCGGATTCATCGAAATTGAAACGCCGATCCTCCTGAAGTCCACTCCGGAAGGGGCTCGTGATTTCGTTGTTCCCTCGCGAATACACACGGGTAAATTCTTCGCGCTCCCGCAGTCGCCGCAGATACTGAAACAGATCACGATGATCGCGGGCTTTGACCGGTATTACCAGATCGCCCGTTGTTTTCGTGATGAGGATCTTCGTGCGGACCGGCAGCCGGAGTTCACGCAACTTGATATGGAAATGTCCTTTGCCAATCGCGAGCAGGTTTACCGCGAAATGGAAGGGATGTTCAATCATGTTCTAAAACTGATCGACATCACGCTTCCAGCCGAGTGGCCGCGAATGACCTACGCCGAAGCAATGCGCCGCTACGGCAGCGACAAACCTGATCTGCGTTTCGGGATGGAGTTGCAGGACCTCAGCGAAGTCCTGAAAGGCACAGATTTCGCTCCGTTCGCCGATACGCTCGCCAAGGGCGGCGAGATCAAGTGCGTTGTAGCGAAGGGTAAAGGGGATTATTCGCGCAAACATCTCGACGAACTTCAGGAATTTGTAAAACGCTACGGAGCGGGTGCGATGGCCTGGATAAAGATCGGCGATGAGATCACTTCCTCACTCCTTAAAGTTCTCGGCGAAGGAAAGATAACCGAACTCGCCGCGGCCGCAGGTGCCGAAAAAGGTGACGCAGTTTTGATTGTTGCCGGCAAAAAAAGCGTGGTCGCCGCTTCGCTCGGCGCACTTCGCAATGAGATCGCTCGTCGCGAAGGATTGATCGACCGGAGCAAATACGAGTGTCTTATCGTGACCGAGTTTCCGATGTTCG
Organism: Acidobacteria bacterium Ga0074141; assembly: GCA_001464665.1. Lineage (GTDB taxonomy): Bacteria > Acidobacteriota > Blastocatellia > Pyrinomonadales > Pyrinomonadaceae > OLB17. The sequence goes on from LNDP01000024.1 coordinate 479,607, forward strand.
AGCATGATGACGAGACCGATACTTACGTCGCCGCTCACCATCCTTTTACCTCACCGATGGACGAGGATCTGGAGATGTTCAAGACGGCTGTTGATGATCAGTCGCAACATCACCTTCTCGGGCAAGTGCGGGCGAAGGCCTATGACGCCGTGATCAATGGTTACGAGTGTGCCGGTGGATCGATCCGCATTCACCAAAAGGATGTTCAGGCATTGAACTTTAAGGCACTCGGAATGTCACCTGAATCTGCCAGTACTCAGTTCGGGTTCTTTCTTAATGCTCTTGAATACGGCACGCCGCCGCATGGAGGGTTTGCCGCGGGCATCGAACGCACCTGTATGATCTTATGCGGAACCGAGAATATTCGCGACGTGATGGCCTTTCCGAAGACCGCTTCGGCGCAGGATCTCATGATGGATTCGCCCGGTGTCGTCGACCCGCTTCAGTTGGATGAACTTGGGATAAACGTCGTGGAAGGCTAACGGCTATTTCGCGGATTTCTTTATCTGGCCGATCAGACGAAGCGTGTGATTGCGTGCGATCAGCGGCAGACGCTCATCGTTAGCGAGAGCCGTCAGTAATGGCAGCAGCTGGACCGGATCTGAGATCTCGTTTCGTCTCAAGAAAGACTCAAGACGGCTGATGAGTTTCGGCGACTCAAGTGGTTGATTCTGGCGGGCCAGGTCAATATCAAAGGTCCAAACGAACTGGTTCGCGATCTTTCTATACTCGTCCGCGAGCGACTTTGCGAGACGGTTATCTGTCCAATTGAACTCGGCCGTCCGCTTTTTGTCTTCACGCACTAAGGTCAGACGAATTGTTCCAAGATGCGAGAAATCCTTTTCGTGTTGATACGACTCATTAGACTCAAGAAACTTCAGATCTGCGTACGCCGAATTTAATCGAGCAAGCGTGGCACCCGAGATCTCTATTGCCTCGGTCATCGGCTCCTCGAAATCCGCGCGCATGAATTCAATGGTCCCCTTTCCGAGGTCATTGTGCCGAATCAGAACACGGCTCAAAGTGAAATTCGGCTGGAAGAAAAGATACTCATACTCAGATCCCGATCGCCGTTCCGTGCTTGCGGCGGCAACGACGGTTTCCCCTTTCGGGCGATCATTTCTCTTGGTTGGGATCGGTTCGCTTGCTTCTGAAGAGTTCGTGTTTGACTGGGTTTCACCGGCAGCGGTCTTTTGAGCCTTAGTTGCTGACGTGCTACCTCTGGCAACACTCCTCTTCTGGCCCGCCGCAAGAAGAGCGGCAGATCCAATGAAGATAAACAACAAGGCAATGGTCGCGATTCTACTAAACATTACTATCGGGGAGACCGCCCGTTCGGCCGGCGAAGGTGAGATTATATACCACCTAAACGAGTTTTCGATGCCGCAAAACGCGATTAGGTTCGACCGTTATTCGAATCTGACGGATACGACCTTAGATACACCCGCCTCTTGCATCGTAACGCCATAGAGAGCACGAGCCGCTTCCATTGTCCGCTTGTTGTGGGTAATGATGATGAACTGCGTCTTTTCGGCCATTTCGGCGATCTTGTTTACAAAACGACCGACATTGGCCTCGTCAAGCGGAGCATCGACCTCATCAAGAAGACAGAACGGCGAAGGTCGGTATTTGAATATCGCCATCACCAAGGCAATTGCGGTCATCGCCTTTTCGCCGCCCGAGAGCAAGAGAATGTTTTGAAGCCGCTTGCCCGGAGGTTGGGCCGCGACCTCAATACCGGCCTCGAGCACATCGTCTGATTCGAGAAGCGTCATCTCGCCGCTCCCGCCGCCAAATAGCTCCGAAAAGAATTCCTTGAAGTTAGCGTTGATCGCCTCAAACGCCCTAACAAAACGCTCCCGCGACCTGGTTTTTATCTCACGCAAAGCTTCTTCCGCTGAGGCAATGCTCTCGATTATGTCTTGCCTCTGAGATGAAAGGAAAAGCAGTCGTTCTTCAGCCGCGGCAAGTTCCTCGACCGCCAGCATATTGATCGCTCCAAATCCATCGAGCCGCTCGCGAAGTTCTTCTGAGCGTCCGCGAGCTGCTTCGAGTTCAAAATCCTCTGAGATGGCCTCGCTTGCAATAAGCTCATCAAGCGAGCAATGAAGGTCTTGCGTACAATTTTCGCGGATGTTCTCAAGTCGGGTCGAGGCTTCTGCCTGCCGGACCTCGATCGCGGCACGTTCATTCATCGCTTCACCGGCCGCACGATTTCTTTCGGCAAGAAGGCTCGAAGCCAGATCAGCATTTCCACGGGCCGCGGCAACTGCGGCGATCGCCACCTCGAGCTCGGTGCCTTCAGCTTCGATCTCAGTCGCCATTCCGGCGATCCGTTGCTCCGTGATTTCAAGAGCGGCGGCTACCTCGACCAGGCGCTTCTCAGCCTCTTCAAGCTCGCGAGCGATATTGCTTGACCGCAGCTCAAGCTCCCTCTGCTCATTCTCGATCCGTTTCAGTGCAGATTGCACGGCACGTCGCCGTTCGCTTGACGTAGCGGCAAGTGTCCGCCGGTCGTTGAGCGTCCCATTTTCTATCTCGGCGTTCTGACGGGCAGTTGTAAGCCGAAGGTTGACGCCCTCGATCTTGGATCTGACCTCGCCGAGCATGGTTTCAGCAGTCCGCCGGCTCTCGAGAGCCTCATCGATCCGCTTTCTTATTTCTGCAGATTCGTTCGATGATTGTTCCCGTTCGGCGGCGACGACCTTTTGATGCCGCTCGGCCCGCTCGATCTCATGACGGGCGGTCTTTTCCTCAAGCTCAAGGGCGATCAAATGACGCTCGACCTTTATCACGAGCGACTGCAGGTCAACGGTCTTTTCCTCGACCTCCGCAAGCACTTGCCGATCGCTCTGAGCCTTCTTTCTTGCCAATTCGGCGTTTGCTGAGAGCTCCTTCACTCGCTCGGCAAGAGTGACAAGCTCGCGTTTGAAGGCAAGCAGCGAATCGCCCTCAGAGCCTTCCGCCCGCACGCCGCTTATATAAAGAGCACCGCCGAAAAGAATGTCGCCATTTCGCGCAACGTGAACACCTTCACGCCCACCAATTGAAGAGAGATCGTCGACGATATGTGCAGAAGCTTCCCGCGGGAAAGCACTCTTGAGCAAGTCTGCAAAACTTCCCTCGACTCCCATTGCCGCGAGTACATCAGAAGAATTTTCAGTCGCCCGCTTTGCATTCGATTTCTCGAGTCCAGGAGCGATAAGGATCGCCACTCGCCCGGCACCGCTCCGCCGCGACCAATCAGCGATCTTCGCAGCTTCGTCCGCAGAGTTGACGATCACGCTTTGCAGATAAGGTCCAAAAAGACTCTCTACCGCAGTCTCCGCGCTTTCCGCGACATTCAGGAAATCGGCTAAAACGCCGAGCGGTTCAACTCCAATATCATCCCGCTCGGAGAAGAGCTTCTGGATCTCCGGCGAATAAACGGCTCGGCGATCTTCAAGCTCCTCAAGCGTCTCGAGCCTGTTCTGTACACGTTGGAGTTCGCCTTCTGCGGTTGCAAATTGTTGCTCGGAACCTGAAAGAGCTTCCCGTGCCGCCACAATAGCTGCGGTCAAAACTTCTTTTTCCTTTTCGAATTGCCCAAGTTTTTCGCGTTCTCCGCCGATCTCCGAAACAAGTCGCTCAACCTCGGCAACGTGTTCTTCATGGGCCTTTTTCGCACGGCCTTCTTCTAATTCCAAACCGCGGGCACGTTCCTCAAGCCGTTCGAGGTTTTGGTTGAGCTGTCGTTCAACCTCACCGAGCCTTTCGATCGCGGAGGTATGCCGCATAAGCTCGGAACGCTCAATTTCCAGCTCGCTCTCGATGCCGCGAACTTCTTCAACGAGATCGGAATAGCTCTTTTCAGCCTCGGCCAGAAGCATTCGCGACGCATCGGCCTGTTCGCCTTCGGCAGCCTCTTCTTTTTCGAGTCTTTCCTTTTCGGATGCCGCAAGCTGCATGCGTTCCGCAGCCGCATCCATTTCTCGCTTATGGTTACTTATGCGATTTCGGAGATCCTCGATCTGTTCGGTCTGGTAGCGACGCTCCCGTTCGACCCGATCCCGCTCAAGAGCCGCCTCGGCCTGCCCGCGCCTGACTTCCGCAAGAGCTTCCTCCGTATCCCGGGCAAGCTGAGTAGATTGCTTCACCGCGTCTTCCTGAGACGTCACTGCCAGCGAGCACTCCGCAACATGATCGACCGCTCCCTTAAGCTGAACCGTTAGATCCTCTATCGCGGCCGCCAAATGCTTGCCCTCGGCGGCAAAAAGTTGCCTGAGCAGCACTCTAAACTCGTCCTGGAGAGCCACAAAACGCCGGGTCTTTGCCGCCTGTCTGCGCAGCGAATTGGCCTGCTTTTCTATCTCGGAAACTATGTCGGATATGCGTCCAAGATTGGTCTTAGCGCTGTCGAGCCTGGACTCGGCAGCCCTCTGGCGGGTCCGGAACTTCGAAATTCCCGCCGCCTCTTCGATCAGGCTCCGACGATCGGCCGGTTTTGCTGAGAGAATCTGACCGATTCGGCCTTGTTCGATTATCGCGTAGTGTGCACCCGAAAGGCCGGTGCCGGCAAAGAGGTCCTGAATATCGCGAAGCCGGCAGCTTTTTCCGTTGAGCAGATATTCGCTTTCACCCGAGAGATAAAGTCTCCGGGATACGGAAACAGCCTCGCCGGGAGCAAAGTCGAGGGCAAAAGACCTCGGACGCCAATGGCGCTTTGTCTTTATCGTTCGTGCAGCTCCGACGCCGGCCGTCGCGACTGCGGCCGCTACCTGAACCTCTTCAATTTCGACTTCGCCAACATGAAATCCGTTTTCCGCACCGTTTTCGCTGACGGACTCGACCGCTTCGACCGCAACTATCTCGGGAAAGTCGCTTTCGTTTGTAAAACCTTCCAGAGCATCTACATCTACGGCAAGTTCGTCGATATTGCTGAGTGCCTCGTCGATTTCTTCCAGCTCACCGTCCTCGGCGTCAAAGGTCATCTCATCACGGACAAGATGGAGAACGACCTCGGCCATTCCGGAAGGTTTTCGGGTCTTTGTCCCCTGAAAAACAACGTCTTTCATCTCCGCACCGCGGAGCGATTTCGCGCGCTGTTCTCCGAGCACCCAAGCCATCGCATCGGACACGTTGGACTTGCCGCAACCGTTCGGCCCGACCACTGCGGTTATGCCATTTCCGGTGAAAACGACCTCAGTGTGATCTGCAAATGATTTAAAACCTGTTATCTCGAGGCGTTGAAGCTTAAACATCCTATAGTGCTTGCCTGTCTGGGGTAGCACTATATTTTGGGGTATGGCCGCTTTTTAGTCAACCTTTGATCGCGATTACATTACCTCGGTGCTGACATCTCGGAGGCCTTGCTCCTCTGCCCGCTCCTGGTCAAGCTCGGTGAGTACATCAAGGAGGAAATTGGTGTTGCTCGAGACCTGAATAACGACCGGAAAGTCGCTTTCCGAGATCGAAAACTCAAATGTGCCGCTGTTTAATTCAACAAGTTCGCGGAATGCCTTGACGCCATTCCTGCCGTTGCACTCCGAGTCGACTATCTGCCCGTCGTTGAAGGCAACGCTGCCTAAATGGAGGTCAGATTTCAGTATCAGCAGCCCGGTCATCTTCGCGTTTTCAATAACTTGGATCGCGTCAAATATTCCTACGTACCCTAGATTCCCGGCAAAAGTCGTATCGGTTCGGACCTTCTGCGGCGACCTGTCCCGCGTAGTTGCAAAGTCTGGCCGGCGTGCTTTGCGAATAGCATCAAGCCCGGGAGCCACAGAAACCCGCGGGTCAAGCAGCTTGGCTTCCTGCAGGCGGTCGTAGGCATGATCAAATTCTTCGCGGTTTATATATAAGGTAACGAGTGCGAGGCACTGCCTGGCGGCCTCATTGAGGTTCTTTTGCTGGACGCATATATCGCGCATCTTTTCCCGGAGCGGAATGGAACGCGGGCTGCGGTCGATCGATTCCCTTAAAAGCTGAAAAGCCTTGTCCGGGGAGGCGTATTTCACAAAGAGATCCGCATCGAGCAGAACGCTTTCGATCGAGACGTCGTTGAAGGGTGTCTTTGTTTCTAACATTTGGCTCATTGTTCAAGGGGGGAAACCGGCGGGTTCAACAATGTTTAGTTTACCATAGCAATTCCGGCTTGTCAGCAATTTTCTGAGCATCGCAAACGCTCCTCAAATGAATCCGAAGGACAATACTAGGCGAAAACATTTACGATTGGAAAAAGCAACTGAGATCGACAGTTTCACACTTTTATGATCACGCAAACTTGCCATTCTTCAACAACTTACGTTAATTTCCCGGGCGTCCCAACCGTTCGGAAAGAGGCCGAGGCCTTTCTTCCAACCGAGTTTGGCAATTTCAGCATTGCGGGCTACCGTTCGATCGAGTCGGACGAGGAATTCGTCGTCGTATATAAAGGAAACGAGAATTGCGAAAAACCCGCACCGGTCCGGATTCATTCCCAGTGCCTTACGGGCGATGTATTTCACTCAGTAAAGTGCGATTGCGGCCCGCAGCTCGAACATGCATTGAAAACTATCGCCGCCGAAGGTCGCGGAGCGGTCGTGTATCAGCATCAGGAAGGCCGGGGAATTGGGATCATCAATAAGATCAAGGCATACGCGCTTCAGGACGAGGGAGCCGATACCATCGAGGCGAATCTAATGCTCGGGCTTGATGTTGACCTTCGCCAGTACGGGCAATGTGTTGAGATCCTTCGTGATCTTGGATTTACAAAGGTAAAAGCCCTGACGAACAATCCGGAAAAGATCCAGGCGATGCGCGACGGCGGCCTTGAGATCATCGAACGTGTCCCGATCGAATTCGAACCCTCGGAGCACACCGAAAAGTATCTTAGCGTCAAAAAGTTTCAGATGGGACACTTCCTGAACCTTGTAACCCAAAACATATAGAACCTCCTGGTGCACAGATCGCACTTGCCAAAACCAGAGGCGGCCCGAAAGCCGCCTCTTTTTTATATTCGCCTGTCCGATCCCTAAAATTCGAACCTGATTCCGAGCCTTATCTGCCGCGGCCGATATGCACGCGTCGGGACAAGGAACCCGGTCCTGAGTTCTTCGAGCTGTGCCGGTGTCGGGGTTGCCGAGACAGCTTCATAATTGATGAATTCCGACCCGAAGCTAAACACGGCGGCATTCAAGATATTATTGAACTCGATCTGCGGCCTCAGCCTCATCCGCTCGCCGAACCGCCATTCACGCGAGACGTTGATATCGAAGATGAACTGTGCGGGGCCGGTGCCGGCATTTCTCGGCAGGTTTCCGCCGCGTCCGATCGGAGCGAGAGTAAACTGGCGAGCCAGATCGACCGGAACCGGGTCGTTAACATCGCGCCACACGATATCATTCAGATTTCCGCTGAAATCCGGCCTGTCTGAGTTCACATCATCAAGGTTCCGGTCGTCAGCGGTCTGTCCGCCGTTCGAGATATTGAAAGGTGCGCTCGAGCCAACCCGCAGTATCGGCGAGAAACGCAATTTACCCATCCACGACGGAGTATCGAATGTCCCGGAAAGAGCAAAACGATGCCGGCGGTCAAGCAAACTTCGCGACCACTCGTCCCCAAAGTCCCCGGGCGTTTGCGCCGACGATGTATTCACAATTCCGTCGTCGTTAAGGTAAGAGAGTGTGTATGCCGCACGGATCGAACCGCCGAATCCCATTCCGAACTGCCGATATCGCCGCCGCAGCTCAAGAATAAGCCCGCGGTACCAACTGGTTCCCATCGAGCCGACCTGTTCCGTTTGCCCAAACTGCGGAAAAGGCCGGAGCGAATCGGCAATGATCAGTGCACGTCCGTATGGAGTCGATGACGAGGTCGAGCGATTCTGGGTATTCAGGTTGTAGTAAGTGACGCCGGCGTCCGTTCTAGAATCCGGAGCGGTCAGCCCCGCAAACTCGAATCTAACATTTCCGGTCGTGATGCCGTTTGCAAGATAGTCGGCAAGGTCCGAAAAGCCCTGCGGAATGATCGGCGCGTTGGTATTTATTTCCCGCCAGAGCCGGATGGTCTTATTGAGCGTAAAATTTGCCTCGGCGACAAAGCCCTCTCCGATCTCGCGTTCGAAACCGAAATTAAATTGATAGCTTTCCGGGATCTTGATGTTCTCATCAAGGCTTCGGAAGAAGCTGTTATTGTTCAGCCCGGCCGCGATGTATTGCTGGACGAGCGGGCTCTCCGGCGTAAGCGTCTGGGGAAACTGGTTGCTGAGCGCCGCAAGGTAAACATCGCGGGCACCGCCGGTCGAGGTAACCCGATTCGTGTCAAAGATGATCTCATTCAATCCGCGGCGGTAATCATCGACCGTCCGGAGCAGGACGCGATTATAGAAGATGCCGGCACCAAATCTGATAACGCCTTTTCCATTCTTAAACGGTGACCAGGCAAGCCCGACACGCGGGCCGAAGTTGTTGTTGTCCTCAATAACGGTTTCGCGTTCCCAGCGAAGGCCGAGACTGAGCGTAAGGTTATTCCGGAGCCGCCAATCGTCCTGAATGAAAAACCCGGTGTATGTATTGACGACATTAGAATCCGTAAAGAAGTTGTGCCGATAGCGGACAACGCAGCTCCGCGGAAAAGTATTTACACCGCCGCGGATGCGCGGATTTGTCGGCCCGGGCGGCTGCGTCGGATCGGTCAAACACTGCGGAACTGTTGTCGCCGCAAGCGGATCGGCAAAGTTGAATGTTCCGGTCGCATCGTTGAGGTCGATAAAGGTCGAATCGACCCGCTGAACATCAAAACCAAACCGCAGCGAGTGGTTTCCGGCAACGTAGGTGAAAGTATCCTGAAGTTGCCAGCGGCCCTCATCGCGTGCAGATGTCCCGAGCGTTGATGAACCTGCGACCAGCGTCGTGTTAAAGGTCAATCCGGGCTCGCGGAAGCTGATCAGCACAACCGGATTTACAAATTGGCCGACCGCCTGGAAGTCCGGCTTGAGCGTCGAATATTGAAAACGAAACTGATTTACGGCCTTGGAGTTAATGACCCAATTATAGGTGCCGTTAATTGCCTGCGTCTCGGTCCGGCGTCCGATAAGCGATTCGGCAAGGCGGTTTCCGCCGTTGAACTGCCGGAGGTCGTTAGTTTTCCCAAACTGATAGTTGACCGTTATCGAGTGATTGGCGTTAAAGTTATGGTCGCCGCGGGCGGTAAAGCGGTGCTGCTTTCGCGGGGTGTCCGAGCCATCAATATATCTGCCAAGCTGCGAGCCAAAATCCGTTATTATTTCGCTCGAATTCGGTGCCGGAAGCGGGAACGCCGGATTAACAGTTAGCGGGATGTAGGTATCGGTTATGGTCGAGTCGAAGATGTAGTCGTATTCATAAGACGTAAAGAAACTTGTCTTATTTTTAAAGTAGCCGACCGGGACCGGGCCGCCGAATGTGAAACCGGGAACGTGCTGCTGAAAGTTAAAACGCGGGACGCCGCGGCGGTTATTGCTCCAGGTATTTGCGTTGAGGCTTTCATCTGAAAAGAAGTAAAAAAGCCTTCCCGCAAACCGCCGCGAACCGGCACGCGTCCTGATATTTACGCGGCCGCCCGAGGCACGTCCATACTCTGCAGAGAATTGATTGGTAACGACCTGTACCTCGGCGATATTCTCGACCGAAGGTTGGAAACGGATGCCGGCGACTCGGTCGTCGTTGTTATCAAGCCCATCGATGGTGATGTTGTTTGAATAAGCGGCACCGCCGGAGAGGGCAAAGACACCGCCCTCGATCAATCCGCTGCTCGGGGCCGATTCAGTACGGCCGCCTTTATCAAAAGAGAGGTCGCGGTTTGAAAGCGGCTCCTCAGTAACTCCGCCGAGCGTCAGGACGAGGTCCAATCCGTCGCGGGTAGTATTTGGCAGTTCCTCGATCTCTCTTTGCTCTATCGTTCCGCCGACAATTGTCCGCGTTGTATCAATTACGGGTGCATCCGAGTCATCTACGGTGACGGTCGTCTCGGCCTGGACGTCTGCCGGCGAGAGATCGATATCAAGCTGGAGACTCTGGCCCGAGATGGTATTTAACTCGACCCGCTCCTTTGCCCCGAAGCCCGTGGCTGCAAACCTGATGGTATATGGCCCCGGCGGAAGCTCTATCAACCGATAGCGGCCATCGGAATTTGTGGTCGCCGTCCGCTCTTGCCCGGTCGCGGTCTGCCGGGCAGTTACCGTGGCCCCGGCGATCGCCTGCCCGTTTGTATCCACGACCCGCCCGGAGATGACAACCTCATCCAGGTCCTGGCCGTAAAATGCTGTAGATAAAGAAAGAAAACAAACCAAGAGAAGTGCAAACTTGCTCATACAGGTTCTGCCCAAAACGTAAGGGGATCTCCAATCTGTAATGTAATTTGAGGACGCCACCTATTTTCAAAGAATCCCCACCAATTGTAAAGCCCAAACCCATTACCAAAACATTAACCTGCGGCCGCTAAAACTCCGGCATTTCCACCCGGCTTTCCCAATCGCCCCGAGCGGCCCAATAACACGAGGCAAAGAAAGCGCTTTGCCCTCCCGGCTTTTCGGTGTAGAATCCCCAACAAAAGACTTCCAACATGCCGAAAAAAGCAAAAGCCCAAATTGAGGAATCTCTCGAGAAGAAACTCCGGAAAGCGGCCGATAAGCGGCGAAATAATGTCGACGCCGCTCTATATCTGAGCATCGCTTCACTCCCAGCTATCTGCTTGAAAGAGTGAGACCTTTCTCTTGTTCGCCGCGTAGCAGAAACTTTGTCAAATCGACATTTCCGGGCAGGGAAAATCTGAATCTCAAAAGCTCTCAAGTATGATTAACGCAAGCAAAGCATTTCTGAACTCCTTTTTCTCCGCAAATCTTCAGTATGTCGTGCCCTTTTTTCAGAGGTCCTACGTCTGGGACGAGGAAAACTGGGACGTGCTCTGGGATCACGTTGATCGGACAGCGCAATCAATTGCAGCCGGCAATATTGGAAAGGAGCATTTTATCGGCACCCTGATCACAAAGGAGCGTCAGGCCAAGGAGATCGGGGAGCAACAGAAAGACGTAATTGATGGGCAACAGAGGCTAACGACTTTTGCGATCTTTTTTAAGGCAATAGCGGACTCGGTCTCGACCGAGTCCGAGTTCCCGGACTTAGTCAAGAATGTAAACGACTTACTGGTATTTACCGATTCCCGCGGAGCGCGTCACACTCGGATATATCACTCCAAAATTGACAAGCCGTATTTTGACGCCGTTATAAACGGCACCGGCCGAGCGGACCTGCCAAACCAGGAGCATCGCATACTAAGGTGCTATGACCACTTCAAAAGCAAATTAGTCGAACATTCGGATGAGCAGCTGCACATACTTACCCAGATTCTACTCACTAAGGTCCCGCTGATCAGTATGCTTCTTTCAGCGGAGGATGATGAACAGGAGATCTTCGACACGATCAATTCCCTTGGGGTTCGGCTGACTACAGGCGAGCTTCTGAAGAACTTTATCTTCTCCGAGACAGAAATCCGCTCTTACTATGAATCGCTATGGGAGCCTATTTTTGAGGCTGACGATGATCAAATTGAATTCTGGAATAAGAACAAAACATCCGGCCGCTTTACGCGAACGAATATTGAGGTTCTTTTGTATTGCTACCTGATCACACAAACAAAGAAACCCGTCGAACTCGACAGGTTATTCAAGGAATATAAGGGCTGGCTTTCAAGCAGGTCGTTGGTGGAAAAGGTCGCCATTCTTGAAGAGATTAAAAGAAACGCTGAAATCTACTTTGATTTCCCCGACACAACCGACCTTAATTTGATCAGATTTTCGGAACATGAGAAACGCTTCTTTCATGTGATCGAAAATTTTGACATGACGACCGTTTATCCGCTTATCTTGTTCTTATACGGCAGGCATACTGACAAGGCAGAACTCGAAAAAATGCTAAGGATCATCGAAAGCTACATCGTTCGCCGACAGGTGTGTAAGTTAACGACGAAGAATTACAACAACGTTTTCATACAGATCATTAAGTACCTGGAGGACATTGGCGAGGTATCTGCTGAGGCACTTGAAACAGTTCTTGGAGAATTCAAGGATGACGGAAATCGGAAGCCGAATGACACCGAGTTTGCGAAAGCATTTTCTCAGACGCCGATCAGTAACAAGAATGCGAACGAGGTTCTATTCTGCATCGCGCTATATCAACTCGACAATGCAAAGGAAGATATTCAGGCATTGAGCTCAAAGAGCTATTCGGTTGAACATTTGCTTCCTCAGAACTGGGAAGAAAACTGGCCTCTTGCGGTAATGGACGAAAGCGCGATTTTGGAACGGAATCGTAAGCTGAAAACGCTCGGTAATCTCACACTCGTTACCGGCTCGTTGAATTCTAGTATGAAGAACGGAACTTGGCCGAAGAAGCGCGAAGCCCTAAAGGCCCATTCTCATCTAAAACTTACCACGGAGTATACTGAGAAAGAAGATTGGAATGAAGAGGCCATCAACGCTCGGGCTGACGATCTAGCCAGCATAGCTATGCAAATATGGCAATAGCCAAATAATGATAAGCGGACAGGTAAAATCAAGAACTCGGGTAACAGACCACGGCGAGGTTTATACGAACCCGCGTGAGGTCAACGCAATGCTCGATCTTGTAAAGGACGAGACCGAGCGGATCGATTCGAGGTTTTTGGAGCCGGCTTGTGGGCACGGGAACTTCTTGGAAGCGATACTTGAGCGGAAACTTGACGCCGTCGAAAGGAAATACAAAAAAAGCCGGACCGAGTTTGAAACTCAAGGGTTGTTGGGACTCGCATGCATCTACGGAATCGATATTCTTGAAGACAATGTGATCGAAGCGAGGCACAGGCTGTTCGATCTTTTTGAGAAGCGGTATCGGAAGCTGTTTGGTAACGATACTGATTACAGGTTTTTTGATTCGATCAGATACGTACTTAACCGGAACATTCTTCACGGTGATGCTTTGACGTTAAAAACGGTGCCATCTGAGCAGAATTTATTGGAGCAGAATGGTCGCCCAACGCTCGACAGTTTGAAGAATGACGGCAACGCGATAGTTTTTTCACACTGGTCATTTATCGATCGCGAGCGCATCAAGCGGCATGACTATTTGTTCGAACATCTTGTAAATCGCATCGGTGACGGGCCTTTGTTTTCCGATCAGGGTGAGGAAGCCTTTATTCCGAAGTCGGTTGCGGAGTTTCCGCCCGTGCACTATCTCGATCTATCCAGTGCTTATGAGGACTGAGTACAATCCTGATGTTTTGTCATGCCTTGCGAACCTTTCGAGCGACGAGGTTTTCACGCCGCCGCGTCTGGCGAACGAGATGCTTGATCTGCTCCCGGTGGAGCTTTGGTCCGACAAGAATGCAAAGTTCCTTGATCCGTGCTGCAAGACGGGAGTTTTTCTTCGCGAGATCGCCAAGCGGCTGCTTAAAGGACTTGAGAAAGATATCCCGGACCTCCAAAAACGGATCGATCACATTTTCAGGAACCAGCTTTATGGCATCGCCATAACCGAACTAACGGCACTGATGTCGCGACGAACGCTTTACTGCTCAAAGACAGCCAGTGGTGAGTTCTCAATTTGTAGGTTTAGGGATGCGGATGGCAATATTCGATTCGAGCGGACCGAGCACATCTGGCGAAACGGGAAATGTTCGTACTGTGGTGCGAGCCAGGAAGAATATGCTCGGGGGGATCACCTAGAAACGCACGCATACGAGTTGATTCATACACATAAGCCAGGAGCGATTTTCAATATGCGATTTGATGTCATTATCGGCAACCCTCCTTATCAGCTTAGCGACGGTGGCCACGGGACAAGTGCGTCTCCGCTTTATCATGAGTTCGTCACGCAGGCAAAGAAGATCAACCCCAGATTTCTCGTAATGATTACCCCGTCACGTTGGTTTGGTGGTGGGAAGGGGCTAGACCCCTTTCGGGAAGCAATGCTGAATGACGCGCAGATGAGGAAAATCGTTGATTTTGTTGACGCCTCGGAAGTATTTCCTGGCGTTGATATTGCTGGCGGCGTCTCCTATTTTCTATGGGCGTCGGGGTCTTCGGGCGACTGCGAGATCGAAACCATCCATAGAGGAAAGTCCTCGAAGTCAGTACGACCGCTTAACGAATTCGGCAAACTGGTCCGATATGGCGAAGCCGTCTCTGTTATTCGCAAAATACTCGCACGAAAAGAACTAAGCATGGCCGATCAAGTCTCAAGCAGGAAACCGTTCGGTTTTCCGACAAATGCTCGCCCTACGGGTAGAGGAGAAGTCACCCTTGTTTGGAATGGAGGCGAAGGGAAGATCGAAGAAGGCACAGTCTCGGTCGGCCGAGACCTGATTGGGAAGTGGAAAGTCATCACATCCAAAGTTTCTTACGATCACGGCGGCCAACCTGATAACGAAGGAAAAAGGCGGGTTCTCTCGAAAGTAGAAATTTTACCCCCCCAAACGGTGTGTACGGAGACATACCTGGTGGCGGGCGCGTACGAGTCTGAGAGCGAGGCAAGGAACCTTGCGGACTATTTGAGGACTAAGTTTGTCCGGTTTCTGATATCTCAGCTTTCATACTCTCAGGACATCACGAAGGAACGGTTCGCATTTGTACCAGTCTTGGATATGAAAAGAAGTTGGGATGACGCAAAGTTAGCTAGCCGATATGGCCTGTCGGATGAAGAGGTGGACTTCATCGATTCGACGGTGCGCCCGATGCAGCCCGAGCTGTTCTAAAATCATGCCAGAGAAATTTTTCCCGCAGAAACCAGAAGCGACACCGACGATCTACGCCTACAAATCTACGCATCCTCAACACAAAGGAATGCTGAAGATCGGCTATACGACTCGGGATGCCGCGACGCGTGTTGCCGAACAGTATCCGATCGTCACCCCGGGCGATCCAACTTATAAGATAGTCCGGGAAGAGTCTGCGTTGCGCAAGGACGGGACTGTTTTCACGGATCATGACGTTCATCGGTATCTGAGGAGCGCTAACGTTCCTCATGCCGCGGGCGAGTGGTTTGTCTGCAAGCTAAGTGAAGTTAAAGCTGCTATAAATGCCGTTCGCGATCGCAGAGCCTACGAACTCAGCCGTGAGCAGAGCTTCAAAATGCGGCCGGAACAGGTAGAGGCGGTTGAAAAAGCGGCGAATTATTTCAGACAAGCGAAGATCACCGACGGTAAGGTCCCGCACTTTCTCTGGAACGCAAAGATGCGCTTCGGCAAGACCTTCGCAACCTACCAGCTTGCAAAGAAAATGGGTTGGAAGAGCGTCCTCGTTCTCACATTCAAACCTGCCGTGGAATCGGCTTGGGAAGAGGATCTAAAGTCGCACGTCGATTTCGAAGGCTGGCAGTTCCTCTCCCGTACAAGTGAATTGCAATTTGCGCAGGCGAATAAGAAGAAGCCGATCGTTTGTTTCGGCTCCTTTCAGGATTATCTCGGTAAAAACTCTGCCGGAGGCATCAAACCAAAGAACGAATGGGTACACGCAATGAATTGGGACTGCGTTGTACTGGACGAATATCACTTCGGAGCGTGGCGGGACAGGGCAAAAGGGCTTTTCGAGAGCGACGAGGAAGAAAGCGGCGAAGTTGAGACCAAGCTATCGGGCGGCCAGGAATACTTCAGCGAAGAGCTGATGCCGATAACCACGAATCATTATCTTTACCTGTCGGGCACTCCCTTCCGCGCCATCGCCAACGGCGAGTTCTTGGAGGACCAAATTTATAACTGGACATACTCGGACGAACAAAGAGCTAAGGCCGAGTGGAAAGGCAGCGACAATCCGTATTTGCCGCTGCCCCGAATGGTCATGATGACCTACAAACTGCCGGATAAGATCCGCGAGATCGCCTTAAAAGGCGAGTTTGAGGAATTTGACCTCAACCTCTTCTTTTCGGCCGAGGGCGAGGGCGACACTGCGAAATTCAAATACGAGGAGTACGTCCAGAAATGGCTCGACCTGATGCGCGGCCAGTTCGCCGACATGCTCGTGGACGATCTGCAAATGCGTGCTGAGAAGCCGGCGATGCCGTTCTCGCATATGCCGCTTCGGAATCTTCTCAATCACACACTCTGGTTCCTGCCGCGCGTCAATTCTTGCTTTGCAATGCGGAACCTTCTCGATCAGCCGCAAAACAAGAAGTTCTATGGCGATTACAAGGTCGTCGTTTGTGCTGGCACGGGCGCCGGAACCGGTAACAATGCGCTACCGCCGGTTCTGAATGCGATGGGCAATCCGCTGAAATCGAAAACGATAACTCTTACGTGCGGAAAGCTTACGACGGGCGTTACGGTTCGGCCTTGGACCGGCATTTTCATGCTTCGCAGCACATCGAGCCCCGAGACATATTTCCAATCGGCGTTCCGAGTTCAGTCACCCTGGACGATCAAGAATCCGGATGGGAACTCTCCCAATCGAGAAGAGATCATCAAGAAGGAATGTTATGTTTTTGACTTTGCCCCGGATCGTGCGTTGAGGCAAATCTCGGAGTACAGTTCAAAGCTCGATGTAGGTGACTACGATCTCGAAAAGAAAGTTGCCGAGTTTATTCAGTTCCTGCCGGTCATTGCATACGACGGCTACGCAATGAAGGAGATCAATGCTGGCGAAGTGCTAGAAATGGCAATGAGCGGGTCGACGGCAACATTGCTTGCACGGCGCTGGCAAGCGGCTGTTCTGGTAAAC
Organism: Acidobacteria bacterium Ga0074141; assembly: GCA_001464665.1. Taxonomy (GTDB): domain Bacteria; phylum Acidobacteriota; class Blastocatellia; order Pyrinomonadales; family Pyrinomonadaceae; genus OLB17. The sequence goes on from LNDP01000024.1 coordinate 496,288, forward strand.
GTCGATAACGACACCCTCAAGAAATTGATGGCAAACGCCGAAGCGATGGCCGCCCTCGAAAAGATCGAAGCCTTCCGTGCTCTCAATCAAGACATTGAGACGATCATTAACAAATCGGATGCGGTCAAGAAAGCTAAAACCAAAGCAAACGAAGAAGACCTAACTGACAACGAGAAGAGACAACTGAAGGAAGACGAGAAGGAACTGAAATCCAAGCGAGAGCAGATCCGCCAGAAGTTGCTCAAGTTCGCGACCCGAGTTCCAGTTTTCATGTATCTCACCGATTACCGTGAGCGCAGCCTTAAGGACGTGATCACCGAGCTAGAACCGGAACTCTTCCGCAAGGTTACTGGTCTTGAAAAGAAGGACTTCGAGCTGATGGTCAGCCTTAATCTATTTAACGAGGCAAGAATGAACGAGGCCGTCTTTGGGTTCAAGCGTTACGAAGATTTGAGCCTCGCCTACACCGGAGTGTACAAACATAAAGATATGCCGGTTGGCGGGTTCTCCACGGTATTGAGTAGGCCGGAGTTTGATGAGGTCTTTGTGAATCAGGGTTAACCGGTTGATGTCTTGATTCGTAATTATGGCAAAGCTTTCCGCAAAATCTATCGTGATCCTCGAGTTAATCGCTGACGGGCAGAGTTACACTCAGATTGTGGACGGACATCCCGAGATAACGTATTTGGATATTTTCAATGCGGCCAAGGAGGCATTGAATCTAAACGGCGAGACTTCCAGTCATGTTAATAGGCTACAGGAAATCAAAGAAGCATACCCGCGTGCCTACGAGAAATGGAGCGACAAGGAAGACGAGCAACTTAGGACAATGCATACCGAGCGACGAGCTATCAACGAAATTGCCGCAATTTTGGAGCGACAGCCTTCAGCGATTCATTCGCGACTCGAAAAACTGCGTCTGGCGTAACGTCATAGGGACCTGTCCGCGGGCGAGCCCAACGCCGGAAACGCCGACCGTCATCGAGCTCGTCTCAAAGTGCCTCCAACGTGCGCAGGAAATCACAACGTAGAAATGAGACTTTCGGAAATTTCTGAGTTTACTTTTGGTTTTGCCTTTCTCCACGAGCAAGCAAGCCGGAGTTGGTACGGGATGACCGCTGTGCCAATACTGCCCTCTCTGCAGCAGGAGGCCAAAAAAGGATGGGACGCGATGCTGCCAATAAGAGGCGTGCCGAACTATTATCAATTCAAACTTAGCGACTATTTGATTGGTGCAAATGCAAAGTACCGCAAGAACAAGCCATTTTACCCAAGCCCCTACTTCCGAATCTCTCTGCACCGACGATACAACAACCAACAACACCAACGCCTGCGCGAACTTTCAAAGACGGCTCCCGATACCTATTACGTCGCTCCTGAAACGAACGACGTTAACGAGTTCAACAGCCATTTCCTTGGTTCGCGGGTTATTGAAATCTCGCGAATGATCCCAGTCAATGAATGCAAGGATATTTTTGACGACGAGCAGCATTTCATAACCTACCAACGCGGCAAACCGAAGTGGCACGAACATTCCGAACCGATCTTGCATGAATCTTCGATACTGGGAAGCGAACACGAATCGTTTTTGCATTCTCAACGCGAGCGAGTTCGCCTCCTGGATCTTGTGTACGCAAGAGAGCTTTGGGAGACGAACGCCGCACTTGCCGATAAGGTCTTGGCAATGGAACGCTATTTGCCAGTAGATGAGAAAAGAATATTGATCGCCAAACCAAAGAACCGGACCAGGAACGCCTACCTCGAAGCAGCCGCAGGTATCGCAATGACCTTGTTTCGATCAGTACTTGTGTTTGTTGGCGAATCTAAATCTGATAAAGAATCCAGAAGCAATGGCTGACCAGTTATCATTGTTCGATGCCCAAGAAGCCCGATCGCTGCTTGATCAGCTGATAGCTGAGTCGCGTCTTTACAAAACGAGCAAGGACTATAAGGAACTTCTAGATTTCGTGATTCGGCTACGCCATATGGCACCATTCAATGCTATGCTTTTGCAGATCCAGAAACCGGGGCTGAAATACGCGATGTCTGCGCGAAATTGGCGGGAAAAATTCGGAAGATTTCCGAAGGAAGGTACGCGTCCGCTTGTGATCATGAGGCCTTTTGCACCGGTAGACTTTGTTTACGATGTAGTCGATACGGAAGGAGCGGATTTGCCCCGTGATGTATTCGCGTTCACCGCCATTGGAAGCCTAGATGCGGCCTCATTCGATCGGTTCAAAGCTTTACTTGCCCGAAAAGGAATCAATTGGTTTGAAGTCGATCAGGGCGATGCCCATGCGGGGCTTGTGAGAATTCTTTCTCGCTCGGAGGAAGTGGGGAACACTTACAGGATCAATATCAATAAGAACCATACGCCCCCGACCCAATTTGCTACGCTCGCTCACGAGCTAGGCCACGTGTTTCTCGGGCATCTCGGACGAGACAAAAAACTAAAGATCAAGGACCGCACATATAAGGCTGATGACATGATGGAGATCGAAGCCGAATCCGTCGCGCATATCGTATGCAAACGAATTGGCATTGAGCCGCAGTCTCTTAATTACCTTTCATCATTTGTCGAAAACGAACAAGAGATTGAGGAACTTGACATCTATGCAATTCTCGTCGCGGCAGGAGCGGTAGAAAACCTATTGGAGTTAAACCCAAAGGTGTTTCGTGCTCGGATGGAATAGACGTGTTGAGTCGATATTGGGAGATTAATATGGCAACTTGGATGTATCAGTTGAATCAGAGAAGCTGGGCTCCGAAACGGTTTCGGATTGAGATATGGGAGGGCGAGCGTTGGTCTTGGCCGGTAAGGACAGGGTTGCCGAAGGGCGCGTCCTTGCAGGCCGGCGATACGATAGTCTTTTTCTACGCACCGAGTGGTGGGAACGATCCGGGCTTTTACGGTTGGGCTGTCGTCCTAGAATGGTACGAGGAGAATCGCGATCTTTACTTTCGGGCTGCGGCACCTACCGATCATCTCAAGATGCATCCTTGGTGGGACGATTCCGCACAGGCTGTTGCTGACGCCATCCGCGGGAAGATGAAACAGCGAACCATCTGGAACGTTCCGGACCGACTTGTTCCTGAGCTTCGAAATGGAATTACCCGTTGGCTCGGCGGCAATCCGTAAACACCCGAATGGTCCGGCTTTTAATTTCTCAAGTAACGATTCGGTGTAATTTGTGAATTCCTCGAAATTCGTTCATTTTGATCGAAAATGGGCGGGATTGGGGAGAAATGGGCTTGCGCGAATGAGTTCTGAGCTTGCGCGAATGAATTATTGGGTTGCGCAAATCATTTCTGAGCTTGCGCAAATGAATTCTGCAATTGCAGGAATGAATTATTCGTTTGCGCAAATGAGGTGCGCAATTGCGCAAATGAATTATTGGTTTGCGCAAATGAATTATTCGGCTCAGGAATGAATTATTCGTTTGCGCAAATGAATTATTTGTCCCCAGAAATGAATTATTTGTGCCGGGAAATGATCTCTGCGGACCGGGCGGCGAACTCTTAGCGGGAATGTTTTCGCCACGGAGATCACTTTCTTAGCGATGAGTGACGAGTGACAAGTGACGAGTGACGAGAGCGAAGGGACAAGAGACAAAAAGTCAGACTGAGGGGTTGCGGATCGGTTTGAGTGTCGAGGGATCTTTTCTTAGTGGCGAGTGGTGAGTGACGAGTGACTTTTTTTGAGTGGCGAGTGGTGAGAAAAGAGGGTTGAGAGGCGGTTGAGGAGAGAAGAATTTTGGGGCCTTTTTATTTTTTTTTCGGGTGTTTTTTGGGCGGTTTTTGGTGGGGATCTTGGGTTGTTTTTGGCGGTTCTGGCGGCGTGCGGGAAACACAATTAGTTGTGCGGGTGGTTTCGGGTCACCTCAACTTATTGTGTTCAGGCGGTTTAGCCCGCTGAGCGAGATCGGCGGCAAAAATTGCCCGCGGGTCCTCTGGCCGCGGGGCGGGCGGAGAGGTGCGGGCAAAAAAAATTGTTGACAGATTTTGGTGACTTGTGTAAAAAATCGAATTGGGTCTGCCGGAGGCTCCCTATCTCCTGCCAACGGCGACCGAAGTTTTACTTCTGCCTTCCGTTTCAGGTGATGTGATCTCCTGTAGCTCCTAATCCAAAAAACCATAGGAGACTATAAACATATGGCCAAGAAAAATTGGTGGCCAACATCACTCGCGGAGCAGCTCGTGCTGGTCCAGAACTTTCAGAACAAGATAGACGGTTACGCCGTTGCCTTGGGGCTTGACCCCGCACAGGTCGCGGCGGCACAGGACCTCTGCGACGGCTTCGTTACGGCCTTTACGTTTCACGAATCGGCCAAGACGACGATGCAGTCGGTCACACAATGGCGCGACGAAGTTTTCAGCGGCACGCCTACGGGCGATCCCGCCGGAGCTCCGCCGGTGTTCGCTGTGGCCGGTGCTCCCGCGTTAACCCGGGGAGTTGTAACGCAGCTTTTTGAGCTTCGCGACCTTATCGTCTCGCTGCCGGGCTATACGGAAGCCATCGGCGAGGATCTGGGGATTGTCGGTGCCCAAAAGTCTGACGTTATTCCCGAATTGGTCGCTCCGGAGCTCAAGCCTTCGGTCGCTTCGGGCTATACGGTAAATCTTAAGGGCAGTATGCAGGGAATGACCGGCATGCGGGTCGAATACAGACGCGCGGGCGGCGATTTCACACCTGTTGCTTTTTTGACGAACCTTCCGGGCACGGTCCAGATCTCGCCGGCGGCTCCCGGGCAACCGGAATCCGGCGAGATCAGGGCGGTATTCATCCGTAAGAATGCCGAGTTTGGCAACTTCTCGCCAAACTATCCCGTAACTGTCTCCTAAAACCCACCCTCACCTACCCAAACACATTTCCCAAGCCAAACAGGCCGCAGATAACCCCAAATAACCCGCCTCCCATTTGCCGAAAGGCATGTCCCACAAGCGGTAAAGGTGTGTCCGCGGCCTTAAGTTTTCGCGTGTGAGGTTGGCACGAGCTTCGGCAGGTTCATTCGGAGTTGGAGGATGGCGGCGGAGAGGATTGTGAGGATGGCGATGACGATGACGGAGGCAGAAAGGCCAAAGGCATCGGCGATGATCCCGGTAAGGATGGCGCCAAAGGCATAACCGAGGTCGCGCCAGAGCCGGAAAACCCCGACGCTTTTTGGGCGGTCCTCGGGGTGAGTTATCTCGGCAATGGAGGCGAGAAATGTGGGGTAAACCATCGCCGTGCCCCAGCCGAGAAGAGTTGCGAGCGCGATATAGGCGGTAATGGTCTCGGCAAAAGGCATTACGAGAAGCGCAATGCCCTGGAGCAGCATCCCGACGAAGAGCATACGTTTTTTATCGAAGTGGTCGGCCATTTTTCCGGTAAATAGCTGGCCGAAACCCCAAACGGCGGGGTAGATGGCGGTTACGGCACCGATCTCGGAAAGCGAGAACCGCTTTGCCGCAAGTATTACGGGCAGAAGGCCCCAGACCATTCCGTCATTAAGGTTATTGACCAGCCCGGCCTGTGTTATCGAGCCGAGATTCCGGTCGCGGATGGTCGTATCCCAAAAAACGCTGCGGAGCTTTGCCACCTGCGATGTCTCGCTCTCCCGGGCAACGTGGTGGCGGGTATCGCGAATGAGAAAGATGGACATCGCCAGCCCGATAACGGCCATCACGATGCCTATATAAAAAGGATAGGGGCGGAGGCCATATTCACCCGCCACCCAGCCGGTAATGAAGGCAATAGCCCCGACCGAGACGTAGCCGGCGAATTCGTTGAGCCCCATTGCGAGTCCTCGGTTGCGCTCGCCGATCAGGTCTATCTTCATCACAACCGTGCTCGACCAGGTAAGGCCCTGATTGATGCCGAGCAAAACATTGGCGGCAATTATCCAGTTCCAGCTCGGGGCATACATTAATATAAGCGGAACAGGAAGCCCGAAGAGCCAGCCGAGAATCAGCAGGTTGCGGCGGCCGAGCCTATTTGCCAGAGCTCCGGTAAAGTAGTTGGTAAACGCCTTTACGACGCCAAAAACTACTATAAAGGAGAGCAGGGCCGTCTTTGCGGCGATGGCAAATTCGGCCTCGGCGATCTGCGGCAAGATGGAGCGCTCAAGCCCGACCATGCCGCCGACAAAAGCATTTACGACGACCAGCAATGTAAATTGGCCGATGTTTTCCCTGAGGCCGAGCCTGACGTCAGATTCGCTCACGCGGGGAAATCTATCACCGTTCGAAGCGGAAAGGAAATCGAGGCCGGGCCGTGCGGCTTGGCCGTGAGGCGGAGGAAATGCGTCCGATTAGTCTTCTTCCGAAGGGTCAAAGCGGCGGACCCGGGAGACGGGAATGAGTGCGTCGGTCGGGCTTTCACTTCCGCGGCGGACGAACTCATCGGCATGGAGCCGGAGGTAGTCAAAGAAGCGCTCGAACTCCCGCTGCATCGCGTCCATCTTTTCCCGCATATTGAGGATGATCTCAACGCCCGCGAGATTGACGCCGAGGTCGCGGGTCAGAGATAGAATCACCTCAAGGCGTTCGAGATCGCTATCTTCAAAAAGGCGCGTGTTGCCCTCCGACCGCGAGGGCTTCAAGAGCCCCTCGCGCTCATACATCCGAAGCGTCTGCGGATGTATCTCATACATCTCCGCCACGGCGCTTATTGTGTATGTTTTGACACGCTTCTTCATCGTTCTTAGAGTTTCAGAGTTGCGGAGTTACAGAGTTGCAGAGTTGTCTGTTTGTTACCCGGTCTCTGTAACTCGATAGTTCCGGAGTTTCAGGCCGGTTTAGTTTTGCGCAGCCTTTTTCTCACTTTCGCGGAGAAACTTTGCGAGAGATAGGGTCATTTTTGACACCTCATTTGCAAGGCCATACATTTCCCGGAAATCTTCCTCGCCGCAATACCCAAGCCCTTTCGCTACATACAAATGTGACTGCACTTCGGCGGCAGAACCTCGTGCAAGATTTAGAAAGTTGGCAAACTCTGAATTCGTTCTTCGTCCGTGTCCCTCAGCGATGTTTGCCATGGTCGAGACCGCAGCCCGGCGGATCTGATCACGAAGACCAAAATCTTTGGAAAACGAACTGTCGGATGTCATGCGATAAACACGCATCGTCAATTCCAAAGCTTTTTGCCAAGCCTTAATGTCCTCAAACCGCGCAAAGCTCGCCATAACTCCTAAACTCCGTAACTCCGAAACTTCCTATCTCTGCAACTCTGCAACTCCGAAACTCCGAAACTTCCTATCTCTGCAACTCTGCAACTCTGCAACTACGAAACTCCGAAACTCTGTAACTCTGAAACTCCGCAACTCTCAACTCACTCCAACCCCATAACCTTCCTCGGATTTTCCGGGTTTAGCTTTTCGAATTGCCGGAGCAGGTCTTTTGTTTCTTCTGAGATAACTCGCGGCATGGCGATCTTTACTTCTACGAACTGATCTCCGCGGAGGCTTGGGTTCCTGAGCGACGGGAAACCTCTTTCGCGGAGGCGGAACTTCTGGCCTGATTCTGTTCCCGGCGGTATTTTTAGCTGTGCCTTTCCCTCAACTGTCGGGACCTCGATCTTTGCACCAAGGGCTGCCTCACTGATCGTGATCGGGACGGTGACGTAAACATTATCTCCCTTGCGGGTAAGGAAAGGATTTTTGCCGACGTTGGTAACGATAAATAGATCGCCGGGCTCGGCCCCGAGCCTTCCGCCGTGGCCTTTTTTAGGTATTCTTACCCGCGAGCCGGTATCAACTCCGGCCGGGATGCGGATCTTTACCTGCTCGGTCTTCGGCGTCGTTCCCTTGCCGTTGCAAAGCGAGCAGGGCGTTCGGCGCCTTCCTGTTCCGGAGCAATCCGGGCAATCTTGGGCAAATTGAAGCCTTCCGCCGCTTTTCGTCACCTGCCCGGTGCCTTTGCAGGTTGTGCATTGGACAAGCGGGCCGCCCGTGTCGCCTGCACCTTGGCATCGGGAGCATTGCTCGCTGCGGTTGACGGTGATATTTGTTGTCAGGCCGGAAAAAGATTCCTCAAAGCTGAGCGCGAGAGGTATCTCGATATCGCGGCCGCGTTTCGGCATCGCCCGCGGAGGTTCGGGCTGTGGCCGGGTGCCCTGTCCGCTCCCGCCAAAGAGATCTGAAAAGATATCCCGGAAGCTCGAGCCGCCGCCCGCGGTAGATTCTTGCGAAAAATCAAATCCTGAAAAATCAAACCCCGGCGATGCCCCGCCGCCTCCGGTCGCGCCCGAGGCGAAGGGCGAATCGGCATCGAGATTTTCGTGATAGTAACCAAAGCGGTCGAAAACCTTCCGCTTTTTCTCATCCGAGAGAACGTCGTAGGCCTCCTGGACCTCTTTGAACTTTTCCTCGGCGACCTTATCGTTCGGATTTACGTCCGGATGAAACTTGCGCGCCAACCGGCGATAAGATTTCTTTATCTCATCCGCCTTGGCGTCCTTTTTCACCCCTAAGGTCTTGTAATAGTCTTTCTTCGTGGCCATCGTAAGGTTCCGAACAAGTTTTGAGGGGCGGTGCGAGAGTTACATTCTAATTGCAAACAACTCGCCGCCGCCCCTCGCCTGGTGCCGAAGTCAATTAGTCCTTCTTTTCCTCTTCAACATCGACATATTCTGCATCAATAACATCGCCATCATCCGAAGAAGAGGCTGTGCCCGAGTCGCCCTCAGCTCCGGCCGAAGCTGAAGATGCCTGTTCCGCATTTTCATCCGGCTGAGCGGCAGCCTGGCTGTAGAGAACCTCCGCGATCTTGTGCGAGGCCGTCTGCAGGCGTTCGAAAGCACCGTTCATCGCGTCTGCATCATCGCCGCCGAGTGCGGTCTTTGAATCAGAGATGGCGGTTTCGATCTCAGCCGCTGCGGCCGCGTCAAGCTTATCTCTATTTTCAGAGAAGCTCTTCTCGACACTGTAAACGAGGCCATCGAGCCGGTTGCGAGCTTCGATCGAAGCTTTCTTCTTCTCGTCGTCGCCGGCGTGCGATTCGGCGTCCTTCATCATCTTGTCGATCTCGTCCTTTGAAAGGCCGCTCGAGGATGTGATGGTTATCTTCTGCTCGCGGCCGGTGCCGACATCCTTTGCAGAGACGTTGACGATGCCGTTGGCGTCGATATCAAAGGTCACCTCGACCTGCGGAACTCCGCGCGGTGCCGGCGGAATGCCGACAAGGTGAAACTTGCCGAGCGTTTTGTTGTCGCCGGCCATCGGGCGTTCACCCTGCAGAACGTGGACCTCAACCGATGTCTGGTTATCCGAAGCGGTCGAGAATATCTCAGACTTACGCGTCGGGATCGTCGTGTTCCGCTGGATCATTGTGGTCATAACGCCGCCGAGCGTTTCGATGCCGAGAGTTAGCGGGGTAACGTCAAGAAGCAGGATATCCGTCTTCTCACCACCGAGAACACCGGCCTGGACGGCAGCACCCAAAGCTACAACCTCATCCGGGTTAACTGATTTGTTCGGGTCCTTGCCAAAGAACTCTTTGACCATTTCCTGGACCTTCGGGATACGGGTCGATCCGCCGACGAGAACAATTTCATCGATCTCTTTTGCGGTGATCCCTGCATCCTTTATCGCCTGTTCGACGGGCGGCATAAGCCGTTTGAGGACGGGCTCGACGAGGTTCTCAAACTTTGACCGCGTGAGCTTCATCACAAGGTGCTTCGGCCCGGAGGCATCGGCGGTGATGAAGGGCAGGTTGATCTCCGTTTCCATCGTGGACGAGAGCTCGACCTTTGCCTTTTCGGCAGATTCCTTGAGCCGCTGGAGCGCCATCTTGTCCGAGGTCAGGTCGATTCCCTGATCTTTCTTAAATTCATCGATGATCCACTTGATCAGCACCTCATCGACGTCGTCGCCGCCGAGGTGGGTGTCTCCGTTGGTCGATTTGACCTCGACAACGCCTTCGCCGACCTCAAGGACAGAGATATCGAACGTACCGCCGCCGAAGTCGAAGACCGCGATGGTCTCGTCCTTTTTCTTATCGAGCCCGTAGGCGAGAGCGGCGGCCGTCGGTTCATTGACGATGCGGAGAACCTCGAGGCCCGCGATCTTGCCGGCGTCTTTTGTTGCCTGCCGCTGAGCGTCGTTAAAATAGGCCGGGACAGTGATGACCGCCTTTTCGACCTTTGCGCCGAGGTAATCTTCGGCAGATTGCTTTAGCTTTTGGAGCACGATGGCGGCGATCTCCGGCGGGCTATATTGCTTGCCTTCGGCATCAATACGGACGTCGCCGTTCGAGGCCCTTTCTACTTTATAAGGAACCTGTTTTATCTCGCCCTGGACCTCGTCAAACTTGCGGCCCATAAAGCGTTTGATGGAATACAGCGTATTCTCAGGGTTTGTAACTGCCTGGCGCTTTGCAACCTGGCCAACGAGGCGATTGCCGTCCTTGGCAAAGGCCACGACCGATGGGGTCGTCCGGCCGCCTTCGGCATTGGTGATGACGATCGGTTCGCCGCCTTCCATAACGGCCACGACCGAGTTCGTCGTTCCTAAGTCGATTCCGATGATCTTGCTCATTTATCTTTCTCCGCTTAAATAATTTCAACACGCCCAATAAATACCGCTATAAATATCGCTTGAGCCTTTATAGAATATAAAGGTTGAGTGTGTTGCTGTCAAGTTTATTTTAGGGCTAAGTTGGGGCAAAGAAAAAGCCCTGCCGCGGTCGGGCAGGGCTTAAGTCTCATTCTGTCGCTCAATTACGGAAGGTACATCATCGGAATGGCTACATTCTTATCGATCCTGGCGTTGAACCAGGACATATCGCGGACGACCGGCGCACCAAATGCCGGATCGTTAACATAAAGGGTCCCGTCTTCATCAACACCGCTAACCACGATGATATGATTTACGCCGTTCCATTGCCCGGCTGCCCAGATCGGCCCGACCGAGCGGAGGTTGTTATCAATAAAAAGCCAACTGAACGTCTGGTTGACCTGAGGAAGGGTCTCAAGCCCCATGTCGCGGGCCAGATCAATGAACTCACTGGCCTGGATACCCTGATCATCGTCATATTCCTGCGGAAGCGGATGTATGCAGGCGGCTCTTTTGTAACCGAAAAGCATTCGTGCCGAAGCGTGCCAGCAGCTGTTTTGCCGCTCCTGCATAATGTGCATAACATCTAATCTCATATGAATCTCCTGTGTGAATCCGAATTATCGAGAAGCCGAACGAATGCATCAAAACGACTTTCAGGCAAGACGCTCGCGGCGCGCTGTATTTGCGAAAGGTGAACCCGAAGCACGAATGACGGGTCGTGGATGTCTGATCGTTCGCCGAGTGAGGGCGGATCAGATGATCGGGTCGTCGGGGTCGGGGACGGTCATGAAGTAGCGGGCGGCGTAGTATTCGAGCGAGCCGTAGACAGCGAGCGTAAGGACGGTCAGCGTGGACGAAAGTTCGGTTGGCTCGAGGTGGACGTAAAGCGTTGTGCACAGAAGGATGGTGAAGACGTGGACAAGGATGCGAAAGAGCTTTTCGTATGCCGAATCGGCCAGCCACCGTGCGACGTTGCGGCCTCGGCAAAGGCCATAGAAATTCACCGGGATCATAATGGCCGCCCAAAACACATTCACCGCGATCAGGATGAGCGATACATAATATAAGGTATCCTGCATATGAGCTCCCTTTCGAGAGCATTATAGCTCAGTTTGCTGCAAGCGGTGGCGGCGGAGCCGCGAGGCAGTCGTCAGAAGTCAGTTGTCGGTTGTCGGTTGTCAGATTCCGGATTCCGCATTGGATGAAACGCCCCTACTAACGTGCGGGCTCCTGCATTGATTGCCAGCTAACGCTGGGACTCCATACTTTGCAACTCTAGAGCTTTAACGTTGGCCGGCTAAAGCCGGGACTCAGAACGACGAGCCAAAGCTGGAACTCCAAACTCCGCAACTCTGAAACTCTGCAACTCTGTAACTTCGAAACTTCGAAACTTCGCAACTTTCGAAACTTTTACTTCCCGTAGACGGCTTCTAGGAGGTGTTGGCGGCGGGGGAAGTGCATGAAGATGCCGATTATGCCGATGATGAACCAGAAAAAGAAGTACTGGTAGCCGAAGGCGATGGCGAGGACGAAGCCCATCAGCGAGATGGATTCGCAGACGGCGCAGGCGACGATGAGGCCGGTCATTACGTAGCTCATCTTGCGTTCGGCGATGGCATGTTCCTGTGCCCGTTTGCGCAAGAAGAATGAGACGGCGATGTTCAGGAAGGCGAGTATTCCGAACATCAAAACGAGCAGAGGGTTTTCGCCGAGCATCGGCTGGATGGGCGGGCTCAGGATGCCGGGGCGGATGACGAAGACGACCCCGAAAAACATCACCTGAGACATAAGGAGAACAAGCCAGAGGATCATCATCGTCCGGAAGCGGGCGTCAACTTCGGTTGTATCGTGCTGCATAGCTTTAATCGGTGGCGGCGATCTCCTCTTGCAGGAGCTGCCGCTGATAAAGGTCGGCATACTCGCCGCCGAGAGCGATGAGCTCTTCGTGGGTGCCGCGTTCGATTATACGCCCGCGGTCAAGCACACAGATAATGTCCGCGTCGCGGATGGTCGAGATGCGGTGCGAGGCAATGAGGGTCGTCCGGCCGGAGCGGACCTCGCGGAGATTGCGGAGGATCGCCTCTTCGGTCTGCGTGTCAACGGCGGAGAGCGAATCGTCGAGTATTAAAATGCGCGGGTCGCGGTAAACGGCACGGGCGATGGCGGTCCGCTGTTTCTGGCCGCCGGAGAGCGTTATGCCGCGTTCGCCGACGAGCTGTTGGTATTTATCAGGAAAGCCGCGGACATCCTCGGCGAGCCCGGCGATCTCGGCCGCTTTTTCAACCGAGATCTTGCTCTCCGCGTCCAGCTCGGAGCCGAAGGCGATGTTGGCGGCGAGCGTATCGGAGAAGAGAAACGTCTCTTGCGGGACAAAGCCGATCGCCCGGCGGAGCTGCTCGATGGGGAAACTTCGTGCCGGCCGGCCATCGATAAAGAGCGTGCCCTCGGGTGCATCCAAGAGCCGCGGGATGAAATTGAGCAGCGTCGATTTGCCGCTGCCCGTTCGTCCGACGAAGGCCGCCGTTTGGCCGGGCTCGATCTTAAGGCTGATATCGGAGACAACGGGCCGGCCGTCATAGCCGAAGGTCAGGTTGCGAAATTCGATACCGCCGCGGATCGCGGGCTGCTCTCGGGCTTCGGGCGAATCTTTTATCGTCGGCTCCGTTTCAAGCACGGCGTTGAAGCGCTTGAGGCTGGCGGTGCCGCGTTGGTAAAGATTGACGACGTAGCCGAGAGCGATGAGGTACCAGATCATCCGCTGCAGATAGAGGATAAAGGCGGTGAAATCGCCGGCCGTTATCTCGCCCTCGACCGCCATCGGGACGCCGACCGCGACGATGATGACGAACCCAAGCCCGATGAAAAAGAAGAGCAGCGGCCGCATCGCCGCCGAGAACTTCACGAGCTGAAGATTGCGGGTGGCGTATTCCTCATTGAGCCGTTCGAAGGCAGCGATCTCAGTATCCTCGCGGGCATATGCTCGGACGACGCGGACGCCGGAGATGTTCTCTTGGGCCCGGGCGGTGATATCGGAAAAGAACTCCTGGATCTTCTCAAAGCGGACGTGGATCTGTTGGCCGAGATACTTGACCGTAAGCGAAACGAACGGTAGCGGTATGAGCATCAGGAGCGTCAGCTTGACGGAGATGTTCATCAAGATCGGGAGCGTAATGGCGAGTGCGAAGACGGCCTGAAACGTGTAAAGGATCATCGGCCCGACGATCTGGCGGACGGCCGCGAGGTCGTTGGTCGCCCGGGCCATCAGGTCGCCGACGCGGGTCTTCTGAAAGAATTCGAGCGGCTGATGGACGACCGCGGCGTAGAAATCGCTCCGCATGTCGAACTCGATGTGGCGCGAGGTATTGATCAAAAGCCGCCGCTGCCAAAAGAGAAAAATACCGCTGATGCCATTGGCACCGAGGATGATAAGCGGATAGTAGAAAGCCTTTTCCCAGGTGACGCCCGAGCCTAGATCATCGACCGCCATCCCGACCAGCGAGGGCACCATCAGCCCAAAGCTCATCGAGCAGAGGATGAAAAAGATGCCTGCGACGATCGGCCATCGGTATGGGCCGAAGTAGCGGGCGAATTTGCGTATCTCTTCCATTGCGGGCGGCTACGGCTGCGGATTTGCCTCGCGGGTCATCGCCATCTGCATTTGCCTGTAAAGCTCTTGCTCGGCGACCTGTTTGAGGTCGGGCGGAAGGGCAAAGAGCGAGGGCTCGACCTGGAGCGTCACCTCACGAAGCTCGGTCTTCATCTGCAGCGTGCGTTCGCCGTCGGCGACGTTGTAGAACTCTTGCCGGACGGGCATTTTGAGCGCGGGGTCGTAGAAGACGATGACCTCGGAAGCGTCGCCGCGGTCGATGCGAACGGAGTATTTATCGAGCTCGCCTTCTTTGCCGAGGCTCTCGAATTCGGCAAAGCTCCGCTGAGAGAACAGCCAACTCGTGATCTCAGACATCCCGAGCTGCTGGCCTGCCCCACCCGATTCCCTTTCGGCATAAATGCCAAGTGCGGGGAAAATGATTACCTCACGTTCGCCGGATATGACGGTCAACTGGAGCGGCGTGTTGAGGCGGTGATCGGTCCGGCGGAGTTCGCCGCTGCGGGCGATGAATGAGGAACGCTCAACGTCGCCCGACGTCATAACTATCTTTGCTTGATATGTCGGCGGTTCGGCTATTTCAAAGGGAAATTCGCCCGACGTTTGCGCTCCGGTAGAGGCCGAATTGGTGTTGCCGCCGCTCGGGCCGGAGCAGGCACTGAGGAGCGAAAAACAAAGTATAAATATAGGTAAGGCTTTCGCCGCGGTTGACAAATTCATGTGACTCGCGAAATTTTATCATATCGGCCGCGAGTGCCGCTTTAGGTAATGAGCCTTAACCGTTGGCAAATGAAATATCTCACGGCGGCATTGCTGCTGGCTCCCGTTTCGCCTGCGCTTTATGCCCAGGGGCTTTATGCGCGGTGGCGGATCGGCGTTTTGCCACCGGCGGGCGGGTCGAATACCGGCGTTGTGAATGAGAGCGAAGGCGATGCCGAGCCGGTGAGCCTTTTGGTGATCGGTGAATCGACTGTCGCGGGGCTCGGGGCACGTGATCACGACCGTGCACTAAGCGGGCAATTCGCACGGCACCTGAGCCGCCATGTCGGGCGGCCGGTTGCGTGGCACGTGATCGGTAAGAGCGGCGTTACAACGCGGCGGACGATCGACGAACTCCTGCCGCAGGTGCCCGAGCGGGCGTTCGATTATGCACTCGTTGGGCTTGGCGGAAATGACGTGCTCAAGCTCTCGAGCCCTCGAAGATTTCGCAGCGACATGACCGAATTTCTCGGCCTGCTCCATGAACGGACGAGCACGCCAGTGACCTTTCTTTCCAATTGCCCGATGATCAAGATGTCCACCTCGATACCGCAGCCGATCAAGGGCATTCTCTGGGAACTCTCAAAAACACACGACGCAAACGTCCGCCAGCTAACCGCCGAGATGGAACGCGTTTTCTATTACCCGCAGCCGCGAGAAATGAAGCTCGAAGGCTTTTTTGCCGATGGCGTTCACCCCTCGGAAAAAGGCTACGCCGACTGGGCCGAGGCGATGATGGAATACTTCGCCGCAAACCACGAATGGTAGAACCCGCTTCAATTCGCGAAGTGCTCAACGAGCGGGTCGAGTGGCTCGGGGTGTTTGAGGACGGGACGGTCTTGACGCTGCGGAGCGATGAGGTCGAGCTTGAAGAGGCGGCGGGGCGATGGCGGTTCGGCTTTTTTGCACGGGATGGATTTCGGGTGCGGCGACTCATCGGGGCGAGGGCGGACGGGGCGGAGCTGGAGCTTGAGCTTGCCGACGGGCTTGGGGTGGGCCGCGAGACGATTCGGCTGATACCTCGGCAGAGTGCGGCGGAGCTTGGGCTTGAGGTCGAGCTGGCGCGGCTTGAGCGAGCCGGGAAGATCGCACGGGCGGCGGCCGAGGGACGCGATGCTCGTGTCCGCAAGGTCGCGCTCGCGGCATATAACGGCAGGCTGGCGAATATAACGCTCGCCCGCGGCAAAACCGAAGAGGCCGTGCTCGCGGACGTCACCGGACGAATGAGCCACGAGGCACTGCTCGCGGCGGCGATCAAGCGGCTCGATGAGCTTGGTTCGCGAAAAAAGAACCCACTTGACCGCATCGCGATCGCCGGCGAGAAACGGCAGATCGCGAGGGTCAGAAAGCTTGCCGCATTGCTCCGGCCCGGCTATCGCAATTCTCTCGAGCTACTGACCTGGACCGACCGCGATGAGGCCGAAACGCTCGGCCGAATGCAGATACCGAACCTCGCCGAGCTCTGGCGTGAAAAGCCCGGCAAGCTCGCGCTTCCGGATGAGCTTGTGCCCGGCGAGTTGGCGGCCGAGGTGCTCGAACGCTCGCCGGACAAGATCGACATCATCTATTCGCGACACGGTGAGACGCTCCGCTTCCGCGGGCTGCCGTTTTTGCGAACGCGAAGGCTCGGCGGCAAGGAGCATGCATGGTTCGGGCTCGGGCGGCAGCGACGGCCGCTCAATGAAGAGACGCGGGCGGCCTTTCACGACATGCTCGACCTGCTCCACCGCAATCGCGACCCCGAGCCCGAAACGCCGCGACACGAACTTTACAGCCTGCGGCCCGAGGCCTGGATCGAATCGACGCTCCGCCGCGACATCCGCCGGCTTGACGGCAATCTGATCCTCGCGCCGGTCTATAACCAATTCCGCTCGGCGGGCGAACGCATTGACCTGCTGGCGCTTCGCCGCGACGGGCGGCTGGTGATCATCGAGCTAAAGTCGCAGCCCGACCGCGACAGCGTTTTTCAGGCGGCAGATTACTGGCGGCGGATCGAGCTCCAGCGTCGCCGCGGCGTGCTCCGGGCGGCCGGGCTTTTTGGCCCGCGTGAGATCGCCGACCAACCCGCACTTATTTACATCGCCGCTCCCGCACTTTCATTTCACCGCGAGCTCGAACGCTTTGCCGCGACGCTTCTCCCCGAGCTCGAAATGTGGCAATTCGTCCTCCACTCCGACTGGCGCCGGGAGATAAAGGTCATCGACCGAAAAATATTGTCAGGCCGCTGAGAATTGGAGTACAATTCCCGCATTCGTTGTGACCCCGTCACTCCCTAATTGGCCTTTAGCCCAAGGAGTTAGCCGTGTTTTCTGGTCTCTCTAAAGCCTTTGCCGCATTTTTTACGGCACTTGTATTGGTGTTTTCATTGCTTCCTGAGTTTCCGGCCAGGGCTGCAAAAGGCGGCGGAACGGTCTTCACCAACGCGACGCCGGTGACAATTAACACTTTGACGAGCCCGCTAACCGCTCCGATACCGGCCACACTTTATCCATCGGCAATAAATGTGACAGGAATGACCGGCACGGTCACAAAAGTCGAGGTGACGCTAAAAGGGTTCAACCACGAATTTTTCAACCAGGTTGATATGCTGCTCGTCAGCCCAACGGGTGCTCGGTTCATCTTTATGGCCGATGCGGGAGGAAGCTCGAACGTGGCCGACCGTGTTTATACGTTCGCGGATGACGCCGCGGCACCGATGTCGCCATTTGACCCGCCGCTCTCCGGGACCTACAAGCCGTCGAGCGGCGACTCGCTTACTGATGTATTCCCTACGCCCGCACCTGCGGGACCGCATCCGATCCCGCCGACTGACAGCTTCGCGTCGGTTTTTAACGGCAGCGATCCGAATGGAGAGTGGCGGCTCTTTGCGGTCGACGATGCGATCGGCAATCGTGGATTCATCAGTGCAGGCTGGGAGCTTGCGATCACCACCAGCGGACAGCCGCAGACCTTTTCAAACTCGGCTTACTTAGGGTTTCATGAAGCTTTCGTGCCTTCGGACCCCTACGGCACAGCGATAAATGTTTCGGGTTTGACTGGTTCGGTATCTCGATTGCGGCTGACCTTGAATGGGTTTTCACACACCGATCCGGAAGACGTGGACATGTTGCTCGTCAGCCCAAACGGTTCGGGCGTGATCGTTTTTTCGGATCTTGGAAGCAGTGCATCCGTGACGGGATTGAACATTACGCTTGACGACGAGGCGGCCGTGACTCCGCCGACGCCGTTGGTGTCCGGAACCTTTAGGCCGACGAATTTGAGCAGGATCCCCGACTTCTTTCCGGCTCCGGCTCCGCCTGAATCTTATTTTTCTTCCGCGGCTCTTTCCAATCTCAACGGCATCAGCCCAAATGGCGAATGGCGGCTTTTCGTCACGGACGGGCGGCTAGGCGATTCCGGCTCGATCTCGGGCGGATGGAGCCTTGAGATCGAAACGGTCCCGACGCAGCCACCGACGGGTTCGAGCTGCGTTTTCCCATCCTTCACCTCGGTTAATCCGGCAGGGTTCCCTGCGGGCTCGGCACCATCGGACCTCGCGGTCGGCGACCTCAACGGCGATGGAATCCCCGATGCAGTTGTAGCAAATCAGGTTTCGAATGATGTTTCGATCCATCTCGGAACGGCAGGCGGCGGCTTTGCGGCACCGGCATTTATTCCGGTCGGCTCCGGGCCGTTCTCGGTGGTTGCTGCCAACTTTAATGGCGACAACTTCCTTGATATTGCAGTGGCCAATTCGGGCTCGAACAATGTCTCGGTCCTGCTCGGCAACGGCAACGGGACTTTCTCCGCACCGACAAACTTTGTCGCCGGTGCATCGCCGATCTCTATCGCGGCGGGTGACTTCAACAATGACGGGAACCGCGACCTTGTCGTCGCGAATTTCGGAAGCTTTTTCCTCGGAACCGTCTCGGTGCTTTTCGGAAACGGAAACGGAGCGTTCACTGCGGGCCCATCGCTCCGAACGCGGACTCAGCCCGCGGCAGTCGCGGTCGGCAACCTTAACAGCGATAGCCATCTTGACCTCGTGGTCGCAAACTTCGGCTCGGACAGCATCGCAGTTTTCTTCGGAAACGGAACAGGGACCTTCCAGCTAAGCCAGAATCTCAACACCGGTTCGGGCCCTGTGGCGGTCGAGATCTTGCCCGGACAAGCCGGAGGCTTTCCGCAAATAGTTACCGCCAACTATAACGGCGATTCGCTGACAAATTGCACCGGCAGCCAGAACGGGAGCTTCACCTGTTCTACGCAGGGAGGCGTTGGCTCGAACCCTATTGCGTTGGTTGCTGACGACTTTCTCGGCAATGGATCAAAAACACAAGCGGTCGCATTGAGCGGCTCGAATGCCGTCGGAATCGTAGGATCCGTCAGCATTTTTAATGTCGGACAATATCCGAATGCGATCGCATCCGCGGATATGAATGGCGACGGCCGGCCGGACATCATAACGGCGAATTACGGCTCGGATAACCTCTCCGTCCTGCTGAATGCTTGCGCTGTCGCCTCTGGAAATCTATTGGACTTCAATGGCGACCGTCGGACAGATCTTTCGGTCTTCAGGCCATCAAATTCTACCTGGTACTTTTCGCCGTTCAGCCCCGGCCCGAAAGCTTTCGGTCGTCCGGACGATGTGATCGTTCCGGCCGATTTCAACGGAGACGGAAAAGCGGAGTTTGCTATCTATCGGCCTGAGACCGGGCTCTGGTGGGTTATTCGACCGACCGGTGAGACGTTGTATTACAACAACTTTGGCCTGCCGGATGACATTCCCGTCCCCGCGGATTACGACGGTGACGGCAAGGCTGACATCGCTGTGTATCGGCCATCGAGCGGTAGTTGGTACGTCCGGCGATCCTCGGACAACGCGGTCCATATCATTCAGTTCGGCCTTGGGACCGACCGGCCTGTTCCGGCGGATTACGATGGCGACGGCATCGCCGACATCGCCGTCTATCGGCCCTCGACCGGCGTTTGGTATATCTACCGCAGCTCGGATGCGGGCTACACGATCGAGAATTTCGGCATCGAAACCGACCTGACGATCCCGGCTGATTTTGACGGCGACGGCAAAGCGGACGTAGCGGTCTATCGGCCTTCGACCGGCGTTTGGTACGTCTTCCGAAGTTCGGACGGCGGCGTCGGTGCGGTCGCTTGGGGAGGCGGAACCGATATTCCCGTTCCCGGCGATTACGATGGCGACGGTAAATGGGATCAGGCGATCTTCCGGCCCGCGGATGGAAACTGGTGGATCCTTCGCAGCGGCGACGGCGGCGTGTCGACGTTGAATTGGGGAACGAACGGCGACCTTCCGCTGCCGCGGACGCTGCTTCGGTAACTATTCAGGCATTTGGAAGCGGTAGCCGATGCCGCGGACGGTCTGGAGGATGCGGGGGTTGTTCGGTTCGTCCTCAAGATAGCGGCGGAGGCGGACGATGAAGTTATCGATGGCACGGGTGTCGGTATCGGCGTGGAGTTCCCAGACGTCGTCGAGTATCTCGCGGCGGGAGACGGCCCGGCCGGCATTTTCGATAAGGTAGCGAAGTAGCTTTGCCTCCATCAGCGTTAGCCGCTCGGCACCGCCGCCGTGGCGGAGCTCAAGGTTGTCGAGGTCGATGATGCGGCCATTGATGTTGTATTCCTCGGCAGCGCGTTTTTCGCCCTCGGCCTGCCAGCCGCTCCGGCGGATCAGCCCGCGGATGCGTGCGAGAAAGACGTTAAGGTCAAAGGGCTTCGGCAGGTAATCATCGGCACCCGCCTCAAAGCCCTTGATAACATCCTCGGGCCGGCCGAGCGCCGTTAGCATCAGAATGGGTGTAAAGTCGTTCCGCTCGCGCAAGGTGCGGGCGACCGTAAATCCATCGATGCCCGGCATCATCACATCGAGCACAATGGCGTCAAAGCTGCCACGGGTGATCTGTTCGAGCGCCGTTTCGCCATCGGCGGCAACGCTCGCCTCAAAGCCCTCGGCCTCAAGGTTGAACCGCAGCCCGGCGGCAAGGTGCTCTTCATCTTCGACGATAAGTATTTTCATTTAGTTTCAGCGGCCGGAAAGCGGACAAGAATGGTCGTCCCGCGGCCCGGGCCCTTGCTCTGGGCACGGGTGCTGCCGCCGTGTTTTTTGACGATGGAGCGGACGAGGTAAAGCCCGAGCCCGGTGCCCTTTATCGGCTTCGCACGTCGATCGCTGACGCGGTAAAAGCGGCGGAAAATGCGTTTGAACTCGGTCGCGTCAAGCCCGATGCCTTGATCGCGAACAAAGACGTCAACCATTTTTCCGCCCTTCGAGGGGCGAATACGGACGGCGACGCGACGCTCATCGGGCGAATACTTTATTGCGTTGTCTAGAAGGTTGAGGAAAACGGTCTGGATCGCCGCGGGGTCGCCCGCGATAAAGAGCGGCGAGGCCGGCGCCGAGATGCGTATCTCGCCTTCGTCGAGAGCATAGCGTTTGGTGACGGCCTCGGCGGCTTCGCGGACAGCCGCGGCGATATCGATGCGCTCGCTCGCTGTAAGGGCATCACGCGTGCGGGCACGGCTCGCCTGAAGCACCTCATCGACCGTATGCAGGAGCCGGTCGCTATCCTTGAGCATAATGTCGTAAAACTCAGCTCGCCGCTCGGGTGTGAGCTCGCGGCTGCGGAGCGTTTCAAGGTAAAGGCGGATCGAGGCGATCGGTGTTTTCAGCTCGTGCGTTACGGCGTTGAGAAAAGCATCGTGCTGCTCATTGCGACGGATTTCGCGGACGAGGAAGATGGTGTTTAGGATGAGGCCGGTGATGATCAGGGCAAAAAAGATCACCCCGAGGATCATCATCACGACCTCGCGAAAGCTCAAGATTATCCAGCCGACATTGAGCGCAACGGCAAGTGCGCTGAGGCATATGCCGAGGACAAGGAAGAAAATGGCTGATTTTCGCCGCTGCATCGCTAAAAGCCCAAGATTAGAAGCGAAAAGGGCAAAAGTAAAAGCCGTGCTTCTACCTTTGCCCAATTATCGCGAGTGTTTGGTGGTTAGGCCGCGTCCGTTACGGGGTCGAGCTTGACCTGTTTTCGCTCTTCCTGCTTCTTCGGGTCGAAGGCGTAGATGTCCTTGGCGAGCCCGACCATTTCAAGCAGGCGGATCTCGATCCAATTGATATCAAACTCATACCAGGCGAGTCCGTGCTTCGCTGAACGCGGATGAGCGTGGTGATTATTGTGCCAGCCTTCGCCCCACGTAAGGGCGGCAACGAGTCCGTTGTTTCGCGAGTCGTCGCGCGTTTCAAAGCGGCGGCTGCCCCAGAGGTGCGTTGCTGAATTAACAAGCCAGGTGAAATGCCAGCCGACGACCGTGCGGAGAAAAATGCCCCAAAAGACCATCCCGATACCGCCAACGGCAAACAGGCCGACGGCGAGTGCGATGACCGGTATCCAGTAAAAGCGATTTAAGACGCGATGAAACTTGTCATCGATCATGTCCGGGCAATAGCGCCGCATCGTCTCTTCGGTCTGGTTCTGCGAGGTGCCGCGAAAGATCCAGCCGATATGCGACCAATAGGTGCCATGCCGCGGGCTGTGCGGATCATTTTCCTGATCGGTAAAAGCGTGGTGAATCCGGTGGGTCGAGACCCAACTCAGCGGCCCTGACTGAAGGGCGAGCGTTCCGAAAACGGAGAGAGTATATTCAACCCACTTTGGCGTCTTGAAGCCGCGATGCGTCAACAAGCGGTGATAGCCGATGCCGATGCCGAGGCTTCCCGCAAACCACCAGATAAAGGCCGCGACGCCGAGGTTCAGCCAGCTAAAGGTGAAAAGCGCCGCAATGGCTCCAATATGAAAAACGACAACAAAGAATATCGTTGTGAGGTTTAGCGAGCGTTCGCTCGCCGGATTTAAAGTTGCTGTTCCCATCGATCCCCCGAAAAAATAAATTGCGGCGGGAGAATTGCCGCACTCTTAGGCTAACACCTTTCAGAGCGGGCGATTGTAAGAGTTTTGTAAGAGAATCGGAGCAAGTTTTTTGGATCGCTTGCTTTCCCTTAAGGTATTGAACAAAAATGGCTTATGGCCCGAAAGGGAAAACTGCAGATATATACGGAATTCGCGGTCGCAAAGAGCATTTTTACGGCCCTTTCGCTGCTGCCGCGGCGGTGGGCGGTCGGGCTCGGGATCGCGGTCGGGCGGCTCGGGTTTCGCGTGCTCGGCGGGTTGCGTCGGGTGGCTATCCGAAACCTCGAACTCGCATATCCGGAAATGACGCCCGAGGAAAGGCTGCGGACGGCCCGCGGGACATTTGAGAGCCTCGGACGAGTGCTTGGCGAGGCCAGCCAGCTTCGAAAAATAACGCCGGAAAGCATACGCGACATAGTTGATTTCGACCTCGAGCCGGCGATCGAAGAACTTTATAAAAGGGTAAAGGCAGAAAAACGCGGGATCTTGATAACCACCGGGCACATGGGCAATTGGGAACTGCTTGTGCAGGGCTTTGCGATAATCTACGAGCCGATCAGCTTTCTCGCCCGGCCGGTCGATAATCCGCTGATAGAGGAAATGGCGAATTCGCTTCGCACGCGGTTTGGTGCGCGGCCGATCAATAAGAGCAACTCGGCGATGACGGCCATCTCGATACTCCGCGAAGGCGGATTTCTCGGCGCGCTTGTCGACGTAAATTCCAGTCGGCAAGGCGGTGTTTTTGTTCCGTTCTTCGGCATTCCGGCCTGCACATCGAGCGGTGCGGCCCTGATGGCGATCCGCTCGGGAGCATTGATCTTCCCTTGCTTTTGCGTTTACGACAGCGACGCCGGAAAGTACAAATTCGTCCACGGCGACCCGATCGAACCGACGATAACCGGCGACCGAAATGCCGATGTGCTCGCCACCACCGAGGCCTTCACCCGCGAGATCGAGGCCATCATCCGCCGCTATCCGGACCAATGGCTCTGGATACACAAACGCTGGAAGACCCGCCCGAAAGGCGAGCCCGACCTTTACGGCAGGTGACGCCGAGCACTTTTCAGAAGCACGAGTTTCGGCTAAGATTCTCGGCAAATGAAAAAGCTCACGATCTTAGTATTTATCCTCGCAAGTTTTGCGGCGGCGGCTTCCGGGCAGGGCTCAAAGGACGCAGGCGATCTGTTGAAGCTGCTAAGCGAATTCCTCGACGGTGCCGGCCGTAATGACGCCGCAGTTCACGATCGCTTTTGGGCAGATGAGCTGATCTACACACGCGGCGTCGGTCAGCGGATCGGGAAAGAAGAGTTGATGCGCGGCGTCCGCTCGGCACCGCCCGCAAAGCCGACCGACCCGGTCACACTCTACAACGCCGAGGACGTGCGGATACAGGTCCACGGCAACACCGCAGTCGTCGCCTTCAAACTTGTCGGCACGACGACCGAACGCGGTGGTAAAAAAACAGTAACCAACCACCTCAACACGGGCACGTTCCTCAAGCGAGACGGCCGCTGGCAGGCCGTTGCCTGGCAAGCGACGCCGATGCGAAAAACTGACGCCGAGGCAAAGGCCGAAGTGCTCGCGGCCGAGAAAGCTTTCCAGAATGCGGTCGCGGCAAGCGATGCCAAGGCGGTCCGCGAACTTGCCTATCCAACGTTCAATTGGACGCACAGCACCGGGCAAGCGACACCGCTCGAACCGTTCATCGAACGGTACGTTTCAGGAAAGATGAAATACCTCAAACGCGAGTTCAGGGATATCGAGGTTGCGGTGTTTGGAGATACCGGCGTCGTGCGGGGCGTCTCGCCTCGGCAGGTCGAAAATAATGGCGTCGCCGCCGAGCCTTTCGTGCTGCATTACACGATCACATTCATTAACTCGAATGGCCGGTGGCGGGCGGTTGCTGCTCACTCGAGCCGATCTGAAAAATAACTACGTCACAAAATGAAAATGCAGAAACGGATGAAGAATATTTTCGCGGGCCGACTTGTGCTCGTCGCGGCCATTGTTTTTTTGTTCTCGCTTGACCAGTACGGTCAACAGCGGCTACTCGTCATCGGCGGCGGTGAACGGCCAGCGACCGCGATGAAGCAATTTGTCACGTGGAGCGGCGGCGAAAAGGCCGAAATCCTGGTCATCACATGGGCGAGCGGAGTTCCCGATGAGAGCTTTGAATCGCTCAAAAAGCAGTTCACCGATGCCGGTGCGGGCACGGTGCTAGACGCTCCGCGGCGGCCGCTTGATGAAGCCGGACGGGCAGAGTTTGTTCGAATGCTTGAGCGGGCAACCGGAGTCTTCTTCTCCGGCGGTGACCAGAACCGGATAATGGACGTGCTTGCCGACGAAGCACTTCTGCAAAGCCTGCGGGCGAAATACAGTGCCGGCACTCCGTTTGGTGGCACGAGTGCGGGAGCGGCCGTCATGTCCGACCCGATGATGACCGGCGATGCGGACCTGAAACTGCTCGATGGTAAACAGGTCGGTGTGCGGAAAGGACTCGGGCTTATCCCGAACGTTATCTTTGATCAGCATTTCCTCATCCGCCAGCGGCACAATCGGCTGTTCGGGCTTGTTATCGAAAAGCCGAAAATGCTCGGAATCGGGATCGACGAGGACACTGCCGTACTGATCGAGGACAATCGCCGCCTGCGGGTCGAAGGAAAAACGCAGGTGATGTTTGTCCACTCGCGAAATGGGCGGCAGCCTTTTCACGTGAGCTTCTTAAGCTCGGGTGAGCGGTTCGATCTTCGCAAACGGAGCGTCGCCGGACGCTAAGGCCCTTAAATCGTAAAGAAGTTCAGGATCATGAAAAAATTATACATTGCCGCAGCGGCTCTCATCTTTGCGGTCGGCTGCGGAAAGGCACCGGCAGACCCCTTTGCCGGGGAGTGGATCGACCTGACACACGACTTTGACGAGACAACGGTCTACTGGGTGACGGCCGAGCCCTTTAAGCGGACGACCGTTGCCGAGGGCACGACCGACAAGGGCTTTTACTATTCGGCATATAATTTCTCCGGCGCCGAGCATGGCGGGACGCACCTTGACGCACCGATCCATTTTGCAGAAGGCAAGAAGACCGCCGACCAGATAGAGCTAAATGAACTCATTGGCCCGGGCGTCAAGATCGACGTCGCCGCCAAGGCCGAGGCCGACCGCGACTACCTGATATCAACCGATGATATCAAGGCATGGGAAGCGGCAAATGGACAGATACCCGAGGGCTCGATCATTCTCTTCAGCACCGGCTTTGCCAAACGCTGGCCGGACCTCAAGACCTATCTCGGCACCGACCAGAAAGGCCCGGACGCTATCAAGGACCTCCACTTTCCGGGTCTCGATCCGGCGGCCGCGAAATGGCTGGTCGAGAATAGAAAGATCAAGGCCGTCGGCATCGACACGGCAAGCATCGACCGCGGGCAATCGACGACCTTTGAGGCACATGTGGCCCTGATGACGAATAACATTCCGGCTTTTGAAAACGTCGGCGATATGAGCAGACTTCCCCCAAAAG
The DNA here is from genome assembly GCA_001464665.1 of Acidobacteria bacterium Ga0074141. Classification (GTDB taxonomy): domain Bacteria; phylum Acidobacteriota; class Blastocatellia; order Pyrinomonadales; family Pyrinomonadaceae; genus OLB17. The sequence goes on from LNDP01000024.1 coordinate 522,628, forward strand.
GCTTTCACATATTCGCGTTCCCGATGAAAATCAAAGGCGGCTCGGGCGGGCCGCTCCGCATTGCTGCATTTCTTCCGGAAAAACAGCCCTAGAAGTTCGCGGCCTTGCGGGCCTGGGACTGGACGGCGGTGATGGCTACTGCATCGACTATATCTTCGGCCTTGCAGCCGCGGGAGAGGTCGTTGCATGGGCGGTCGAGGCCTTGAAGGATCGGCCCGATGGCGGTCCCGCCGGTCAGGCGTTCGGTCAGCTTGTAGGCGATATTGCCGGCGTTGAGGTCGGGGAAAATGAGGACATTGGCACGGCCGGCGACCTCGGAGCCGGGAGCCTTTGACTCGGCGACCGATGGAACGATCGCGGCATCGGCCTGCAGTTCGCCATCGATGATCAGCTCCGGAAGCCGCGCCTTTACGGTCTTGGTCGCGGCGATCACCTTGTCGAGCAACTTGTGCTCGGCACTGCCTTTTGTTGAGAACGAGAGCATTGCGACGCGCGGCTCGGCCTCGAGCAATGCCCGGCACGAATCTGCCGAAGCCATCGCGATCTCGGCGAGCTGCCCAGCATCGGGGTCGATGACAACGCCGCAATCTGCATAGATCATCGCTCCGCCCGCGCCAAACTTCACGTCCGGCACCACCATCAAAAAGAAGCTCGAAACGGTCTTAAAGCCCGGCTTTACGCCGATGCATCTGAGCGCGGCCGCGACCGTATGTGCGGTCGTATTGGTCGCACCGGCGACGGAGCCATCGGCCCGGCCTTCGCGGACGAGAAGATTACCGAAGTAAAGGGGATCCTTGACGGCTTGCTCGGCCTCCTCGAGCGTTATGCCCTTTGACCGGCGGAGTTCGTGGTAAAGCCTTGCGAGCCGCTCGCGGTCGTCGCTCTTGCGATGGTCGATCAGCCGTATGCCGTTTAGATTAGCTCCCGTCTCGGCGGCGAGCTCGCGAATACGCTCTTCATTGCCGAGCACGGTGATGTCCGCGATCCCATCGCGAACGCACATTTCGGCGGCGGCGAGCGTTCGGGCATCTTCGCCTTCGGGCAGGATGATGTGCTGGCGGTGGGCCGCGGCACGGCGGCGGATCTTTTCGAGGATCATATCCGTTTACAGGCTAACGCTTGCGAATTTAGCATACAACCCGGCGGCGGGAAACTTGCACAAACCGACTCGGCTGAATAGACTTGGGCTATCCCCGATAGGATCGTTATGAGCAAGAGCAAAACCATCTCTGCCGACGAGGCACGACCCGTTAAGCGGAAGCGCGAGGCCAAGGGCCGGATGCGCAACTTCCTCATGTTCCTGCCGAACATGGTCGTCCTGCTCGGCCGGCTCCTAAAGGATGCGAGGGTTCCGACCGCGGAGAAGGCACTCTTCCTGGCCGCGATCGTTTATGTGATCTCGCCGATCGATCTGATACCGGACATCTTCCCCTTCATCGGCCAGGTAGATGATATTTACGTGGTCGCTCTCTCCTTGTTACGTTTGGTCAATCGTACGGACGAAGAGGTCGTCCGGCGACATTGGACAGGCGGCGGCGACATCGTTTCGCTGGCGGATTCCATCGCGACCATTGCCCCGATGCTCTTGCCGAAGCGTGTTTCGCGAGTGCTCACCTCGCGGGTCGAACTCGCCGAGAGCGGAAAGCTGCTCGGCAACATTGCGAACCGAAACGCCCCGGTGATGGTCGAGCTGCCGGAGCCGGACAGCCGGCCGGTGGTCGAGTCCGGTTCGCGAATGCCCAGCTAGATCAGGAAAAATAAAACTGGATTTACCCTTTGTTTAAGACTATTAAGGGCTAGCTCGTTGAATTTAATCCAGTAAATAATTGCCGATCCCGCCGGTCCATCCGCTATAATTGCGGGTACCGATTCGGCCGAGGCCTATCTTATGTTCGAACGCTATTCAGAACGTTCACGGAGGGTGATCTTTTTTGCCCGTTACGAAGCACTTCAATACGGGTCGCAGGTCATCGCCCCCGAGCATCTCTTGCTCGGCCTCATGCGTGAAGATAAAACGGTCGGCGCCCGATTTTTCCCTTACCGAAGATCGATCTCCGTTGAAGCGATTCGCCGCGATGTCGAGGAGCGGATCGCCATACGCGAGCGCATTCCGCAATCGGCCGAGCTTCACCTTTCGCCCGAGGCAAAGAAGGTGCTTTTCTGGGCGAGCGAAGAGAGCCGTCACTTGAAGAGCACAAAGATCCGCCCCGAGCATCTGCTTGCCGGCCTGCTCCGCGAGGAGAAGACCGTCTCGGCAGAGATACTTTTCAAATACGGCGTCCGGGTCGAGGATGTCCGCGATGAGATCGTCCGACAAACCTCCAAGCCGATACCCGCACCGCCGGCCGCCGCTCAAGGGCAACCGGGCGAGCAGAAACAAGCCGGCCTTGCCGAATATACGCGGGACCTGACAGCCGAGGCACAGCATGGCAAGCTTGACCCGCTCGTCGGCCGCGGGCCCGAGACGGAACGGCTTATCGAGATACTTTGCCGCCGCACAAAGAACAATCCCGTGCTTATTGGTGAATCCGGCGTTGGCAAAACGGCAATTATCGAGGGACTTGCCCAGCGCATCGTTGACCGAGCGGTTCCGACCTTTCTTGAAAACAAGCGCATACTCTCACTCGACCTTTCGGCGTTGGTCGCCGGTACGAAATACCGCGGGCAGTTCGAAGAGCGGCTCAAGAAAGTGATGGCAGAGGTTCGCCAAGAGCCTGAGGTCATCATCTTCATTGACGAGATCCACACGCTGGTCGGAGCGGGCTCGGCCGAGGGGACACTCGATGCGGCAAACATCTTAAAACCGGCACTTTCACGCGGCGAGATGCAGTGCATCGGCGCGACAACGCCCGCCGAATACCGCAAATCGATCGAACGCGACCGGGCGCTCGAACGGCGGTTTCAGGCCGTTCAGGTCGATCCGCCGAGCGAGGCCGACGCGCTTGAGATCATCCGCGGGATCGTTGACCGCTACGAAGCGTTTCATCAGGTCCGCTATACGCGTACTGCGATCGAGGCGGCGGTTTCCCAGTCGAACCGCTACATCACCGACCGATTTCTGCCGGACAAAGCCATTGACCTGCTTGATGAAGCGGGCTCGCGTGCCAAGCTCCGCTATCAGCAGGAAAGCTCGGCCGAGCCTTCTTGGAAAGAAGCGGTCGAAAGCTGGAAGCGGGTCGCGGCGAATGAAGATCAGCTTATCTCGTATGAGCTTCGCAATATCGAGCAATCGCTTGGTGCGGTCGAGGTGACGAAGGACGATGTCGACGATGTGGTCGCCCGCTGGACCGGCATTCCGGTAGCGTCGATCCGTGCAGAAGAATCGAAGAAGCTGCTTGAGATCGAGGCCGAGCTTCACAAACGCGTCATTGCCCAGCGGCCGGCTATTTCCGCACTTGCGAGGGCGATCCGCCGTTCGCGTGCGGGGCTAAAGAATCCGAGCCGCCCGGTCGGTTCGTTCCTTTTCCTCGGGCCGACAGGGGTCGGAAAGACCGAGGTCGCGAAAAGCCTTGCCGAATATCTTTTCGCCTCGGAGCGTTCGCTCATCCGCTTTGATATGAGCGAATTTATGGAAAAGCATTCGGTCTCGAAGTTCATCGGCTCGCCTCCCGGATACGTTGGGCATGAAGAGGGCGGACAGCTAACAGAAAAGCTTCGCCGCTCGCCTTACTCGGTTGTGCTCTTTGACGAGATCGAGAAAGCTCATCCGGACGTAGCCAACCTTTTGCTGCAGGTCTTTGAGGACGGAACGCTGACCGATGCTCAAGGGACGGTGGTCGATTGCCGCAACGCGATCTTTATAATGACCTCCAACATCGGCGCCCGCTCGATACAGAAACGCGGAAACGTCGGCTTTCAGGCCGGTGTAGATGCCTCTCGTGAGAAACTTGAAGAACAGGTGATGAGCGAGGTAAAGCAGGCATTTGCTCCCGAGTTCATCAACCGGCTCGATGAGATCATTATCTTTGACGAACTGACCGATGCCGACCTTGAATTGATAATCGACCTTGAGATCGGACGGCTCAATCTACGGCTCGCCGGCCGTGATATGACGCTCCGGCTGACCGATGAGGCTCGCCGCTGGTTCATCGATAAGACCTGTGCCGACCGCAGTTACGGTGCAAGGCCGCTTAAGCGGGCGATCCAGCGATACATCGAGGACGAGCTTTCCGAAGCTCTCATCCAAGGCGAGATCACAGAGATGAGCGATGTTGAGGTTGCGGTGAATGATGGAAGTTTGAGCATCCGCGAAGTTCTGCCCGCCGGGCTTGAAGAGCAGTTTCAGCGAGCCGGAAAGGCGTAAGCTATTTGCCCGGCAATAACTCGGTAAAGCCCAAGCTTTCGTAAAAGAAACGCTTGGGCTTTCGATTTTCGGTGCGTTTCCCTGTATAATTCGGGGTTTTGCCGACGCTAGAGTGGAAGGCAACCTGATACTGCCCGGTCGAATCAAACGACGCGTATTTTACCGTCATTGAAAAGCCGTCAGTGATTGGATATTCTAGCGAATTAAATTGTTAGTATGGCGGCTTCTGCGGGCCCAAAAAGCCTGCGAGATCGCATTATTTAAGGAATTCCTATTTTTATGCAGAAAGTGAGCGCGTTCGGATTGGCTCTATTAAGCCTGACACTCATGGCTCTCCCGCTCAGAGCTGCCGCAGGCGACGAAACACGAGCGGAAACGCCTGTTCCCGCCGCGGCCAACGAACAGCAGATCGTCGAATCGGTAGATATTCAGGGAAACCGCCGTCTTCGCGATGAGGACGTGCTCTACTACATTCGCACACGTCCCGGGGATGTTTACGACGCTGCTGCACTTGAGCGAGATCTTCGCGAGATCTTGTCGTTGAACTGGTTCGATAAGAGCGCCTCCCGAGTAATCGCTACAGATGGAATCCGCGGCGGCGTCAACGTTATATTTGAAGTTCGCGAGTGGCCTATCATTCGCGACCTTCAGTTTACCGGGCTAAACGCGGTTCAGGAATCTGACGTGCTGAAGGCTTTCCGCGAACAGCGGGCCGGTATTTCGAAGGAAGCTATTTACGATCCCGTAAAGGCCAGAGCTGCGTCCCGAATCCTTCGCGAATTGCTTGCCTCACGCGGCTACCCGAATGCAACGATAAAGATCGAAGAAGAAGAGGTTTCGGCCACTTCGATCGCCGTCACGTTTGCTATCGAACAAGGCTTCCGCTCGCGGATCGTCGAAATAGCCTTTGAAGGCAACGAGAACTTCAAGGACGGCGAGTTGCGAAACGCGCTCCAGCTTGTAAAAGAGACGGGCATTGTTTCGCGATTTCAGGGTCAGGATATTCTCGATATGCAGAAGCTGCAGTTTGACCTGCAGCGTAATGTGCGTTCTTACATGTTCTCAAAGGGCTATTTCCAGGCCCGTATCGGCGACCCAGTCGTTGAGGGCCTTGGCGTAAAGCGAACGAGCATCATCCCCTTCATCGTTTTGCCGCTTCCTCTTATTTCGTCAAAGGACGACACGCTCAAGATCACCGTACCGGTGACGGAAGGCAGGATCTTCCGCGTCGGCGAGCTAAAGGTCGAGGGCAACTCGATCTATTCGGAGGAGCAGATCCTCGGTGCTGTCGGGCTTAGGAAGGGCGAGATCGCGGACGGTAAACGGCTGCAGGACGCCGTTTACGAAGACCTGAAAAAGGTTTATGGCGACCAGGGTTTCGTGAACTACAACGCCGAGTTTGAACCGAACTTCCGCGACAACCCGGACAATCCGAACGAGGGCATCGTTGATATAACGATCCTGATCGAGGAAGGAAAGCAGTTCTCGCTCCGCCGGCTTGAATTTACCGGAAACACCTTTACCCGCGACCGCGTGCTCCGCCGTGAATTCCTCCTGAATGAAGGCGACATCTACAACCAACGGGCACTTGAGATCTCGCTCGCACGCATCAACCAGACGCAGTACTTCGACCCGATCGACAAGGACCAGGACGTAGAAACGCGAACCGACGAAGACCAGGGCGACGTCGATCTGATCGTGAAGGTCAAGGAAAAAGGCCGACAGCAGATCTCATTTAACGGCGGCGTTTCGGGCATCGGCGGATCGTTCTTTGGGCTTGAATATTCGACAAATAACCTCGCCGGCCGCGGAGAGATCCTCTCGCTTGCCTTTGGTGCGGGCAACCGCCAACAGAGCTTCCAGCTTTCTTATCAGGAGCCGTACTTTCGCGACCGCCCGATCTCGGTCGGTGCTTCGCTTTTCGCCTCGCGATACAAATTCTTTGGCGAGGGCACGTTCCTGACGCAGAATGCGAACGTCCTTGAAGACCTCTTTAACCCCTTTGGCCAGGTCGTCACCGATGAGAGCAACCTCTTTACACAGACGACCATCGGCGGTTCGCTCTTTGCGACGGCACCGCTATCAGAGCTCTTTTTCAAGAAGCGTCCGTTCTCGACCTTCTCGCGCGTCGGGCTTTCGTATTCGCTGACCAGCACATCGATCTCCGATCCACCGATCAATGAATCGGCTGACCCGGCGGCACGTATCCCGATCATCTATCGTCAGCCGGGCATTTTGACGAGCCGCGTTACTGGGTCTTTTGTTTACGATACGCGGCAGCCCGCGGCAAACGGCATCGATACAAATAGCGGCACCCAGCTTTCGCTTTCCATTGCGTTTGCCGGGCTCGGCGGCGACGTCCGTACCTATCAGCCGAACATCACGTTTACCAAGTTTATCCCGGTCCGCCGCAAGCGGAGCCGAAGCCCGGAAGTTTTCGCATTCCGCATACTGGCCGGAACGGTCGGAAGCTGGTCGACCAGCGAAGCCGTCCGCAATGCAAACTCGATCTCGTTCATCGGCGGCGTGCCGATATTTGAGCGGTACTTCCTCGGCAGCGAAAATGACGTCCGCGGCTATAACTCGCGTGCCATCGGGCCGATCGCACCGTTCGACACTTATGTGACGACCCGTAACGTCTCGGTCGCGACCAACGCCTTTGGCGAGCCGGTGCCGATCACGGGCTTTCCGACCAATTCGCCGATCCCTGCCCAGATCGCCTCCATCGGACAGTTGACCGGCCCGGACGGAGCAAACCCGGCACTCTTTTCACGTAACTTCCGCTTTATCGGCGGCGATACGCAGCTGCTCGGCAACTTTGAATACCGCATTCCGATCTTTGGCCCGGCAACGCTGGCGGCCTTTGCCGATATCGGCACGGTCTTTAACCTCAGGAAATCTGGCACGCAGCGGATCAACAGTGAATTTCTTGGTGACGACGTTTTTCTCGGTGCGGGAAGGATAACGGCACTCGGGCTGATCAATACGCCGGTGCTCGAGAGCAGCTTCGGCAGCATTCTTTACTACCGCGGGCGTGTGATGACGAAGACCGACTTCGTTAACGAATTCTGCCGCGGCAACCGGTTCGGCTGCCCATCTTCGCTTTCACCCGAGGTGCAGCAGTTTTTCCTTCGCGGCGAGGCACAGCAGAATTCGCTTCTTCGTGTTGACGACGCCTCATTCAGCAAGATCGGCGACTTTAAGGCAACGGTCGGGCTTGAACTTCGCGTTCAGGTGCCGGTGGTCAATGTTCCCTTCCGTTTGATCTATTACTACAACCCGAACGGTAAGTTTGGCTTTACAGAGGACCTGCCGGGAATTTTCTTGCCGGGACAACGAAGCGGATTTAGGTTTACTGTCGGCCGGACATTCTAGCCCCGGCGGCTCAGGCGGCCGTTTTCGCGAGGCGGCCGTTGTTTGACTTAACATTCGCGGATAAAATATTATCGTTATTCTTTTGCCTGCAAGCGATCACGTTAGCAACGCATAGGGCCTGTTTCGTTTCTAAGTATTTTACAGAAGATCAGGACGACTTCAGGGAAATAAGTAGGAGTTTAGTTTAAGCAATGAAAAAAGTACTATTTTTAGCAGTAACGTTGGTTTTTGCGGGTGTTTTCGCCGCTCCGGCCTATTCGCAGGGCACGACGGGAGCAGCAGCGGGCGTCAAGATGGGCTGGATCGATACCCGATTCTTTGGCGATGAGAAAGAAGGCATCAAGCGGCTGATCGCCGCCTACACCTCGCTCGAGAGAGAAGCTCAGCCGAAGGAACAGGAGTTGGTAACGCTGCAGACCCGCATTCAGACCTTGAATACCGAGCTCCAGCAATTGCAAAGAGCGGCGGCTGCTCCGAATGGCCCGCCAATTGACAGGACGACGGTGATTTCAAAGAATGATGAGATAGCACGGCTCCAGCGTGAAGGCGAGTTCAAAAAGAAGGAATTCGACGCCTTTATCGAGAGGCGGTCAGGCGAGATCCTCGGGCCGGTGAATCAGGACATCGTCCTCCGAATCAGCGATTTTGCGAAACAGAAGGGCTATGCGGTCGTTTTCGACATCTCGAAGATGGCGGAGGCCGGTGCGATCTTGCACCTCGACCCCTCGACCGATATCACGAAGGAATTCATTACCTTCTATAACGCACGCCCGGCAACGGCTCAGCGGTAGTCGGCTTCGGCTTTGACCCTGAAAACGTAAGCAGCAGGCGGCCGGCGGGAACTTGCTCCTGTCGGCCGTTGGCTTTTATCATTAGCACAGCTTTCCCCAATGGCCATTTACGATTCGATAGCGATCCAAGAGATACTTCCGCACCGTTATCCTTTCCTGCTCGTTGATAAGATCATCGAGCTCGAGCCTCGCGTCCGGATAGTCGGCATCAAGCAGGTAACGGCGAACGAGCAATTCTTCCAAGGCCACTTTCCGGGCGTACCGGTGATGCCGGGCGTTTTGCAGATAGAGGCACTTGCGCAGGTCGGTGCGATCCTTGCCCTTCGAGAGTTTGAGGACCGCGACGAGAAGATCCCCTATTTCAGCGGCATCGAGGATGCGAAATTTCGCCGCCCGGTCGTCCCGGGCGATACGCTCCGGCTAGAGGTCACGGCACTCCGGATCGGGTCGCGCATTCAGAAGATGCGGGGCGTGGCGACCGTTGACGGAAACGTCGCGACCGAGGCGATAATCACCAGCGTGATCGCACCGCGAACGCCTAAGGAGTAACAATGGAACCGATACGGGTAGAGGGAATCGAGGCCGTTTATCTTTTTGCCGCCATCAATGCCGCGGTCGGCTTTGTGCTCGGGCTCATCCCGCTCGGTTTCGGTTTTTTCCGGGGGCGGACCAAGCTCGGCGTACTCGGCATAGTCTCCGCGACGCTCGGCGGTGCGATCCTCGGGCTCTTTCTTGCTCTTCCGGCGGTTGTCATCTTTACGTGGCTCATCATCCGCAGCGATAAGGCCACAACGTCCGACCCAGTCGAAACCGACACAGAAAACCCGACCGACCTATGACCTTCATTCATCAAACGGCGATCGTCGCCCCTGAGGCCGAGCTCGGTGCGGACTGCTACATCGGGCCGTTTTGCACGGTCGGCGAGGAAGTGCGGCTTGGGGAAGGTGTCCGGCTTGATTCACATGTGGTCGTCGGCGGGCGAACATCGATCGGCCGCGGAACCCATATCTTCCCTTTTGCTTCCGTAGGGCTCGCCCCGCAAGACCTGAAATATGGCGGCGAAGAAACAGCGACCAAGATCGGCGAGGAGAACCAGATACGCGAGTTCGTCACCATCCATCGTGGAACGGCCGGCGGCGGAGGGCTGACCCGCATCGGCGATCGCAATCTGCTGATGGCTCAGGCCCACGTGGCCCACGACTGCCAGGTCGGGAACGATGTGATAATGGCAAACGCGGCGACGCTCGCCGGGCACGTTGAGATCGCCGACCGGGCGAACGTCGGGGCATATTCGGGTGTGCATCAATTTTGCCGCGTCGGCCGCGAGGCGTTTGTTGGCGGGTATTCGGTGGTCGTCAAGGACGCTCCACCATTCGCAATCATCCAAGGCAACCACGCGAAATGCTTCGGCCTCAATCGGGTCGGTATGCGCCGCCGCGGCTACGCGAAAGAGGTCATCGAAAATCTGAACCACGCCTACCGGCTGCTGCTTTCCTCAAAACTAAACACCACGCAGGCACTCGAACGCATCCGCGAAGAGATCAGCGGTTGCGAAGAGGTGGACCTCCTGGTCGAATTCATCGAAACCTCAAAACGCGGGGTCGTGCTCTAAACAAACATCTTGCCTGGGTTTAGGATGCCTTTGGGGTCGAAGGCATTTTTGATCGCTTGCATTATCTCGAGCGTCGGGCGGTCGATGGCGTAGTGCATGTATTGCGACTTGACGTAGCCGATGCCGTGTTCGCCGGAAATGGTGCCGCCGAGTTCGACGGAGAGCTGAAAGGTCTCGGCAACGCACTCGCGGGCACGTGCGATGGCATCGGGATCGTCGCGATCGACGACGAAATTGACATGGATGTTGCCGTCGCCGGCGTGGCCGAAATTGGCGACGAAGGTGTCGTGCTTTTTGCCGATCTGCTCGATGCGGGCGACGAGTTCAGGCACCTTTGACCGCGGCACGACGACGTCCTCGTTGATCTTCAAAGTGCCGTATTTCATCAGCGATGGTGAAATGGCACGGCGTACGTCCCAAAGCTTGTCTTCCTCTTCTTTCGAGCGTGCACGGAGAACGTCGAATCCGCCATTTTCGGCGATGACCCGCTCGATGACGATCGCCTGCCGCTCGACCTCCTCGCGTGAGCCATCAACGGCGACGAGCAGTATTGCTTCAGCCTCTTTCGAGAGCCCGAATGCGAAGTTCTCTTCGACCGCCGCGACGCAAAACTTATCGATGACCTCCATCGCCATTGGCAAAATGCCGTGCGGTGTGAACTTCGTAAGAACCTTGCAGGCCGCTTCCATTGAGGTGAAATTTGCACGCACCGTCGAGGTCGCTTCGGGCATCGGCAGAAGCTTCAGCGTAGCTTCGGTGATGATGCCGAGCATGCCTTCCGAGCCGCACATCAGCCCCGTAAGGTCAAAGCCGACGACGTTCTTGACCGTTCGTCCGCCGGTGCGGATGATGTCTCCGGCCGCGGTAACTACCTCGAGCCCGAGAACGTGGTGCTTTGTCACGCCGTACTTCGGCGTTCGCATCCCGCCGGCGTTTTCGGCTATGTTGCCGCCGATGAACGAATCTTTATAGCTTGCCGGATCAGGAGCGAACATCAGCCCGACCTCGGCCGCGGCCTGCTGAACCTCAAAGGTCGTCAGTCCGGGTTGGCAGGTGATGTAGAGATCATCAACGTTGACCTCGATGATCTGCTTCATCCGGTCGGTGCCGATGACGATGCCGCCCTCGACCGGAACCGCACCGCCCGTATAACCGACGCCGCCGCCGCGTGCCGTTACGGGAAAGACGACCTCGTTGGCGAGCTTCAGGATGGCCGCCATCTCGGCTGTCGTAGCGGGAAAGACGACGGCCTCAGGCGGAAACTTCTCCTTCACCGCATCGGCGCCGTAGGGCTCGACCCGTTCGGGATCGACGACGACATTCTCGTCGCCGACGATCGCCCGCAACCGGTCAAGAACATCATCCCGCGAAGCATTGGTCGTCTTGCGGCCTCTTGATTGGAAATGGATAGACTCGAACATTGATCTAAAAATCCCCCTGCAAGCCAAAGGTCTCGATCCGCGGCTGGCCGGTTGAGCTTTGCAGGATGAAGAAGACTCGTTGGCCGTTAATTGCCCGGGTGACGGCCGGGTCGGTGCGGCCGTCGCCGTCGTAGTCGCCGAGCTTTACAACGTCGTTCGACAGCCCCCAAGGGATGACCTGGAGCGAGCCGTCCGAACTGCGGCGGATATAGAAGAAACGCTGGCCGCTCTGGTTGCGGATGACGAGAAGATCGGCTTTGCCGTCGCCGTCAAAATCGCTTCGGCCGGTGAAGAAGGCATCAGAGCTTAAGCCCCATTGAATGACGTTAACCGAACCGTCCGAGCTGTTCCTGACCCACCAATATCGCAGCCCGCCCTCGCTTCGGGCGATCGCAAGATCGGCTTTGCCATCGCCGTCAAAGTCGTTTGCGGCGGGAACATCGCCGGATTGGCCCCAGTCCTCGTAGCGAACGGTGCCTGTCGAGCTTTCGATGATGTACCAGACGCCGGCCCGAAAAACGGCGATGTCAAAACGCCCGTCACCGTCGTAATCTGCCGCCGCAAAGAAATCGCCGAGCGATGAACTGCCCCATTGCGTTGTTTCGAGCGCATTCGTCGAACTAGGCAATATCCGCCAAAAGACCTCCGAGGCGTAGCGTGCGGTGGAGAAATCAGAGCGGGCATCGCCGTCCCAATCTACGGTCAGCGAGACCGAGTCACTAGGCTCACCCAGCCGCTGTTCAATATAACCGCCGTCGGTGCTGCGAAGAGCGAAGAAGGTGTTCGCCGAGTTGCGATAGACCTGCAGGTCGGTCCGGCCGTCGCCGTCGTAGTCGTTGTACGTGCCGTTGGCAAGCTTGATCTGTCCCCGGATCTCAACGTTCGGATATGCCGGGGATGTGATCTGGATGTACCAGCGGTTTTCCCGGAGAGATCCGCCAAACGATTCGCTGCTGGCAATCGTTGTCCCAAATCCGGTGCTGCCATTGGGAAGCGGGAAGCTCTGGAGAGGCGAACTCGTTTGGCCTACTGACGCATCGCGGTGGATGTTGAACGAGCTATCAGGCGCGATGCCCGCATATGTGCATTCAAGCGTGAGGCCCGTTTCTGCGGCACTCAGGGTTGCTCTACATACGCCGTTTGCGGTCGATGCGCTCATTGGGACCGTTTGCAAATTCGACAGATTTGCGGCGAACCGCTGCTGGCCCGCAACAGCGTCCGCCGCAAGTGTAAGCGACGCGAAGACGAGAACCGCCCGCACGGCAGAAAGAAAAACGATCAAATTCAACATTCTACTTAGATCACTTCTTCTAAACGGTCGTCCCAGTCCTGCGCTTTTGGCTCGCCAAGCTTTCCGAGCGATTTGGCGACGATCATCGCTACGACCGCGTCGCCGGTGACGTTGATCGTCGTCCGGCACATATCTAGCGGACGGTCGATAGCAAAAATGAGAGCAAGGCCGACCTCGGGAATGCCGGCCTGAGCGAGGACGATGACGAGCATAACCATGCCCGCGCCGGGAACCGCCGCACTGCCGATAGAAGCGAGCGTTGCCGTAAGAATGATGCCTAGCTGTGTTCCAAAACTCAGGTCCATCCCGAACGTTTGGGCGATAAAGACGGCGGCGACGGCCTGGTAGAGACTCGTTCCGTCCATGTTCACCGTAGCTCCGATCGGAAGCACGAAACTCGCCACGTCATCATCAACTCCGAGGTGCTCGGTAACGCGCTCCATCGTGACCGGAAGCGTGGCCGCACTTGAGCTGGTCGAAAATGCTAGGAGCTGCGCCGGGGCGATTCCCTTCAGGAAAAACGCCGGAGATTTCTTGGTGAACGCCCAAACAAGAAAAATGTAAAAGCAATAAAGTAGGGCGAGCCCTAAGACGACCGACATCGCATACCAAAGCAATGCGACAAAGAGGTCCGGCCCCGGAGCCTCAGCAATGATCGCCGCGAGCAGGGCGAATACGCCGAATGGAGCCGCGAGCATTATAAGGTCAATCATCTTGAGCACAACTTCGTTGAGCCCGTTAAAGAATCCTTTCACCGGAGCCGCCTTGTCGGGCGGTATCAATATCAGCCCGATGCCGAAAAACAATGCAAATATGATCACCTGCAGCATGTTGCCGTTTGAGCTTGCCGCGGCGATTATATTCTCGGGTACAAGATCTTCCAGCGGCTTGAGCGGCCCGGTCGCTTTCTGCTTCTCTGCGGCAGTTATGCGAGTTCCTGCATCTTTCTCATAACTTGCGAGAAGCTGGGTGCGGGTCTCTTCGCTGACTGCACTTCCGGGCTTGATCACATTGACGATAACCAGGCCGAGCGAGACAGCGATCACGGTTGTCGCAAGGTAGATCGCAAGGGTCCGCACGCCCATCTTTGAAAGTTGTGTGATGTTATTAAGGTCGGCAATGCCGGAGATCAGCGAACCGAGAATGAGCGGGATCGCGATCAGCTTCAGGGCATTGATAAAGATCGTTCCAAAAGGTTTTATCCAATCGACAATGAAGCCCTTTCCCCATTCGAACTGGATCAGTAACGCCGCGAAAGCCACGCCCGCAGCCATACCGAGCAGTATCCGCCAGTGCAACGCAAGTTTTTTCATGTACGGAAGTTTCGCCTTTTTTGCTCGCCAAATCAAACAACACAAGTTCGGAAGCCTAGCACCGCATCGAAGCTGGAGGCTTCAGTACAGCCGGTAGAGCGTTCTGCATCCGGTTCAGAAATAAATCTTCAAAGCAGGGCCCGTTAACGCTTCTACAGCTTGTAGTCACCCTGCAATTCTCCGATAATCCGAGTGCTTCAAGTTTTTCAGGACCGAGGAGTTAAATGAGCAACAGTGAAAAAGATCGGATCCCGCACGATGATTATGAGCAGGAGCTGACAACGGACCTTGACGACGACACACCGGACAAGCCGAAGGGCATGCCGCTGCACACAAAGATCCTGATCGGCCTCGCGGTCGGCGTAAGCGGCGGCCTGCTCGCAAACTGGATCTGGGGCGGCGACCATAGCGGCGTTGTATGGACGGTTGAGAACCTCACCCGTCCGATCGGGCAGCTCTTCCTCAACCTGCTTCTGATGATCGTCGTTCCGCTCGTTTTCTCGTCGTTGGTGGTCGGCGTTGCCGGAATTGGCGATATCCGCAAGCTCGGCCGGATCGGGTTCAAATCATTCGCCTATACGCTCATCATTTCGGCCATCTCGGTCGTTATCGGGCTGACGCTCGCGAATACGATCAAACCCGGCGAACGGATCAGCCCGGAGACGGCGGCTGCGTTAAAGGAAGAATTCAGCAGCAACGCATCTGCCGTGACTGAGGCTCAACGAAAGGCGGCTGAAGCGGCGAAGGCGGATTCCGCATTAATGCAGGCCGTGAAGACCATCGTTCCTAGCAATGTCTTTAATTCGATCTCGAGCCCGAGCCCGAACATGCTTCACATCATGTTCTTCGCCTTGATCATCGGCGTCGCCATCACCCTCCTGCCTTCAGCGGTCTCGGCACCATTTGTGAACGTCTGCGAATCGGTATTTGCAATAACGGCAAAGATCATTGATATCGTGATGAAGTTTGCTCCATATGCGGTGGCGTGCCTGCTTTTCAACAACATAGCGCAGTTTGGGCTTGAGCTTCTTCAATCGCTCGGATGGTTCGTCGTTACCGTGCTGCTCGGTCTCTCGATCCATTTCTTCGGCGTCTATTCGCTCTCGATATATTTCCTTTCGCGGCTCAATCCGCTGGATTTCTTCCGGCGCATTCGCACTGTGATCCTAACGGCTTTTTCGACGTCATCTTCGAACGCGACGCTGCCGACCGCACTTCGCGTTACGCATAAGAACCTCGGAGTGCCGAAAGAGATCAATAGCTTTGTGCTGACCGTAGGAGCGACGGCGAATCAAAACGGCACGGCACTCTATGAAGGCGTCACCGTGCTCTTCCTGGCACAGCTTGCCGGGTTTGAACTCACGGTTGGCCTCCAGCTAATGGTCGTTTATCTTGCGATACTCGGCGGTATTGGAACAGCCGGTGTGCCGAGCGGCTCGATTCCTTTCATTATCGGCATTCTCTTCATGATCGGCATCGACCCGGCCTTGATCGCCATCATCCTCGGCGTTGATCGCCTCTTGGATATGTGCCGTACAACGCTGAACGTTGTCGGCGATATCACGGCCGCGACTTTCGTCGCCCGAAGCGAAGGATACGAGCTGCTCGGCAGTCGTAAGAATGTTGGTGCCGCGTCGGATTCGATGTAAGATGTTCTCGTTATGATGCGAAGCGATCTGGTGACCCAACCATACCCACAGCCGCGTAGGCTGCGATTTTCCGTTGACGATTATTACAAGATGATCGAAATGGGAATGATCGACGATTACGAAAGATCGGAAATTATTGACGGACAGATGGTGCCGAAAATGACGATTGGTGATAGACATGCAGCGGCCGTTAATCGGCTAAATCGACTACTTGCTTCTGTATTGCCCGAGTCAATCCTATTAAGTATTCAGAATCCGATTCGCCTATCCGATTTTGACGAAACTGAACCGGATGTTGTTCTTGCTGATCTGACGAAATACGACGGCAACCGGCACCCGCGGCCGGAAGAAACGATCCTGGTTATGGAGGTCTCCGATGTGAGCTTGAAGAATGACCGCGATGTAAAACTTCCGCTTTATGCTGATGCCGGGATCGCCGAGGTCTGGATCGTAAATCTGAGAGATAACGTGATCGAGATACATCAAGATCCGAGCCTTGGGATTTACCAGCAGGTGCAGATCTTCAGATCGGGCGGGCAGGCCACATCGAGTGTCTTGCCGGAACTTTCACTTGAGGTTGACGCCATCATTCCTCAAGCCGCGCAAGAGTAAAACTATGTTCCCGATCGGCGATGATAACAGCGACATCAAGATAGTTCCGTTCGTGAACTATCTTTTCATCGGGCTCAACGTCTTGGTCTTTGTGCTGCTGCAGCAGCTCGGGTCGAGTGAGTCGTTCACGTACGCTTGGTCGCTTGTGCCGCAGGAGGTAACGACGGGCGTTGACCTCAGCGGTGTTCAGGTCGTGCGCGATTCGATGGGAAACTCGGCCGAGATCCGCCACTACTCAACGCCGCTTCCGGTATATTTCAACTTCATCAGCTCGATGTTCATGCACGGCGGCTTTGGCCACATTCTCGGGAACATGCTGTTCCTTTTCGTGTTCGGCGATAATCTCGAGAACCTGATGGGCCACGTCCGGTTTGCCGCTTTCTATATCGTATGCGGCATTGCGGCGGCTCTTGCCCAGGTCGCGATGGATACCTCGTCGGTTATCCCAATGCTTGGAGCTTCGGGTGCGATCTCGGGCGTGCTCGGCGGTTACATTCTCCTTTTTCCGCAGCGGCAGGTCCGTGCCGTCATTTTCAATTTCCTTACGACAGTTCCCGCGTTCGTCGCTCTGGGCATCTGGATCGTTTATCAGGTCGTGCTCGGAGCAATGACACCCGCCGGGACCGGCGGCGTTGCCTACGCGGCACACATCGGCGGGTTTGTTGCGGGCGTTGCTCTGGTAAAGGTCTTCACCATCGGCCGAAGAGTCTAGTCGATCGTTTTCGCTATGAGCTTTGAATGCCGTGTATGCGGTAACGCATCGGAAGACACCGAACACATGGCGCGCGAGATGATGTTCGGCACTCGCGACGAATTTACATACATCGAGTGTTCCCATTGCGGCACGCTGCAGATCAAAACAATCCCCGAACTCGCCAAATATTACCCAGAAAATTATCTTTCGTTCACGTCTGAAACACCGGTTGGCCGAACGGCTTTGCACCGCTTTGCAGCACGTGCGATCGGCAAGTATTTTGTCGAGGGGCACGGATTTTCCGGCAAGTTGCTCGCAGGCTTCCGGCCCGGATTTGCCGGTAACTTCCCTGCGATGCTTCGCGAGTCTGGACTCGGCATTTCGTTCGATTCGCGGATACTCGATTTTGGCTGCGGCAAGGGGCAGTTTCTTCAGACGCTTCATCATTTCGGCTTTCGCGACCTGACCGGTGCGGATGCGTTCATCGAGGGCGACATCGAGCTGCAGACGGGTGTTCGCATCCTCAAACGTTCGCTGGCGGAGATCGAGCCGAGCTTCGACGTCATCGTAATGAGCCACTCGTTCGAGCATCTGCCCGATCCCCGAGCCGCGCTTCGCGACGCGTTGCGACTGACGCGGCCGGGCGGGCACCTGCTGGTCGCGATGCCAATCGTGAACTTCGCGTGGGAGAGATATGGCACCGACTGGGTCCAGCTCGATGCTCCGCGGCACTTGTATCTCTTTACCGAACGGGCTTTCACTAACCTTGCGAACGAAGCCGGATTCTCGGTCGCTTCGGTCCGGTATGAATCGACCGCATTTCAGTTCTGGGGCAGCGAGATGTATCGCCGTGATCTGCAGCTAATACCCGATGGTGCTCCGGGTGCAATTCATCCGCCGGATATCTTTTCGGCCGAACAGATGGCCGAGTGGAAGGCCGAGGCCGAGCGGTTAAATAGCGAAGGCCGCGGCGATACCGCGACCTTCACCCTTAAACGCCTGGCCGAGTGAAAACAAAGTTATTTCGTACCAAGCAAAAGCCGCAAGAACTCTCCGTCGTCGAACCTCGCCTGACGTGCCTGCCTTACTACGACCATATTCTTGGACGGGATGATGTAGAGCCGCTGATTTCCGGCACCGGCGGCGACGTAAATGTCGCGCGGAAGGTCATCGCCGAAGCCGCGTTTGCTGATGGCGGTCGTGTTCACCTCGCGGTCGCCGAGCAGTCGGCCAAGTCGGCCGCGGTTTTCGGCGAGCTTTGCGTTGCTCTCGCCCGAGCGGTTCAGCCAGAACGTCATGCCGTAATTTGGGTTCGCCTTTGAGCCTTTGGTGAGTTCTTCAAGCAAACTTTTCTTGATGATCTGCTTGCCGTTCCACTTGCCGCCGTTCAGGAGAAGCTTGCCGAATTTCAGCCACTCGCCGGCGGTCAGATAGGCACCGGATGGCAAATTCGGCTGCCCGGCCTGCATCGTCCAGCGCGTATATTTCAGCCCGATCGGATCGAATATCCGCCGCTCCATGTAGTCCTTTACACATTCTTTTTTCGGCTGGAGCTTGCGGCGAAGTGCTTCACCAAAGACCTGAAAAGGCACCGGGCCGTATTCGAACGTCGTGCCCGGTTCGAACTTCGATTGGAATCCTGCGGCGGCGGCATACGAAGGCGGACGGCCGATCGGGCCCGATTCTAAACCGCCGGTGAGCGTTAGCAATTCGCGATACGTCATTCGTGACTTTCGCGGGTCAGACCGCCATTCCGTAAGTACCTCTGAAACGCGTTCGTCAAAGCTCTTGATCAACCCATCTTCGATCGCGGCGGCAAGCAAGACGCCGACGAAGGACTTAGTTCCGCTTGCAAGCAAGTGCGGCGTTTCGGCATCGTGGCCGTTGTGATATTCCTCAAACACGACCTTTCCATCTTTGTAAACGATCAGCGAGAGGCCGCGTGTGTCGCGTGAGTAATCTGCCGCCTTTCTATACGTTGAGTTGCTAACGGTCGTCTGCGTTTGGGCCGAAACACCGCACGCCGTCAGCGGAAATAATGCGACCAACGATATGAATAAAACGATCCGCATACATACCTCCGGAGATAAAAATAGCCGGCAGCCAAAGTAAAGCACAGGCCGCCGGCAAACGGACATTCCTATTGCCGTTGAAATTCAGGTGCGCCGAGCACTAGGCTGACGGCTTTGAAAACCTCAGGCTCGCCTGAGGGCTGCATTAATCTGGCTCGGCGATTCATCGCTCCGCCGGGCATCCCCGCCGGACGCATATTGATGTCACCGAGGTCCAGTTCGTCCGCTTCGGTACCGGCGGTGACCTCCGGGAGCGGCATCGCCGCCTGCTTTTCTAGCGATGCGCGGGTCGCGGGCGATATCTCGTTGTAAAGGATCTTGCCGATCGCGTTCTCAAGAATCTCGCCACGGCTCGCGGCATAATAGCCGCGTAGATCTACGCGTGTGCCGGGGACGCGGTTGCTCGAAATGGCAACGGCAAAGTTCAACCGCTCAAGCAGAGCACCGGTGTTGACCCAGTCCTCGGCCGTGTCCGGATATCCGGTCGGGGCCTGATAGCCGTAGGGAACTTCGCCGAGCTTGTTGAGCATGCCAAGCAGAGCGGGACTCGCGTTCGTCTCGGCACCGAGCACACGAAGCGTGCTTACGGCGAGTTCGAAAGGAGTTTTGATCTTTGCCCGATAGTTTTCAGGGGCGAAGAATTCTTTGTCCGTAAAAAGTGCCCGGAGCGTCGCCTTGATGTCTCCGTTCGATTTGGTGAAGGCGGCGGCAACCCGCCCGACCATCGCCTCGCTCGGGTCATCCCGGACAAACTTAACCGCAAGCTTTCTTGCGATGAACTTCGCGGTCGAAGGATGCTTCACGAGGATGTCGAGCACTTTGAGCCCGTCCTTCATTCCACCCTCGTCGATCTTTTGACCGAGCACGGTTTTGGTGCCCTTCTCGTGCGAGCGTTCGTTGAAATAGAATTCGCCGCTTTCGATGTCGTCCGGAACTCCGGCCATCCGTTGCAGCCGTTCGATCTGCCGGTTCTCTTCTCCGCGGATCATATTTGCGGCGGCACGCCGATAGCCACGCGGGTCAGCAATGGTCCAACCGGTGAACGCCTTTGCGACCTCGACGATGTCCTGCTGAGTGTAGCCGCCGCCAACGCCAAGCGTGTGCAACTCGAGAAGCTCGCGGGCGTAATTCTCATTCAGCCCACGCCGCATCTGATTTCCGGCATTGCGGGCCTGAGCTATTCGGCGATCGAGCTCGGCATCCGTGATTCCCTGTCGCTCCTTGATCTGTTCGCGAAGCCGCAGCGGGACGTTGCCGCTGCGGATCGCTCGCTGAAGCGGGCCATTTCCGCCAGCACGCTGCTGAGAATTTGGTGAGACCGATTCGAAATTATCAAGGAAGAAAAGCATCGCCGGATGCTGTGCCGTCCCTGCTAGAAGATCACGGAAATTGCCGAGTGCATGCTTGCGGAGCACATCGCGTTCGTAGCTTGGGATGTACCAGCGAACGGCGGCCTTGCCGGCAAAAACATTGAAATGGTTCTGCCAAAAATCGACCATCACTTCCTCAAGTTGCCGTTCGGAATAGGCGGCACGGACGACGCGATTGCCGACTATCTGCGGGAGAAGCTGGCCGGCGGGCCTGAGGCCGTATTCGGCATAGATCTCACGAAGCTGGCGCTGGCGTTCGCGGCGATCGGCCTCGGTCGGTTCTTCGTTCATCGCGGCGGTCCCATTGGCAGCCTGCTGACGCCGATTGCGGCCCTCGAGCTGTTGAAGAAGCGCTCCGGGGTTCGGATACTTGCCGAAGATCTCCGCGGTGGACATCCCGAAAACATCGAATCGGCCAACGCGAGCTTCCAGCTTCGAGTCATCGATCGCCGCCGCATTTAGCTGCTGTTCGATGAATTTTGAAATGCCGATCGCTTTTACACGTTCCACATCGCCGGGACGGGGGCCATAAGTCAGCCGATTGAGGACATGAAGGATCTTTTGCTCCTCCGTCAGAGCCTTTGCCTTTGCCGGCCCTGCCGAAAACGCCCAACCGGGCAAAATGAGGACGGCGAGCAGGGCAGAAACCATAGCTCGTTGAAAGATCTCTGTTAAATTAAACCGCATAATTCTCCCCTAAGTAATAAGAGGTGGTGTTGCAAGGTTAGATGCGTTTGCGGCCCAAAAGGCCGAGTCAAGGTTGGAGCGTGCGGTAAAATGCCGTCAAACGATGCAACAACTTTCGTATCGCCGACATCTAACTTTTCGTTTTATAGGACCTTTTCGGTTAAAATCTCATTATGCTTAAGCGTATTTCCAAAGAAATCGGTGTGACCGCATTATTCGCCGCTCTCATCTTTACTGTCGCGGCCACGGTCCGTGCTCAAAACGATTCGGTCTTTTCTGATCCGAACGTCGAGTATAGCTTTGACGTTCCCGATTCGCGTTGGAAGATGACGGCCAAGCCGTCGGTGACGAACCCGAACGTTGAATTCGTCTTTATCGACCGGCTCGAAGGCCATCTTGAGGTGCGAAAGCTTAACGTTGCCCAGAATGTGCTCATTTCGGACGTCATTAAAGAGGAAGAGCAGAAGCTTCAGTTCCTTCCCGGCTATGTCGCCGGCCGCGAGGAGAACTTCGGCGGAAAGCTTAACGGAGCTATTTTCAACTATGAATACGTCCGAGCAGGGCGGCCGATGGCGGGACGTTTCTATTTCTTGCGGTCAGGAAACAATGTCTATGTGCTAAGGTTCACCGGTTTCCGCGATAAGCTCCGATCGATCCGGACACAAACCGATATTATCGCAAGGACTTTCGGCGTCAAGTAGTTATTACTCTTGATCTCTCGGGCGAACGTAAATTCGCGACCCGTCCCGGACCAAACAGCCATTCTTAAGCTCGGCAACCTCCTGCACGAGCTTTTCGGGCCGCAGTTTTTTTATCCCCATTCGAGCAAGATCGTCACCAGCGAGTCCTGTGACCATCCGTACATCGAACCTTTCGGCAATTGTACGGAGGCTCCAGGCGGTTTGCCCGTTCACCTGATAGCTCTCGGCTAGGCGATCCGCAAGTTCCTTGCTATCGGCTGCATAAAACCATTTCAAAAGATCGGACCGTCCTAGGCCATCGCCACACTCGGCCAAGAGATAAATGCGGCCGCCGGGTTTGCAAGCTCGCGAAGCCGCCTCGAGGGCCTTGTGGGCCTGAATTAGGTTTATGTCGTATGGGGAACCGCCGCAGCTTACGATCACCGTCTCGTACTGCTCGTCGATCTCGCGAGTGTGGGTCGCGGCAAAACGCTCGCATGTAGCGGCGTGAGAATCGAACAGGTCGCCGCAGACGAGATCTGTCAACTCACCTCGGGAATTGACCATCGTATGAACGGCGAGATCGACACGCACTTTTGAGGCAGCCTCAACAAATGCCTCGTGCACAGGGTTGCCTTCTAACCTTCCGGGAGCTACTCCTTCGGCCCGCGTCCGCCGCTCGAAATCAAATGCGAGGCGATGCGTCGCGTTGATCGTTCGATTTGACGCGAGTCCGGGGCAGATCAGCTTTCTCCCGCCGGTAAAGCCCGCAAAGTAATGAAAGCCGACACTCCCGATCGTTATGACGCGGTCGAAATCTTTCAGCGCTCGATTCAATTCCACCGGCGTACCGTCGCTCAGTTCGCCAACATTGACGATCTGCATCAGGTCTCGCGGAGAGTGGTCGAGGGTCTTCACACGCTGGGCAATGAAGGGCGTAAGTATCTCCGCCTTTTCCTGCTCGGTTACCGCCCGATGAATGCCCGTAGCGAAGATCGCCGCGATATCAAACGGCATTGTCCCATTGGCGATCAGCCGCCTAACAAGTAGATTGACGATCTGCCCCGCAGCGGCGGCTCGGGTCGCATCGGGGACGACGAAGAGCACGGTCTCACCCGGCGAGACTATTTCCTCGATCCGTTTTGTATTGATCGGATTATCGAGAAGCTCGCCGATCTGATGGTCGGATAAACGCTTTGCTTCCCCGGCTGCGGCGATCACGTCGAGACTATTGGGGATCTCAAGGCTGATGGTCTCGCGGCCATATTGGAGGTCGATCGTGGGCATGGTTCTTCTCGTCTGTCAGCGGTCAGCCGAAGCGGCCGATTCGAAGCAATTTCCGCCCATCGCACAAATAAAGACCTTGTCGGTCGAATGGTCCGCGGTCTCGAGCTGGATGGTAAGGTGCGAGATGCCGAAGCGTTCCTGGAGCAGATCGCGGATCTCGAGCAAGAGATCAGTCTCAGGGATCGAACGGTCATGAGCGACGTGGGCCGAAAGGGCCTCGATCCCGGATGAGATGGTCCAGACGTGTAGGTCATGGACGTTGAGCACGGCCGAGCGCTCTGCGATAGCGGTTTCTACCTCGGTCAGGTCGATGTGCTTCGGGGTGCTTTCGAGCAGGACATCCACCGAATCGCGCAAGAGCCGCGACGCGTTAAAGATGATGATGCCGCTGATGATGACGCTGGTCAGTGCGTCAGCCCAAAGGAACCCGAAGGCTAGGATCAGAACGCCGGCGGAGATCGCAGCTACGGAACCAAGCATATCGCCCATGACGTGGAGCCACGCACCACGGAGGTTCAGATTGTGCTCGTGTTCTGCATGAAGCAGATACGCCGCAATTATGTTAACGATCAAGCCGCCCGCGGCGATGCCGGTCATCTCCAAACCGGCGACCTCGGCCGGCGAACGAAACCGCCCGATCGCTTCCCAAACAATGTAGAAAGCGAGCACGATCAGGACGACGCCGTTGACCAGAGCAGCGATCACCTCAAGGCGATAGTAACCATATGTCTTTTGCGGGGTTGCGGGTCGCGACGCGATGCTGAAAGCAGCGAGCGAAAGAGCGAGAGCTCCGACATCGGTCAGCATATGGCCCGCATCGGCAAGCAAGGCGAGCGAATTCGTCCACCAGCCGCCGACCGCCTCCGCCACCATGTAAATGGACGTGATGACAAGTGCTATCCGAAGCCGTGAAAGGGCCTTCGGGCTAATGCGGCTGCTGCCGTGGGAATGGTCGTGCGTTCCGGACATCTGAACAGCTAGTACCTCCGGACGACACGCGAATTTCTGAGCGAAAGCACAAACCCGGCACGGTTGCCGCGGTCGTCGTTGAACTCGACATTGACCTCGCTCGAGCCAGATGAGATCTGTAGGCGGAAGGTGCCGTCGCTGCCGGCGTAAACCTCACGGCCCTGTGAACGGACGAGCAACCCGGGTAACGCTTTGCCAGAGATTATGTAAACGCTTCCGCCAACGCGCTCGACGTTCCATTCCTGAACATCGATGGAGGCACTTGATTGGCCGCGGACAACGCTGAATCGGCTCGGCTCCGACCATTCGCTCATCTGGCCGGAACGGGCAGTGGACCTTACACGCCAATAGTATGTTCCCGGAGCGACGCCGGCCAAACGGAAATCGCGAACACCAAGTCCCGACCTATCGACCATTATCGAATCAGGGGCAAAGTAAGGCGAGCGGGCGAGCTGAATGTAATAAGCACCCGAGCCCGAATCATCCTCCCAGACGAACGTAGCGGAGGCTCCGCCGCCGGGATCGACGATTTGGGCGCCGTTGGCAGGGCTGGTCAGCCGCGGCGGCAGTATCAACTTTTCACGGTCGGATATCTTGCCCTTTTCGACACGGGCAAACTGATTTTCGGCGATCGTGGTCTGATTTCCGCTAACGGTCGTATCTACACTACCGCGGCTGATCCTGATCTCGCCTCCGCCCGATGCACGGTCCGCATTGAAGCTTGCGTCGGTCTGAGATTTCAAGCGGGTCTCAGAATCCATCATCTCGACCACGTTCTGGGCATCGGCCGGCTGTTCCTCGGTTCGGACATTAAGTTGGCCATCATCGAGAGACACTCGGACATTCCTTCCACCGAATAGCGAACTGCTATCGCGAATCACGACCGTACTATTGGGGCGGACCGTGTACGTTGATCCGTCGATCATCCGCACGACTGCTCGGCCATCGGCCTGTGTTTGGATGGTGTCGCCGGGAGCGGCATAGGTTTGCCGGGTCACGACGATCGTCTCACGCGTCGCCGCCCGTATCACCCTTACGTCACCTTCAAACGAGAAAATTATCGCCGAATCCCGGGGGCTTTCTGAGATCTCGGTCTGAACGAGCCAATCACTCTTCATCGCCCACCAGGAAACGCCTAGAAGGCCAAACGCAAAGACAGCAAAGATAACGATTCCGCGGACAGAACTGCTCTGTATCCGCCACCAATCGATATATATCTTGCTGTACTTCTTATCCATGGTCACTGGGGTCAATTGTCAGTGTCTGTTTCCGTTTCCTTTTTTTCTGGTTTGGACGGGAATATAAGCGACGCAACGATCGATATGACGATCGCGGAAACCACGACGCCGAGCGATATATTGATCATTTCGTCTTTAAACTCGCCATCTACCATTCGCTGTGCGAACGCTCCAACTATCGTCGTGTTGTTGGTCAAAGCCAGTGTGATCGAAGCCATAAGCGGCAGCATCATCTTGACGCCGATAAATGTAAGGATAAAGGCAAGGCCGATCTTTAGAAAATGGAACCTGTCGGCGACATCGGCGAGCAGAAAATAGAATGTCCGAAGCCCGAGGATCGCAAATATGTTGGAAGTATAAACGATGTAACGGTCGGTCGTGATACCAAAGATCGCCGGTATCGAATCAACGGCAAAGATCAGGTCGGTGAACTCGACGACGATCAGGACCAGGAGCAAGAGCGTTCCAAGACGTGCTCCGTCCTTAATAATAAAAAACTTGTCTCCGTGATATTCCTTTGTTATCCGGATATATCGCGTTGCAAAGCGGACGATGCCGCTCTCGGTCGGGTCAAAGTCCTCATCGTCGCCCTTGAACATTTTCAGGCCCGTATAGATAAGAAACGCGCCGAAAACGTAAATGATCCAGTGGAACCGCTCGACCAGCTCAGCCCCAACAAAGATCATTATCATGCGCATTACAAGCGCGCCCATGATGCCCCAAAAGAGCACCCGGTGTTGATATTCCTTCGGGACGCGAAAGTAGCTGAAGATGAGCAGGAAAACAAAGAGATTATCGATCGAGAGCGAAAGTTCGATGAGATAGCCCGTGAAAAACGTTTGGGCGTGCCGTATGCCAAACTGCGACCACAGGAAGACGTTGAACCCGAGGGCCAGTGACACCCAAACGGTGGCCCAGGCGAAGGTCTCCTTTCGGCTAGGGGCGTGAGACGTTCGGTTAACTATTCCGATATCGACAAAGAGCGCTGTGAGGACAATGCCGAAAAAAAATAGCCAATGCCACGTTTGATACTCGATAGCTTCCATAGAGGTCGCGAGCAAAAACAGCCGAAGCCTTCTGCCCAACGGGAAATGTCGATTCTACCCGAATTTCTTCGTGTGAGCTATGTGTCAAAGGCACTGGAAGCCGTGTTTACGCGAAACGGCAATATCGTCCGATGATCCGGGCAATGGCCTCGAGGCCCGCGGAGTCGTCCGCGGAAAAATCCGCCAGCCGATCGCTGTCAACATCGAGGACCGCAGCGACACGGTCTTCGAAAAAGATCGGCACAACGATCTCAGAGCGGGCGGCCGAGCTGCAGGCAATGTGGCCGGGAAAGGCTTCGACGTCCGGCACGATGACCGTCTCGCGGGTCGAGTAGGCGTGGCCGCAAACGCCGCTATCGAAAGCGATACGCGTACAGGCGAGCGGCCCCTGGAACGGGCCGAGGACAAGCTCGCCGTCCTTCGCGATGTAAAACCCGACCCAGAAAAAGCCGAATGCTTCATTGAGGACGGCGGCAACATTGGCAAGATTTGCGATGAGGTCCGTCTCGCCTGAGATGAGAGCCTCGATCTGCGGAGCGAGCTCCGCATAGATCGTGGCTCGGTCGGCGGACTTTGAAAATGCAATACTTTCAGCCATTATCGAGTAGTTTAAGCGGGTGGGCGGCGGAGCACAAAGCCCGCTGACAACGGCGAACACCGATGGAAACGGCAACCAAGATATTATTTATCGGAGCGGGCGGAGCACTCGGTGCCGTCGCTCGGCACCTTATAAACATCTCGCCGATCGCCGGACTCTTCGAAAAGTTTCCTTTTCCGACATTCTTCATTAACGTCTCCGGGTCATTTCTGATTGGAATGCTACTGATCTTACTGACCGATAAATGGGAGATCAGCGACCACCTGCGAATGGCAGTTATCGTCGGCTTTCTCGGTGCCTTCACGACCTTTTCGACCTTTGAAATGGAGATCTACGGCCTCATCAAAGAAAGGCTGCTCCTGACTGCCTTTCTCTACTTCTTTCTTAGTGTCACTGTCGGCTTTGCCGGCCTCGTCGCTGGCATCTGGCTTGGAAAGAGGTTTTGACTTGAATCTGACAAAACTATTCTTCCCGAGGTTCACGTGGTTTAGTTGAATCGCAAAGTTCTCGCGCATTTCGGACTAACGAAACAGCCTCCGTTACCCTTGCGCCCGTTGCGGTCAGGTGGCCCATTTTTCTTCCCGGGCGAGGCTCTACTTTGCCGTAAAGGTGTAGCGAGACGCCCGGAACGGCCAGTGCGGCCGCCCAGTCAGGTTCCCCGGCAGACCAGATATCGCCGAGCAGGTTCGCCATCGCCGCCGGCCGGAAAAACTCGGTCGAGCCAAGCGGAAGCCCGCAGACCGCCCGCACCTGTTGCTCAAATTGTGACGAGACACATGGGCCAAAGGTCAGGTGCCCCGAGTTGTGGGGCCGCGGAGCGATCTCGTTGACCAATAGTTTACCACTGCCTGTCAAGAAAAATTCGACGCACATAGTGCCAACATAGCCGAACTGCTCGGCAATGCTGCGTGTTATCTCGACCGCCTCTATAAAAACAGCTTCCGAAACATCGGCCGGCGCGAAGGAAACATCGAGTATGTGGTTGCGGTGCTCGTTCTCGATCACGCCGTAATTGGCAAAGCTGCCGTCCTGGCCGCGGGCACAAACGACCGAGACCTCTTTCTCAAAATCGATGAAACCTTCAAGGATCGCGTCCCTACCTTCGAGCCCTACGAATGCCTCATCGACCTCGCCGACCGCTCCGATCTTCCGCTGGCCCTTGCCGTCGTAGCCAAAGCCGGCGGTCTTGAGCACGGCGGGTGTGCCGAGATCGAGTACGCCGCGGTGAAGGTCATCAAGCGTCTTTATGTGGTGAAAAGGAGCGACAGGAAAACCATTCGATGAAAGAAACGTCTTCTCTTGAAGCCGATTCTGCGTGGTGTGGAGCACCTGGCCTTTGGGATGCACAGCGACGAACTCCGCTGCCGCCTCTACGGTTGCAGCCGGGACATTCTCAAACTCAAAGGTGACGACATCGACCGCCCGGGCGAATTCGCGAACCGCGTCTAGGTCGCCGTACGAAGCGGCCGTTTCAACATCGGAAATGTGCCCGGCGGGCGTGTCGGCGTCCGGCGAGAAAGTATGCACGCGATAGCCCATTTTGCGGGCCTCAATGGCAAACATCCGGCCAAGCTGGCCGCTGCCAAAAACGCCGATGGTAGAGTTTGGAAGTATCGTAGCTGGCATCAGGAAGGCTAACTCAACTTAGATCGCAGCACGTCCTTGGTCTGCTTTGACCGAAAGGCGTGGAGCTTCTTGCGGAGCTCGGGGCGTGAATTTGCGAGTATCGAGACCGCGAGCAGGGCGGCGTTTTTCGCGCCGGCCTGGCCGATTGCGAGTGTGCCCACGGGCACGCCCGCGGGCATCTGAGCGATCGAAAGAAGCGAATCAAGCCCCTTTAGAGCTTTGCTTTCAACCGGCACGCCGAGCACCGGCAAAACCGTTTGCGAGGCGCACATCCCCGGCAAGTGGGCAGCTCCGCCGGCTCCGGCGATGATGACCTCAATGCCGCGTTCCTCGGCCGACTTCGCAAATTCGAAAAGCAGGTCCGGCGTCCTGTGAGCCGAGACGACCTTCGATTCGTGCGCCACGCCAAATTCGTCAAGGGTCACGGAAGCGATCTCCATCGTCGGCCAGTCGCTCTTGCTGCCCATTATGATCGAAACGATCGGGGTTCTAGTTTTCGCCGGCATAGATCCTTATGACGATTCCGCCCATGTGGGCTTCGTCTGCCCAGCATTTTACTCCATTTATGTAACAAATGTGGCTATCGCGGGTTTCGTTCGTGTCCTCGTACCAGGCGACGAACCCACCCGAAAAGGACTCGTTCCCGAAACCGAGATTGCGGCCGGTCTCGTCAACCGCCTTTGCACAGCAGTCAAAGCAAATATAGTCCTTGTACCGCACATTCGGCTCGACCTTCGCGGAACAGATCGGGCAAATTTGCTCGTTCATTTCGCTAACTCAAGGTTGATGACCGACTCAAACTTGCTCCAAGCCGCAATGGTCGAACGCCAGTAAACTATCTCGCCGGTTTTGCTTATGACAATGTTCTTCGGGTAGCCGCTGAAGACGAACTGCTTCAGAGCGGCTTCGGCCTCGACGGCCTGCAAATAGTCAAATTTCTCTTTTGCGAGAAACTTACGGACGTCGCCGGCCGTGTCGGCGGTCGCGGCGAGAAACACTACATTGTCGTTCGCCGCAAACTTTGAGCTCAGCTCGTTCAACTTTGGTTTGTGTGCGAGGCAGACCGGGCAGCCGATGAACCAAAAGTTCAGGACAACAACCTTCCCGCGGAGTTCGCTCATCGCAATGCGGCCGCCGTCAACGGTTTGGAAGGTGACGTTCGGCACCTGCATTCCCTCTTGCGGGACCTTTTGGAGCCGAAACTCAACCGTCCCGTCCTCGAGCGTTCGCATCAGCGTGCGGTCCGGATAATGAAAATTCGCCATCCGAATATCAACGAACTCGTCGTTCGTGATCTCGCCACCGTTGTGATCCAGAAACACCGTCCGAGGGCCTGTGACAGCGATTCGCTGTGCACAAAGATCAGGGCCCGCGACGTGAAAGATCATCGCTACGAGCATCACTGTCATTAGTGTCACGCGGTGCACCAGCATTTGACTAGAAAATAAGAGAGATGAGCGACGAAAGCAAATTTGGGAAGATATCGGTCGGATTTCATTGTCGACTGTTCGGATGAGCATAAAGTTAAAGCATGCTGCTTTACCGTTAGATCTTTGTCTAATTAGATGCCCCTTTTTCGCCCAGAATCTCGTTTAGCTTTGTAAGTAGAACTATTTTATAGGCTCAGACCGCGTGTCTGACCAATTCATGAAAGGCTTGACCCCAACGATTGGCGGTAATACCATTAGGCAACTCTTTCTAACCGTAGTGTCTTGATCTGGGAGATTTATTTGTGATCGGCAGCACCATATCGCACTATCGCATCACGTCGCAGCTCGGTGAAGGCGGGATGGGCGTTGTATATGAAGCTGAGGATATCAACCTCGGCCGCCGGGTCGCTCTTAAATTTCTTTCGCCTTCGATGGCTAACGACGACAATCTCCTTCAGCGTTTTCAGCGCGAGGCTCGTGCTGCTTCTTCGCTTAACCATCCGAATATCTGCACTATTCACGGGATCGAGCAGGATGAAAACCAGCATTTCATCATCATGGAGCTTCTCGACGGCGAATCGCTGGCGGACCGAATTCGAAGAGGGCCGATAGACATCGACGCGGTCCTACAGCTTAGTGTCCAAATCGTCGATGCTCTTGAATCCGCGCATTCGAAAGGTATCGTTCACCGGGACCTGAAACCGGCAAACATTTTCGTCACCTCCCGAGGCGAAGCAAAGATCCTCGACTTCGGACTTGCAAAGATCGACCGCCAGAAATCAGATGCGGCTTCCAATGTCCCGACTGCCATTGCGGATGAATTGACCTCTGCAGGCTCGACAATGGGAACCGTCGCATATATGTCACCGGAGCAGGCTCGCGGCGAGGTCACGGATACGAGGACCGATCTTTTTTCTGTCGGTACCGTAATCTATCAGACCGCGACTGGTGTTTTGCCGTTTCAAGGCGAGACTTCGGCAATGGTCTTTGATTCGATCCTCAACCGCGACCCTATATCAGTAACACAGGTCAATCCGTCGCTTCCGGCCGAACTAGACCGAATACTGGGGCAGTCGCTGGAAAAGGATCGCGAACTGCGATATCAGAGTGCAACCGATCTGAAGACGGCCCTCAAACGACTGAAACGCGATCTAGACTCGGGCCGGCATTCCTCCGAAACAAATGCAATTCACAGCACACGCGCGCCGCAAATGGTCCATGATCACTCGATCGCCGTGCTTTATTTCGAAAATCTAAGCGGTATGAACGAAGATGAGTATCTTCGAGATGGCATTACGGAAGACATTACGACCGAACTTTCGAAAATAAAAGGCCTTCGGACGTTTTCGCGAGCGATGGTGCTCAAATATCGCGATAAATCCGTTACGGCAGGGCAGGTCGGAAAGGAATTGGGAGCTTCCTACGTTCTGACCGGGAGTTTGCGGCGGGCCGGGGCTCGACTTCGCATCAATGCTCAACTCGTTGACGCAGCAACGGACTTCCCGCTTTGGTCCGAACGGTATGACCGCGAAATGGAGGACGTTTTCGAAGTGCAGGATGAGATCGCGTCCAAGATCGCGGCCGCGTTGAGGATCACGCTTACACCACAAGAGCAACAGGCCCTTGCCGCAAAACCAACCGAGAATTTGCAAGCTTAT
Organism: Acidobacteria bacterium Ga0074141; assembly: GCA_001464665.1. Classification (GTDB taxonomy): domain Bacteria; phylum Acidobacteriota; class Blastocatellia; order Pyrinomonadales; family Pyrinomonadaceae; genus OLB17. The sequence goes on from LNDP01000024.1 coordinate 554,350, forward strand.
GATCTTTACCTCAGGGGCAGGAATTACGCTCGACGCGTCGGACGCCAAGACCTTCAGATCGCCGTGCAGATGTATGAGAATGCGGTCGCCCTTGACCCCGGTTTCGCCCTCGCCCATGCCGGTCTCGCGAACGTATGTGCCCAATATTACTATCATTTTGAGAGACAACAGCAATGGCTTGACCGCGCGATAGCGGCGACCCGAAAGTCCAGCACCAATGGCAATGATGCACCGGAAGTCAAACTTGCCGAAGCATGGGTCGATTACGCCGAAAAGCGAAATGAGGAGGCGGTAAACAAGATCCGTCAGGCCCTTGAGCGCGATCCGGACCTGGACGGCGGCTACTATTTGTTGGGGCGATCGCTCTTTGACGCCGGGAGATACCACGAGATAGTGGCGGTGATGGAAGATGCACTGGCTCATGCCGGAGAGAACTACAACACCACGATACCGATCCACAACGCGCTCGGAGCCCTAGGAAAGACCGACGCCCTCAATAACTATTTGCATCGTGAGGTCGCCATTTACGAGACACATTTGAAAAAGGTGCCCGAAGATGCTCGGGTCCGCATATTGCTCGCAGGCGATTATGCCAAACAGGGGCGTCTAGAAGATGCAAAACGCGAGGCCGACATGGCCGTCGCCCTTCGTCCCGACGACGCGATGGTGCTATACAACGTCGCTTGCAGCTTTTGTGCGATGAACAAACCGCAGGACGCAATGAATGCTCTCAAAAAGGCTTGGGATGCGGGCTATCGCGATCCTGCATGGACCCGGCAAGACCCCGATCTTGCGATACTGCACGGCGAGCCGGAATTTGAACGACTATATCCACCTGCGGATGCATTAGCGGCTTGATCGGCTGGTCCATCAGCACGTTCAAACAGAATAAAAAAAGACCGGGCGAAGGCCAAGCCCCGCCCGGTTCATCTTGTCTAGCGGTCGGTTTCTGCCCCTGCCTTGGGCGTTCCTTCGTGTGCTACTTCCTTCCCGTCGGCTCCGAGCAGAGAGTATTTTCTCTGTTTCGCCTTCCATCTATCAAGGGCAAATTTCTGCATGTCGGGCACCTTGTCCTTTTCATCTAGGATCTCAAACCCGAGCAGCGTTTCAATGATATCTTCCAAGGTCGTGATACCATCCGTCCCGCCGTATTCATCTACGACGAGAGCGATATGCTCTTTTTTATTGATGAGCATTTCCCAGGCATCGAACAGGGTCGTGTATTCCGCGATCGAAACGATCTCGCGTTTGATGTCCACGAGCTTTAGATCGAATTGATCTTCGGCAAGCTTCTCGAAGACTTGTTCCCTAAACACATAACCGGAGATGTTATCCCGATGTTCCTGATAAATAGGTATCCGGGAAAAGTGCAGAAAGTCCTTGATCTTAAGAAATTCCTGCAGCGTCATCTCTTCATTTGCGACCACAACCACAACTCGCGGGGTCATGATCTCAGCCACCTTTATCGACTTCAGCTTAATAAGATTTTGCAGGATCTTATTTTCCCGATCCATAAAGATGCCCTCTTCGAGACCGATATTTGCGAGGGCCGAGATCTCTTCGCGGCTTGTTGTCAGCTCGGGATCTTTGCGGGAAAGTACCTTCGTGAGGAAAGCTGAAATGATCACGAGGGGATAGGTGATAATTATCATCCCCTTTATCGTCTTTGCTGCAATTCCCATCAGCGAGCGGGCATAGTTTGCTCCGAGCGTCTTAGGAATTATCTCAGTCAGTACAAGGATCAGAATGGTAAGAACGGCAGAAACAACGCCGAAATAGGCCTGGCCGAAGACGATCGTTGCCTGGGCTCCGACGCCGGCCGCACCGACCGTATGGGCGACGGTGTTGAGCGACAGGATCGCGGAGAGAGGCTTATCAATATCCTCCTTGAGCTCGAGAAGGCTTACGGCCGAAGTGTTCCCTTGCCCGGATTCAGCTTTCAGAAAAGATCGGGGAAGGGACAACAGTACGGCTTCCATGATCGAACAGATAAAGGAAGTGATCAACGCCACGAAAAGGTAAATTAAAAGCAGTGTCATCAGATTTTTTGTTTATCGACAAAAAAGGGGATGGGTCCGCCCCATCCCCTTGCGTCACTTGGCTACATTAAGCAAATCGCTTCATCGGTAACTCGGAATCGCGATCGCCAAGTGCTTGTTGCTACAAAATCGCAACTGTCCACACTTACTGCCCCTGGCCGAGCGAATATCCGGCTTCGCCGTCGAAGTTGTAGAGGTGTTCGGTTTTGATGAAATCGATTCCTTCTGCACTAAATCGTGACAGCAGATCGATGACCTGTTTGTGCGTGATGATGCTGCCCTGTTCGTCGGCCATGAAACGGCAACGCCAGTGGTCAACGCAGAATGTGTCGGGCATGCCGTTCGGATAGACCTTGGTGCCGCGGTTCGAGATCATTACTAATTTGAGTCCGTCGCCGTTCACTTTCTCGACCATCGCACCGAGCTTGTCGGCGGTCCCGTAAAAGCTGCCGTCCCACCAGTGAACGAAAACATCGACGCCGACGAGATCTTTCTTTTGCGGTTCGCGGATGGTGTATATCGGTTTACGATCCGCCTCGGCAATGACCTCCGGTTTCTCATACGCGACGGCTTTGAGCGTCTCCGGCTTTTGACCGAGGCGATCGACTACGGCCTGTGCAAATTCTTTCGTGCCAACCTTTTCTTTCGAGACGCCTTCCTTAAACACATCGTAGGTGTGCACGCCGTCCTCGACCGCACGGAGCCACGCGTTGTGTGCGAGCTCGGCAATGTCAGGCTGGCCGATATGGACCAACATCATCACCGCACCCAGGAACAATCCTGATGGATTAGCCAAATTCTGTCCCGCGCGTCGCGGAGCAGAACCGTGGATCGCCTCAAACATCGAGATGTTCTCGCCGATATTTGCTGAACCTGCAAGCCCGACCGAGCCCGCGATCTGAGCAGCGACGTCTGACAAAATGTCGCCGTAAAGATTCTGCATCACGATGACGTCAAAATTCTCGGGCGTGTCCGCCATCTTGGCGGCACCGATATCGACGATCCAGTGATCGGCCTCGATCGACGGATATTCCGCGGCGACCTCGTCAAAAACCTCGTGAAACAGCCCATCGGTGCGTTTCATGATGTTGTCTTTCATGAACGCCGTCACCTTCTTACGGTTGTTCATACGGGCGTATTCAAACGCGTAACGGACGATCTTTTCACAACCGGGACGCGAGATCAGCTTGAGGCACAGCTCGACCATGTCCGTCTGTTTGTACTCGATGCCGGCGTAGGTGTCCTCTTCATTCTCGCGGACGATCACGACGTCCATCACCGGGTGCTTCGTCTTGATGAACGGGTGATACGAAACGCACGGACGGATATTCGCATAAAGCCCAAGCGTCTTACGGACCGTCACGTTCAGCGACTTAAATCCGCCGCCCTGCGGTGTCGTGATCGGCGCTTTTAGGAAAACCTTTGTTCTCCGAAGCGAATCCCATGACTCAGGTGCGATGCCGGCAGAATTTCCCGAGAGATAGACCTTCTCCCCGATATCGATAGTTTCGATATCGATCCGGGCTCCGGCTTCTTTGATGATATGAAGGGTCGCATCCATGATCTCGGGGCCGATCCCGTCTCCATGGGCGACTGTTATAGGCACATTTGACATAGTTGTATTAAGTTTCCTCTAAAAGATCGAATAGCAAAGGATAAACGAGGATTTTACTTGAACACGGTGTTCAAGGCAATCGGCCGCCCCGTTCAAAGGCCTGACCGCAGACGCACTCTTTTGAGCGAAGCGAAATACAACCTATACTGAAAAGACACGTTATGAATACATTGCTTTACCTGAAAACTTCGGCAGCGCCTCGATTTCGCATCTCCCTTTTGGCCATTATTGCGATGACTTTCATCGGGATGCCGGCATTTCAGGAGGCGTTCGGCCAGTTTCCGCAGCAGCGGCGGCTTGAGATACGCGAACAGCGGCAGGCGGAGGCTGAAAGGCGCAGAGTTCAGCAAAATGAGGCGGAGCTTGCAAAACGCGACGCTGTCCCTCAGCCGCGAGCGGCGGTGATGAACGTGAACGTCCAGATGGCCCTGACGACCCAAGAGGCTAAGACCTTTGCCGAGGCGAACGCAAAAGCGGCCAAGCGTGTCCGCGACGGCGAGACGCTGTGGATGCATCTAAAATTTCAGGGGAAGCTCGGCGATTACGTGCTGACCTTTCGCGACGAGGAAAGCGGAACGCTGCGGTACGTGCTTTACGCCGAGACCGGCCCGCAGGACGACCCGACCGCTCTGGCGAAGTATGCGATCGAGTTTTCAAAAGACGACCTGGCAAACCCCGAGATCCGCATCTCATTGACACCAATAAGCCCCGGCCAAAGGATCGCAACGCCTGTATTTCTTGCGACGGCGGCCACCCGGCAGCCTGGCGTCTGGAACAATGAACTCCGATTGACGAATAATCCGGTCATCCCGCGGGCCCCGAATGATAACCTTGCGAAGCTCGCCTTCGCGCTTGATCTAGGAGAGGGAAACACTCGGTTCTCAGGGCTTTGGAATGGATTTCGTAATTTTGGACTCAGCGGCCCGGCGGCCGACACTGCTCTTCCGGTGGCGAGGTCGTTCTATAGTCTGCCGATAAAGACCGCGATTCAGCAGCACCTAAATGGAAAAGGCATCGAACCTGTCCGGTTCTTTTTCGCTCAGGAACATTGGCTTGAGCAATTGCCTTCATCAATTAACAAAAATCGGGAGCGCAGTGTTATTGCGATCTTCACTTACAAGAAAGGCGAGGAATGCTTCTTTGGGGCCGCGACCGCTACGCAGGCCTATTCGCTGATGAGCAGCAAATTCGACGACGCCAAGATCGAATCACGCGACGGCATGCCGCTCGATTGCAAGGAACTGCAATGAGATCAACATCTGCTTAGCCGATCTGATCGATCTTTCTCGCGAGGGCGAAGTCGAGTTCGGTCAGGCCGCCGCGGTCGTGGGTCGTGATCTCAAACTCAGCGTAACCCCAACCGAGCTTTATGTCAGGATGATGGTCGGCGGCCTCGGCAAGCTCGCTGGCTTCGTTCACAAAGCTTAAACTCTCCGCAAAGTTCGCGAATTCGAACCGCTTTCGCAGCGTTCCATCTATCACATTCCACCCCTTGAGCCCGGCGACCCGCTCCTCGATCTGCTCTTCGGTCAATCGTTCCCGTGTCATTGTTTTTCTGCGCTCCTCTTTTCGGTTATACTTCCTCTTTATTTTAGAAGATAAATATCAAATTTCGTTTTTTAGAATGCGTTATCGAGCTATAATTTCTGGCCTCATTTTTTTTATCGCCCTTGTCGTGGCGGCCTGCAGCGGCCCGGACAAGCCGGCCTCGCCAAAAGAGACGTTTCAGACCTATGCAAAGGCCCTAAAGCAAAAAGACATCACGACGATGAAGCTGCTACTTTCCTCCGAAACGCTCAAGATGCATGAGCAAGAGGCGAAAGCTCAGGGCGTTACGGTCGATGATATTGTAAAACGCGAGGCTCTGATCGGCGAATCGCAGACCGTCGTCAAGTTTCGCAATGAAAAGATCGAAGGTGAGCGGGCGACGCTCGAGGTCGAGAATTCCTTCGGCAGTTGGGATACGGTCCCGTTCGTCTTGGAAGAAGGCGAATGGAAGATCGATAAGAAAGGCTTTGCCGACCAAATGATGCGCGACATCGAGGAAAGTCAAAGGCAGATCGACGACGCGATCAACCAGGGACGACAGGGCGACCCGATCGCTCCGATGACCGACCCGGCAATGAGCCCATCGCCGGTTAACCCCTTCTAACGCCGAAAGGAGAGATTGTGACATTGATAAAACCTTTCCGCGCTCTTCGTCCGGCCCCCGACGCCGCCCGCAGCGTTTCAAGCGTTCCTTACGACGTGATAACCGAGGACGAGGTCCGGGCATTCATCCAAGAGAATCCGCTCAGCTTTCTACGCATTACGCGAGCCGATGCCGACTGTGCCGAGGCCGAAGATCACCTTCAAAAGGCCGAGGAAAATCTTGAGGACCTGATACGCCGAGGCGTTCTTTTTGAGGAAGCCGAACCGTCGATCTACGTTTACCGGCTGATGGCCGAAGGGCATTCGCAGACGGGCGTGGTCGCTTGCTGCTCGCTGGATGAATACCGCGAAGGGCTTATCAAGAAACACGAGCACACGCGGCCCGAAAAGGTCGCCGAGCGAACGCGGCACATGGTCTGCCTGCGGGCACAGACCGGGCTAATCTTCCTGGCATATCGCGGAACAGAGAAAATTAACGGGCTGGTCGCGGAGGCGGTTTCGGGCGAGCCGATCTACGATTTTACGTGCACGAACGGAATCCGCCAGACGGTCTGGAAGACCGTCCGGCCGAGCGACTTTGAGGATTCGTTTGGTGACGTTCCCGCACTATATGTCGCCGACGGACATCACCGGCTTGAGAGTGCGCGGCTGGCAGCGGACGAACTCGCCGCCGCAAACCCCCAGCACAATGGGACCGAAGACTACAACTTCGTGATCGCGGGTATGTTTCCGGCCGAACAGCTTAAGATACTTGCCTACAACCGCGTCGTCCGAGATGACTCGGGCCGTACGGATGAGGAGATACTCGCTCTGCTTTCAGAGAGCTTCATCATTTCGCCCGCCGAACGAGCGGTTCCCGAAGAGCACGGCGAGATCATAATGTACATGAGCGGCAAGTGGTACGACCTTCGCCATAACGTCAATTACATTCGCGAGCCGGACCCGATCGAGCGGCTCGATGTGACGATACTTCAGCAATACGTCCTCGCACCGGTCTTTGGTATTCAAGATCCGCGGACCGACGAGCGGATAGGCTTCGTCGGTGGCATCCACGGCACGGACGAACTAGTACGCCGGGTCGATTCCGGCGAGGCTCGGGCGGCTTTCTCGCTTTTTGCGACGACGATGGACGACCTCTTCGCAGTCTCGGACATGGGCGAGACGATGCCGCCAAAATCGACCTGGTTCGAGCCTAAGCTCAAAGACGGCCTCTTCATTCACCGCATCTGATCAAGACCTTGGCAACGCAATGTCCCGGACGCCGGTAAGCACGCCGCCGCTTTGCTCGAGCGTCAAGATCGGATTAAAGCCGCCCTTTCGCGATTCGCGTTCGCGGGCCGAAATAAGCTGATCGCCTTCGAACAAGATCGAATCGATCCAATCTTCGCGAGCGTCCTGTGTTGTAACAGTCATATGGATATGGGCAGCGAACCGTCGGCTCGGATACTGGGCCGGGCGGATCGTCTCAAATTCATATCGGCCCTCGGCGTCCGTTAAGAGCCATCCGCGAAAGCGGCCGTGTTTGTGCTCACTTCCGCGTCCGTAAATGCCCTCAATGTCAGTGTGATAAAGGTAGATCAGCGTATTCGGCGCCGGAGTTCGCTCATCGTGAAGATATACGCGGCCGCCGATCCGGAGCCGCTCGCCCTTTTCATCGGGGCCTGCAATGACGGCCTTTGAAGCAAGATTTTCCGGCATATCGCGGGCACCGCACCACTCGCATCCGGCATCTGCGATCGCATTTTTCAAGAGCCGCTGTCGAATGTCCGCGCCTCCGATCTGCGCACTTACATCAGGCCGACAGCCCGGCAAAAGCGGCAGAACAGCGAAAGCAGCCGCAGCTCGCAAAAATCCCCTACGCCCTTCACTTTGGATACTGATCATTCCGTTAACCCCCTTATTGAAATGAAACACCGCCGAGGAGAATTTTGTGTCCGTTTCCGCGGGAAATTCCAACCTTTACCGGCAAATGTGATAGAATTCGCCCGTTTCAGGTGCTAAAAGGCCTTTAGAATGATCGAACATTTTCCGGAGACCGAACGACTAGCGTTTCGCGCATTCACGCCGGACGACCTGCCGTTGCTGATCGAACAGCGTGCAGACCCGGATGTAAATCGTTACCTTGGCGGGCCGGAGCGTCAGAACACAGAGGCTATTTCCAAACGCTTCCGGTTTTACATATCGTGTTACGAATCACACGGGTTCGGGATATGTCCGATGGTCTGGAAAGAGACCGGCGAAGTCATCGGCAGTGCGGGCCTTCAGCCGCTTACTGGAACTGAAGATATTGAGGTCGGTTACAGCCTGATACCGGAGTTCTGGCGTCGCGGCATTGGGTTCGAAGCTGCCCGCGGGTGGATGGATCTTGGCTTCGGCGTTCGCGGCCTTGAACGTATCGTCGCTGTCGCTAACCCGGAGAATGTCGGCTCCCGCAGGATAATGGAAAAGCTCGGAATGACATACGAAAAAACGGAGGAGCATTACGGTGAGGACTGCGTGTTTTACGCTGTCTCGCGAGAGGCATACCTTGCCGTAAGATGAAGTTATGAGAAAGTTCGCAGCCGCGGCCATATTTGTCGCTTTTTTTGCAATGGCATCGTTTGCCCAACAGATGCCGAAGAGCAACTTTGCCAATTTCGACAAGAGCAAGGTCCACTATTACGACATCGGTAACCGAAAGAGCCGTACGGCGATCGTGTTCATCCATGGCTGGACGTGCACGGCCGATTTTTGGAAGGACAGCTTTAACGCCTTTCCGCAGAACCGTGTGATCGCTATCGACTTGATCGGCCACGGCCAGAGCGACAAACCGAACGGCATTTACTCAATGGACTTTTTCGCAAAGTCGGTAGATGCCGTTTTGAATAAAGAAAAGATCGATAAAGCGGTTTTCGTCGGCCACAGCATGGGCACGCCGGTCGCTCGGCAGTTTTACCGCCTCTATCCTGCAAAGACCGCCGGGATCGTTATTGTAGACGGAGCACTGCGTCCTTTTCTGAGCAACGAGGAGTTCGAGAAAATGTTCGCTCCGGTTCGGTCAAATTATGTTCAGAATGCCCCGAACTTTATCGATGGAATGCTTCAGCCGGTGAAGGACGCTGGCCTCCGCGATTGGATCCGCGAGCGCATGCTTGCAACAAGGGCCCCGGTCGCACTGAGCGCTTTTGACAGTATGGGCGACCCATCGATCTGGGGTAACGACAAGATCAATGTTCCGGTGCTCGCCGTCATGGCGGAATCACCTTCATGGAAGGCCGATGAGGAGGCGTTTTTCAAAAGCATCGCCCCGACTCTAGAGTTTCATATGTGGAAAGATGCCAGCCATTTTCTTATGATGGAAAAGCCGGCGGAATTCAACAGCCTCATTAAAGCGTTCATTACGAAGAACTCGCTGCTTTGACCGCCCGTACAGATCAAAGTGAAGCCGAATTACCTAAAGCTCATCTTTGCCGCTATCGCGTCCGTTTACTTCCTTTGGATCGCTTATGACCCAATGGAAGGCAGCTTTCTCGACCTCGTCGATCTCCCAATACACGAGACCGGGCATCTTTTGTTTAGGCCGCTCGGCGAATTTATGATGATCGCCGGCGGAACCCTTTTTCAGGTGATAATGCCTGCCATTTTCGTCGGCTATTTCTTTTGGAAAGGCAATTATTACTCGGCTGCGATAGTGCTTTTCTGGGTCGGCCAGAGTATCCTCAATGTTTGGGTTTATGCGTCCGATGCCGTCGTGATGCAGCTCGTTCTGCTCGGCGGCCTGACCGGAAGTGAGGGCAGCTTCCACGACTGGAACTATATGCTGACGCGGCTCGGGCTGCTTGATTCGACAAAGACGGTCGCCGGTTTGATTCGCGCCGCTGGGACGCTGACCATCATCGCCGCTGCGGCACTCTCCATCTATCTTTCATTTGGTGAAGAGGCAGAGCTCGACTTCACCGACGATCTATGAAAGTAAGCCTGATCACAGGAGCATCGAGCGGGATCGGCGAAGCATTTGCCCGAAGGCTCGCAGCCGAAGGGCACGACCTGTTGCTGGTTGCGCGGTCCGAGACGAAGCTCGCCGCTCTTTGTGAGGAGCTTAGTGTTGCGGAGGGCGTTTCGGCAAATTACGTCGCGATCGACCTTACGGACTACGAGGCCGACCGCCGGCTTTATGAAGAAACGGAAAGGCATGGCCTGGAGGTTGATTGGCTTATCAACAACGCCGGGTTCGGTTCGATGGGCGACCTCGTTGAGCTTGACCTAGAACGCGAGCTTGAGATGATCGGCCTTAACGTGATGGCCCTCGTGGCTCTTACTCATCGTTATTTGCCGGGAATGCGGCAGCGGAAGAGCGGGACCATCATCAACGTATCCTCGACGGCAAGCTATCAGCCGGTTCCCTACATGGCGACATATGCGGCGACAAAGGCGTTCGTGACCTCTTTCTCGCAGGCGATCGCCGAAGAGAATCGGCGAGATGGTATTCTGGTGCAAGCACTTTGCCCTGGGCCGACCGAAACGGCCTTTTTCGATAACGCAAAAATAGAACCGACCTCGATGTTCAAGCAGCAGCAAACCGCCGATGAGGTAGTCGAAGCCGCGATGCGAGCGGTTGCAAGCCGCAAGACAAAGGCGATCTCGGGCTGGATGAACAGAGTGGTCGCCACCGCGAGCCTGATGGTGCCGGACAGGCTGATCACGTACGTCGTCGGCAAGGCGATCGGGCCGAAGTTTCGAAGCAAGAAATGAGATTTACCGTACTTGGCAGCGGTTCGACCGGCAACGCAGTGCTGATCTCCAGCGAGCGGACGAACGTCCTCGTTGACGCGGGCCTGAGTGCACGCGAGATCGTCCGGCGGCTTGGCGAGGTCGGCGTTTCGCCTGAATCGCTTGACGGCGTTCTTATCACACATGAGCACTCCGACCACGCCGGCGGCCTTCGGGTTCTACTTCGCTCAATAGCGTGCCGCGTGTTCATTTCGGGCGAAACGGAAGCTGCTTTCTACTCAACCCGTCGCGGAATTCAGAACGGCGAAAGCGAAGGCCTGAAGCGGAAAGATGCATTGAAAGACCGGACGGTCGCGATCGAATCCGACGCCGAGTTCCGCATCGGCGATATAGATTTCGAGCCATTCACTGTGCCGCATGACGCGGCTGACAATTTCGGCTTCGTCGCACGCTCGGCTGGCGTTCGGGTTGCAACGCTGATGGATTTTGGACATTTCACGCCGCTAATGAAGGAAAAACTTCGCGGGTGCGACGCCGTTGTCATCGAATCGAACCACAGCCGTGATATGCTTAGCGCGTGTCCGGTCTATTCATGGGACCTCAAGCAGCGGATCGCCGGGAAAATGGGCCATCTCTCAAACGAAGACCTCGCCGATTGGCTTGAGAACGACTTCGACGGCTCTGCCCGCGACATTGTGCTTGCCCATCTTTCACAGCGTGCGAACGACCCCTCACTTGCCCGCATTACGGCTGAATCGGCACTCGCGGCCCGGTCGCCGCTCTTCAAGAGCGACGTAAAGGTCTCGATCTCGCAGCCAAAATCGCCGATGCCCTGGTTCACTTTTTAAGGTTTAACATCCGGCCCGCAAATATCCGGAAAAACTTTGAAAAAATCCCCGTAAATACTGTTTTTCATTGGTATAAACCCACATTTGGGGTGTATGCTATAGAGTTTAAAGGTGTTTGGCGATTTTCGGGCCCTCATCCGTGCGAATCCTGACGCTGATCCGAGATTTTTGATCGAAAAGAGGTTTGAAAAGCCCAGGCAGTACATCGCCGGGCGAGAGATATCAGAATGGCATTTAAGTCTTTATTTAGTTTATTTTCCAGCGATCTTGCGATCGACCTTGGCACGGCAAACACGCTCGTTTATGCCAAGGGGCGCGGAATCGTCGTCAGCGAACCTTCGATCGTCGCGATCAACAAGGTCACGAATCAGGTCGAAGCCGTCGGGCGCGACGCGAAAGAGATGCTTGGTCGCACGCCGGGCAACATCGTCGCCATCCGCCCGATGAAGGACGGCGTCATCGCCAACTTTGAGGTGACGGAGAAGATGCTTCAGCATTTCATCCGCAAGGCGCACAACGGCAAGTCGTGGGTTCGGCCGCGGGTCGTGATCGGCATTCCGTCTGAGATTACGCAGGTCGAGCGACGTGCGGTCGAAGACTCGGCTTATAGAGCGAAGGCATCGGAAGTTTATCTCGTCGAGGAAGCAATGGCGGCCGCCATCGGTGCCGGCCTGCCGATCACCGAACCGCACGGCAACATGGTCGTCGATATCGGCGGCGGAACGACCGACATCGCCGTTATCTCGCTTTCCGGTATCGTTTATTCGCGTGCCGTCCGCGTTGCGGGCAACGAGATGGACGAGTCGATAACGCAGTACATCAAGCGAAAGTACAACCTGCTGATCGGCGAGCGAACGGCCGAAGCGATCAAGATCGCGCTTGGGAGTGCCTTTCCGCTCGATGAGCCGCTTTCAATGGACGTCCGCGGCCGAAATTTGATCGAAGGCATCCCAAAGACCATCACGATGACCGACGAAGAGATCCGCGAGGCCCTTTCGGATTCGGTTTCGACGATCATCAACGCCGTCCGGGTCGCCCTTGAACGAACGCCGCCGGAGCTTTCGGCCGACATCGTCGAACGCGGCATCGTCCTTACGGGCGGCGGAGCACTGCTCAAGAACTTGGATAAGCGGCTGATGATCGAAACCGGACTTCCGGTAATGATCGCCGATGATCCGCTCTCCTCGGTCGTGCTCGGAACGGGCAAGATGCTCTCCGATATTGAGCTCCTCAAGCGGGTAAAATGGGACAACTCGCTGATGACGGGTAGTTAATTTTTTTCCGTTGGACTTGCGACGCGGGGACACGGAGCAGTTTTGCCGGGTCGCCGCGTTGCTTGCTTAAGGGCCCGAGCCGTCTCTCTCAAAAAATGGTTGAACGAAGTCAAACAGAGGTCTGGAGATTGACGCCGTGGCTCGTCATCTTTCTACTTCTGGGTAATTTTATCTTGATGGTGTTCAACGCCCGCGTCGAAGGCGGCGAGCGGGTTATTAAGGTATGGGCTCTGACGGCCGCCGATTTTGTCCAATCGCCGGTTACGACGATCAGCTCGGGAGTCTCGAATTATTTCATTTCATTTGCCGAGCTACGGTCGGCGCAAGACGAGAACACCCAGCTAAAAGAACGCGTTCAGGAGCTTGAGGTCGAGATCAAAGGCCGTTCGGACCTTGAGACCGAGAATGAAAGGCTTCGACTGTTACTCGACCTCAAAGAAAAGAGCAAATACCGCGTACTTTCTGCCCGCATCATTGGCCGCGACCCTTCCGCCTGGTTCAACTCGGCGGTGATCAACCGCGGAAGCCTCGATGGAGTTGCGCTTAATATGCCGGTGGTAACGGATGGCGGATTGGTCGGCCGAGTAACGGCCGTCGGGCCGCTGACGGCACAGGTCGATCTGATCACCCACGACAAATCCGGACTCGGTGCGGCGATCGGTGAGATCGGGAGCTCCAATGCCCTCGGCGTCATCAGCGGAACGGGCAAAAGCGATCTGATCGAGATGCGATATGTCTCGGGTAGCATTGAGGTTTTGCCCGGCCAGGTCGTGTTCACGACCGGGCAAGACGGCATTTATCCCGACGGGCTGAAGGTCGGGGAAATAATCGAGGTCATCTCGGGTTCGGCAACGGTGCCGCATCGTATATTCGTTAGGCCGGCCGCCGGGCTCGGGTCTATGCAAGAAGTCGGCGTTCTGCTTTATGAGCCCGAGCAGAAACCGGATTTTGAAAGCTCGCTCTCACCGGGCGAAAGGACGAACAGGCGACAGGGCACAACGCCCTAGGACGAGATGGAACAGGTCAAGGTCACCATTGCATTGATTCTTGCCGTACTGGCACAATGGTCGCTCCGTAATGTCGCGGAGCCCTTCGCCTATGTCGATTTCCCGCTGATCATAATCGTTTTTGCCGCCCTGCAGCGAAACTCTATGCGTGCGATCATTTACGGCACGCTCGCAGGGCTCGCCGTCGATGCTCTCAGCAGCGGACTTCTCGGGGCGAACGGCTTTACCAAAACGCTTGTCGCTTTTATGGTCGCGGAGCTTGCCCGGCGAGTCTATCTGGACAACCTATTCTTGCGGATGTTCGTCATAGCGGGAGCGTGTTTGATCGACGACCTCGCCTATTATGGGTTGCATCAGTTGCTCGGGGTTCCGCCTTCGGCCCCTCTGGCAACGACCGTGGCCTATTCATTCATCGGAACCCTGATCGCCGGAACGATAATCTTTTTCCTATTGGATTACGCTTCATCGGATCGGCTCCGGCCGCGGCGGCGCGAGACCCTTTCACCACGCAGGCAATCTCGGCGACGGAATCCGATAAAATTGAACCGATAGCAGACGCAATATGAAGCTGCACGAACAATCGCAGAATTTGGGGTTGAGGATCGTGACGATCCAGGTCGTCGCATTCCTTTTGCTCGCCGTTCTCGGCGTGCGTTTGTATTATTTGCAGATAGTCCGCGGGGAACACTTTCAAGAGCGGGCCGAGAATCAGAGAATCAGGCTGATCCCGATCCCGGCACCTCGGGGAGCGATATTTGACCGAAACGGCAACATCCTTGTCGATTCGCGCCCGACCTTTAACGTGGTCATCTCAAAAGAACCGCTCAAGACCATCGACACCGATGAACGGATTCCGCAGTATTCTCGCGGCCTTAGCCTCGAACCGCAGGTGGTAACCGAGCGGCTCAACGCCATCAACAAACAGACGGATTTTGAGACGCTGATCCTAAAGGACAACGCTTCGATGCAGGATATCGCTTGGGTCGAGGCTCATTCGCTTGAGTATCCGGAGCTTCGCGTCGAGCTTCAGCCGCAGCGATTTTACCCGCATGGCAAATACATGGCGCATATTCTCGGCTACGTCGGCGAGATAAGCCCGAAACAACTCGAATCCGAACGTTGGGCAGGCCTGCGACCGGGAGACATTATCGGCAAGGGCGGCCTTGAGGAGTATTACGACGAGTTCCTTCGCGGGCGGCCCGGATATAGGAAAGTGATCGTTGACAGCCGCGGACGCATTCAAAGCGAGATTGAGGTCGTGCCTCCGCAGGCCGGGCAGGACATGGTATCTACCATCGATCTTGACGTCCAGATGGCGGCGGAACGGCAGATCGAGAACTCTGCTTCAAAACGCGGCACCATCCTTGCGATGGATTCGCGAAACGGCGAGATGCTGGCAATGGCCTCGCAGCCCTCTTTCGACCCGAACATCTTCGTTCAGGGAAGCAAGACGCGTGAAGGCCGGAAGCAGATAGCGGAATATTGGCAGGACGAGGAACGGCCGCTATACAACCGTGCGATACAGGGCCGCTACCCACCGGGTTCGACATGGAAGATCCCAATGTCCGTCGGCGGCTTCCAATCGGGCGTTATGACCGAGTCGAGCAATGCTTTTGCCTGCGGCGGCGGAATCCAGATCGGCAGCAAGTTCACTAAGTGTATGGGCAACCACGGCACGCCGACGCTGATCCCGGCCATCTCGCGTTCGTGCAACGGGTATTACTACCGTCTCGGCCTAAAGATGGAGATCGAAGGCATCATCGATATGATCGAGACCTTTGAGTACGACCAGAGAACCGGTATCGACCTGCCGAACGAAAAGATCGGCCAAACGCCGAAGAGTTGGCGGCCAATCGTCGAGAAACGCGAAGGACGCTGGCCGGACATCCGAACGGTTTATGCATCTATCGGTCAGGACACCGTCGTCGTTACGCCTATCTCGCTGCTCCGAACGATCTCCGCGGTCGGGATGTTCGGGCGGATGTATGTCCCGCATTTTCTTAAGGAATTCAGGCCGATCGTCGGCACCGAGCACTTTGATGAACGGCCGGGCTTCGGCTTTCAACGTCCGGAACCGAAGATCATCGAGATGACGCCCGGTCAGCAAAAAATGATCGCTCAAGGTATGGCGGATGCGGTAACGGGCGGAACGGCAAGGGTCGTCAACATCCCTGGGTTTGATGTCGCCGCCAAGACGGGCACGGCACAGGACGGCGACCCGAAAGCCGGCAGGAAAGACCACGCCTGGATTGTTACGTATGCCCCGGCCTTTAATCCGGAGATCGCGGTCATCGGGTTGATCGAGAACGTCGGCTTCGGCGGGACCCACGCCGGCCCGGCTGTCAAGGGCGTTTATGAGGCATATCTGGCCAAAAAGAATCCGCAGCCAGCGGAGCCGACCGAGGTTGCAAAAAGATAGCAGATGGTAGCGATACTCGAAAAACATTCGTTAAGAGATTTTGACTGGCTCACCACGGTGTTGGCAGTTGCGATCGCCTGCTTTGGCGTCTGGCAGATTTACAATGCCGTACCGACGGCCTCGATCTGGTCGAAGCAGATCATCGGCCTGAGCATCGCTATCTTCGCTTTTCTTGTCGTCGCATTCACGGACTATCGCCGGATCATCGAAGCGGCACCTATCTTCTATGGCTTCGGACTGCTGCTGTTGTTTCTTGTCCTGACGCCGCTCGGGGTTGAGGTAAACGGTCAAAAAGCCTGGCTTTGGCTTCCGGTCGTCGGACAATTTCAGCCCTCGGAATTTGCGAAGATCCCGACCGTGCTGATGCTCGCGAAATATTTCGGTGACCGAAAGCCGGTACCTTTAAGGTTCAAAGAGCTTCTGATAGGCGGTGCGATCCTGGCCGGCCCGGTCGGGCTGATAATGCTTGAACCAGACGCGGGACAGGCGATCACGTATTTTCCGTTGCTTATCGCGATATTGTTTCTCTCGGCTGTCAAAGTTCGTTATATCGTCGCAACACTCCTCGCCGCGGCGATCCTGATCCCGACATCGTACTACATCGGCGTACAAAGCGGCGTGATCAAACAGTACCAGCGGCAGCGGATCGAAGCGATCATCAACCCCGAGGCTGTAGATCCGCGTGGATTCGGCTACCACACTATTCAATCGATGATAACGGTCGGCAAGGGTGGCCTTGCGGGCATTCAGGGCGATACGGAAACTTCGCAGAGCGTACTCAAGTTCCTTCCCGAGCCGCAAACCGACTTCATCTTTGCGGTTACGGCCGAACACACCGGATTTATCGGCTGCGTTTCGTTGCTGCTTGCCTATGCGCTACTGCTATCAAGGCTGATCGCCGGTGCTCGCGAGGCTAACGACCGGGCGGGAATGCTTGTTATAATGTCCATTGCGGCCGGGCTGGCGTTTCAGATATTCATGAATATCGGGATGACGCTCGGGATACTGCCCGTTATCGGCGTTCCGCTGCCGCTGATGAGTGCCGGACTTTCGGCAATGCTCGCGACGTTCATCGCGATTGGATTTGTGGTCAGTATCAAGATGCGGCGGTTCGTCAATTGAAAAGGTAATATTCTCGAAGAGGTTTTATGGCGAGAGAAAGAAAGATCGTTGAGAAAGAGATCGGCACTATTGAGCGGAAGAATGGATTGTTGGCAAAGTCTGCCTGGTTCACCGCAGCACTGCTATTGGCACTTGCGGCCGGCGGCCTTACCGGCGTTTTGGCCTCATACTATCTCAACAATTCGCGATATTCCGTTGAGGTCTCGGCCCTAGCGACCTATCGGCCGCCGCAGGTGACCACGATCTATGCAGACGACGGCGAGACGATCCTTGCCGAGTTTGCCATCGAAAAGCGTATCCCGATAAAGGAAAGCGACATCCCGCAAAACGTTGAGGACGCCCTCATCGCGATCGAAGATTTTCGCTATTACGACCACATCGGCATTGATCCCTATCGCATCGTTGGTGCTGTCTATAAGAACTTTACGAGCGGCACAACCGAAGGTGCTTCGACGATAACACAGCAGCTTGCCAAGAATCTTTTTCTCTACAAAGACCAGACGTACACCCGAAAGGTCAACGAATGGATGGTAGCACTCCAGATCGAACGCTTTTATACAAAGCGGCAGATCCTTGAGATGTACATGAACTATGTCTTTCTCGGTGCCGGTGCATATGGGTTTGAGGCAGGCTCGCGGACGTATTTCGGCAAGTCGCTGAGCGACCTCACGCTTGAGGAGGCCGCACTGCTCGCCGCCATCCCGAAGTCGCCCGAATATTCGCCAACGAGAAACATGAAACGGGCGGAGTTTCGACGCAATATCGTGCTCGACCAGATGGCGAAGTATTTCCCTGATCGCTATTCGCAGGCTGCCGTTAACGCCGCCAAAGCGAAGCCGATCAGGCTTGCGGATACAGCCTATTACCAGTCGCTTCCGAAATCGACCCCGTGGGATTATCCGGTCGAGGAAGTTCGTAAGTATCTTGAGGACAGGTATACGACCCGCGTCGCTCAAGGTGGGCTGAAGGTCTACACGACCATCAACGTCGAAGCCCAAAAGATCGCCACCCGCGTCATTCGCGAACGGCTGCGATCCTTCGATAAGGGTCGCAAATGGCGTTCGGATTATAAGGACATACTCGTCGACAACGACGGTCAGCCGATCACCGACCAGAAAGAGCGAGAGAAAACGCTGAACGCCTTCAAGCACGCCGATTGGTACGGCGACGAGTATGAGGAAGGCGAGTACATTAAGGGACTTGTCGTGACGCATAATCCGGGCGCGGATGAGGTCGGAGTTCGATTCGGCAGATATAAAGCCGTGGTTGGCTCTAAGGACATGGGCCGGAGCGGCAAGCGGCCAAAGGACGAGCTTAAGCCGGGCTATCTCGCAGAATTTTTGATCAAGAAGGTCGATAACGAGAAGCAGATGCTTGAGGTTCAACTTGAGCAGGTGCCCGAGATCCAGGCTGCGATCACTACCGTTAATGCCAAGACCGGCGAGATAGCTGCGATGGTCGGCGGGTATGATTTCCATACAAATCGCTTTAACAACGCGACGCAAGGCCTCCGGCAGACCGGTTCGGCTTATAAGCCGTTCATTTACGCGGCGGCAGTAGAGGACGGAATGACGCCGGACATGATCGTAAGCGGAGCTCCGCTCAAGCGGGGCGGCTGGCAGCCTTCTAACTACGACGGTTCGCCGAGCCACCCGAATGTGCCGATGAAGGTCGCCCTTGCCAAGTCGTATAACCTCGCTGCCGTGCATTTGCTCGATCAGGTCGGCATTCAGGCGGGTGCCCAGATGGTCCGGCGGTTCGGCATCTCGAACCCAATGGCTCCGAGTCTGCCGTCAGCACTTGGAGCTTCTGAAGCTTCGCTGCTCGAAATGGTCGCGGGCTTCGGCGTCTTTCCAAATAAGGGTGTCCGGGTTCAACCGCATTTGATCCGCAAGGTTTATAGCCGCGACGGCACTTTGCTGGAGGAATTTGACGGCTCAAGCAGCCGCGTTACGAGCGAATACGTTGCACTCACAATGGTCGATATGATGCGTGCCGTGACCGCAGGCGGCGGAACCGCTGCGGGGGCGAGTGCGTCGGGCCATCAGCTTGCCGGTAAGACTGGAACGGTTAATAAGCATACTGACGTTTGGTTCATCGGCTATACGCCGACATACGTAACGGGTGTGTGGATGGGCAATCCGCTTAGGAAGGAATCGATCGGCCGCGGCATGACCGGCGGCGGAACCGCTTTGCCGATCTTCAACGCCTTCATGAACCCTTTCATGAAGGATAAGGATCGAGATACTTTCCCGAGTGTGCCGCCAATTCCTTCGGAGATCCGCGCATTGATGGACCGGAATAAACGCGAGGAGGCAGAAAAGCTCGCCCGTGCCGAATTGGCAGCGGCAAGGTCCGGAGCCAGCACGCAGCGTGTCGAAACCGAGACCACCGAAACTCAGACCGGAACAGGCTCGGCAGATACGACAATTCGTCCCGGCAATGAACAGCGGCAAGCAACACCCGATCCGCCGCCGCCGGTCGTTCGCCCTTTGCCGCAGACTGAACCGCGACGAGTACCTGACCCCAAGCCGCCCTCACAGCCGGAAGGAACTCAGCGCAAGGGCAAGAAGGGAGACGGTTAGAACTCCCGACGCGGGACCTAGAGACAAAGCGACGCGGCGAAGCATTCGATTGCTTTCGCCGCGTCATTCATTTGGAAAAATTTTTGCCCGTTCGAATTGAACTCACATCTATTCAACAAAGCGACCGAGATAATACGGCAGCATCTTTCGCCACCATGGCCAGTCGTGGTTGACGTCATGGCCCCAGAGTTCGAGGAGGTGCGGAATTCCCTTTGAGTGGAGTATCCCGGAAAGCTCGCGGCTCCGGTCCGGAGCTTCATACGATCCCTGGCCTGAAACGATGACGATCGAATCTGCCTTTCGAAGGTTTGGCAGATGATGGCCGTCGTTCAGATTTTTGAGATACATCGCAGGGTTATTGAAATAGACGCTTTCGTTGTAAAACCCCTTGTCCAGGTAATTGTAGATATCGTAGCTCCCGCTCATTGCAATGGTCCCGCGGAAGTCGTGTGAATGCTTGAAGTAAGTATTTGCCGCAAGGTATGCGCCGAGCGAGGCTCCGGTCGTAAGCGGACGCGCGTCCTGTCCGCATTCGTTGCGAATGAGCGGCAGGACCTCGTCCATGATGTAGCGGTCGTATCGATTAAGCATCTCGACCTTCCAGGCCGGATGCGACTCGCGGTTAAGCAAGCTGTATTTGTTGACCGAGTTGATCGAATAGGCACGGATCTGTCCGTTTTCGATCAGACCTTTGATCGCATCGACCAGATGGAAACGCTCGTATTCAAGGTAGTCTGCCGCGGCGGTCGGGAACATCAGCAGCGGATAGCCGGCGTGCCCGTAGGCCACGAGCGGCATGTCCATATTCAAATTGTGGCTGTGCCACGAGGTTATATCGCGTCGCATATTTTGTTAGTAGCCCGCGCATAGGCAAGGGCATATATCGTGTATCGAAATATTTGAGAATATGTGAATTCGCGGCCGTCCGCAAGCGAGCTTTGCTCCGCGATGCGGGGCCTTTCAGGAATTCGAGGTGATCTTCAGCCCGGCAATACCCGCGATAATGAGCATAATGCAGACGATACGGACGGCATCCCGCGGCTCGTTGAAGAGGATCATTCCAAGAACAGCGGCACCAACCGTCCCGATACCCGTCCAAACGGCGTAGGCCGTGCCGATCGGGAGCGTCTTTACCGCAAGCGAGAGAAAGTAGAAGCTCGCGATCATCAACACACCGGTAATAAGGCTGGGCACAAGCCGTGTCCAGCCTTCGGTGTACTTCAGCCCGATCGCCCAGGCGATCTCCAAAACTCCGGCAATTGCGAGGTAAACCCAGTTCATAATGTTCAGAGTGCGCGATTCATCGCGTCCTATTCGTGCCCCGCGGCGGTACGCGATAAATCGCGCACTCAAAACATGAACATTACTTTACTACAGTTATGTCCCTCGTCGTCGAGTTATACCCGCCGTTATCAACGACATTTCCGTCCTTATCGACGAGTTCGAGCTTGATCGTGTGTTTGCCGGCGGTCCAGCCCGCGAGCCACAGCGGCGCCCATTTCTCGATCATCTTCGGTTCGCCACCGTTGACCGAATAACGGACGCGATACTCGCCGCCATCCCCGACCAACTTCGCGTTCGCCAGCCAGAAATCGATCATTATCGGGTCTGCGTCCGCACCCTTGTATTCGCCCTTCGGCCGGCTGTAGGTGAGCAGCGGCTTTTTGACGTCGATCGCCCCGCCCTGCGAGGCCGGCATTTCCTTGCCCTCGGGCGTCGGTGCAGCGTTGGCATTTGAATTGGCATTTGCGGCCGGTGTAGCGTTCGCGTTTGAGTTCGACATCGTCTGGCCGGAATTGGTCGTCGCCGGCAGGTCAAGGTTCGCTCCGCCGTTCTTTACCGTAAACTTCACGACGTCAAACGCGTCCGCGTTCTTGTAGCTCTCATGCCAGGGCCGCGAAGCGAAGACCCGCAGCGTATGCTCGCCATCCGGTACGTTACGGAGTTCGAACTCCTGATCAATGTTGTAATAGGCCTCGTAAGGCTGGTTATCGAGGATGACGTGAATGTGATTGCCCATCTTCGTTTCGGGGTCCATTCCCGGCTTGTAGCCCTTCAGATCGCCGCCAACCACCAGCTGCACGCGAACCGTTGACGACTCGACCGTCGAGCCCTCGACCGGAGCGGTGATGCTAACCATCGGAGCGGCGGCATCCTGTTCGCCGCGGGCGGCCATCATGTCCTTGATCCGCTGCGGCACCTCGGTTTCCGTCAGCGTCAGTGGGCCGGAAGGTGCGGCGTTCGTGTTGGCCATGTTGGCGTGGTCGTGGCCCGAATGGTCCTCGGTGCCGGAGCCGCAAGCTGCCGCGAACGCGGCAACGGAGATCATCGTAAAGATAAGCAATTTTTTCATAATTTCCTCCCTGTGGTAACAACATCATGCCGCGGAAACAGCCGGCATTTCAATATCGCCGGTCACCTCCGCAACTCCAAAAACGGCTGCAAAATTCCGTATCAGCCGATCTTCAACCTTGGCCATCGGCACCTCGCGGCCGAGCAATCTTTCCATCGACGTGACGGGTTCACCCTCGCATGCGATGATCCAGTTGAAGTAGCTGAGGTCGGTATTCACATTGAGCGCAAAGCCGTGCGTCGTGACCCATCGCTTGATGTGGATGCCGATCGCCGCAACCTTGCCCTCGGCGGTGTGCACACCCGTCAAGCCCTCGATCCGAAATGCTTCAATGCCATAGTCCGCTAGCGTGCGGATGAGCACTTCCTCGATGTCGCGGACGTACTTATGCACATCCTCGCGGTCGGGCGAAAGGCTGATTATCGGGTAACCGACCACCTGGCCGAGCCCGTGATACGTCACCTTCCCGCCGCGATCGGTCTCAAAGACCTCTACCCCGATCTGCCGAAGCACTTCGGCCGTCGCAAGCACGCCCGCCTCCTTCGCTCGCCGCCCGACCGTGTAGGTGTGCGGGTGCTCGAGCAGGAGAAGAAAGTCTCGCTCGCGTCGCTCGATCACCTCGCGCTCAAGCTCTTTCTGGAGCACGAGAGCAGTCGGATAATCGATACGCACAAGGCGTCGAACCTCAAGCGTGCGTTTTAGCATCTACCTCTATGATAAGATTTTCGCATAGCAATTTACAGGACGGACAAATTCAATGACCAAACGCTTCGCTTTTCTGCTCGCATTCATTCTGCTCGGTTCGGCTGTGGCCATCGATGCCCAAACCCGGCGAACGACCCGCAAACCGGCGCCGCCGAAGGTGGTTACGAGCACCGCGCTTCCCACGAACGCGGTCGCGGAGCGCAAAGCCGGGGCTGAAAAAGCGGCGATCCAGATCAAAAATGTCAGCCGGTTCATTTTCCTGCTTGGCGGCGTGGCAAAGGGGATTGAGGACATTGACAAAGACCCACGGGCGAACCGGGCGGCGAAAGATGCCAACGAGACCAACAAACGGGAGCTTGTCCAGGCGATCAGGAATCTCGAAGCCGGCCTGCAGGCACTTGAGATCGAATTCCGCACTAAAACCACGCTCAAGAAAAACGTGCCGATCATCGGCGGTATTACCGAGCTTGCCCGAACTTCGGGCGACCTAGCCGCGGCGGGGCGTTTGACCGAGGCCGGGCGGCCGCTCTTGACCGTGGTCGAAAAGCTCTCGGACACTCTAGTCGAAATGCCTTAGGGCTTTTGCAGCTTAGGCCCGGCGGTTGCGGGGTCGCAGGCCTCGACCGGTTCATTTCGGGCGCTTAACAGATCGCTTCCCGTCTCAAGCCCGAGCTTTTGCCGAATGAACTTTTCGGCCTCGGGCTTGATCATTTCGCCATTGATGACCTTCGGCCGCGTGACAAGCACGTCGCCATCCGGCATGACCGATGCGGGCTCGATGAAGACATACCAAGGCGTTCCCCACTTTCGCCTGTCGCCTGCCTCGCGGCGTTGCGTAAAGTGGACCGTCTTCTCGCGGTCGGCCGGTTTGTCGGTTTCATAGACCGATGGAAATGTGAGTTTTTTCTGCTCAAAGTGCTCGCGCATCTTCCGCAGCGAATCGTACTCGCCGACGCCGATTATCGCCAGGCCCTGGTCGCCGTATTTTTCATCCAACTCGCGGACAAATTCCACGTCATGCGCCCAGTTCGGGCACCACGGAGCCCAATAAACGACCATCACGAACTTCTTGCCTTTGACGAACTCTCGGAGATTCGTTTCGCCTTCGCCGTTCAGGTTCTTCCGGGTCCAATCCTTATAGGCAAAGTTGCCGTCGATGATCGGGGCCTGTTCGTATTGCCCAAATGTAACGGCCGCGGCCGAGAGGATGACGAAAAGTATCGATAAACGCTTCATAAAAACCTGCTTACGAAAGATTATTGGTTCAGACGCAGTAACACAAACAAAAGTTGCAGATTGCCTACGCATCGCCGCCCTCCACAAACGGCTTCGCTCGCTTTCCGCGGAGCCGCCCGCCCCAATAAACGATATTGAGATAAATGCCGGTCAGCACCGAGAGCGTCGCGATGCCGGAAAGGATGAGCAACAGCGGCACCTGCCAGCTGCCGGCGAAGAAATAAAAATGAGCCTCGCGGAAGAAACGCGTCCGGGCCGTAGGCGGCTTTGAAAACTCGGCGATTCCGGTTTCGGCGTCGATGAAGATCGAATCCGCCCCGAGCCCGCCGATCGACTGATACTGCGGGCGGCCGTCTTTCATCAGCAGCGTCAGCGCCGTGGTCGGAAGCTCGCGGCCGGAGAGCCGGTTGGAGCTGGCCATCGCCTCGGCCGGCGAGATGCGAACGCGATCCGCCGCGATATTTTCAACAACTCCGCCCTCGACCGCGTTCGGCAGCGAGTAAAGAAATCCGCTCGCCGCCCAGCCAAGCAGCGGAATGGCGGCCGCGAGGCCGAGCAGAAGATGCAGTTTGTAGATAAAATCTCGCATATTAAAAAGCCAGATTAACACAACCGCCGGCCGCCAAATTTGGCCCCGTGCGGATTAAATTCGGAGTGCGACTATGCTAATCTGAGAACACCTATGAGTGCTCCGACAGTTACTGAGATCTTCAAGCGTGCGCTTGAGCTTCGTGAAAAGAACCCGGGTGGCGATTACCCGGCCCTGAAGTCGCAGTTGATCGGCGAGTATTCCGGCAAGCCGTTTCCGGACACTGCCTATCTGACCATCCCGGAATACGACAACATCGTGCCGGAAGAGGACTGGACCGCCGGGCTGCCCGTGACGCTCCGCGGCATTCAGAATGAAGATTGGAACGACGTCATTCATGGCATAATCATCAGCCTTGAGCAGGTCGAGAACTACCCGATCCAGTCCGGCCGCGAGGACGACCCGACAAAGGACTGGCGCAACCGAAGCTCGCGGATCGCCGAGGCCGAGGACAAGGTGTCCGAAAAATGGATGCCCGAAGACCTGATGTCCCTCGCCAAACGGAATACTCGTAACTGACCTTCTCTCCGCAGTTTCTATCCAGAAAGCGTCTCCGGCCGGGCCGGGCACGCTTTTTTCGTTTAGGCTGGGTGTTTCATTTTTTATAAAGGCCATAGGTTTCTGAAACGGTTGAAACGAATGAAAGAAATGAAATGCCTGAAAGACGTGAAACACTTGAAACGCTCTGGAGTTTTGAGTCCCGGCTTTCGAGAATTCCAGATTCCAGATTCCAGATTCCGAATTCCGAATTGGAAGATGAGCCCTTGCTGACTCGCGGGCCTCCGACACGACATTCCGAATTCCGCATTTCTTCGTGTTCTGTTTTTCTGAGGGCATCGCGCGTTCGCGGAAACGCCGTGAACACCGAAAACATCGCGAACGTCTGGAACGATTGGAACGAATGGGGCAGATGGGACAAGCGGCCGGGTTTCGGTCTTGGATCTTTGGCATTCTTTCGCATTGTCAATTGTTAATCGGACCATTGTTAATTGGTTAAAAATGGACATTGGGATTTGGTCTCGGGTCTTCGTTTTTTGCATTTTCACACTCGATCTTGGCATTCCTTTTAATTACGAATTACTAATTTCTAATTATTAATTGGTTGGAATGAAGGTACTTCGGTCTGCTTCCCCGCTGCTCACTGCTCACTTCCTCCCGCTGTCCATTTTCTTCGGCCTTCAGACGAAAGTGAATGGCGATCCGTGAGAAATGGAAGATATGGATGAAATGGAAGGTGCGAGTTGCAGAGTTTCGGAGTTATAGAGTTGCGAAGTTCGGGTTTCGGCTTCAGCCGCTTTGGGAACGCGGGCATCCTGCCCGCCGCAAGTAGGAACCACGAAAAAAGAAACGGAGAAACCGGAACTCGCATTTTTCTTTCTCCTTTAACCTTTATCCTGTTTCCTTGTTAAGGAACACCCTTCCTACCGGTCGGGTTTCCGCCTGTGGTGACGACAAACGTGTCGGGGGCACGGCCGTCAGGACGGGCTCCATTGCGAGTCTTTGACGCGGCGAGAGCGGTCGAAGACCGCGGCATTGTTGTAGCCCATAACGTGAGTTATGGGATCGGATTGCGAGGTGCGTGGAGTCGTCGAGGACGACGGCATTCTCGCGATGCCAATGTCGTCGTCTTCGACGACTCGGTTGGGTTCTATTGCCCGACCCACGTCTTGCGACGTGGGCTACATTAATTGCGTCGTCTTCGACGACTCTGGCAATTCTGCCTTCTGCTGTATTGGATGAACCGCCCTTACTTACGTGCGGGCTTGTGCATTGGTGGAATTCCAGATTCCAGATTCCAGATTCGCATTCACTATTCACCATTCATCATTCATCATTCCGCATTCCTAATTCCACCGTGAGTCCGTCTTCGGCTTGGGTAATCTGGCAGCGGGGGTTGAAGGGGGTGAGTTCGGTGTGGAGGTCGGTGGTGTCCCATTCAGGGTAGAGGTGGGTTAGGACGGCTCGGGCGGGCTCGGCGCGGCGGATGAGCCACATTGCCTCGGCGAGTTCGAGGTGTGTCTCGACCGGCTTGTTGCGGATGAACGAGCACTCGAGGATGAAGAGATCGACGTGGCGGGCAAAGGCGGCGAGCGGTTCGTGGAAGCCGGTGTCCGAGGTAAAGACGAGCGTCCGGTCGGCGGCGTCGCGGAAGTGGATGGCGTGGCTTTCGGGCGTGTGCGGCGTTTTTGCGGTGACGGCCGTGAGCCCCGCGGCGATGGCAAATGGCTCGGAAGTTTCGGTCTCTACGACCTCGACCGGAAAGGGCTGCTCTAGCAGGCGGTAATTGTTAACACGGTCGAAGGCAGCGACTATCTCGCCGATTCCGGCCGGGCCAAAGATACGGAGCGGCTTCGTCCGCTCGATTGTCTCGGGTGCGTACTTCATCGCAAAAAGCAGCGGAGCGAGCCCGCCGCAGTGGTCGAGGTGAAAGTGCGAGATCCAGATGGCGTCGAGCCCGGCCCAGTCGCAGCCCTCGGCGGGCATCCGGTGAATGGCCGAAGGTGCACAATCGAGCAGCACTTTTGCCCCGGGCGTTTCGACCCAAATTGCCGAACTCGTCCGCCGCGGGTGCGGCACCGAACTTCCCGAACCGAGTATCTTTACACGCATCAGCCGAATGATAGCAGAGCGAGGCTCTTTGCCCGCAAGCCGAGGTGGCGTAGAATCTAGGGCTTATGGATTCCGCATCGCCGGAAGAGCTGGAGCTCGAGAAAAAACTCCGCCTGCTTGAGCGGCTCAAGGATCGGCTGGCCGACCGCGAGGAGGACATGACCGACCTCCGCGAAGAGCTTGAGCGCTTTGAGGCGCGTTATACGATGGAGGTCGGGCGGCTCTATGCCGAGCAGGACGAGATCGAGGCCGAGATCGCCGAAGAAGAGCTGAAGCTCGTCCCGGACGATGAGGAGATAAAAAAACGCGTAGAGGAACTTCGCCGCCTGGCGGAGGAATCTGCTGCAAGGCTCAAGGCCGCAGAGGAGCACGAGCAGGCGAGGTGGGAGCCGACCGCCGCTGCCCGCAAGGCCTATCACGACATCGCCCGCGTCATCCATCCGGACCTTGCTCTCGACGCGACGGAAAAGGAACGCCGACACGGGCTGATGGCCGAGCTTAATCAGGCGTATGCCTCGGGCGATCAGCAGCGGCTCAACAAGCTTGTCGCCGAATATCGCGTAAGCCCGGAGACGGTCCGCGGCGATTCGGCGGGCGATGCGCTCGTCCGGGCGATCCGCCAGATCTATCAGATAAAGCGGCGCTTTGCCGAGCTTGATGCCGAACGCCGCGAAGCCGAGGCCTCAGAGCTTTACGAGCTCTTTCAGAAGTCGGAGATCGAGGCCGCCGAAGGCCGCGACATGCTCCGGCAAATGGCCGAGCGGGCCGGAACGCACATCCGCAAGACCGCTCGCCGGCTTGAGAACCTCCGGGCCGTAACCGCCGCACAGGAAGAGCACGTCCGCGAGACCTACGGAATGGACATCGGCGATTTCAGGAAGCAGAAATGAAATTTCTAGTAAGCCAGGTTACATATTTCCTCGGTCAGCGTGAGAGCCGGCAGAACATTTCGGCGCTCGTTAAATATCTGCTCTTTATCGGGTTGGTTATCACCGTTTACTCGGTGATGTTCCATTTCATAATGGCCTGGTTCGAGGGGAAGTATTTCTCGTGGCTGACCGGCTTTTACTGGACGCTGACGGTGATGACGACACTCGGCTTTGGGGATATCACTTTCCAAACTGACATTGGCCGTCTGTTCAGTCTGGTCGTGCTCCTCTCCGGCGTTTTTCTGCTGCTGATAATGCTGCCGTTTGCGTTCATCAGGTATTTTTACGCGCCGTGGCTTGAGGCTCAGATACATGCCCAATGCCCGCGTGAGGTGCCGCCGGATACGGCGGGCCATGTGATCATCTGCGGCTACGACGACATCGCCCCGACGCTGATAAAGCGGCTCAATCAAGCGGGCATTCCCTACTTTGTGATCGAAGAAGATGCCGCGGCCGGTGCACAGCTTTTCCAGACCGGTGTTTCCGTGATCAACGGAAAGGTCGATGGCCGCGGCACCTATGAGCGGATGCGGGTCAGCCACGCAAAGCTCGTCTTTGCCAATCTGGCCGATACGACGAACACCAACATCACGCTAACGGTCCGCGAGGCGGCGCCCGACGTCCCGATCGCGGCGACTGCGACCGACCCCGATTCGATAGATATACTTGAGCTAAGCGGAGCAACGCACGTGCTTGCGCTCAAGCAGCAGCTAGGCGAACAGATCGCGAACCGGATCAGCGTCGGCGACGACCGCGCCCACGTCGTCGGCAGATTTGGCGCATGGACGGTCGCGGAATTTACCATTCACAACACGACGCTCGAGGGCAAGCACATCCGCGAAACGGACATCCGCGAAGCTACGGGCGTAAATATCGTCGGGGTTTGGCGACGGGGAAGGCTGCTCAAGGCCGAGCCCGAACATCTGCTTGCCGATTCTGATGTACCGGTCGCGGTCGGTACCGAAGAACAGATCGGCGCACTGGAGCTGTTTCTTGACCGGCAGCAACCGCTCGCCGGTTCGGTGCTGATCCTGGGCGGCGGCAAGGTCGGCCGAGCAGCCGCGGAAGCGCTCAAAAAGAAGGGCCTGACGGTCTTTATGGTCGAACGCGAGGCCGGCCGCTGCGCTCCGATAACCGAGTCGCTTGACCGGCTGACAACCGGCGATGCCGCCGACCGCGAGACGTTGATGCGCGGCGGGCTGATGGAAGCTTCGCTCGTTCTGCTGACGACAAATGACGACGCGGTGAACATTTATCTCTCGATCTACTGCCGGCGGCTCAACCCCGAGGTAAGGATAATCAGCCGCATCACACACGACCGGAACCTTGAGGCGATTCATCGTGCGGGGGCGGATTTTGTGCTGAGCTACGCACCGCTCGGGGCGGAATCGGTGATGGCGATCGTCCAAGGGCGGCAGGCTTTCGTTATGGGCGAAGGCGTCGAGTTCTTTGCGACGCCGGTGCCGGAGAGCCTCGTCGGCAAGACGCTGATGGAAAGCGAGATAGGCGAGAAAACGGGCCTGCTCGTGCTCGGCATAGAGGAAGGCAAGAAGATGATCGCGAATCCGCCGCCGACGATGAAACTCCCGGCCGGAGCCAAGCTCGACCTGCTTGGGACGAACGAGCAGTTGCAAGCGTTCAACGACAGGTTCAGTTAGACGGCGGTGCCGGCGGCATGGCCCGACGCCCATGCCCACTGAAAATTGTAGCCGCCGAGCCAGCCGGTAACATCAACGACCTCGCCGATGAAATAGAGGCCGGGCACCTTTTTTGCTTCCATCGTCTGCGACGAAAGCTCGCGGGTCGAAACGCCGCCGAGCGTAACCTCAGCCTTGTCCCAGCCCTCGGTCTCAGTAAACGCTCGCCGCCAGCGGTGAAGCTCCGCCTCGATCATTTCGATGTCGTGGTTGCTCAGTTCATTTAGCGGCTTTTGCGGCAGCCGGCCTGCGGCGAATATCTCGACAAAACGCTCGGGCAAAAACCCTTTCAAAAAGTTATCAAGCCGCTGCCGGCTTCGGCGATTCTCATTTATGGCCTTGGAGATATCGCGGGCAGGCAGAAGATCAAACTCGACCTCGCCGCCGGGCTGCCAATAGTTCGAAGCCTGAAGGATCGCAGGGCCGGAGAGCCCGCGGTGTGTGAAAAGAATGTTCTCGCGAAAACTGTGTGAACCCGCCGTGACCTCGGCATCGATCGATATGCCGGCAAGCCCGCGAAACTCATTTGCCCCCGAAAAAACGAGCGGCACAAGCGACGGCCGCGTCTCCTCGATCGCGAGGCCAAACTGGCGGGCGACGCCGTAACCGAAGCCGGTCGCGCCGATCTTTGGAAATGATGGCCCACCGGTGGCGATGACGAGAGCTTCGCTTTCGAACGTGCCGCGGCTTGTGTGGACGGCGAAGCTTTTGCCTTTCTCGATCCGCTCGACGCTCGTGTCGGTCAATATCTCGACCCGCGACGTGCGGCACTCGGCGAGCAGCATCTCGACGATCTCATGCGAGCGGCCGCGGCAAAAGAGCTGGCCGAGCTTTTTCTCGTAATACTCGATGCGGTGGCGTTTGACCAGCTCGACAAAATCGGCGGGCGTATAGCGGGCTAGGGCCGAGCGGGCGAAGTGCGGATTGCTCGAGACGAAGTTCTCAGCCGTCGTGTTGAGATTGGTAAAATTGCAGCGGCCGCCGCCGGAGATGACGATCTTGCGGCCGACCTCGGCATTGTGCTCGATGACCAAAACGCGACGCCCTCGGCGGCCGGCCGCGATAGCGCAAAAGAGCCCCGCGGCCCCGCCTCCGATGATGATGACGTCGAATGTTTTTGCTGCCGAATCTCCCATCTTCGCGCACCCCAGGGCGAATGCGATATTCTAGCCTCGATATGAAGGTTCTCATAACAGGTGCCAACGGGATGGTTGCCCGGTCGGCGAGGGAATATTGCGAAAGTATCGGCGATGAGGTGCACGCGCTTGCTCGAGCTGAGCTCAACATAGCTGATGCAGATGCGGTGCGGCAGACGATCGAGCGGCTGCGGCCGGACGCGATCTTGAACTGCGCGGCGTTTACCGACGTTGACGGTGCGGAAGCGCAAGTCGAGGCGTGCTATGCGGCGAATGTTGCGGGCGTCCGGAACCTTGCCCGCTCTGCGGCCGAATATGACGCTCGGTTCGTTACCATCTCGACCGATTATGTTTTCAGCGGCGAGAAGGCCAGGCTTTACACCGAGGACGATGTGCCCGAGCCGAAGGGCGTTTACGCCGTCTCAAAATACGAAGGCGAGCTGGCCGCCGCTGAGGCAAACCCGGCGGCGGTCGTCGTCCGCTCGGGCTGGATCTATGGCCGCGGCGGGACGAACTTTTTGAGCGTTATGCCTCGGTTACTCGGCGAGGGGAAAGCGATCAAGGCGATCAGCGATTCTTACGGCACGCCGACCTACGCCGCCGACCTTGCCCGGCGGATGCGAGAACTCGCCGAGCGTGAATTTACCGGCGTCATCCACGTTACGAATGCCGGTGACGGGACAAGCTATTCGGGGTTTGCGAAAAAGCTGGCCGAGCTTGGCGGATTCGATCCCGAGCTTATCGAAGAGGTTTCCGGCGAGACGCTCAAGCGGCCGGCACCGCGGCCAAAGAGTTCGCGGCTCGGCTCGGTTCGCCAGGTAAAAAGCTTGGGCGCCCTTCCCGGTTGGGAGGACGCCCTTAAGCGATTCCTTGCGACGGCTAATATGAGATAAAGCTTACACCTTGTCGTTCGACCCGTTGCCGTTCGTGTCAGTGTCCATCCTCGGTGTCGAGGCATCATCCTCGGCGTTCTTGTAATAATCGTAATAGCCCGCACCGTAGTAGCCGTATTCGACCGAGCCCTGCTTGATGCCGTTGAGCACCACGCCGTAGATGCGTGCACCGATATTGCCTAGCCGCTGTTTGAACCGCCGCATCAGGTGGAGCGAACTCTTGCCCGCCATCGCCACCAAGATGACGCCATCGACCTGTGTCGAGAGAATGGCCGCGTCGGTAAACGAAATGGCCGGCGGCGAATCGATGATGACGTGCTTATACTTGCTCCGCAGAAACTGAAGCAGGTTGCGCATCTCGTTCGAGCTCAAGAGCTCGGCCGGGTTCGGCGGGATCGGCCCGCTGGTTATCACCTTGAGCCGCGGCAGGTCGCGACAGGCCTTGATCAGGTTCTTTGTATTTCGGTCGCCCGAAAGGTAGTTGGTCAGCCCTTCGGAATTCTCAAGGTCGAAATAGTTATGGAGCCGCGGCCGGCGAAGGTCGCAATCAACAATGATGACGTCAACATCCGCCTGAGCAAGTGTGATCGCCGTATTGATCGCGGTGGTCGTTTTGCCCTCGGAGGGCTGCGACGAGGTTACCAGGATCGATTGCGGCGGCTTACCGGCCGAGGAGAACAAGAGCGACGTTCGCAGGTGGCGATACGCCTCTGCCATCGGCGATTGGCGCTCATCGAGCGCGACAAGGCTTGTAATCGGATTGCCACCATTCTCGGCAGCGAGCCGCAGCCGCTTCTTTTCCGAGCCGAAATAGTGCGGAATGAGGGCAAGGGTCGGAAGCCCGAGCTGGCGGCCGATGTCCTCGGAGGTCTTGACCGAATCGTCGAGATAATCGAGCAAAAAAGCGAGCCCGACGCCGGCCGCGAGCGAGAGCAGCAATGCAACGAAAATGTTGCGTTCCCGGTTCGGGCCGACTTTTCTTGCCGTCTCGGCCGCTCCGGCAACTTTGATATTGTCCGGCGTGCTGTTGGCG
Source organism: Acidobacteria bacterium Ga0074141 (assembly GCA_001464665.1). Classification (GTDB taxonomy): domain Bacteria; phylum Acidobacteriota; class Blastocatellia; order Pyrinomonadales; family Pyrinomonadaceae; genus OLB17. The sequence continues at coordinate 587,301 of LNDP01000024.1, forward strand.
ATGGCAAGTTCCTGCTCTTTGAGCCGCTGGGTGTAGGTATCGAGCAGGTTCCGCTTGGTTTCGATGTCGCGTTTAAGGGTCGTTAGCCGCGTTTGCGCCTGGCCTTGAATATTTGCAAGTGCAGCTTCGCGGTCGTAGGCGGCCTGTGCCTGGCCTTCCTCTTTCCGCTTTGCCTCAAGCTGTGCGCGGAGCGCGGTCAACGCTCCGCCGACGGCTTCGCGTTCGATCTTTTTCTGGTCGCGGTCGATGATCGCGGTGACCTCTTGCTCGGTCCGCGTGCGGGTTTCTTTTAGAGAAACGATCCGCTCCGCCATCTTCTTCACTTCCGGATACTCGGGCGTGTAGCGGACGAGCAGTTCGGACCTTTCGGTCTCGGCCTGTTGGATCTGCTTATCGATATTGCGGATGTCGTCCTGGAGCTTTGCCTTGCGCTCATTGTTGAGCCGCATCGTGTCCTGAAAGATCTTGTTGTCATAAAGGTCGGGGATGTTCATCCCTTCGCCGCGTTGGCTTGCGGCGAGTGCGGCGTTGTAGCGGCTCTCAAGCTGCCGCCGCGTTTCCATCGTCTTAAGGTAGGTTTCGCTTAGCGACCCGAGGCGGCTCGCGGCGAGGTCCTGGCCTTTCTCCTGCAGCGGCAAATTGCTCTCGCGCATCGCAGCGATCAGCTCAAGTTCCTGTTCGGCGATGGTCCGCGAGAGGTCTTCCATCGATTTCTCAAGGTCCTCTTTAGCGCGTATCGCACCTTCCATTTCACGCTGGGCGTGTTGGCGAATAAAGACCTCGGGCAGCTTATTTGCAACGACCTGTGCGAGTTCCCGATTTTTGCTCTGCACCTTCACATCGACGAGGTTCGTCCGCTCAAGAGTTGTTGCCGAAACCGAGAACAGCCCCGAATAACTAATAACGCGGGCCTCTTCTTCCGGAGAAAGCACCGGCTTGGTGTCTTCTGTCACTGGAATTTCGCTCAGAACGGGCAGAGAGCTTTGCTTTTCGCCCTCGGGTTCAGAACCCGCAAAGATCGAGGAGAAACCGCTAAACATTCCACCACCGCCGCCGGCGAGGTTTGCGTCACGATAAAGCCCGAGCTCTTTAACAAGCTCTTTCTTGATGTCAGGGCTTTGCAGAAGCTGGAGCTGCGTCGCCATGTAGTTGGCGTCGCCGCCGAAGTTGATATTGATCGCGTCCTTTGAGGTGACCTTCGGCCGTCGCGGTTCGATCACCATTTTCGAGATGGCCTCGAACACATCCGGCTGGCGAAACATATAAAATGCCGCCGCTGCGGTGACGATCGCCATCAACGCCAGGATCAGCGGAAGCCGTTTCATCACGACCGTCAGGTAATTCTGGAGGTTTCGCCGGCCCTCGGAGACCGGATCGTCGTACATCGGCAAATAGCTCTGCTGATATTCGGGTGCCGTAGTTCGTAGATCGTTGGTCCTCGGCATTGGAGCTAGCCGCTGTTCCTGTTCCATAAATGCTCTAAATTGAACGAGATCAATAATATCGGGGGAAATCTCGTGCAAACTTGTTTTATACCATATTCCGCCCGCATTTACACGGTTTTTCCGTCTGAGTACTTAACTGGGACTCGATCGCAGGGCCTCCAGTTTTGTTGGCCTTTCGGGCGCGGTGATAGAATAAAAGGTTGAATTTATTTACGTGATCTGCACGAATATATATCTATATGACGCCATTTTCCGAGATAAATACTAATGCCGACGGGTTCGACTTCGAACTCGGCATCGACGGTTATAACTTCTCAGACCTTTATGATGCAGAGAAGCTCCGAGAGCTTGCCGAAAAGTTTTACGCCGAGGTCGCCGAAAAGGAGCCCGTACTCGGCGATGCCTTGCAGAAATACATTGCCGCCCGCGGTGATGGCTTCGAGCGACGGGTCGAATCAAAGATACTGACCGATGCGGCCCCGTTCCTTTCGGACTTTGTCGGCCGCATTTTTCGCGTCTCGCGGGAACGCGAAGCGATCCAGAAGGCCATCATCGAACAGGACCCGATCTGGAAATACAAGTTCTTTGTCCAGCGCCGAGCGATCAAGTCCTATAAACCGGAGTCGATAGCCGAGCTCAACCTCAATGAGCTGAATTTGGCAGTGACGGAAATGCGGAACCGGGCGTTCGATGAAACGCTGATCTACGACGAAGAGCTCGGCATCGCTGCGATGGCGGCCCGGCTGACGGAGGCGGAAGAGGCGTTTCAAAAAGACGCGAATGCCAACGGCGCGAACAAGGCCGCTGTCGATAACATCCAGGCACTTTACGAAAGGCAAAAGGACCAGGCCTTTGGACGCGTCTTTACCGAGCACATCATCAAGACGGACGCGACCGGCGACCTGCTGACGGTAAAGGCGGCGCTTTCGATCCTCGAGGCTTGGTCGGCGGCTGAGTTCTATAAGAAAGAGAAGCGATGGAAGGCTTTCAAGACGCCGCATGCTCTCGATTACCAGAACCTCGTTCACCTTATCCATCCGGAGCCGAAGCTCCACAACATAATGCGCGGCCGCGAGGAAGAACTCCGCCGCCGCGATGGCTTTAAGCTGACCGACGACCGCGGCACGATGCGCGACGCGCTCTACGAGATCGATTACTGCATGATCTGCCACGAGCGCGGAAAGGACGCCTGTTCGACCGGGCTCCGCGAACCGGATGGCACCGCAAAGCGCAATCCTCTCGGCATCAAGACCGAAGGCTGCCCGCTCGACGAACGCATCTCGGAAATGCACATGCTCAAAAAGCAGGGCGACCCGATCGGTTCGCTGGCGATCGTCACCATCGATAACCCGATGTGTGCCGGCACCGGCCACCGGATCTGCAATGACTGTATGAAGGGCTGCATCTTCCAGAAGCAGGAGCCGGTCAATATTCCTCTGGCGGAGACGGCTTCGCTGACGGACGTGCTCGGCCTGCCGTACGGCTTTGAGATCTATAGCCTGCTGACGCGCTGGAACCCGCTCAACGCCCGGCGTCCCTACGCGCTTCCCTACAACGGCAAGAATGTGCTGGTCGTCGGGCTCGGGCCGGCGGGTTATACGCTCTCGCAATATCTGCTAAACGAGGGCTTTGGCGTGGTCGGCATTGACGGGCTGAAGATCGAGCCGCTTCCGGACGAATGGACCGGCAAGCTCGGGACCGAGTGCCCGCGGCCGGTGAAGGATATTTCTGAGATCACGGAAGAGCTTGATGAGCGGGTTCTTTCGGGCTTCGGCGGCGTGTCGGAATACGGCATCACGGTCCGCTGGGACAAGAATTTCCTGACGATGGTCCAGCTTCTTCTCCAGCGGCGGAAGCGCTTCCGGGCCTACGGCGGTGTCCGCTTTGGCGGCACGCTGACCATTGAGGACGCATGGGACTTCGGCTTTGACCACATCGCGATCGCGACCGGTGCCGGCCGCCCGACCATCGTCCCGATGAAGAACAACCTGATCCGCGGCATCCGCCAGGCCTCGGACTTCCTGATGGCGTTGCAGCTAACGGGTGCCTTTAAGAAGGACACGCTCTCAAACCTGCAGGTGCGGCTGCCGGCGGTCGTCATCGGCGGCGGGCTGACCGGCATCGACACGGCGACCGAGCTTTTCGCCTACTATCCGGTGCAGGTCGAAAAGATGCTGGCGAAATATGAGGACGTCATCGCCGAATTTGGCGAGGAAGCGACGCTCGCAAAATTTGACGAGGAAGAGAGGGCGATGATGCTCGAATTCCTCGACCACGGACGCAAGGTCCGGGCCGAACGCGAGCGTGCGGCAGCGGCGGGCGAAGAGCCGAACTTCGTTTCGCTGGTAAGGTCTTGGGGCGGAGTTTCGCTGGTTTACCGCAAGCGGCTGCAGGATTCACCCGCCTATCGGCTCAACCACGAAGAAGTGCAGAAGGCACTCGAGGAAGGCATAAACATCGTCGAGCTGATGTCGCCGACCGAGGCCGTTCCGGACGAATTTGGGGCGGTCAAGGCCCTGAAGTTTGAGTCGGTGAACTACGACGCCGAGACGGGCAAGTTCACGAACTCGGGCGAGATACACGAATTCCCTGCGAGGACGGTCTGCGTTGCGGCCGGCACCTCGCCGAACGTGATCTACGAGAAGGAAAAGCCGGGCACGTTCCAGCTCGATGAATGGCGGCAGTTCTTCAAGCCCTTCAAGGTCGAGCGCAACGGCGACGACAAGCTCCACGTGGCCGAGGCCGCAAAGGGCGAAGCGGCGTTCTTTACCTCATACGAGCACGACGGAAAGTTCATTTCATATTACGGCGACAACCACCCGCAATATGCCGGCAACGTCGTCAAGGCAATGGCCTCGGCCAAGCACGGTTACTCAAAGGTGGTCGAGCTTTTTGCCGATGAGCTTGCCGAACGCGGCTCGCTGCCGCAGGCGGAACGCGATGCGATCTTTGACAAGCTTGTCGCAACGCTCGACGAGCAGCTACGGGCCTACGTCGTAAAGGTCGTCAGGCTGACGCCGACGATCGTCGATGTGATCGTAAAGGCTCCGCTGCAGGCGAGGAAATTTGAGCCCGGACAGTTCTATCGGCTGCAAAACTTTGAGACGCAGGCGCCGGTAGTTGACGGCACGCGGCTGATGATGGAAGGGCTCGCCCTGACGGGTGCTTGGGTCGATGAAAAGGCCGGGCTGCTCTCGATGATCGTGCTTGAGATGGGAACGTCCTCGCGGCTTTGCTCGCTGCTGAAAGAAGGCGAGGAAGTGCTCGTAATGGGCCCGACCGGAACACCGACCGAGATACCGGAAAATGAGACGGTCCTGCTGGCCGGCGGCGGGCTCGGCAATGCGGTGCTCTTCTCGATCGCACGCGCACTTCGCGAAAAGAACAACAAGGTCGTTTACTTTGCCGGCTACAAGAACAGCGCAGACCTCTTCAAACGTGAGGAGATAGAGAATGCGACCGACCAGGTCATCTGGGCGACGGACGCGGGCGAATTCATCGCCCCGCAGCGGCCGCAGGACGCGCACTACCGCGGCAATATCGTCCAGGCGATGGTCGCTTATGCCGAGGGCTCGCTTGGTGAACAGCACGTCAAGCTCAATGAGATCGACCGCATCATCGCCATCGGCTCGGACCGGATGATGAACGGCGTTCGCGAATCACGGCACGGTGTGCTGAAGCCGTTCCTAAAGGAGCAGCACGTCGCCATCGGCTCAATAAACAGCCCGATGCAATGCATGATGAAAGAGGTCTGCGCCCAGTGTCTGCAGCGGCACGTTAACCCGCACACCGGCGAGGAGTTCTTCGTCTTCTCATGCTTTAACCAGGACCAGCATCTGGACTTCGTCGATTTCAAGAACCTGAACGACCGCCTCCGGGCAAACAGCGTTCAAGAGAAACTGACGAACCTCTGGCTGGACCGGGTGTTCAAAAAGCCGGAGAAGGTCGTTGCTGGATAATGCAAATTTAACAGATGACCAAGCACAAAAATATTGGAAGTAATTTTGACGATTTTCTTGCTGAAGAAGGCGAGCTTGATGAGGTGACCGCTGTCGCAACAGAGCGGGTCATTGCATGGGAGCGAAACGAGGCGATGTGGAAAAAAGACTTCTCAGAATCTGGCCTCAAAATGCGTACTTAACCGGGCAGCATTGCGGTAGACCGAACACTTCCGTCGACCGATGCGGGCCGTGCCTCGAAACCAGATTCGGGCTGCAAATTCGGTCGTCGATAGGTTAAAGATTGACTTGATTGGACATCAGAGGGCAGGCAGGTCTCCGTTCTTTTTCCAACCATTGGATCGAAAATGCTCCTCTGACTTATGAAAATCGCCCAGATTCCATCACCTGGAAATGGGCCATAATTAAGAGGCAGTAGCAACTCCGTGCGGCAGGCGATTACCGAGTCACGTGTTGACTTACCTTACTAAGTTAGGTTAGTAATAAGACTGTGCAAGAGAAAAGATCCAGAGAAAAGAATGTGAAGACTTTTCCTCTTACGCTTACAGAGAATCTTCATAAATCGTTGAAGATGAAGGCAATCGAAGAGGGAAAGACTCTGCATTCACTAATCATCGACGTTCTGACCTCGCATATTCAGGTAGCTTCAACCACCCCCGTAAGCGTTAAAGGTAGGAGTTTTCCCGACAAATGAAACCCGAGTTCTCAACAAGCCGATTAAGCTCCTCATTCCGCGCCACTGACGAGTTTCCAGTTCAGATTTTGTGCGGCGATGTTCGACAAAAGTTGAAGGAGATTCCAGACAGTACTTTTCATACATGCGTTACCTCACCGCCGTATTGGGGAATGCGAGATTATGATCACACGGGACAAATTGGTGCTGAGGACACACTCCCAGAATACGTAGAGAACTTGGTTGAATGTTTCAGAGAGGTGCGAAGAGTCCTTCGTCACGATGGGACCCTATGGCTTAATATTGGCAACACCTACACGTCTGGCGGCAGGGCCTGGAGAGCGGCAGATTCGAAGAATAAAGGGAGGGCGATGTCATATCGACCCGCTACACCTGTAGGACTAAAACCGAAAGACTTAATTGGAGTCGCATGGATTGTCGCGATGGCTCTTCAAAGTGATGGCTGGTATCTGCGGTCGGATATCATTTGGCATAAGCCAAATTGTCAGCCTGAATCTGTGAAAGACAGAGTAACAGTTTCGCATGAATATCTTTTCATGTTTTCGAGGAATGAAAATTACTTCTTTGACCAAGAAGCAATTAAGGAAACCAGGGCAGATGGTCTAGGTAGGAAGAATCGGCGGTCTGTCTGGACAATCAACACTGAACCGTTCAAAGACGCCCATTTTGCTGTTTTCCCAAGAACATTGGTACGCCCATGTATCCTTGCCGGATCCCCGGTGAACGGTTTTGTTCTTGATCCTTTTTTCGGTAGCGGTACGGTTGGTGTGGTCGCAATTGAAACCGGGAGAAACTGTGTCGGTGTGGAGGCCAAGCCGGAGTATGTTGAAATTGCTCGTAATCGGATAGCAGGTTCTGCTCCTTCGTTATTCACGGCATATCCGTAAGGCGTGGGAATTCCCAAACACCGTGAACTACACAAAGTTCTTTCCGAAGCCCTTTAATTTGTAACTTGCGCTCGCCGCCTCCATCAAAATACAGGGAGTACAGCACTTGCTCACCTTCTTCAACATAACAGTAACCAGGCTTTGGGTTTTGACTACTTTCGGATTTCATTTCAAGGCGGCCAGTTGCTGCCCGAGCCAAGAGTTCCTTCGGTATTTCGATTAGTTCATATTTGTAGGTCGGATCACCCTTCTTCAACGCTCGTAATATTAGAATTCGTTGAATACCCTGCAAGTTCGCGAGAAACTGTTCGCGCAAACCGACCAAATCATTCGGATCCGACCCCCACTGTCCTCCGCCTAGCTCCATAAATTTAGAGATATGGATCGTTCCTTCTTTTATAGTCCTTGCGGCCTCTGTCTTTAATGAAAACCTCTCGCCACTAATATCGATATCGTAACCACGTGCTCCGCGAGGCGCCAATTGGGCTTCGACCTTCGTATCCAACAGAACGCGTTCCAACGCATACTCAAATTTATCTTTAGAAAATGGTTCCTTGGAAAATGCGTGATGGAGCCGAAGGATATCCCCGAAATCTTGGAGGACCCGAGATGTGATCAAACTAGACGTTTCCAGACGTTGGTACTCTATCGGGGCTCCAAAAACCCCGACGACCTTTTCGATTACCCGAAGGCGATAACTTGAAAGCGTTGGTAGTGCGGCAATCAGTCGTTCAATTCTTTCTCGTTTCTTCATCGACATGAAAGACAATGCAACGTACAGACTTTCGATAATAACTATAGTCAACCGAATTACCAATAACCAAACAAATTGATCTATTGCGTTCCAGATTCAACTCTTCGGACGATACCGCCGCGGCGGTTTTTTATGGGCATTGGCGAGAGGTCGGGGAGGGCATCTTCGGCGATAAGGCCGAGGCGTTTGAGAATGGCGGCGGAGGCGGCCGGGCGGGTACGGTGGTCGTCGCCGTCGTCTAAATTGAATGAGTGCTCATCAAGCGTCCGACGATCGTCCTCAAGGTCCTTGATCGAGTAGTTAAGCGGCACATTGTTCTCTTTCAAAAACGCGTCCACCTCAAACCGGTTGATCCCGAGAAGTTTGCCGACCTGTCCATGCGATAACCTTCCACAACGATATTCCTCCAGCACCGTCGCCGTAAGCACTCGCCGTTCGATGTCTGCCTGATCAGTGCCAATAACTTTCGCGAGATCCTCGGGAATGTTGATCGTGACCTGCTTTTCGTTAGTTTAACCTAATTCGAACCGGACATAAATCAAATTGACTGTGGAATCTAAAGATCGTCAACGTCATGCGGGCAAACTGCGTTCAAGTAAACTGACGAACCTATGACTGGAAAGCGAGTTTGGGCAGGGTGATCTCAAGAAGCGGTTGGGGGTGGCAGATTCGAATTTAGCCGCTGTCTGATCTGGTCTCTTTTCTGAAGTGTATACTGCGTTGGCTCGAGATTTACCGCTATATCGAGATCTGAAAGAGCATCCTCAAGTCTTCCTTCGTCTATCAGGAGGTAAGCACGAAACCTCAAGAAGGTAACATCTTTCTCGATTGCTATCGCAGCGGAACAACTATCGATCGCCTCACTTAAGCGTCCAGCACGCTTGAATAGATCGGCCTTATTAATGTGAGGGATCGGGTTGCGGGGATCGAGTTCGATCGCCTTGTCGAAGTCTTCAAGTGCCTCGTCGAGCCTTCCAATCTCCGAGTATGCGAGTCCGCGATTATTGAAAACCGCTGATTCCAAGTTTCCCTTTTCGATTTGATCGCTAAGGCTTGAGATGGTTTCCTCATACTGGCTAAGTTCGTCCATCAGGAACACTCGATACGAACGGCTCAATAAATTTTCTCTATACATTCCTAACCTTTTTTTCAGATCGAAGATTCGACTTTTCCAACGACATCGCCGCGGCGGTTTTTTATGGGCATTGGCGAGAGGTCGGGCAGAGCATCTTCGGCGATGAGGCCGAGGCGTTTGAGGATGGCGGCGGAGGCGACGGGGCGGGCACGGCGGTCGTCGCCGTCCTCGACCTTGAGCCCGATGGCGAGGCCGCTCGGGTATTTTTCGCTCGGCAGAACGCCGCAGAGCCAGACGCCCTCGGCGCCGACCTTTGAGATGATGCGGCCCTCGGCGGCCTGCATCAGCAGCGTGTCGAGCCGCTCGGTTCCGCCGATCAATTCGGGGTTTTTGACCATCGCGGAAACGACCCTGCCGCAGGCGGCCTTGAGTTCGCGGGAGAAATGCTCGGGCGGCGAGATGAGGTTCATAAAGCCGCGTGCCATTGCGGCGAGAGGCAGGGCGAAGTTCGGTGCGGCGCAGCCATCGATGGCGACCTTGATCTTCGCGGCCGGCACTTCGGTGATCGCGGCGGCGGCCTTCAGTATCTCCGCCTGAACCGGATTCTCGGGCGAATCGTAGCTCGTGATATCGGCACCGAGGTGCTTGGCAAGGGCGAGCATCGCGGCGTGCTTACCAGAGCAATTGTTGTGAAGCTCGGTCGGGTATTCGCCGGCCCGCTGCATCCGCTCGGCCTCTTTATCGTAAAAGGGCAGGTGCGTTCCGCAGCGAAGATGTATCTCCGAAAGGCCGATCCGCTCGAGCATTAATTGCGCGATGCGGACGTGGCGAGCCTCGCCGGAATGTGATGCGCAGGCGAGTGCGATCTCCTCTTCAGAAAATCCGGCGGCGTCGGCGGCACCACTTGTAAGGCACGGCAGGACCTGAAAAGGCTTGGCGGCCGAGCGGATGAAGGTAACCGTTTTCGGGCTGCCTTCGGCGGCGAGCTCGCGGCCTTCGCCATCGATGATCACGTAATGGCCGCGGTGGACCGATTCCACCACATCGCCACGAAAAACCTTTGCCAGAACCTTTGAAGCCATAGTAATTCTATCCTGCCGCGGCGAGCATTTCGCGGGCATTCTCGCGGGCGGCGTCGGTGATCTTTTCGCCGGCGAGCATACGGGCGATCTCTTCGATGCGTTCGGCGGGCCCGAGTTCGCGGAGGGCGATCTCGGTCCGGCCTTTCACCGCCGCTTTCTCAACGACAAAATGCCGATCCGCCTTTGAGGCGACCTGCGCCTGATGCGTTACGCAAAGCACCTGCTGAGACTCGGCAAGCGCCTTGAGCTTAAGCCCGACCGCCTCTGCGACACGCCCGCCGATGCCGGCATCGATCTCATCAAAAACCGATGACGTCGCCGAGTTCCGCGGCCGCGAGGCCGTCTTCAAAACAAGCATCAGCCGCGAGGCCTCGCCGCCCGAAGCAACTTTCGCGAGAGGCTTGACCGCTTCGCCGGGATTAGCCGAAAAGAAAAACTCAACGCGGTCGATGCCGCTTGCGGCCGGTTCCTCAGGAACACTTTCGATGCGTGTTTCAAATTTCGCTTTATCGAAGGCCACGTCCTTGAGCGACGACTCGACCTGCTTATCAAACTTTTTCGCGGCTGACCTTCGTTTCTCGCTGAGGCGTTTCGCGACCTCGAGATACGCTGTCTCAGCCGCGGCGAGTTCGGCGGCCAGTTCCTTCTCGCGGAGCTCGGCGAGTTCGATATTTGAAAGCCGCTGTTCGGCATCGGCCTGATGCTCGAGTGCGGCTTCGACCGAGCCGCCATATTTTCTCGAAAGCCGCGTTATCTCGGCCAGTCGATTCTCGATCTCCTCAAGCCGCTCGGGCGAGTGCTCAAGCCCGCCGCGGAAGTCGCGGAGTGTCGCCCCGAGGTCCTCGGCGACCGCCTCGGCACTCTGCAGGCCTTCGATGTAATCGGCAAAGCGGCGATCGTAGGTCGCGAGTTCCTCTATCCGCTTGATCGCCTGCCCGAGCGATGAAAGAGCCGAATGCTCGTCCTCGTAAAGCAGTCCGAAAGCCTCATCGCTGAGCGATGAAAGCTTCTCGATATTTGCCGCCCGCCGCTTTTCGTCCTCTAATTCCTCGGCTTCGCCGGGCACGAGGCTTCCCTCTTTCAGCTCATCAACCTGAAAGCGAAGAATGTCGAGAAGCTGGAGCTTTTCGGCCTCGTCGCGTTTTAATGCGGCAAGCTCGCGGCGAACGCGTTCAAGGTCCGCAAAACGATACCCGACCTCCATCGGAAGCTCGCCCGTATCGGCAAAATCATCGAGCAAGGCGAGATGCGTCGCCGGGTCAAAGAGCGTACTCTGCTCGCCCTGGCCGTGGATGGCGACAAGCTCCGGCCCGAGCCGCTTGAGAAACGCGGCCGTTACCAACTGGCCATTTACGTAAATGCGGTTTTTGCCGCTGCGGCTGAGGTCGCGGCGGACGATGAGTTCGATCTCGCCTTCCGCTTCATGGTCGATGCCGCTTTCATCAAGCAGCGTGAGCAACCCGGCATTTGCCGGCACGAAAAAGATGCCCTCGATGCGGGCCGCTTCCTCGCCGTCGCGGATCAGGTCGGTCGAAATGCGTCCGCCGGTGAGCGCCCCGAGGCTGTCAACAATGATGGATTTGCCCGACCCGGTTTCGCCTGTCAATAGATTGAGCCCGTGGCCAAATTCGGCCTCGAGCTCTTCGATCAGGGCGATGTTCTTAATTCTTAGAACGGTCAGCATAATGCCGGGCGGGCCGGCTATCTCTTTATCTTCGGAACGTCTTCGCCGCCCTTGAGCCATCGTCCGAGCGAGAAGATGGCGTCCGGCGGAAACTCGGTCTCAAGTTCGGGACTCGTCCAGTTTACCTGCCGGCCTTTCTTATAGAAAAGAAGATCGGCGAATGTCCCGCTTTTTATCAGATTGAAACGGCCGATGACGTTGTATCCCGAGACATCAAACTCCTCAAGCCCGGTGACGCTGCCGAGGTCTCCAACCGACCTGACGAAGCCCGGCGTCGCGAGACCGGCACGGCGGCGCTCGACGTTGACGGCGATGTCGGCCGGCTTGGACACGACCGGCTGCCCGCGTTCGATGACGGTCGCTCCGCGAAAAATGAAATAGAAGATGCGACGCGAGCTGTTGCGCGGGATGAACTCGTAAGTGGACGGGCTGTATCTCGCCTCGCTGCCATCGGCAAGTGCCCGAAGTGCGGTGATATAGGCGACGAAATTCATCTTGGCCAGATAGAATTCATCGCGGCCGTGGAGCCCGCCGGTCTCGATCAAAATGGTCGGCGTGCCCCAGGCAGAGAAATTGTCGCCAAAGGCCGTCGGCGTCCATTCGTCGCCATAGCGGCCGATGTGGCCGGGGATGAACTGGTTGAGCGCCTGATTCATCGCAGCAACGAGCCGCATGTTGCGCTCATGGCCGGGCGTAAGCGTCTTTGCCTCGTCACCAAAAACGACGAGGAACGAGATCGCGGCTTGCTTATCAGTTGCTCCGACGGTCGTCAGGTAATTCTGATTATGCAGGTTAAAGCCGATCTCCGGCTGCCAGGAATCGCGAAGAGCCTTTAGCACTCGGCCCTCCGGCGTTTTTAGGTCCAAGGCGTCGCGGTTGATGTCGATGCCCTGCAGGTTCCGCCGGATGAAAAGCTCGGCGCCATCCGGATTGAGCATCGGGACCACGCGGAGCGTCATCTTTTCCTCGATCTGCTTTACCCATTCCTTGTCGCGATTATTCTGCAGGATGGTCAGCATGTCGAAGAGTGCCGGAGTTGCGGTCGGTTCATCGCCGTGCATCTGCGACCACATAAAGACGCGAAGCGGCCCGCGGCCCCACTCCGCCTGAAATATCGGGCGGTCGGCGACGCTCCGGCCGACCTCGTTAACGCGAATGCCGAGTTTGCGCAAGGCTTCGACCTCGTCGATGGCGTCCTTTACTCGCAGGATCGATGCGGGCTTTTTCACCACGTGCTCGCGTTCCCAGAGTTCGGCGAGTTCGGCGGGGTTTTGCGACGGTGCATTCATTGCAAAAAGGACAGCGGTGAGAGCGAGGGCAAAGGCTGATCTCATATGTGAATAAGATAAACCGAGATTTCAGCGGCGGGCAAGGCTGTAAATACAAAGAGGATGCCGGGAGAGCTTTATTCCCGACATCCTCTACTCAAAGACACGCGCCAAATTTATTGTGCGTGGCGGGTTGCCGCTTCCTGAAAGACCTTGGTTGCCGGCGGGATGTCCGCGATGGCGACCTTGTTCACTCCGGTCAGGAGTTCGTTGGCCTTTAGGTTGTAAAGTGCCATGTTTCGGTCGTTGTCCGGGCTTATCACGCCACCCTTAAGCGATATGCCGGCAAAGAGCCCCTTGCTCCGCGAATAAGAAAGGATCTCTGCTTGAAGCTGGGCATCGGTCGTGGCCGCGGCCGTTCTACCGACCGGGCCGGCAGCGACCGAGCCTTCGGCACCGAGCTCAAACCGGTCCTCAAGCAGATTCTTCAATCCGTCGTCGTTCATGAAAAGCAAAACGTAGTCGGTCGATGAAGCTCCTATCTGAAATCCGACGCTTCCGGCCGCGAGTTTGAACACGGTCGGAGCGCTCCAACCGCTCGCCAGCCGACGCGAAATGAGTCCGTGTCCGCCGCTTCCGCCGATACCGAAGGCTACCTTCTTAACGCCCGGGAAAACGGCTATCGCTTTCGCGTTTTTTAACAATGACTCCGGTATCGAACTCGCCGGTATTCTCATCAGCTCGTCGAGAACCTTACTGGCCTTCTTTGCCGTCTCACCGGCCTTTTTTACTTGATTTCGCTTTTCTTTTTCGCTCATCTGACCGCTAACGCCGGCCACGCCGAACGCCAATACGACCGCAAGGGCGGTCAGGGCAGCAATGTAATTTCGTTTGAACATTATTCTTTTCTCCTAAATGTCTATTCCCAATAACAGGGCCGTGAAGGCACCTCGCCCGAAGGCGAATGCCCGCTTGGCCTAAATTGCTACATACTTTAAACGTAAGTCTATTGTGGCGGGAAGTCAACGATTTTCTTGGACCGCGTCCAAAACAAGGGCCTGAAATGCCTCGGCAGGAAGGACTGCAGTGCCGAGCTCAGCGACGAAACACGGTAAAGAGAAAAGCTCGGGCTCGAGCTTCACAGCGTCCTTGGCGGTCGTGACGAATGCAGTTGCGCCGGCCGCTTTCGCCGAAGCTGTGAGCCGGTCGATATCGGCTGCGGTATATCGGTGATGGTCGCGAAAGGCTTGGGTCGCGGCGAGCTCGGCTCCCGCTCGGCGGAGCGTGGCGAAGAAATGCTCGGGATTCCCGAGGCCGCAAAAGGCGAACGCAGGCCCGGGCAGGGCGGGCGGGCGGCCTTTTTGGCCACCTTCGAGAAATGCACTCAGCTCGACAAAACCGCTTATGCTGCTTTCGGCCCTGAACACCGCGGCCGCGGGTGCGAGCCACTTTATCTCTTGTTCGAGCTTGCCGATGTCGGTGCCGGCTTCCGCCTTTGTGATGATTATCGCATCGGCACGGCGGAGATTTGCGGGCGATTCGCGCAGCCTTCCCGCGGGAATGAGTTCACCGCCGCCGAAGGGATCGGTCGCGTCGATGCATACGATGTCGAGGTCGCGGGCGGCACGCCGGTGCTGGAAGCCATCGTCGAGGACAAAGCAGGTGACGCCAAACTCCTCCCTCGCGAATTTCGCCGCCGCGACACGGTCGGCATCGGCGATTATGACTGCGGTTCCTGCGAGGCGACGGGCGAGCTCGACCGGTTCGTCGCCGCCCGTTTCGGCATCGGCAAGTATCGATGAGCCATCGGAGACGACGACCCGCTTGCCAGGCTCGCGGCGGCCGTAGCCACGCGTCAGAATGCAGACGTGTTCGCCGTTTTCGGCAAGAAGTTCGGTGACGAGTGCAACGACAGGCGTTTTCCCGGTGCCGCCGGCGGTGATATTTCCGACGCTGATCACTGGCGCGCCGAGGCTGTGCACTTCAAACCATTTGCGGTCGTAAAGCGCGTTGCGGAGCCCGGCACCGGCCGCATACGCCCAACCGAATGGCGAGAGTGCATTCATCAAAGTTCGAGAAAATTACGGAGCATCGTCTTGCCGTGCTCGGTCAGGATCGATTCCGGGTGAAACTGAACGCCCTCGACCGGCAGCTCGCGGTGCCGCATCGCCATCACAAGCCCATCCGGGGACGTGGCCGAAACCTCAAGGCATTCGGGCAGCGAATCACGCTCGACAACGAGCGAATGATACCGCCCGGCGGCAAAGCCATCGGGAATGCCCGCAAAGATCGAACGGCCGTCATGATTCACAGTTACCGGCTTTCCGTGGACCGGCTCGGGAGCACGAATGACCTTACCGCCAAAGTGTTGGCCGATCGCCTGATGGCCAAGACAGACGCCGAGGATCGGTAGCCGACCCGCAAAACGCTCGATCACCTCAAGCGAAATTCCGGCGTAATCCGGAGTTCCCGGCCCGGGCGAGATAAGGATCCGCTCGGGCTTGAGGTCGGTTTCGATGGCATCGGTCGTTATCTCGTCGTTGCGGAAAATGCGCATCTCCGCCCCCATTTCGCCGAGGTATTGGACGAGGTTATAGGTAAATGAATCGTAATTGTCTATTACAAGCAGCATCGCCGTTCTGTCTAATTTCGCACCTGCGGCTTCCAAATACCAAACGCCTTTCGGCAAGAAATCATTTACGCGAGCGTCCTTTCAATATATTATGTTCGGAACTTCTGTTAGAGGTAATCTATGAGGTCAATAAAACTCGCTTTCACACTGCTGCTCTTTGCCAGCGTCGCATTTCCGCAAAACCCGGAGGACGAGAAAAAGAAAAAGGCCGAGGAACTAAAAGCGAAAGCCGTTGAGTTGCTTCGCGAGACGACCTCTTCGGTCGCCAATCTCCGCACGGCAGAGAACCGGATCAGCTTTATGGCCGAGCTTGCCTCGCTGATGTGGATGCACGACCGCGACCAGGCACGGGGTATGTATGGCTCGGTTGTAATGGACTTCAAAAACTTGATCGCCCAGATCGATACGCAAATGAACATGGCCCAGGCGGCCGCAGATGCAGATCTCCGCGATCTCGGCCCCGGACCGGGAATGTTCAACGAACCGACCGATGCTCTACGCGCGGCGACGAAGTTTCGCTCGGCGATGGCCGTAAGGCAGGCGATAGCGATGAGCCTTGCCGAACACGAGCCCGAACTCGCCCTCAGCTTTTATTACGATGCGATAGCGGGCATTACAAACCCGCAGCTTACTAAGATGACCGAAAGCGATGGTTACTTTGATGTAAGGCTGCTTGCGACCGTCGCAAACAAGGACGCGGCTCGTGCAGCCGAACTGGCCCGCCACAGCCTCAAGGGCCCGCTTAACTACATGCACGTCGAACTGCTCCGGCAGATATATGACAAGGACGCTGATAAGGGCGTCGAGCTTGCCGGGGCATATCTTTCAAAGATCAAAAGCGACGGCCTGGAAAAACTTGAGATCTATATCGTCGCCAGCCTGATCGGTGCCGCTGATGAGGCGTCGAAAGAAACTGCGGAAAAGGCGAACCAAAAGCCGCTTTACACGCAACAGGAACTTCGCGAGCTTGCGGACATAATGGGCCGGGCGATGTTGGAAGGCGACCCGGAAATGGGAGCCGGGATCGGTTATATATCGATCATAGATAAATACAACCCTGCACGTGCAGCGCAAGTCAGGGCAAAGTTCAAGATGGGCCCGGCGGGGCGGGCTGCCGGCAGCGGAATTGGTGTAGCGACGAATGTGATGAACTCCGCCGCGAGGATGGCGATCAGCAATACGAATGCAAATGTTAGTGGAACACCTAACCCTGACTGGGAAGCGGCCGAACGTGAACGCGAGGCACGCGAAGAAGCCGAGCGAAAGCTGATGGAAGACATCGGCGGCCTCGGCAAAAAGGAATTGCCGAAAGAGGAACGCGACCGCATCGTCGCCCGTTCACGCGAGATAATAATGAAAACGCCCGGCCGCGAGAAGAAGATCATGGCCCTGAGCGCTCTTGCGACGTCGGTCAAGCAAGCGGGCGACGCCCAACTCGCGGCCGAGATAATGCGCGAGGCCGAGTCGCTTGCCCGGCCCGATCCGCGAAACTATCAGGACTTTCTAGCGACCTGGATGATCATTTCCGGCTATGCCGCGGCCGAGCCCGACCGTGCCTTTATGATGCTCGATGACACGATCTACCGGGCAAACGAAGTGATCGGGGCATTCGTCCGGGTTGGCGAGTTCATTGATGTGACGGAGCAGATGATCGTCGATGGCGAGATACAGCTCGGTGCCTTCGGCGGCGGAATGATCCGCGGGCTTTCAAATGAACTAAACATCGCCGAGGCCACCATCGGGCTGCTCATCGATGCAGACCTCGAGCGGACAAAAGCTGCGGCCGATAAATTTGACCGCCCCGAAACGCGGGTGCTCGCCCGGATGATGATCCTGCGAAATATCCTTGCCGACAAGGAAAAAGCGGATGATGTTGATGAGATCCTAAGCGGGCTGAAGTAGTGAGAAACTAACGCCAGCTTTGTTCCTTGCGGAAACGCTTCACGACCATATCGCGACGCATCTTTGGCAGGTGGTCGATGAAGAGCTTGCCGTTGCAGTGGTCGGTCTCGTGGAGAAATGCCCGGGCGGCGTAGCCTTCGGCCTCGCTTTCAAACCACTCGCCCTTCGTGTCCTGTGCCCGGAGCCGTGCCTTCATCGGCCGGGTGACGACCGCAGGCACTTTGCCGACCGAAAGGCAGCCTTCCTGACCGGTCTGTTCGCCCTCGGTATGAACTATCTCCGGATTGGCCGCGATCAGCTTTATTCCGTCGCAATCCATCACAAAAAGCCGGAGGTTGAGCCCGATCTGCGGAGCCGCAAGCCCGACGCCTTCGGCATCATACATCGTCTCAAACATATCTGCGCAGAGCACTGCGAGCTCGGCGTCAAATTTCTCAACGGGCTTACCCATCTGCCCGAGAACGGCCTCGGGATATTCAGTTATCTTGCGTATTGCCATTGCGGTCCGAGCGGTGAGGATCAGCGCGGGATGTCGCCGGAGCGAGCCTCGCGGTGAAATCCGCGATGTGCAAAGAAACCCTTCTCTTCACGAGAGAGGCACTCCCAGCAGACAACGGTCCGATCGTTCGTCGGCGAAAGAAATGTGTTGTAGTGCGTCACCTCGCGGTCGCACTCGGTGCAACGCACGGTCGGTTTCTCTAACGTCTTTGGGTCCATTGCTTCGATCATTTTGATCCTCTGCTATTCTTTAAGTCTGTCAACGCAAGTTTAGACCCGAATGGACTTTTTTTCCACTTGCTGCAGGGCCGGAACGGAAACTCGCGGCACGTTGCTTGCGGATAAGACCGATGGAGAGGGCGAATGAAACTCAGGATCAAAGGCAATACCGCCCGGTTGCGGCTCTCGCAAGGCGAGGTAGATGAGCTTGCAGCGGGCAGGGCGGTCTCGGATTCGATCGCGTTCGGCCCGCGGCCTGGTGATCGGCTGAGCTATCAGGTCGTGGTTTCCGATGACGCTTCCGCGATCGGGGCAGAGCTTGCCGATAGCGTTATCACGTTCTTTTTGCCTGCAAATGCCGCCCGGGAGTGGGCGGCAGGCGACGATGTCTCGCTTAAAGCCGATCAGCCGATCGGCGATGAAGGCACGTTGCGAATACTAATCGAGAAGGACTTTGCCTGTCTTAATCCGCGGCGGGGCGAGGACGAGGCGGATATGTTCCCGAACCCGAATGCGGGAGCGGCCTGCTGAAAGCCGAATTGTGTGTGGATTTTTCCCGAGGTGCGAGAATTTTCGCGGCTCGGTGGAGGTCGGAGGTGGTAAAGATGACAATGGCAGCACAAAAACATGAATGGGCAGATTTTCTGAAGTTCTTTAGCGAGAAGTTTGAAGGGCGGCCAACCCGGCTCGGCGTTTTCGAGAACGGAAATGACTACTGGCTCGAGTCGGGCCTTCCATTTGTTGGGGCCGATATTGATACAAAGGACGTGCGGCCGGCCATCCAGATAATGCTCGGTGAACTGACGCATAGCGTTCCGGACGTGAAGGCCATGCAGTTCAAGTTTACTGAATCGGGCGAAGAGGACGGACTCGATCTAACATCGGCCGACGGCAAGACAACAATCCTCAGATTTGAGGGAGAGATCTAGCTCGCCGGCAGACTGGTGAAGGCAACCGACTGATCCGATACACGGCCAAACTCCGCGTACGAAGATGAGAATCTGCTTGACAAGAGGCATCAGGCAAGTTCATATTTCAAGTTTGGAGCTTATGAAGCGCCGTTTTGCAGCAATCATCTTCGTACTGACCATCGCCGGGAACATCTGGGCGGGGGTTTGTCATTGCGTTGAGATGGGCGGCAATTCGGTCTCAAGCTGCTGCAAACGCGAGAAGGTCCAGGGCACCGCGATGAGCGCCAAGCCCTGCTGCGATGACCTTTGCGGCGACGAGGGGTTCGTTAATGTCCATCGTGCAAATCCCGATGCACAGGTGAAGCTTCCGATAGCAAAGCTGATCGTCGCCGAGCCGTTCGTTCCTTTTATTCCGGTTCGGATAGTTCAGCATTCGCCACCGCCCGGTGCGGAACGCCTTATCGCAACGCCGCAACTTCCGCGGCCGCCTGACCTTTTCCTACAACATAATTCCTTCCTGATCTAATTTTTTTCAACGACCGCCGTTAGGCTTCGAGCGCATTCGTGTGCCTCGGGCCCCGGCGGTTTTTCGCGCGAGCCCGAATCGCGGGGCCGCAATTGCATTTAAACCAAACCAAATCCAAAGGAGAAGACCTATGAAAAAGACAGCTTTATTCTTGATCATCGCGGCGTTTGCCGTATTTGCCGCTGCGTGCGGCGGTTCATCAAGCGGCGGAGATGCTGCCGCGAGCGGCAAGACCGTTAAGAGCGGCCCGGCCGGCAATAACCTGACAGCGACGCTTGCCAGCAAGGACGGCGTGCTCCGCAAGGACAAGCAGGACTTTACGCTCACCTTCACCGATGCCGGCGGCAAACCGGTCGATGTCGGCTCGGTCTCGCTGAACTTCCATATGCCGGCGATGGGCACGATGGCCGTAATGAATAACCCGGCGACCTTTACGACGACCTCAACGCCGGGTGTTTATGCCGGCAAGACCGATCTTGAGATGAGCGGCGAATGGCAGGCACAGATCAAGTATGAAGGCCCGGCCGGAAACGGCACGGCGAACCTGCCG
Organism: Acidobacteria bacterium Ga0074141; assembly: GCA_001464665.1. Classification (GTDB taxonomy): domain Bacteria; phylum Acidobacteriota; class Blastocatellia; order Pyrinomonadales; family Pyrinomonadaceae; genus OLB17. The sequence continues at coordinate 607,387 of LNDP01000024.1, forward strand.
ATAGTCGCGCAGTAAGGCCCGGAAGATATAGGGGAAGGCATCGATGATCAACTGGCTGATCGAGTGGTCCATTAAGAATCGCGTTATCGTGATAGCCCTTTACCTTGCGCTTGCGGGGGCGGGTTTCTACGCGCTGTTCAATACGCCCATCGATGCCATTCCCGATGTTTCGGATAACCAGGTCATCGTCTTTACGGACTGGCCCGGCCGCTCGCCGCAGGAGGTTGAAGACCAGGTAACTTATCCGCTGGTCTCGAACCTGCAGGGGCTGCCGGGCGTCCGGACCGTAAGGGCGAGCTCGGCTTTCAGCTTCTCAATGATCAACGTCATCTTCGAAGATGACATCGAGCTTTACTGGGCGCGGACGCGCATTCTTGAAAGGCTTAATCTGGTGGCGGCGCAGCTTCCCGCCGGAGTTACGCCGACGCTCGGGCCGGACGCCAGCGGGCTCGGGCAGGTCTATTGGTACACGCTCGAATCGGACAAGCACAGCCTGCAGGAACTCCGAACGCTGCAGGATTGGTTCGTCCGCTACCAGCTCAACTCGGTCGAGGGCATCTCGGAGGTCGCGACCGTCGGCGGCTACGTCCGGCAATATCAGGTCGATATCGACCCGAACAAACTCCGCTCTTATAACATTCCGCTCTCGCGTGTGCTCGAAGCGGTCGAGTCGGCAAACTCCAACGTCGGCGGCAACGTCGTCGAGCAGGCCGGCGAGTGGGCGGTCGTCCGCGGCGTCGGGTTGGTCGAATCCGTCGAGGATGTTGAGACGGTCGTCGTCGGCTCACAGAACGGCACGCCGATCTACGTCCGCGACCTCGGGCAAGTTAAGATCGGCAATGCCTTTCGCACCGGCTCGCTCGACAAGAACGGCAAAGAGGCTGTCGGCGGCGTTGTGATAATGCGGTATGGCGTAAGCGCTCTGGTCGCGATCGATAATGTCAAGAAAAAGATCGAGGAGATCAAACTCGGGCTACCCGAAGGCGTCACCATTGAGCCCTTTTACGACCGAACGGAACTCATCAACCGGACGGCCGACACGCTCAAGGAAGCGCTGATCGAGGAACTGATCCTCGTAACGCTCGTCAATCTATTCTTTCTCGCGCATTTCCGCTCGAGCTTTATCGTCACGATACCGCTGCCGCTCGCCGCACTCGCTTCGTTTCTCTTTATGTATTTGTTCGGCATTACGTCGAACATTATGTCGCTCGCGGGAATCGCTATCGCGATCTCAGATCTGGTCGATGCCGGGATCGTCGTTACCGAAAATGCCTATCGGGCGATGGAGAAAGAGGGCGTCGATTTCCGCGACCGCAAACGAGTCTGGGAGATCGTCACCGATGCGACGAAGATGGTCGGGCGGCCGATCTTCGCCTCGATGGCGATCATCATCGTGGCCTTTGCACCGGTCTTTGCCTTGACCGGTCAGGAAGGCAAACTCTTTCATCCACTTGCGTTTACAAAGTCATTTGCGATGGTCGCGGCGGCCGTAATGGCGATCACGCTGGTGCCGGTGCTGTGCGGCCTTATGCTCCGCGGAAAGCTCCGGCCCGAGGAGTGGAACCCGATAATGCGGTTCCTGCGGGCGATCTATCAGCCCGTCTTGCTTGCGGCCTTGAAGCATCGCCTGACGACCATCGCCATCGCACTTGTTCTTTTTTCGGGAGCAATGTTCCTGACCACGCAGATCGGCAGCGAATTTATGCCGCCGCTCAATGAAGGCGACCTGATGTATATGCCGGTCACCGACCCCGGCATCTCGCTCAATGAAGCGACGCGGCTGCTCAGCAAACAGGACCAGATAATCGCCTCGTTTCCCGAGGTGAAATGGGCGGTCGGCAAGGCCGGACGTGCCGAGAGCTCGACCGACCCGGCACCGATCAACATGAACGAAACGGTCATCCACCTCAAGCCCGAGAGCGAATGGCGGCCGGGGATGACCCGCGAAAAGCTGATCACCGAGATGGACGCCGCACTCCGGATGCCGGGCGTTACGAACATCTGGACCCAGCCGATCATCAACCGAATCGAGATGCTGGCGACCGGCATCCGCTCGCAGGTCGGCATCAAGGTCTATGGCAATGACCTCGACACCATCGAGCGGACCGGCCAGCAGATCGCCGAGGTTCTTCGCGACGTTCCCGGAGCGGCGGATGTTTATCCCGAACAGATCGGCGGAGCTCCTTATATTGATATCGAGATCAACCGGCCGGCCGCGGCTCGCTACGGCATTGAGGTCGCAACCATTCAGCAGGTGATCGAACGCGGCATCGGCGAGACGAACCTGACGACGACCATCGAAGGCCGAAACCGCTTCCCGATCCGCGTCCGTTACGGCGAGGAATATCGCTCTTCGCCCGAGGCTATCGGCCGCATTCCGGTGCTCTCGCCGAGCGGCGAAGCGATACCGCTCTCGCTGCTTGCCGAGATCAGATCGGTCGAAGGGCCGGCGATGATCCAGAGCGAGAACGGGCTTCTCCGCGGGACGGTACTGCTCAACGTCCGCGGCCGCGATCTGGGCGGCTTTGTCGCCGAGGCGGACAAGATCGTCCGCGAACGCGTTCAGCTCCCGACCGGTTACTACTTTAACTGGAGCGGCCAATATGAGAATCAGGTCCGGGCACGCGAGCGGCTGACGATCGTTATCCCGTTAGTGATCTTGATAATTTTCGGGACGCTTTATCTGACCTACAACTCGTTCCTCGAAGCGGCCCACGTCCTCCTCGCCGTGCCTTTTGCTCTGACGGGCGGTTTTTACCTGGTCTGGATGCTGCAATACAACTTTTCGGTGGCGGTCTGGGTCGGGTTCATCGCGCTATTCGGTGCGGCGGTGCAAACGGGCGTCGTGATGGTCGTTTACCTCGAGGAAGCGGTGCGGCGAAAGACAGAGGAACTCGGCCAGCTCGACCGCGAAACGCTTATGGAAGCGGTCATCGAAGGTGCCCTGCTCCGCCTGCGGCCGAAGGTGATGACGGTCGCGACGATAATCTTCGGGCTTCTGCCGATCATGTGGAGCACGGGTGCCGGCTCCGAGGTGATGCGGCCGCTCGCGACGCCCGTTTTCGGTGGAATGGTCTCGAGCCTGCTGCACGTGTTGATCGTAACGCCCGTGATCTTTTATTGGGTGCGGATATTCGAAATGAAAAGACATGAAAAAACCACCTAAATTCATCGTTCCGGCCATAGCCGTTATCGTGATCGGCTTCTTCGCCTTTGCCGAATACGGCTTTGCCCACGAAGCCCACAACAAACCCGCGGCAAACGTTGCAGCTAATTCCGCTTCCCCAGAAGCCGGCACAACCGACACCAAGCCCGGCGAACAACCGCAGGCCGGGCTGACCGAGTTTCCGACGATCCACCCGATGATCGTTCACTTCCCGATCGTCCTGCTGATCGTTGCGGCGTTCGTGCAGATCGCTTCGTTCTTTGTCTTTCGCCGCGAGCTTGGCTGGATGGTCGTTGTCTTTGTTCTTATCGGAGCGATCGGGGCGTATCTGGCGTCATATGTTTACCATCCGCACACGACGGGCTTAACCGCGAACGCCGAGCGATTGCTGCTCGAACACGAGCTTTACGCGGACTATACGGTCTGGCTGGCGATCGCCGGACTTATTGCGAAGATCGTTTCGCAGTTTGCACTTAAGCGAGCATGGTGGAGCGAAGCGGTGGTGACGCTGCTGCTCATCGGGTCGGCGGTCGCTGTCGCATTGGCCGGGCACCACGGCGCCGAACTCGTTCACAAAGAAGGCGTCGGGGCAAAGGGCGCGTTTTTGGAGATGCACGACCACTAAGGCGTGCGGAATATGTTTCGAAGGAAACTCACAACCATCGGCTTTCTGATCGCGGCGTTGTTTGGCGCGGCGGCAGAGGTACGCCCGCAAGTGGTGATCGAGCCGCCGCGGTCGGTCTCCATCCAGAAATATCTCGACCAGCAAAGCGGGATCACGGTGGATGAGGCTGTCCGCGCGGCGCTTGATGGAAATCAGGAACTTGCGGCGATGCGGAAAGAGGTCGAAGCCGGCGAGCAGCTTCTGAGGCAAGCAGGTTTGCGTGCAAACCCGAGCCTTGAGCTCGGCGGCGAGCGGCAGATCAGCGGCATGGACAAAAGCTACATGGTCCAGGGCGGCATCCCACTCGAACTCGGCGGCCGCCGCACCGCTCGCAAGCGGATCGCCGAAAGCGAGCTTGAGATCCGCCGGCTGGCCGCGGCCGAAAGCGAGCGGCAGCTTGCCGGCGAGGTCCGGACGAAATTTGGCGAAGCACTTGCGGCGATACTCAAGCTGCGGTTTACCGAGGAAATGCTCGTCGCGGCCGAGCGGAACTTTGACCTCGTCGCCGCACAGGTCGAAGAGGGGCGAAGGGCTCCGCTCGAGCGGAACATTGAGGCGGTCGAGCTTAACCGCATCCGGGCGATGCGCGAAGAGGCAGAAGCGGCGGCCGAGATCGCCCTGCTCGATCTGCGAAACCTGATGGGCCTTACGCCCGACGCTCCGATGCGGCTCCGCGGCACGCTTGATGTTGCCCCGGACGCACTTCCTTTGCAGGCAGATGCCCTAACCGCAGCTCTCATCCGCCGGACGGACCTCGCCGGAGCACGTGCGGTTGAGCAACTCGCGGCCGCCCGCGGTGCACAAGCCCGTGCCGAAGGCCGCGTCGATGCAGACCTGATGCTCGGCTATCAGCGGATGGAAGCCGGCTTCCCTTTTCGGGCGTTCGATAGCGAAGGAATGCTGATGCCGATCGAGAACCGGATGAATTTCTTCACATTCGGTGTGCGGCTAAATCTTCCGGTTTTTGACCGCAAGCAGGGAATGATCGCGGCGGCAAAGCTTGAAGAAGAGGCGGCAGGAAAGCGGCGGGAGTTTGGCGAACTGGTCGTCCGGCGGGAGGTCGCAGCGGCTTATGTGAAGTTTAACCGGTCGGTCCGTGCAGAGCAGATCTATCGCGTCGGCGTTCGAGACCAGGCAGCCGAGAATCTTGAGGTCGTAAGGCAGATGTACGAGCTTGGCGCTCGAGACTTGCTGGAGTATATAGGCGAGCTTCGGCGGTATATTGAAGTGCAAAGCGGCTACATCGACGCCCAACGAGAGGCCTACATGGCACGTATCGAGCTGCTGCGGGCAACAAATTCTGAGGAGTTGACGGGCAAATGAACGAGAACGAGAACAACGAAGTGGAAGCGGCGGCACCTCGCAACACAAAGCTGATCGCGGCGATCGCGGGCGGAGCGGTAGTTGTTTTGCTTGCGGCAGTCGCCATATGGTATTTCGCGTTTGCAGGCGACGGCACGGCGGGCAGGCCCGTCCCGGCTCCGCGTTCGTTGCCGACCGCTCCGAGCGAAAGCCAGCCATTGACCGGCCAAACGCTGACCATCGGCGCCGAACAGCGTGAGAACGCCGGCCTCGTTATCGAGACCATCGGCGAGCAGCTTGCCGCCGAGCTTGGGCTGACCGCAGCGACCGGCGTTGTCGAGCCGAATGCTTATCGCAACACGCCCGTGCTGCCACTCGTCGGCGGAGTTGTCCGCAGCATCGGGCCCGAGCTTGGCGATCAGGTCTCGCGAGGGCAAACGGTCGCGGTCGTCTTTAGTAATGAATTTGCCGATGCGCAGTCGCGTTACGTTGCCTTGCTGACTTCGAACGGACGCAGCGGCTGGTCGCCATCAACCAACCGGGCCGCACCGAATTTGACGCCGCCGCTCGGCAGATGAAGGCAGCCGAGGCCGCACTCAACGAGATGCAGGCCCGTTTTCAGCGAACGACGCGCCTGCTCGCCATAGGCGGTGCAAGCCGCGAGGAACTCGAGCAGGACACGACGAAGCTTCGCACGGCCGAGGCCGAAGTCGCCGAGGCCCGCAACCGCTACGACCGGGCAGGCCGGCTGCTTGAGATAAATCCTGAAACGCGTTCGCAGAATGAAGAAGTGCTTAATAAACTCCGCACGGCCGAGGCAGCGGCTTGTGCTCTATGGAATGAGCGAGGCGAGGCTGAACGGGCTCCGTTCGCCGTCGCAGATCCGCTCCGAGATGGAAGTGCCGGCCCCGGTCTCGGGCACGGTCACGACCCGGACGGCCAACCCGGGCGAAGTGGTCGACGCCAATAAGGAACTCATTCGCGTAACTGATCTTTCGACCGTCTGGGTCATCGCCCAGGCCTTTGAACGCGACCTGCCAAAGCTCAGGACCGGTAGCGGTGCGTCCGTCACGACCGCTGCCTTTCCCGACCGCCTTTTCCGCGGACAGGTGACCTATATCGACCCCGCAATCGACCCCGCGACGCGAACGGCGAAGGTACGCGTTGAGATACCGAACGGCGACCGGGCTCTCAAGCTCGGGATGTTCGTAAACGTCGCCTTCGGTGCTCTGCAGCAGAGCGAGCGGACCGTCCCAGTAATTCCCGCCGACGCCGTGCAAACGGTGAGCGGCAGGCCGACCGTTTTCCTCGCGACCGCCGACCCGAACGTCTTCGAGCTGCGGCAGGTCTCGCTCGGGAGCGAGACGAACGGCCGCTATCCGGTGCTTGAAGGCGTTAACGTCGGCGACCAAGTCGTTACGACCGGAAGCTTAGCTAAACCCGGGGCAATAGCTGGAAGATCTATCACTTCATCGAATCAAGAATATCGCCGATGTCCTTTTCGGTCGTGTCCGGATTGATGAAGCAAAATCGCGCGACCGTTTCGTGAACTCCGTGTGACCGCCACTTGGTCGGCGCGACGAGCGCAAAGCCGTCGCTGTGATTTTTGTAGGTCCAGCGGTTGTAGTCGTCGGGCTCCCAGCCGAGCCGCCGATAAAGCACGCACGAAAGGCTCGGGTCGCGGACAAGCTCGACGTGCGGTGCGGCATCTATTTGCCGGCCGGCGATCTGGGCAAGCTCAATGCCGCGCTCGATCGCCGTGGCATAGCTGTCGGTTCCGTGCATCGCCAGCGAGAACCAGAGCGGAAGCCCGCGGACCCGCCGCGTTAGCTGAATCTGGTAATCCGCCGGGTTGAAACCTCTCGCACCTTCGTCGTAAAAAATGTCGAGATACGATCCGCCCTGCGAATGCGCGCGGCGGGCGATCTCCGGCTCGCGATAAATTACGGCACCGCAGTCATAAGGCGAGAAGAGCCACTTGTGCGGGTCGATTGTGACGCTGTCCGCCAGCTCGATGCCATTGAAAAGATGCCGCACCGACGGGGCCGCGAGCGCTCCGCCGCCATAAGCGGCATCAACATGAAACCAAACGCCGAGGTCGCGGCAGATCCGTCCGATGCCCTCAAGGTCGTCGATGATACCGGCGTTGGTAGTCCCGGCGGTTGCGACCACGCCAAAGAACCGCGAGCGTTCATCGGGCGTCAGCAGGCTGATGCGTTCGGCCAGCATCTCGCTGCCGAGCCGGCCTTCGGTATCGATCAGCATCACGTCCGCATCGATCACCTTTGCCATCGCCCGGACGGAAGAATGAGCTCCTGCAGAGCTGATGATCAGCCCGCGGGTCGTGGCTTTTGAAGGGTCTTTTTCCCGCCAGGCTTCGCGGGCGGCGACCATCGCCGAAAGATTTGCCTCCGTGCCCCCGCTCGTAAAAACGCCGAATGCGCCCTCCGGCAGCCCGGTCAACGAAACGAGCCATCGCATCGCTTCATTTTCGGCAAAGATGCAGCCGCCGCCTTCCATCCAGAAGGCTCCGTGGACGCTGGTCGCCGAGGTGACGAGGTCAAACATTATCGCCGCCCGCGTTGGCGAGGCCGGAACGAAAGCAAGGTGCCGCGGATGATCGATCGGCACACTCGCCTTTACAAGCACATCACGGAAAAGCTCGAACGCCCGCTCGCCGCCTATGCCGGCCGGCGTCACGGTCTCGCCGACGAGCGAGCGAAGTTCCTTTTCCGACTTCGGCTTGCCGAGATGCGGATCCGTATCTGTGATGCGGTTGATGGCATACTTCATGACGTCGAGCGTCATTTCGATGAGGTCAATGTCTATCTCATGCATTCGTTTTTACTCTGTGCCCGGGCGATCGAAGGGCGTTATGACCCGGATGCCCGTAAGCTCGGCGATGCGGCTGCCGATCTCGCCCGCCTCTCTCGGTTCCATCGTTTTGAGAACGTGCATTCCAGCAGGTCGTCCGGTGACATTCCCGCGCGACTCAAGCACCCACTCGCTCGGGATCGGTCGGAGCGGAATGTTGAGCTCGATCTCGTCCGGGCCGATCTCGCGGTAAAGCTCGGCGAGCCGTTCGATGTCAGCGTCCGCAGGCCGCGTTAGCAGCATCGTCTGGGTACCGAGAAAGCCTTTGAACTCCTTCCGGAACTGCCTAATGCCGGAGATGATCGACTCGAGCCCGATACCTGCGGCCGGGCGGTCAACACGGCGAAGCGAATCTTCGGACCAGGCGTCGAGCTTGCAGTAAACGCGGTCGGCAAGGCTCGCCTCGGCCCGCACATCGGCATCGCCAAGCAGTGTCGAATTGGTCAGGATCGCGATCGGTTTTCCGGTAAACGCGCGAATCGCGATGATAACTTCGCCAAGGTTTGCGGCAAGCGTCGGCTCGCCGCTGCCGGAGAATGTGATGACATCGGCAGATTGCCAATCTGCTTTTTTCAGGTCGCTGATGACCTTTTCGGTAGTGACGAAAACGGCGCGTTCGGTGGTTACGCGGTTGATCTTGCCGAGCTGGCAATAGACGCACTCGAACGAGCAGATCGAATCGACGCAAAGGACGTCCACACCAAGCGAACGCCCGAGCCGCCAGGAATCGACGGGCCCATATATCGAGTTGTGTTCAACGTCGGCCATCGCGTTCAGATGCCCGTATGATAACCGATGATGAGCGAAAGGACAGCCGCGAGGCCATAAATGACCTCCCAAACGCCGATCTTCATCGCCTTTGCCGGCCGGCGGAATCGCGAAAGTCCGATCACCGAACGGGCAAGAAGTACCACGAAAACCGCGACAGCAAGCAGCGGCAGAAGGGCGGCGTTCCAGAGCCATGCGGTCAGCGCGAGAGCCGCGATGTGTGCGGCCGCGGGCACCGCGAACGAGAACGGCTTGCCCTTTTCAAGCCGCAGCCGGTTGCGGACGTAAAGTATCGAGGGAACGAACCTCGCAATGAAGAACACCCAGATCGCCGCAGCCTGCGGCCAATCAAAGCCGCCGGCAAGCGCGATTGCAGCCGCGGACGACGACATCACGAACGCGCCGGTCAGCTCAGCGGCAAGCTCGCGGTTCTTTCGCGTAGCATCGCAATAAATTTGATAAAACGCGAAAGGAGCGACCACCGCAAAAGGCAAGAAGGCAGCCGGCGGCGAGGTAAGAACGGCGGCAATGAAGCCGAGGGCAAAGACCGCGAAGAATATCAGAACGTATTGAAGCGCGACGCGCGTTTGCGGCAGCGAGCGGCCGGAAAGGCGATCGGAAAGAAAGATCTGCAGCGGCCGCCGCATCATAAATGCGCCGATCACCATTACTGCGATCGGCAATGAAGCTGCCGAAAACGCGATGGCCGAAGCCGCGACAATCGGCTCGAACAAAAACCCCCACGATCCGTGCTCGACCGGAAGTACGATTTTGCTTGCTCGGATCGCGGGGCGTTTGAATTCAACTTCGGCAGCCTGCTGCATCGGTTACATGTTCGTGTCAGGCCGCAACGGCCAGAGCGGCGTCTTCGAGTTCGACGGCCCGCGGGAAGAGCACGTTATTCTCAAGGTGAATATGCTGGTGAAGGTCGCGTTCGAGCTCGGCCAGCCGGTAATAGAGCCCCGTAAAGCTCGGGCAGGCATCCGGCGGCGTCGTAAAGTCTTTGGCAAGCGACCGCATTTTCGAGAGTATATCACCGGCGGTGTCGTGTTCCGCCATCATCATCCGGATCGGGTTGCGGACCGTGCCGAAGGGCGGCATCGGTGCTGGAATTCCTTGTTCCTTAGCGCGAACGAGCTGCTCAATGTACGGGAAAAGCACCTCTTCCTCCTTCATCATATGCGGAAAAAGGTCGCCTGAAAGCTCTTCAAACTTGGCCTTGAGCTCAATAAGCTCAGGGTGGTTGTCGCCATGAACGCGGGCGACCTTATCCATCAGCGGCTCGAGGCTGTGGAGCTCGCTTTTGGTGAAAACATGGTGTTTATCGAGGATGTGCGAGATAAGCTCGGGGAGAGAAGCATTGCCGACCCAGCCATCGGCCGCGACGCCAGTGGCAAAGAGGGCCTCAAGCCGTTCGATCACATCTCGTGTGTCAACGCCCGCACGCTCGCAGGCCTCGGCGATCGGCTTCCTGCCGCCGCAGCAATAGTCGATCTTGAATTCTTCAAATACCCTTGTCGTCTGCGGCATTTCAAGGGCGATCTCACGAACGGTCATGGTTGAAAGGTTTTGCATAATTACTCCTAAGACAGGTAATGTCTTCTTCTACTATGGTCCCCGGTGGTGCGAGAAAAAATGACCCCGGTCATAAAGCGAAGATTTAATGAAAGCAGCGGCTTACATCATTGCCGGCGGTGAAGGAAAGCGGCTCGGTCGGCCGAAGTGGACGGTCGAGCTCGGCGGAAAACGGATGATCGCTTTCATCGCGGAAGCGCTTTCGGAAGTAGCTGAGGGCGGCGAAGTGACGGTTGTTGCGAGGCTGCCGATCGCGGTTGAAGGCCTTAGGGTCATCGCTGATTCGCCGCCGGTTGGTGCCGCGGAGACTGCTGGCGGGCCGCTCGTCGGGCTTTACACGGCGTTGCGGGATACAGAGAGCGAGTGGCTGATCGCCGCAGCCTGCGACCTGCCTTTTGTGACTGCAGAGCTTTTATCGAAGCTCTTGAGCGAATGCGGCGATGGGATCGATGCGGTTGTTCCGGTTCAAGCCGATGCTACGCCGCAGCCACTTTGCGCCGTTTACCGCGTGGCGACGTGCCGGCCGGCGGCAGAGGAAGCAATAAAGGACGGTCGGCTGAGTATGTTCGGGCTTTTGGATCGCGTTCGGACGCGGTTCGTGCCTTTTGCAGAGCTAGCCCCGCTTCCCGGCTCAGAGCATTTTTTCTTCAACCTAAACACTCCCGAAGACCTTGAAAAGGCCGCCGAGATAATTCGCACCCGCCGCTGACCGAACCCGAACCCGCCCGCCGGTCGAATTCTCTATCGTGCTCAAGTTAGCTAAGCTCAGAGTAGACCGGATGAAACTTTGTGCGTTACAGATCGGGATTATCCTTTTCGCTGCCGTGAGCACGTTCGCTCAGGATGGCGAGGTAAGGGTCTATGCCCGCGATGCTGCCGGACGAACGATCGCGAATGCCGGAGCGGCGGTAATGGGTTCCGGCGAAGAACTACGGCCGTGCGGGAAACAAGCTGAGAGCTTGGTTTGTCCGGCACGTTTGGGCGACTCGATCTCGGTCTCGGCCAGTGGTTTTTCGACGCGAGAAATAACTGTTGATCAGAATGCTGTCGACCAAAGCGAACTCACGGTTACGCTCGTGCCCGCCGGGCTTCGCGAGACGGTCGTCGTCTCGGCGGAACGGACGGAGGCAAGGCTCGGCGATTCGCCGGTCAGCATCGCCGTTCTCGGCCGCACTGCTCTTGAGCAAACGGCGGCACCGACGCTCGACGACGCTCTCAGGCAAGTGCCGGGCTTTTCGACCTTTCGGCGTTCGAGCAGCCGCAACTCAAACCCGACGACGCAAGGCGTCTCGCTCCGCGGTGTCGGGGCAAGCGGGGCGAGCCGGACGGCAGTTCTTTTTGACGGCGTGGCGATCAACGACCCCTTCGGCGGCTGGGTGCAATGGAACCGCATTTCGCCGCTTGCGGTCGAGCAGGTCGAGGTTGTCCGCGGCGGAGCCTCGAGCCTCTACGGGAGCGGATCATTGAGCGGGACGATCGCCATCGAACCGCGTTCGACGCGGGAGCCTTTTGCCGCGGCGGGCGAGTTCTCGGCCGGCTCGCAGGAGACGCTTTCCGCCGCCGGATCTCTCGGCACAAATTACAAAAGCTGGTTCGCCGATCTCAATTTCGGCCGGCTTCAGACCGAGGGCTACATTCCGGTTTCAAGCGAGGACCGCGGCCCGATCGACGAGGCGGCGGGAGTTCGCTCGGTGAATTTGAGCGGCCGCTTTGGAAAGCGGATTGGCGAAGCGGGCTCGCTGTTTGTTCGCCCGTCGTACTTTTCAGAGGACCGAACCAACGGCACGCCGCTCCAGCGAAATCAGACGCATTCGCGGGGCATCATCGCAGGCGGCCGGTTCGAGCGGACGGACGGAAAGCTCGGCACGGAGTTTCGCGCTTTCGGCGGGACGCAGGTTTACGACCAGACGTTCACTGCCGTCGCGGCCGCTCGCGATTCGGAAACTCTCTCGCGGCTGCAGCGTTCGCCTTCGCAGAACGCCGGGCTTTCGGCGAGGGTCTTCTCGCTTCTCGGCAGCCATTCGCTCGGTGCGGGTTTCGAGGTTCGCGAGGTCCGTGGCTCGAGTGATGAGATCGGCTTCTTTGGCGGCAATCCGACGTCGCGGCTCGGATCGGGCGGCCGCGAACGGTCGTTCGGCGTTTATGTTCAGGACGTCTATGCGTGGGGCTCTCGGGCGGTGATCGCCGGTTCGGTCCGCTATGACCGCTGGTCAAACTCCCGCGGGCTTTCAGCAACGCGGAGCCTCGCGACCGGCATCACGACGACGGCCATTTTTCCCGACCGCGAAGAAGACGCGCTCAGCCCGCGGCTCTCGGTGCTTTTTCGCATAACGTCGGAGTTTTCCATAAATGGCTCGGCCTCGCGGAGCTTTCGCGCACCGACGCTCAACGAGCTCTACCGCGGATTTCGCGTCGGGAATATCGTGACGAACTCCAATGCCGACCTGCGGGCCGAGCGTGCCGTAAGCTACGAGGCCGGAGCCAGCTTTGCACGCGGGCCGGTGTATATTCGCGGGACCGGATTTTTTACCGAGATCGACCGGACGGTCGCAAATGTGACGCTCGCGGTCACACCGTCGCTGATCACCCGCCAGCGGCAAAATGCCGGCACGACGCGGTCAGCAGGGTTTGAACTCGACGCCGAATTTCGCATCTCGCGGCTGACGATCAACGCCGGGTATCTTTTTGCCGATTCCCGCATAACCGAATTCCCGTCAAATCCGTTGCTCGTTGATAATTTTATCCCGCAGGTGCCGCGGCATCAGCTCACGTTTCAAGCTCGCTACGCGGCCCGCCGCTGGGACCTCGGGCTTCAGGGCCGGGCCGCGGGACAGCAATTTGACGACGACCAGAACCAGTTCCGGTTCGGACCCTTCTTTCAACTCGACGGGCTCTTTAACTTTCGGGTGAATGAGAATCTCGGCCTCTTCCTCGCCGCCGAGAACATCTTCAATAGCCGCTACTCGGTCGGTGCAACGCCTCTAAAGACCGTCGCCGCACCTGCCTCGGTTCGCCTTGGGCTCCGCTGGAAATAGAAAAGGCGAGCCGAAACTCGCCTTTCAAAGTCGATGTAGAAAACCCGCTACTCGGGCTGGCCTTTGCAACCCTCGCCAAAGAGGGCCGGTTGCTTAGTGCTGATGATCGGATAACTTTCAGCCTCTTTATTGATCTCAAGCCACGGGAGATATTCTTCCGGGATCGACATATCAGAAAAGATCGCCTCGACCGGGCACTCCGGCAGGCACGCATCGCAATCGATGCAGGTATCGGGGTTGATCAAAAGCTTGTCCGGGAGTTCATGGAACGCCTCCACCGGGCAAACCGCCGCACAATCCGTATATTTACATTCAACGCAAGGTTCAGCAACGATATATGTCATCTACTATTGGATCTCCGATGTTCAAGGTGCCTGCAGGCCAAAGATACAAACTAATATTCGCATAAGAAGTTGTCAAATCCTTTAGATTCAATGTTAGAATGAGGCATCTTTTGAACCAAAGTCTGCTTTTTTACGGAGATCCCGATGAAGAATGCTAAAGTCGAGCGAGAGCTCGCCCTTGATTTTTTGCGTGTTACCGAAGCCGCCGCCATTGCCTCAGCCAGGACAATGGGCCAGGGCGACCGGAAACACTCTGACCACGTAGCCGTTGAGGCAATGCGCGAAGTGATGGATACGGTTCCGATGCGGGGCCGCATCGTTATCGGCGAAGGCGAACGCGATGAAGCTCCTATGCTCTACATCGGCGAAGAGCTTGGCGGCGGCGCGTTCACGGATGAATCGCGTGCCGAGTTTCCCGAGGTGGACATCGCCGTTGACCCGCTCGAGGGGACAAACCTTTGTGCGCTGGGTGCCAATAACGCCATCGCCGTGCTGGCGGCGGCCGAACGCGGCGGCCTGCTCAATGCACCCGACATCTACATGGACAAGATCATCGTCGGGCCTTCATGCAAGGGCGCGGTCGAACTCGAAGCTCCGGTAGCCGATAACCTAAAAAATATTGCGAGGCGGCTTGGCCGAGATGTCGAAGACCTTACGGTGATCTGCCTCGATCGCGAGCGTCATCGGCAGTTGGTGCAGGATGTTCGTGCGGCCGGTGCAAGGATCCGCTTGATATCAGACGGCGACCTTTCGGCCGGTATCTCTGCGGCCGTCGCCGGCACAAACATCCACGCATTGATGGGCATCGGCGGAGCGCCCGAAGGCGTTATCACCGCGGCGGCAATGAAGTGCCTCAACGGCGAAATACTTTCGAAGTTCGTTTTTGATCCCGAACGGCTAGGCAAGGATGCCGCAAACGTACCGCCAAAGGACGAGGTCATCAAGCGCATCAACCAAATGGGCATCAGCGACCCGGACAAGATCTATGACACGAACGACCTCGCACCGGGCAAAAAGGTCATCTTTGCCGCGACCGGCGTGACGGATGGCTCGCTGCTCCGCGGCGTTCGATTCTTTGGCGAGGGCAAGCGGACGCACTCGGTCGTAATGACGACGGACTCGAAGAGCATCCGCTTTGTCGATACCGTCCACGTCGAGGGCGGGCCCGATGCCGTTATCAGGTTTTAGTTTTGGCCAATGCAATGGACGACAGCAAACCATTTGTACTCGATCTCATAGAGGTTGGAGCGGGCGATGTGGCCCTCGTCGGCGGCAAGTGCGCAAGCCTCGGCGAGCTCTTCCGCGAACTGACAACCCAGGGCGTCAATGCCGTTGACGGCTTTACCACGACGAGCCACGCCTACGAAGTTCTGCTCGAAACGGGCGGGCTTCGCAAGCGGCTTCGGGAGCTTCTAAAGGGACTTGATGTCAACGACGTTGACGAACTTGCCCGTGTCGGCGCCGAGGCACGGCGGCTGATGCTTGAAACGCCGTTCCCGCCCGAGGTCGAAACGGCGATCAAGACCGCATACGATCAACTCGGCGAGCGGATCGGCAAGAAATCATTTGAGGTCGCAGTTCGCTCGTCGGCAACTGCCGAAGATCTTCCGGACGCCTCATTCGCCGGCCAGCAAGACACCATTCTCAACGTCCGCGGCGATGCCCGCCTGATAGAAGCCTGCCACGAGTGCTACGCCTCGCTCTGGACCGATCGGGCGATCTCGTACCGCACGGCCAAAGGCTTTGATCATTTCGACGTCGCACTCTCGATCGGCATTCAGCCGATGATCCGCTCGGACGCCGCCTGCTCGGGCGTGATGTTCACGCTCGATACCGAAAGCGGCTTTCGCGATGCGGTCGTCATCAATGGTGCATGGGGGCTCGGCGAAGCGGTCGTCCAGGGAATGACGACGCCGGACGAATGGATCATCTTTAAACCGACGCTCAAGCAGGGCTTTCGGCCGATCGTTACGCGAAAGCTCGGCGTGAAAGAAGTGAAAATGGTCTTTGCCGATGACGGTAGCGGAACGCAGGTCCGCGACGTCGTCGAATCACAGCGAAAGCGTTTTTGCCTCGCGGGCTTTGAGGTTCTTCAGCTTGCCAAGTGGGCGTGCGCGATCGAGGACCACTATTCGAAGCTTGCCGGCAAGTCGCAGCCGATGGACATCGAGTGGGCAAAGGACGGCGTCACCGGCGAGCTTTACATTCTTCAAGCTCGGCCCGAGACCGTCCACACACAGCAGGACAATAACTACATTGAGACATACGCGCTGACCGGCACCCACGGAGCCCCGCTCTCGTCCGGCGTTGCCGTCGGTGCCCGCATCGGCCACGGAAAGGCGCACGTACTGCTCGATTCGAGCAAGCTCAATTCGTTCAAGGAAGGCGAGATCCTCGTCACATCGTCAACCGATCCGGCCTGGGAGCCGATAATGAAAAAGGCTTCCGCCATCGTTACCGAACGCGGCGGCCGGACATGCCACTCGGCGATCATCAGCCGCGAGCTCGGCATTCCCTGCATTGTCGGCACCGGCGACGCGACCGAAAAGGTCAAGAACGGGACGGACATCACCGTAAGTTGTGCCGAGGGCGACGTCGGGAACATCTATTACGGCAAGATCGATTTCGAGGTGCAGCGGCACAAGATCTCGACCGACAAACGTCCCGAAACGCAGATAATGATGAACGTCGGCGACCCCGACCATGCGTTCACCGTCTCTCGCCTGCCGAACGACGGCGTCGGCCTCGCCCGTCTAGAATTCATCATCAATAACCACATCGGCATTCACCCAATGGCCCTTGTGAATTATCCGCGGCTCCGCAAGCGCGAGGACGTTCAGCTTATCGCCGACCGGATAATGGAAGAGGACCCGAAGGAGTATTTCGTCCGCTCGCTCGCCGAGGGCATCGGCCGCATCGCCGCCGCGTTTTATCCAAAGCCGGTGATCGTCCGGATGTCCGACTTCAAATCGAACGAGTACGCGATGCTTATCGGCGGCGCCGAATTTGAGCCGCACGAAGAGAATCCAATGCTCGGGTTCCGCGGAGCCTCGCGTTACTACGACGACCGATACAAGGCCGGCTTTCGGCTTGAGTGCCTTGCGATGCGGCGCGTCCGCGAGGACATGGGACTGACGAACGTAAAGGCGATGATCCCGTTTTGCCGGACCGTCGCTGAGGGCGAAAAAGTGATCGCCCTGATGGCCGAACACGGCCTTGTGCAGGGCGAGAATGACCTTGAGATCTACGCGATGTGTGAACTGCCGGCAAACGTCGTTTTTGCGGATGAGTTCCTTCAGGTCTTTGACGGCTATTCGATCGGGTCCAATGACCTGACGCAGCTTGCCCTCGGGCTTGACCGTGATTCTGAGATGGTCGCCCACCTTTTTGACGAACGCGACGGCGCGGTGATGAAAATGGTCGCAATGGCGATCGAGGCCGCCCGCCGCAATGGCAAAAAGATCGGCATCTGCGGCCAGGCCCCATCGGACTATCCGGAGTTTGCCGATTTCCTAGTCGAGCACGGCATCAATTCCATCTCGCTCAACCCGGATACGGTCATCAGCGCAGCTCATCACATCCTCGAAACCGAGAAGAAGATGAAAAGCTCTGCCGCGACTTCCGAAGCTTGAGCGGTTACCCGCCGCTCAGCAAAAATGATAAATTGACCTCAATGGCACGTCGTGCAGATGAATACACCCCGCTCGCCGATTCGGGCAGCCTTCGCCGACAGGCCGTGCGGGTCGTTGCTATTACCGGGATCGTTACCGCGGTTTGGCTTCTTCTGATCCTTTCGCCGCCTCTGCTTTTCGCGGCCGGCTTAGGCTCGGCGGGCAGTTCAATTTTTGGGTTCTTTGGTAACATCTGCCACCAGATACCGGATCGCTCGTTCCATTGGCTTGGGCACCAGTTGGGCGTCTGCTCGCGGTGCTTTGGCGTTTATGCCGGGCTTTTTGCGGCTGTCGTTATCTATCCGCTCTGGCGGTCGGTGGAGAACATCGAACCGCTTCCGCGCATTTGGCTGCTTCTTTCGGTAGTTCCGATGGTGATCGATTGGGCATTGACGGTATTTGGCGTGTGGGAAAATACCTTTTCTACCCGCACGCTGACCGGCCTGATACTCGGCTTTGCATGCGGCGTTTACATCCTGCCCGCCCTTGTTGAGATAACGCGCAACTTCCGCCCGCCGGCCCGGCAGGCCGCGGCATGATCTTTACCGAGACGTATCAGCGGGAACCCGTGCCGCTCTTAAGGCGTATTAATATTGACTTAAGTGCTAAAAAAATCAGAAAATTGAGGTTACCAATGAAGTTTGATGAAAAAAGTGCCGTCGAGCGTTCCAAAAAGGACCTCGCCGAGCGCCTCGGCGTTGGCGAAAACGAGATCAGCGTTAAGAATATCGCCAGCACAGAATTCCCTGATATGTCTCTCGGTGCCCCCGAGGACGGCGAGATGGCCGCCCAGATGATCGCCACCGGTTGGAAGATCGGGCTTGCATCAAATGGCAAGGACTACGAATACCGTGCGGACAAATATCAGCTCAGGCTGAAAGATTTTAAGGGCCGCAACCACGTCATCGTTTATTAATTTCCGTTCGGAGTAAAGCAGTATGAACCGCAATAATTTTCTTATCCACTTCGTCATCGCTCTCGTGCTTGTCACCCTCGCCGGCGTGCTCGGCCAGATGGACAGATGGCGTTCGAGCCTGAGGCCGGCGACCTCGGAGACACGCGACCTCGCCCGCAATAGCGGCGAAGCCCGGCCGCAAGTTCGTGCCGATGCCGAACCCGAAGTGCTGGTGCGGTTCAAGCCCGGCGTTTCGCGAACTGAGATCGACCGCCTCACGCGGCGGTTCAATGACCGAATCGAGGATCGCATCGAATACGTCCGCGGATTGAAATCGATCGATGACCTCGACAATGCAGATCCTGAAACGGTTGCGGCACAGTATCGGGCACTTACCGATCTGGTCGAATATGCCGAGCCGAATTTCCGTATCGAAACGGAGCTCCCGGATTTCCGCCCGGTTGCCGAACGCCGCGATGAAGCCCCGGTAAATTCGCCGAACGATCCGTATTTCAATGATCAATGGGCACTATTCAACAATGGCGAAAACGGCGGCAAATCGCGTGCGGACATTGATGCTCAAAAGGCATGGGAGCTGACAAAGGGCAGCGAAGAAGTGGTTGTCGCGGTACTTGATACGGGCGTTGACTACACGCACCCGGACCTCGTCGCAAATATGTGGACGCGGCCGGATAACGTCCCGCAATACTCGGACGCACAGCTCGGCACTTTCAACGACCGCTTTGGGTTTAATGCCCAAAGCAACCTCGCCGACCCGATGGACGACAACGGCCACGGAACGCATTGCGCGGGTGTGATCGGCGCCGAGGGAAACAACGACCTTGGGATCGCCGGCGTCAATTGGAACGTGCAGATAATGCCGCTCAAGTTTCTCGGTCGCGGCGGTTTCGGAACGACCAAGGACGCCATTGAGGCGATCAACTACGCCATCGACCGCAAGCAAAACGGCGTGAACGTACGCGTCATCTCAGCAAGCTGGGGCTCGACGCAATATTCGAAAGCGCTTGAAGATGCCATACGTGCCGCCGGCGAAAACGGCATTCTCTTCATCGCCGCTGCGGGCAACTCCTCGACCGACAACGACCGCCGGCCGCATTACCCCTCGAATTACGATCTGCCGAACGTGATAAGCGTGGCCGCACTCGACCGCAACGATTCGCTTTCGTCGTTCTCAAATTACGGCGCGAAGACGGTCCACGTCGCCGCTCCGGGACGCGATATCGTCTCGACCTGGCTTAAGGAAGCGTTTCGCGAAGCCTCGGGCACCTCGATGGCAACGCCGCACGTTGCCGGCATCGCGGGCCTGATGATCGCCGCCGAACCGGAAATCACGGTCGAAACTCTTCGCAAGCGTCTAATCGCAGCCACCGACAAGCTCGAAACCGTAGATGGCAAGGTCGTCTCCGGCGGCCGCATAAATGCCGCTAAAGCACTCGCAAAATAAAGCTCAACTATATCGGTCGGTAATCGACGATTTGGAGCAGGCCCCGTATCGGAAGAT
Organism: Acidobacteria bacterium Ga0074141; assembly: GCA_001464665.1. Lineage (GTDB taxonomy): Bacteria > Acidobacteriota > Blastocatellia > Pyrinomonadales > Pyrinomonadaceae > OLB17. The sequence goes on from LNDP01000024.1 coordinate 627,203, forward strand.
GCGGGGCCATTTAATGTTTTCGACAAGCTGCAAGTGTAAATTATTGTAAACAGGAAACTTATCTGCGACAACAATTATCCGTCCGGTTTTGGCACGAACTTTGCGGTTTGATAGGCCGGGCAATGGCAGAACCATTGCGAGTTCAAAAAAGGAGAGGTAAAGAAATAATGTTTAAGAATCTTAAAGGGACCATAGCGATCGCCGCTTTTGCACTTGCTGTGATGGCTCTGCCAACGGTTGCTTCGGCACAATGGCGCGACCGCGACCGCAATGACGATTATTACGGAAACGGCAACTATAACCGCAACATTCGCGGAACGCTCGAGAATCTGCGAAATAAAGCACGCAACTTTGAGCGTACGACCAACCGGATCGAAGATCGCCGCGATGACCGCGACGACCGATGGGGCCGCAACGATCGCAACAGGAATAGCAGAGATGACCGCTGGGGCCGGAATGACCGCGGCAACTGGGGCGGCAATTGGGGCGGCAACCGCGGCGGCAACGTTAGTCGGCTTGAGAACCTTGCTGACAACTTCCGCAAAGCGACCGATGAGCTTCGCAAAGACTACGGCAACGGCCGCAATCTGAACGGCAGCCGCAGCGAAGCTCGCCGGGTGCTTGACCTCGGCCAGCAGATCGAGCAGGAAATGCGACGCGTCCGCGTCAATCGTCAGGCACAGAACGAATGGAACCGCATTCGCCAGGACCTTAACGTAGTTGCTCAGACCTATGGCTTTAGCAACCGCGGCAACAACCGTGGCAACTTCCCGCGACGCAACACCGGCGGGTTCCCGTGGCCCTTCTAACCAGCTGATCGCTCCCTTATTGATTACAAGGCCGGACGTGTTAACGCGTTCGGCCTTTTTGTATTAAAGTGGCTTGAGAAGCGAATGGCAGGCGTTCTTTACATAGTCCCGACCCCGATCGGCAATCTCAGCGACCTCTCGCCGCGTGCCGAGGAAACCCTGCGCTCGGCTGACGTCGTCGCCTGCGAAGATACCCGCCACACTCAGAAGCTCCTGAACCACTTCGGCATTAAGGCGGAGCTCGTCAGCTACCATGAGCACAACGAGCAGCAGCGGGCCGCCGAGCTCATCCGCAAGCTTGAGAGCGGGCTCTCGGTCGCGCTCGTCTCCGATGCGGGCACACCGGCGATCAGCGACCCCGGCGTGCCGCTTGTGCGGGCTGCTCATGAAGCGGGAATACAGGTGATCTCGGTGCCGGGGCCGTCTGCATTGGTTGCGGCCGTGTCGGCCTCGGGGCTTGGGACGGATTCGATATTCTTCGGCGGTTTTCTTCCCTCAAAGCCCGGCCAGCGGCGAAAGCGGCTCCGCGAATGTGCCGAAATACCGGCAACTCTCGTCTTTTACGAATCACCGCACAGGGTCGCCGCGAGCCTCGCGGACTGCCTTGCCGTGCTCGGTGACAGGCAGGCCTCGATCTCCCGCGAACTCTCAAAGATCCACGAGGAAACCCTCACCGGAAAAATAAGTCAGCTCATCACAATAATTGATGCAAAAGCCAAAGGCGAATTCGTTCTAGTTATTGACCGGGCAACATCTGAGGCGGCAATTGCCGAAAAAGACACCCCGGATTTGAAAGAACGGGTCAGAGCACTTGAGGCAGAAGGGATGACATCCCGCGATGCCTTAAAGAAAGCGGCGAAGGAACTTGGGCTTGCCCGGTCCGAAGCCTACAGGCTTTTGCATATCGACGGCGAATAGCCCTATCAAGCTCACCCCAAAACTTTTTTGCAAAGGACAGCCGGTCCCAAAGCAACTATTTCCGAAGATTAGGATTCTGAGAAGCGCAAGATAGCGAAGAACCAATTGATAGCCGAGGTACGAAAGATCATGCTTAGATCACGTCTAGCACTAGCCGCATCCGCCGCCGTGGCGGTAGTTTCCATCCTGACAGCTCCTTTGAGCGTAGAGGCCCGCCGCTGTGGTGAAGAGCCGCCGAAGACACTGCTCGCCCTTTATCGCGAAAGCGCCGAGATACATATCGCAAAGCTCGATCGGCAGATCGAGACCGGTATCATCGAAGAGGGCGAAAGCTATCGTGTTATGGGCATCCAGCGGCAGTTTTCAATCTCAACGACATTGAAGGGCGAGACCCGCAAGTTCATCGCCATCGACGACCAGGAATATCGCTACACCGGGCAAGAGGCCGAGCCGGTCGAAGAAGGCCCGGATGAACACGTGGTCGGCACCAAGGTCGGCGATACCGTGATGCTCTTCGTCAAACCGAGCGAGGAAGACAATACCAAGCTGGTGCTCTCGCATTACCGCGATGCGGAAAAGAAGCTCGAGGCCGAGCAGATGTCCGCTTATGAAAAAATGGTCGGCAGCCTAAATAGCCTCCACACCAATGGCACACCGACGGACGACGCGGTTATCGGCTGGCTTATGTCGGTCGCACGCGACCCGCTGACGCGATGGGAAGGCGTCGCCGAGCTTTTGACCTCCGTCGAATACGGTGAGTATCGCCAGGAGCGGCTCAGCTACCTCAAGGAACAAAAGGCCAAGCCGGAAGGGCTTGAAGAGTGGGAAGCCGAGGAGCTGAAGGAACTCACTGAAGACTCGAGAGAGTATGGCAGTGCGAGGCTCGCGACCCGGTTGACCGCCGCACAGAAAGAGGAACTTCTCACCTTGGCCCTTGAGGTCGAACCAAAGCCGGCCGAGGGCGATGCTAAATATCCGGAAATGAGCGAAGGCGACCGGATGCTGATGGAACTCGTTTCGCGGTGGGGTGATTCGCGGCTGGTCGCCAAGATGGCCGATTCGCTCCGCGGCAACATTGAGCCTTACCAGGCTTCGCTGATGATGGAAAAGATCGTCCGCATCATCGATGACGCCGATGCACGAAAGATCGCCGAGCGATATTCCGGAGTGTTCTATATGGATACCGATGAGGCCATTACGGCCGAGCGTGCCGGAGAAATGGAGCTTACCGCCGAGGAAAGCGGTATATTCCCGAACGCGGAAAACAAGAACCCGGCCGCGGTCAAGACCTTCGGCCAGCTTCGCGATGAACTGATCGGACGCTTTGTCTCGCGTGTCGACGCTGTGCTTACGACGGCCGCTAAGTAAATTGCCGCTACACAGACAATAAGGGGAAGGCTTCCGGCCTTCCCCTTTTTACTTATCGGCTTCGGAGTTCCGCAGGGAGTTCTTTATCAACCTTCGGCCGTTCTCGCATGTCGGTCAGTTGCCACATCGTTAAAAAGATCGTCCGCGTTATCTTTTCATATTTCGCATAGTCGATCTTGTCCGGGTGGTCGCCGGGCTGGTGATAATCCTCGTGGACGCCGGTGAACCAGAAGACGATCGGGATGCCATTGACGGCATAGTGGAAGTGATCCGAACGGAAGAAGAAGCGGTTCGTATCCTTCGGGTCGTCATAGCGGTAATTGTAATCGAGCTTTTGGAACGCATCGTTCGTGCCCTTGGTTATGGCACCGAGCGTTGAGCTCATCATCTCAGAGCCGATAACATAAACCTCATTCGGGCCCGAAAGGTCCTTGTTTCGCGGATTCGTATCGCCCGCCTTTTTGCTTCGGCCGATCATGTCGATGTTGAGCTGGGCGATGACCTGCTTGATATCAACGGTCGGGAACTTGTTGAAATATTCGGCTCCCCAGAGCCCCTTCTCTTCACCCGCGTGCCAGACAAAAAGAACCGAACGCTTTGGCCGTACTTTTGAAACCGCAAGGGCCTCGGCCATTGCAAGCAGGGCGACCGTGCCTGAGCCGTCGTCATCCGCGCCGTTGTAGATCTTGTCGTCACCCGGTGCGTTCGGGTTGGTCCCGACGTGGTCGTAGTGGGCGCCGATGGCGACCATTTCGTTCTTAAGAACAGGATCGCCGCCTTCCCAGAGGGCGACAACGTTCTGCGTCATTCGTGTTTCCTGTTTCGCGGCAACGGAGATCTCGGCCGTCTTGCTTATTGCAAAAGCGGTCTTCGAATCGCGTGTTCCAGATTGGCCCGCGAGCACCTCGGCACCGGTCGTCCCCGAGACGAGCAGGACGGGCATCGCCTGGCCGGCAGCCGGCGTATCCCTAAGCCCTTCGATATAGGAACTGCCGCGGGAAAGGAAGTTCCGAACCTGTCCCCAGGCTGCATCAACCTGCGGCGAGCCCATCATGATGATGCCTTTTGCGCCATTCGCGTTAGCGTGTGTCACCGGGTCGGCCCAGTCGGAGCCTTTCGTTCCGGTCAGGTCTGCATTCGTCACACCGGCGGGCATTCGCGTCAATGTGTTCTGGGCCGGAAATCCCGGTTCGTAGATCACGACGACCTTGTCGCGGACATCGACGCCCGCGTAAGCATCCACGCCCTTCGACTTGACCACCCAACCATGGCCGGCGAAGACCATCTCGCCCGAGACCGAACCATTACCGGCAAAGCGGAAGAAATCGTCATTGAGCTTGAACGAACGATCACCGATCTTGAGCCGCGTCGCTTCGGCATCGATCGAATCGGTCTTGAGCGCCATTTTTTGAAAGAAGGTGCCGTTATCGCCGGCGGGCTTAAAGCCCCAGCGGGCGAGATTCATTTTCAGGAATTCGGCCGTGACGTCGAGCCCCTGCGAGGGCGTATCGCGGCCGGCCATCGCATCGGACGCGACAAAGTGCAGCCAGTTGCTGAGTTTGTCTGCGGTAATGGTTTCGGCGATGCGGCGTTCGGCCGGAGTGACCCGGACCGGGGCCTGGGCCAAAGCAAGGCTCGGCGCCAGAAGGCTGATGAACAGCAAAAGGGCAAATAGGTTTTTTCTCATTATCTCTCCAATGAACAAGGGGTTAGCTGATGATGTAGATACGAAAAGCGGGCCTGGCAAGTTTCGGTTTAGCTGCCGATGATCGCGATCTTGTGTTTATCGGCGAGCTTTATCATTTCCTCGCGGTCGAAGATAAGCGTCTTGCCGGCGGTGACGGAAAGGCAGGTCGCACCGGCGGCGATCATCGTTTCAATGGTGGGGACGCCGACGACCGGGACGTCGAACCGCATGTCCTGATCGGGCTTTGCGACCTTGATGACGGTCAGCTTTCCATTCGCGAGCTCGCCCGCCCGGCGAATGGTCGCGTCAGTTCCCTCCATTGCCTCGATCGCGACGCAGGCCTTCGCACGGACGACGATCGTCTGCCCGAGGTCGAGCCTCGCGATCTCAGACGCGATGTGGAGGCCGTATTCGATATTCTCCCGCTCGGTCTCGTTCGGGGTGCGTTTGGTGAGCGGGCCGCTCGGGGCGAGTTGGTCCTTGATGAAATGTGTCGAATCGATTAGCTCGATGCCTTCCTTTGCCATTTCGTCCGCGATGCCGCCGATGAGCGCATCGGTGTTTCGCTTCGGCAGATTCCAGAGCATCTTGAGCATTCGGACGTCCGGCAGCGAGCCCGAGAAGATCTGCACATGCTTGACCTGCCCGGCCATGATCGCCCGGCCGACGCCTTCGCGTTTGAAGAAGTCGATCATCTTGCCCAACTGGCCGATGCCGACCCATGTCACTTTATCCGCGACCTCGTCGATGCGCGGGTCGGTCTCTTCCTTAATGGCGACGACCGCAAGCGAAGCCCCGGCCCGCCGAGCACCCTCGACGACCAAAAACGGAAACTGCCCATTGCCCGCGATTAGGCCGTATTTCATATTCTCAACTGAATTCTAATTCACACGCTTATAAAGCGGAAAACGCGGCCCGGAGCGGACCGCGTTCGCCGTTCTTTTATCTCGGCCGAGAGCTATTGCCCGGCGGCCTTTGCCTTGGCAAAATCGCCCGCCTTGAAGAGGGAGATCTTGCTCGGCGTGATGTGCCGCTTCACGGCCGCATTGACCTGCTCGAGCGTCAATGCCTGGATCTTCGCTTCGAGCTCGGCGTTCCACGCATATGTCCTGCCAATATCGAGATAGCTGGCAAGGCCCGAAGCGATCGAGCCATCCGCCGCTCGCTGACGCTGCTGTGCGAGCAGGTAGCCCTGCTTTGCACTCGTAAGCTCTTCGGCGGTAAAGCCTTGCTCGACCACCTTGACCATCTCTTCCATGAACGCCGCCTCGAGCTTATCGCGGTTCTCAGGGGCATAGATAGCTTGGCCGAAAAAGACCGCGTTATCGCCGACCGAAGGTACCTGAAGCCCGGCACCGACGCCGTAGCTCAGGCCGTCCTGTTGACGAATGCGGGTCGCGAGCCGCGAGTTGAGAAATCCGCCGCCGATTATCGAGCTCGCGATCTGCATCGCCGGATAATCCGCGTGGGCGTTGTTCATCTGAACGTTGAGGCCCGCAACGAAGAACGCGTTCGCCTTATCGGGCGTTTCGAAGTTCTCATTTGCCGCCGCGATGTCGGCATATCCGGTGAGTATCCGTGCATAAGGCTTCGAGCTCTTCCAGTTGCCGAAGTGACGTTCAACAAGCGAGCTGACCGCCTGCGGATCGAAATCGCCGACAACGGCGAGCTCACCCTGCGAGGCTCCGTAAAACTCCTTGTGGAAAGCCTTTACGTCGGCAAGCGTTATCGCCTTGAGTGCATCGATGTCTTCATCGAGCGTTCCCGAGTAGCGAACGTCGCCTTTCGGGTAGCGGTTGAAATGCCGCTGCAATGCGCGAAGCGCGACCTGCGTAGGATCGCTCCGGCCGGATTCGAGGTTGGTGATGTTTTGCAGCTTGAGCGTTTCGAACTCGTTCTCAGGGAAGCTCGGTTCCTTGAGGATCTCGGCGACAAGGTTCATCACCTCGGGCAGGTTCTCCCGCGTCGTCTCGATGCTGACGTTGGCACTTGATGCTCCGCCGGAGATCCGGACGGTTGCTTTGAGCCGGTCGAATTCGTCTTGAATCTGCTGCCTGGTACGCTTCGCCGTGCCGCGAGTGAGCAGGCTTCCCACCATGTTGCCGACGGACGAGCGATTCATCAGACTCTTTTCGTCGCCGAAGCGGATCCGCATGTTTGCAAAGACCGTTTCGCCGCGGTTCTTTTTGGTAAGAAATGCGGTTTTGATACCGCCGATCTGGGAACGGGCGGTGCGCGATTCGATATTCGCAGGCGTCGGGTCAAATGCTTCGCCGGCCGCGATCGCTTCGCCGCCCTTGTAATCATTTACAAGCTTTGCAAGCTCTTCCTGCGAGACCATCGGGATCTCTGCCCGGTCCGGAGTTTCGGTCGGGATGAACTTTGCGATGGTCCGATTCGATTGCTTCAGGTACTGCCGTGCGACACGCTGAACATCTTCAGGAGTCACGTTGCGGATGCGGTCGCGGTTGATGAAGAAAAGCCGCCAGTCGCCCATTGCGATGTATTCGCTAAGGCCAAGCCCGACGCGGTTCGGGTCGTTGAGCGTCTGCTCAAAGTCCTTTAGCATCGCGGTCTTTGAACGCTCGACCTCTTCCTTGGTCGGCGGTTCCTTGCCGAAAGTTTCGAGCGTAGTGACCATTATGTCGCGAACCTCATCGACATTGCCGTCCTTAGCAAGGGTGGCGGTGTAAAACTTGTAGCCGGGGTCGTGAAACTCGAAAACGTTGCCGCTGACGCCGGTTGCCTTCTTGGTTTCGACAAGCAACTTGTAGAGCTTGCTCGATGGGCTACCGGCCACAACGTCCGCAAGTATGCTGAGCGGCGCAGCGTCCGGATGTGACCCCGCCGGGATGCGATAACCGGCGCCAACAAGCTGGATGTCGCCTGTGCGGCGAACCGTTACCATCCGCTCGCCATCCTGAACGGGCTCGACCGTATAGATCGGCTGAAGCTGGCGCTCCGGCTTCGGGATCGCGCCAAAGGTCTTTTTGATAAGGCCGAGTGTTTTATCAACGTCAAATTTTCCCGCGACGAGCAGAACGGCATTGTCCGGCTGGTAATACTTGCGATAAAAGGCCTGCAGCCGCTCGATCGGGACATTCTCGATATCGGAACGTGCGCCGATCGTCGTCTTTCCGTAGTTGTGCCACTCAAAGGCCGACGCCATCATCCGCTGGAGCGTTACACGGAACGGGCTGTTCTCGCCGGACTCGAATTCATTGCGGACAACCGAAAATTCACTCTCAAGGTCCTTCTTCGCGATGAAAGAATTGACCATTCGGTCAGCTTCGAGGTCGAGTGCCCATTCGAGGTTATCGTCGGTGGCCGCGATGGTCTCAAAGTAGTTCGTGCGGTCGTACCATGTCGTACCGTTCGGAGCGGCGCCGCGTTCGGTGAGCTCCTTCGGGATATTTGGGTGACGCGGCGTGCCCTTGAAAACGAGATGCTCAAGCAGGTGAGCCATTCCGGTTTCGCCGTAATTCTCATGCCGCGAGCCGACCATGTAGGTGACGTTGACAGTGACCGTCTGCTTAGTTTGATCAGGGAAAAGCAGTATGCGAAGGCCGTTATCCATCCGATACTCGGTGATTCCCTCGACAGTCGCACCTTTTACGATGCCCTCGGGAAGCTTCGCCGCGGTTTGAGCGGGAACCGCAACGGCCAGCCCGTTCATAAGCAAAGCAAAAATGGCAAAGCTCAACAAAAATGGACGCAAAAACACTCGTTTATTCATAATTAAAACCTCAATATTTGGTTCGATCACTATTCGAAAATAGTTTCCAAGGCCACCGGAAATCCCGATTTCCGCTGATCGCTTCTGTGCCCACCGAAAGAGCGTTTCAGCTCAGGCGTTCGGTGATCAGATCCGGGTCCCGCCTTTGGTCGATGACCGCATCGATCATCACAGTATTGGTTGCAACGTAGTAGTAGATCGAATACGGAAAACGCCGAGCATGTTTAACGTAGTATCTCTCAAATGCCCTTCGGTGTATTCCCGCCTGAAGCTGCAGTGCATCGATCTCAGACAAAAGCTCGGCTAGAAATCTCGAACCGAGACCAGTCTCTCGCTTTTCGTAAAAGCAATATCCGCCAAGCAGATCAGCCTGAGCCTGCGGGAGTATCTTGATCTTCACTTGATAAGTTTCTCGAGCCCACGCTTTACGTCATCGAAATCAAGGTACTCGACGTCGCCATTGGTCACCGCTCGTTGACGCTCTTCCAGGACCCTTAGGTGCCACTCCGGCGGCTCGCTTTCATTCGGACTACTGCTCATCACACGCCAGAGCTCTTCCATCAGTTCGACCCGCTGTGCGGGGGTCATTTCTTCGATCGCCGGAATTGTCTGGACATCCATAAATTCAATTATATCGCCTTTGAGCCTTCGCGACCTATTCGGCCTGCTCTCGAGCGTGGTATGAGCTTCGCGTCAGCGGCGATGATTCCACGTGTTTGAAGCCCATTTCGAGCCCGATCCGTTTCCACTCGGCAAATTCCTCGGGCGTTACGTACCGCTCGACCGGCAGCCGCTTTTCATAGGGCTGCAGGTACTGCCCGATGGTCATAATGTCACACGAAACGCTACGGAGGTCGCGCATCAGGTCAACGACCTCTTCGAAGGTCTCGCCGAGCCCGGCCATGATGCCGCTCTTGGTCTTCATCGTGGGCTGCTCGGTGTCGCGCCAGTGGGCTGAGCGTTCAAGCAACTTGAGCGTCTGCGCGTATTTCGCATCCGGCCGGACGCGGCGATAGAGCCGGGCAATGGTTTCGGTGTTGTGATTGAGAACGTCAGGACGGGCGACAAGGACGTTGTTCAAGGCAACCTCGTCGCCGTTGAAATCAGGTATCAGCACCTCGACCTTGCAATCGGGGTTTAGCTCGCGGACGCGTGTGATCGTCTCCGCCCAGTGCATTGAGCCGCCGTCGGCCAGGTCGTCGCGATTGACGGAGGTGATAACGGCATGCCTGAGTTCAAGATGCTTTACTGCCTCGGCCACGTGGGTCGGCTCCATCGGGTCAAGGTCCATCGGCTTGCCCTTATTTACAGCACAAAAGCCGCAGTGCCGCGTGCAGGTATCACCGCCGAGCATGAAGGTGGCCGTTTTGTCCGTCCAACACTCAAAGATATTCGGGCACTTCGCTTCCTGGCAGACGGTGTGCAGATTGAGCCCGTCGATCAGGTTCAGGACCTTGTTCTGATTCGTCGGGTCGCCAAGCTTTATCTTGAGCCAATCCGGCTTCTTGAGCCTCTCTCTACCTTTCCGGTTCAAAAACTTCTGAACCAGCACTTTTTCTTCGATCATAAAGCTAAAGAATACCAAATTTACCCCGTCATTGTTGAGAGCATTCAACCAGGGCGGCGCTCGAAAACGAACTGATCGAAAAAAAGGAGTGCCGACATTGGTGAATGCCGGCACCCAATTTAGCTGAACAATAAACTAAGCCGAGGCTCCGCCGGCGGTCGAGAGCCGCGAACTTACGGTGTCCCAGTCAATATTTTCAAAGAACGCCTCGATATACTTCGGACGCTCGGCCGGGGCGTAGTCCTTGATGAAGGCGTGCTCCCAGACGTCCATTATCAGGATCGGCTTATAGCCGGCGACGTTGCCCGTCTCATGGAGATTGATCCAGTGGTTCGAGATGGCTCCGCTCGTGGGGTCCTGATAGGTCGCTGCCCAGCCGACGCCCCGCATCTTGCCGGTATTGACGAAATCGGCCTTCCAGACCTCGTAGCTCCCGAAGCTTTCCTCGGCGGCCTTTATGAATGCAGAGTCCTTCGTCGGGTCGCCGGTGCCCTGCTTCACCATATTGTCGAAATAATATTCGTGAAGCACCATGCCATTATATTCAAAACCGAAACGCCGCTTGAGTTCGCTGAAGGCGGCCGTTTTGGTCGCGTCTAGCTCGCCGTCCTTGATGAGTTCGGCGATCCGTTCGTTCAGTACGTTCGTGTTAGTTACGTATCCTTCGTAGAGCTTAAAGTGCATCGCCAACGTCTCGTTCGAGATGCCGGTCAGGTCACTCAGGTCAAAGCTCTTCGCTTTATATACAGTGTTCAGGCCCATAGTTCATTCTCCTTCTTGATAGCTAAAATCTCATTATATCAGATTCGGCTAAAGGGCTCGGAAAAGATGCGTATTTGCACCTAATCCACCGGACGCGGTCCGGCATCGATGCCTTCGACGCTTGCCTGGCGGATGACGCGGACGTGCAGGTCGTCGATCAGCCGCACTTGGCACGAAAGCCGCGTGTGCTCGCCAAGGTCTGTCTTGGTGGCGAGAATCGCCTTTTCCGGCTCGCCGATCGGGCCCGGATCACCCGAGAGGACCTCGACCCGGCAGGTCGTGCAGCGGGCATTGCCACCGCAGCGGTGAAGAATATCCACCTCGTTATCCTCAAGGCAAAGCACTAACTTTTTGTTCTCGTCGCACTCGAATGCGAGCTGTCCATTTGCTGTTTCAGCCGTAATTCTTGGCATATTTAATATATTCCCCCAATTTCGTTGATTTTATTTTTTGTCTCCGATCTTCACTTTTTCGCGATTTTGATTTATCGCGACGTAAACCACTTCGGCGTCCGTCACCTTCACCTTCTGGCCCTGGCTTCCGTAACGCTCGGCCTCAACGTCCACATGAATGGTGATCGAGGTCGTGCCGACCCTAAGAGTCTCTGCGTAAAAGCTGACGAGGTCGCCCATGAAGACCGGTTCGTGGAAAATGATCTCCTTCATCGCGACGGTGACAAAGCGGTCGTGCTTCGTGTGCCGGCCGGCCTCGACCGCCCCGGCAACGTCAATGTAGCTCAGGATCACTCCGCCAAAAACGGTCCCGTGGGCATTCGTATCCCGCGGCATCATCGTCAGCCGTATCGCCGCATCGCGAATCAAGCCCGCGGGTTCATTCTCTTGTTCGTTACTCATAACTACCTCGACAAAGCCAAACAATCGAGCAATCGCAAGGCGCTAAATCGTCTTACGAAAAAGCTATTCGATCAACCCTTCGTGGCCTTTGTGCACAACCTTCGCGACCTTTGTGTTTAAAGTACCTTCACAATTCAACGCCTGTCTGATCATGCAGACCGCTTAAACACAAAGTGCTCAAAGGACTTGCACAAAGAGCACAAAGTTTCGATTACCTCTTTGAGAACTTTGTGCACAAACTTTGCGACCTTTGTGTTTAAACTCCTTCACCTTTCGAGCTCCCGCCTTATCATCAAAGGATCAATCGCTTGATGCCATTTTTCAACAATTCGACATTGAAGTTTATCAGTAGCCCGAGCTTGTAATCGCCCAACCGCATGTACGTGAGCGTCTGTGCCACGAATATCGGGTGCAGGGCTTCAACGGCCTTCACTTCAACGACCAGTTTATTCTCGACCACCATATCGATGCGATAGCCGATCTCTAAATTGACCTCTTCGTATATCAGGGGCATTGGTTTCTGATTTTCAACGAAGAGTCCGTTCTTCCGTAGCTTGTAGAGCAAACACGCGTGATAGGTGCTTTCAAGAAGCCCGGGCCCGAGCGACCGGTGCACATCCATCGCGGCTCCGATCACCTGATACGAAAGCTCATTTTCGCTGAGCGAAGAATTCATTTCGCTATCTTCTCCACCGTCCAGTCGCGGATGGCTGTGCGGAGTTCGTCGAGGTGGTCGTCGAAGAAGTGCCCGCAGTCCTTGAACCAGACGAGTTCCGCATCGGTCACCTTTGCAACTTGGTCCACGAGCCGTTTCAGGTTTTCAAGATCGCCAAATTCATCCTGGTCGCCGTGGACGAAAAGTATCGGCTTGCGGACCTCGAGCAGGAACTGGTAGTCGCCATATTTATCGACCGGCGTCCCGATGCTGATCAGCCGCCGAACACGCGGGTCGTCCTTGCCGACCTCCATTCCCGTTCGCGAACCGAACGAGAAACCAGCGAGCGTCATATCCTCGCCCGGGTATTCATCGGCCATGTGGTCGAGCGTCGTGCGGACGTCCTCCATTCCGCCGGGAACCTCCGAATGAACACCGGTCGATGCCCCGACGCCGCGAAAATTGAACCGGAGCGTCGCAAGCCCGGCATCAACAAGCCCCGCCGCCGCCCGAAAGACGACCTTGTTATGCATTGTCCCGCCGCCGAGCGGATGCGGGTGGCAGACCACGCCAACGCCGCGCCGCTCGCCCGCAGGCTCTTTCAAAATAGCCTCAAGCTGCCCGTGCGGCGCCGGAATTAGCAGGTTTCCTTTCGGGTACATTGCGAAACCAAGATTGTAGCAAAGTGGGTGATATTCCGCGCAACCCAACCCGCTTTCATACTTCAGTTAGCACTAGAAATATTTAGGTCGCGCGCTTGGTTATGCTTAATTGAAATAATCTAAGATCTGAAATGAGTATTCGATCGTTCGTGCAATATCTGCTGGCTTTTCATCGATTTCGGCTGGGATGAACCTCAACCCCTTGACTGCCTCAAACGCGGCTTTGTCGAGTTCATTGCCTGCTGACTGTAATAACTCGACTGGCCCGAGAGTGCCATCAGCCTTGAACGTTACGCGGAATATAACAGTGCCGGAATCATTCCGTTCACGCGAAGCCTTTGTATAACGTGGCCGAGGCTTACGAAGAATCACCAGAGGTCTCGAAAATGTTGGAGAAACGACGAGGTCCATTTCATCATCAGGAAGCGAAGTTGTGTTCAGTGAGCGTGAGAATTTCAGTTCCTTCGGTGTCGCCCGCCGGATAGCCGCTGCTACCTTTTCGCTCGTAGGAAGGCTTTCTAACTTAATAACATTCCTTGATTCGGGTTCATTAGCAATATCAGCGTTTACAAGTTGCTTCCCGCCCAAGCGCAGACTCCGAAGAAATCGATCGAGATCAGCAAGCCGATCCGTACGTGCCCTAGCGTTAACAAAATAAATAGCTTTACTCGAAGCAAGCTGGAAAAAAACGGCTGTTCTTCCCTTGTTTTCATCAGTATCGCGGTACCATCTGCCGTAAAAATCGTCGAGAGTAAAGCCATCGTACTTTTCAGGCGGATACGCTGACGAACCATCCAAAAAAAGCTTCTTCGCGTTCTTTGTTCGGTCGGCTCTAACTGAAATCGTAATTCCATTTACGGCGTAAGCAACCCAGGTAGCAGTTCCGTCCTGGTCAACTAAGACATCGGTTCCGGGAAAGGCAAAAGTGAGGTCGCCGGCAGAGGTCGAGTAGCGATGCCAGACGGCTTCGTCGGTCTTTTCCTGTCCGTATAACTCCGGGACAAAGGCCGCAACTGCCAGCAACTGAACGATCAGGACGAGGCCTGTGGGTGCAAGGTGCCGCTTCATTTTGTTAATAATAGCTGCAATTGGCCGCAGTGTGAAGCTTTTTCTGTTTCGCCGTGATGAAGACTTCGCACGGACCCAATAGAATTCGCCCGTCCTTTCGTGATAACTTTTCTGTTTAATATTCTGCGGGCCCGGGGCCTGCTGTACGGCTTTCTTTTGCAAATGGAAGAACAGAACCCAAACGATACCTTTGCCGGCGAGCCGGCCGCGGAAAAATTGCCTGAAAAGGGGCGCACGGGCTGGCGCGAGTACCTCGAAAGCGAGGACGCCACCCGAATGGTCTATCTCGTCTTTGCCCTGGCGGCTTCGGCGATGGTGATGAGCTTTCTGCAGTTCAGGACCGATGCCATCTGCTGCGGCGATTGGGACGGCTATTATCACATACGCTGGAGCCAGCTCCTCTGGGAAAGCCTCTCGGCCGGCAAGTGGCTGCCGAGCTTCGATTGGCTGCCGCTGACCGTACTCGGCCCCGAGCAATACAACGACCACCACTTTCTTTTCCACCTTTTGCAAATACCGTTTCTCTGGTTCCTTGAGCCCGTAATGGCGGCAAAGGTCGGGGCCGTCGTGTTTGCGACCGCCGCCATCGTTTCCGTCTATTGGCTGCTCCACCGCTACAAGGTCGATTACCCTTTGATCTGGTTCGGGGCCATCATGACCGGCGCCAATATGTTCTTTTACCGGATGAACATGGCGAAGGCTCCGCCGCTGACGATCGTTTTGACCATCGCGGGCATTTATCTTCTCTTTGAGCGGAAATACGTTTGGCTTCTGCCGCTGATGTTCGCCTTTGTTTGGACGTACAGCCTGTTCCCGCTGCTCTTCATCGCGGCACTGATCTGGGTCTCGATCATCGGGTTCAACGAACGCAAGGTTGAGTGGCAGCCGCTTGCCTATACCGGCGGCGGAATGATCCTTGGCAATATCATCAACCCGTATTTCCCCAACAACCTGACGCTCTTCTATGAGCATTTCGTGACCAAGTTCAAGGTCGGCAGCGACTTTGCCGTTGCGGTCGGCGGCGAGTGGTATCCCTATACGGGGATGGAGCTGATCACGCATTTTCCTGTGGCTCTCGCGGCGATGCTCGTCGGCTATATTTTATTTATGCCGCGGAACGGCAAGCTCCCGGAAAAGGCGACGTTCTTTCTCGTTTTCGTCACGATCCTGCTCGCGGCGCAGTTTCGTTCAAAGCGTTTCGCCGAGTATTTTCCGCCCTTCGCCATACTCTTTGCGGCGTTCAGTTGGCAGTCGTTCAATTTCAAACAGGTCGTCGAACTCCCGAACGAATTTCGCCGCGACATCGAGCCCTATCTTGATGCGGTAAAGACACGGTCTGAGACACTTTGGGAAGGCGTCCGGAAAGGCTTTGTCTGGACGCTCGGCGTGGTCCTCATCATTTATTTCATGATAAATATGATCGGCCTGCAGTCCATCGGCATCGAGCACGGCGGCCTGATGACCACCATCAAGAACAATGAGACCGATGAGCGATATCGCCGTGCAATGGCGTGGGCGACCGGACTCGATAGCGAAGGCAAGGAAAACATTCCGGCCGGCGAACGCATCTTTAACGCCAACTGGGACGACTTTCCGAAGCTCTTTTTCCTCAATACGAAGCACGCGTACGTTTACGGCCTCGACCCGAATTATCTTTATTCGAAAAACCCCGAGCTCTATATGCTCCTGCTTGAGATAACCGCCGGAAAGATCGAGGACGCAGGGCCGATGATTCGCGAGCGGTTTGGTGCCCGGCACGTTTTTGTCGACGCCCGCGAGAATGAGGCGATGATCGCCCAACTCCTCGATAGCGGTTGGGGCGAGATAATTTACGAGGACGACGAGGCGAGGATCATCCGCATCCGCGAGGAAAAAGGTGTGCCGACCGAGCTTGAGAACGAGCCCGAAACCGAAGAGGAGAAGCGGCTGCTGGACGAAGAGGAGCGAAAGTTTGAGGCGAACGCCAATGCCAATGCGGAGCCCGAAGATGAAGAACCTGCGAATGCAAATTAACCGCAGCATTACCGCTCTGACTTTGGCGGCGGCCTTTATGCTCGCAGGCTGTGGTCCGCATCCGCGCTTTGCTAACGTAAATGCTCCGGGAAATGCGGCCGAATCTAATGAGACGCGACCGCGTCGGCCGCAGATCGAGGTCGATATCGAGTCGATGCGAACCGCGGATTTTATCTACGTTTATGTCTTCCGCCGAAAGGACGGCGCCGTGCTTGACGCAGACGACCGCGGGTTCTTGAATGAACAAAAGCCGCCGGAGATAAATCGTGTAAAATTATCGGACGAGGGCCGTGCCGTGATCTTCGGCTCGAACTTTCCTCTTCCCGAACCGCAGATGACGACGCTGCGGGAGCGATTCGCCTTCGAAGACCTTTCGCGGCCACGGCCACAACCGCCGCCGAACGCAGACGCGAACGCTAACAACCAGGGCTGATGAACAACGAAACACCCGAACCGCAGGAACAGCCGACCGCGACGCCCGTCCGCATTCGTGCCATTGCGCTCGATGAGGCCTCGTTCTCCTCGCGGGTAATTTTCCGATGGGTGGCGATTACTCTCCTAGTCCTTTTCGCCGCCGTTACTGTCGGCTATGTCGTCAGTTCCCTCCGGCTGCTGCTCTTCTTCGTCGCTCTTTCGGTCCTGCTCGCTTATCTTATTGATCCACTCGTAGGGCTGATCCGCAGGCCGTTCCAGTCGCGTCATCTCGAGCGATTTATGCCGCGGCCGCTGGCCATCGTCATTGCCTTTGCGATCGTGCTCTCGGTCGTCGGGCTTGCGGTCAGCTACATTGCCCCGCGTGCGGTTGAGCAAGCAAAGGACTTCGGCGCGAGCATTCCAAGCTATGCGACCAGCCTTCGGCAAGCGATCAATGATATGAACCGCCGCTTTGATCGCCTGCGAGTGCCCGAAGAGGTACAGACGCGGATCAATGACCAACTCGTCGCCGTCGGCGAACAGATAACGACCACCGCCGGCAGCTTTGTTTTTTCGACGCTGATCTATCTTCCGTGGCTCATTATCGTCCCGATCCTGACCTTCTTTATGCTCAAGGATGGCGATCTGATCCGCATCTCAACGCTCCGGATGTTTCCGCCCGGCCGCTGGCGGGAGCGAGCGGGCCTCGTTCTCTCAGACATCAGCAACACCCTCGCGGCCTATACGCGGGCGATGCTCGTTTCATCCGTATTTATCGGCACGATCTGCTCGATCGGGTTTTACATCATCGGCATGCGCTACGCGTTGCTGCTCGGTATTCTTGCCGGCATTTTTGAGTTCGTTCCGCTGCTCGGGCCGTTGACCATCGGAGTAATCTCAACTGCTGTCGCGGCTCTCGGCTCGGACCCGCAACGCGGCATTTGGGTCGCTATATTCCTTATCGTTCTAAGGATCTTTCACGACTATGTCTCATACCCGCGGATCGTCCGCGGCGGCCTTCATCTTCACCCGCTGCTGATCATTCTTTCGATCCTCGCCGGCGAGCAGATCGCGGGCATTACCGGAGTTTTTCTTGCGATACCGATCGTCGCCATCTTTACCGTAATGTACAAACACGTGCTCGAGCATCAGGGGCGGCGGACGCTTCTCGAAAGCCTCCGGGCACCCGAACCCGTCGCCGAACTCACGGAGGGCGACGAGCGATGACGCCCTTGCTCTGGCTGCTGTTATTTCTGGTCGTCCTAACGGCGCTCTCGCTGCTGGTTTATGGGCTGGTGGTCTATTTCTTCTATTGGGGAGATAAGGACGGGCCGCCGACTAAGAAACGCCGCTAGCGGGCGAGCTTTTTTCTTCGGCGATGAGCGTTGGATATTTGCCGGTCCAGCATGCCGTGCACGACGTCTCTGCCGGCAGGCCGATCGCCTCAAGCATTCCTTCGTGCGAAAGATAGCCGAGGCTGTCCGCGCCGATATATTCGCAAACTTCCGCAACCGACAACTTCGCCGCGATCAGTTCGTCTCGGCTCGGTGTATCTACGCCGTAGTAGCAAGGGCTTATCGTCGGCGGGCACGAGATGCGCATATGGACCTCGATCGCACCGGACTCGCGCACCATCTGCACGATCTTCTTCGACGTGGTCCCGCGGACGATCGAATCATCAACCAGCACGACCCGTCTCCCGCGCATCAGGTCGCGGATCGGGTTCAGCTTGAGCCTTACACCAAACGACCGGATCGACTGCGAGGGCTCGATGAACGTCCGGCCGACGTAATGGTTTCGGATGATCGCCTGGCGGTAATTGATGCCCGATTGATGTGCAAAACCGATCGCCGCCGCGACGCCCGAGTCGGGCACCGGCACAACAAGGTCGGCCTCGACCGGCTGCTCGATGGCGAGCTGCTTGCCCATTTTGTGGCGTGATTCATTGACCGAGCGGCCGTAGATGATCGAATCCGGCCGCGAGAAATAAACGTGCTCAAAGGTGCAAGCAGAGTGCGGCTTCTGTGTGAATGGCTTTGACGAGTGAAGCCCTGCCGCGTCGATGATAAGCATCTCGCCGGGTTCGACCTCGCGGACATACTCGGCATCGATCAGGTCAAAGGCACAAGTCTCGGAAGCCACGCACCAGGCATCGTTGACCTTGCCTAAAACAAGCGGCCGAAAGCCACGCGGGTCGCGGACGGCGACCAATGCCTCGGGCGTTAGGAATAGGAGCGAAAAGGCGCCTTCGGTTTCGTTGAGCACCTGCTTCGCGGCTTCTATCGCATTTGTCGCCGGGGTTCGGGCGATGCCGTGGAGAATGGTCTCGGTATCCGAGGTCGAGGAAAAGATCGCACCGGCCTTTTCAAGCTCGGCTCGGCGAGCCTCGGCAAAGGGCAGGTTGCCGTTGTGGCAGACGGCGATCTGCCCGTGCTGACAGGTGACCGAAAAAGGCTGGACCTCTTTGATCGTATTTCTTCCGGCGGTCGAATAGCGTGTGTGGCCGATCGCGGCCGTTCCGACGAGGCGATTGAGCACATCTTCGGTCAGCACATCGGCGATCAGCCCCTGCGACCGAAACTGATGCAGATTCTCGCCGTCGCTAGAGACAATGCCACAAGCCTCCTGCCCGCGATGCTGGACCGCGAACAGCCCAAGCTGCGTCAGCGTTGAGGCCTCCGGATGGCCAAAAATGCCGAAAACGCCACACTCTTCGTGAAACTTATCGAGGACGAGATCCATCTCTTCTATTTTAGCCACAGCGACCCCAGAGAGCACGGAGCAAACCAAACTTTCTCAACCGTCCCGTCACTCGTCGCCCGCTCTCCCTTTCTCCCTTTCTCCTTTTCTCCCTTTCTCCTCTTCTCGTCACTCTTCACTCGTCACTTACCACTCGTCACTCGCGGCTACCGAGACAACAATGCACTTCGAAGTCGGCGTAAAGCTCCGGCGGGCAAAGCTGCCGAGCGGTACGAGCGGGTTCGCCTCGGGGAAATAGGCCGCCGTGCAGCCGCGAGGGATCTTATAAGGCACGACCGTGAATCCGTGGACGTGCCGCTCGCCGTCCTCCCAAAAGCTCGTGATATCGACGCGGTCGCCGCCAGCGAGCCCAAGCTCGGCGATGTCCTCCGCGTGCATAAAAATCACGCGGCGGCCGCCATCGATGCCGCGATAGCGGTCGTCGAGCCCGTAGATGGTCGTGTTGAATTGGTCATGCGAACGGATGGTCGTCATCAGCATTCGCCCAGGTGGAACCGTTGTGTATTCGAGTGGCGAGGGCCTGAACAAAGCCTTGCCCGCAGGCGTCGGGAAGACACCGTCACGCGGCGGGCTCGGCAGATAAAATCCGC
Source organism: Acidobacteria bacterium Ga0074141 (assembly GCA_001464665.1). Taxonomy (GTDB): domain Bacteria; phylum Acidobacteriota; class Blastocatellia; order Pyrinomonadales; family Pyrinomonadaceae; genus OLB17. Next base: position 647,066 of record LNDP01000024.1, read on the forward strand.
CGGGCTTTCTGATGCGTTGGTTGTAATTCTCAAATCCCGGAACGACGCGCTCGATAGCGTCGCGAATCTTGTCGTAATCCGCCGCAAAGGCATGCCAATCAACGTTCGATCTTTCACCAAGCGTCGCCGCCGCCGGTTGGCAAACGATCCACACCTCGCTGCGGAGATGCTCCGACGCGGGCTCGAATATGCCCTTCGACATCTGCACGTTGAGCATCGTGCTCTCCGTCGAGACGAACTGCTCTCCGTCTATCTCCGAGCGGCCTAGGCAGGGCAATATGAGCGACACCTTGCCGGGCGTGAGCGCCGTCCGGTTGAGCTTTGTGATCACCTGAACGGTCAGGTCGCAGTTTTGCACCGCCGCGGAAACGGCCGCGGTGTCCGGCGAGGCGGCAACGAAATTGCCGCCCATAGCGAAAAAGACCTTCGCTTTTCCATCGCGCATAGTGGCGATGCTTTCGACCGTATTGAACCCGTCGCGTTCCGCTGTTTTGAAATCGAATTCGCGTTCGAGAGCCTGGCGAAAAGCGGGCGTCATTTTTTCTGCAATGCCCATTGTCCGGTCGCCCTGCACATTTGAATGCCCGCGAACAGGGCAAAGGCCCGCACCCGGCCGGCCGATCGCCCCGCGGAGCAGATGCAGATTGACGATGTCCTGGATCGTGGCGACCGCGGCCGTGTGCTGCGTAACTCCCATTGCCCAGCAGGTGATGAACGAGCGGGCCGCGATGATCATCTCCGCCGCCTCTTCGATCTCGCCGCGAGTCAGCCCGGAGCCTTCAAGTATCGCGGCCCAATCGGTCGCGTCGAGCTCGGCCTCAAGCTCGGCAAAGCCCGCCGTTTTCTCCTCGATGAAGTTGCGGTCAAAGACGCTTCCGGGCTCGGCCCGCTCGCGTTCGAGCATTATCTTCATTAGCCCCTTCAGCACCGCCATGTCGCCGCCAATGCGGACGGGCAGGTGAAGGTCGGCAAGCTTCGACGGGCGTAAACCCAATACCGACAGCGGGTTGCCGTGTTGCGGGTTGGGATCGACAAAGCTCGTCAGCCCGACCTCGGGCAGCGGATTGATGGCGATCATCTTCGCCCCCGCCGCTTTCGCCGCGGCAAGCGAGGCGAGCATACGCGGGGCGTTCGTGCCCGGGTTTTGACCGATGACGATGACGAGATCTGTCTGCTCAAAATCCTCGAGCCTTATCGTCGCCTTGCCGAGCCCGATCGATTCAGCAAGCGCAACGCTCGTCGATTCATGGCACATGTTCGAGCAATCGGGCAGGTTGTTTGTGCCGAACTGCCGGACGAAAAGCTGATAGAGAAACGCGGCTTCATTTGACGTGCGGCCCGAGGTGTAAAAGATCGCCTCATCCGGCGTAGCGAGCGAGTTGAGTTTCTCAGCGACAAGGCCTATCGCCGCCTCCCAACTCACCGGCTCATAATGCGTCCCGCCTTCACGCAGTATCATCGGCTCGGTCAGCCGGCCCTTCGAATTGAGCCAAAAGTCACTCATCGCGGCGAGTTCTTCGACCGAATGCTCTGCGAAAAACTCGCGCCCGACCTTCTGCTTCGTCGCCTCATCGGCAAGAGCCTTTGCACCATTCTCGCAAAATTCGTTTATGGTGCGATTCTCAGGATCGGGCCAGGCGCATGACTGGCAGTCGATGCCGCCCTTTTGGTTGAGCCGCAGCATTCCGCGCGTCGCACGGATCGGTCCCATCTTCCCGTAAAGATGCCGAAGCGCGTTCGTAACGGCATGAATGCCCGCCGAGTTCTCCGGCGGCGGCGTTACTTTGAGCTTTTCATCTCGTTCCGTCATTCACAAATGAGCTTAAGGCTAACGGCTTACAGCTAAAAGCTTCAATTGAAATATAGCCGTAAGCCGTTAGCTATCAGCTATTAGCAAGAATGCGTTCATTGCCGCAATAAACGTTGAACCGGCCATCGCGGACGAAGCCGACAAGCGTCATCCCGTATTCGCGGGCAAGTTCGACGGCGAGGCTCGATGGCGCACCGACGGCGGCGAGGATCGGAATGCCGGCGACGAGAGCTTTCTGGACAAGCTCGAAACTCGCACGGCCGCTGACGAGCAGGAGCTTGTCGGACAATGGTGTTTCGCCATCAAGGAACTTTCGGCCGATCACCTTATCGAGCGCGTTGTGTCGTCCGACGTCCTCGCGGACGATGTCGAGCGTACCTTGCGAATCGAACAACGCCGAGGCATGGAGGCCGCCTGTGCGATCAAACACGTCTTGTGCCTCGCGGAGCTTGTTTGGCAGAGAGTGGATCAGGTCGGCTGATACGCGAAGCCCAGATTCGGCGATCGGCCGTGCCTCCGTACGAAGCGCGTCGATCGAAGATTTGCCGCAAACGCCGCAGCTTGATGTTGTGTAAAAATGCCGTTCGAGCTTTTTGAGGTCGACCGCCGAGGCATCGGTAAGATCGACGCGGATCGTGTTTGAGTTTATTGCCGCTGCACGGTCGAGCGTACCTTTGTTCGAGTCGATCTTCAGCCCGCAATGCCGGATCTGCCTTATCTGCTCCGGAGACTTGATCATGCCCTCGGTGAACAGAAACCCGGCGGCAAGCTCGGCATCTTCGCCCGGCGTCCGCATCGTGATCGAGACCGCACGATGCTTCGCGTCAGGAAACCCGAGGCGAATCTCAAGCGGCTCTTCTATCGCGAGATCGTCCAAGGCTTTCGCCCTCGATTCCCCAACAACGCGATGCACATCGGTTCGTGCCACAGAGTTCACCGAGGCCACTGAGGAATCGAACTTCATTTCCGCGGGACCGGCCATATTAACTCCGTGCTCTCTGTGTGCTCTGTGGTAAAAATGCCTTAATCTGCAGGGAGGATGCGTCCGCGGCATTCGCCTAAGCCGATACGGCGAAAACCCTCGCGTTCGCAAAAGCCTTTCATTATCACTTCGTCGCCGTCCTCGAGAAACCGCCGCTGTTCGCCGGATGGCAGATCGATCGGCTCGGTCCCACGCCAGGTCATTTCGAGCAGGCAGCCACGTTCGCTCTTTTCTTTCCCGCTCACCGTGCCGGTCGCCATCAGATCGCCGGTTTGCAGGTTGCATCCGTTCGAGGCGTGGTGCGTCAGCATCTGGCCGATCGTCCAGTAGAGGTCCTTCGGGTTCGACCGCGATAGCAGATGCGGCTCGATGTTCTCATTCCGCATCTTTTCCGTCTGGATGTAAACTTCGAGATTGATATCGAGCCCGCCGAGCTTCTGGTTCTGCTCGTCGCTGAGATATTCAAGCGGCTGCGGATCGTCCGGGTCGCGCTCGAAGGCCGGTGTGCGAAACGGTGCAAGTGCCTCCATTGTAACGACATACGGCGAAATGGTCGTCGCAAAGCTCTTCGAAAGAAACGGCCCCAGCGGCTGGTATTCCCAGGCCTGCATGTCGCGTGCCGACCAATCATTCACCAGGCAAACGCCGAAAATATGCTCCTCGGCTTCGCTGATATTTATCGGCTCCCCAAGCTCATTTCCCTTGCCGACAAAGAACCCGAGCTCCATCTCGTAATCTAGATTTTTCGCCGGGATGAAGACCGGCGGCTTTTCCGCATCGCTCCGGTTCTGGCCCCGCGGCCGCTTGATATCGGTTCCTGATATCACAATCGAAGACGCCCGCCCGTGATACCCGATCGGAATATATTTATAGTTTGGCAACAAAGGATTATCCGGCCGAAACATAGACCCCACATTCGTCGCGTGATAGATCGAGCAGTAGAAATCGGTATAGTCGCCAATGTTTAATGGAGTTCCTAGAATACGAATCTCATCGCATCGATGAAGGTTTCGCTCAACCACCGTCCGCTCATCAGCCGTTGCGTCCTCCGAAAGTAATTGAACTAGCCTACTGCGAAGCCGCGACCTGGCCGATCCCGGGATAGCCGCCAAAGAGTAAATTGCCGATTCGTTAAACCAATCTTCCGCGTCGGCGATGGTGTCGAACAATCCGGCTTCGGAGCAAGCGTCGAGATTCAGGAAACAGTCACCGATAATCACGCCGATGTTATACCGACTCCAGCCGCCATCGATCGCGCTATCCGAGGTATCCGCTACGGTGAACGGCAGATTCTGTATAGGAAAATCCGTATTCGGATCGTTGGCAGATTCGACCCAGCTCTTCAAATTCGGGTCATGTGTTTCGTTTATCTCGTACATATATTTTTAAGCCCACGAAAGGCACGTAATTCACGAAAACCGATGATCACTTTCGTGATGTTCGTGTTTTTCGTGGGAACTTTTTCAAAGCAATCCCATTGCGCGGAGGTCTTCTGCGGGTTCGTCGAATGAGCACGAGCCAAAGGAGATCATCCCGCGGGTGCGAAGAAGTTTGAGGTGAGCGGTCGTCAGGAAGTATTCGCTTCGCCATGCGACGCCGGCTTCGCTAAAAGAAAATACCTCTTCAAACTCCTCTTCCATAAGCTCCTCGAGCAACGATGGCCGGTAGCTCTCGCGGGCAAATGCCGTCATCAGCAGCATATTGAGAAAGCCGTGCATCGCACCGCGGGGCGCGTCCGCGGCATAGGTCAGCGGCTTAAAGCAGCGGAGCGGATGGTGCAGCCCGGCGGTCGCCTTGAAGGGCACGTTCGCCGCCATACAGCTTCTTACAAATCGGATTATCTCGCGAGATGTCGGAAAGTCCGCCGGTGTCACACCGCCGGTACGCATCTTCGCCCGCTGTTTATGGGCGGCAAGCGACATCACAAGGTCAACAAATTCATCGCCGGTTGCGATCTCAAAAAATGCCGTCAGCCCCTCGGGCAGGATCGCAACGGTGTTCTCTATCTTCGAAACGGTCGTCGCCTTTACCTCAAGCGTATCAATGATCGCCCGGCCCTCGTTGTCGCGGTTGAAATCGTTGACGGCCTTGATGGTCGCCGTGATGTCCTCGCCCGAGAGAGCGCTCAGCCGCCAAGGCAAAGCAGAGCCGCCGGAGAGCAAGTCACGAGAGCATTCGAGAAACTCGTCTAGCCGTGCCGTCGGCACCACAAACCGGCCCATCATCCAGCCGAGTTCGCCGCTACGGTAGGCCGCATAATTGACGACGGCCTCCTGCATCGAAAGCTGCGAGGGTGGAAAAAGCCCGGCGTAGTCGATCAGATCATCAAGCAGCGTTTTTACGGAATCAACGGGTTTTACGGGTTCGGCGGCGGCGTTCATCTCTTTCCAGGCAGTCTATTCGGTATAATTCGCAATGATACGGATTGCCCTCGGCTTTTACAAACGCGTTGCAATTTGGCTGCCTTCTTGCCTCGCACCCGGCTTTCAGTTATCTTTCTAAGGATTTTTGAGTAATATGCGTGTTTTAGGTATCGATCCGGGAAGCGAAACTCTCGGCTGGGGTGTGGTCGAGGGCTCGGGCTCGAAGTACACTTCGGTTGCCTTCGGCACGGTCCGCTCAAAAAGCCGCGATGCTTTTTCAAAGCGGCTGATGGGCATTTATGCCGGAGTCGCCGAGGTCATTGATGCCCATTCGCCGGACGTTCTCTCGATCGAGGAAGCCTTTTATGCGACGAATGTCAGCGTCGCGATGAAACTCGGACAGGTCCGCGGTGTCGTGCTCCTGCTTGCCGAGCAGCGTGGGCTGGCGATCGCCGAGTATGCCCCGCGGTTGATAAAGCAAACGGTCGTCGGCTACGGTAATGCCGAAAAGCACCAGGTCGGCGAGATGGTAAAGATATTGCTCGGGCTCCGCACTGTCCCGAAACCGCACGATGCCGCCGATGCTTTAGCAACGGCCATCTGCCATTTCCACCATGCCGGAGCCGCCGCCCGAATATTGAAGCAAAGCTTATGAAAACTGCTCTCCTGCTGCTACTTCTTTGTTTATTCACCTTCACCGCCGAGGCCCAACGGCGCCCTCGTGGCGGTGCTGCCCAAGCCCCCGAGGTCGGTAAGACCGCGGTCGTGATGGATGAGACGATCTCCGTGCTCCGCGATAAGCCGAGCCTATTCGCCAATGCTGTCCAGCGGATGCGGCGCGGCCGCGTGGTGAAGATACTCGGTGTTGCCGAGGCAGATGGCGTGCGGTTCTTCCGCGTCTCGGCGGTGCCGCCGGCGGCGGGTTGGTTGCAGGCGGATTCGGTCTTCGGTAAATTTCGTCCGGCGGATGAGGAACGCTTTGTCTCGCTCATTCAGGCATCGAGCGGCTTTGAGCAGGTCGAGCTCGCGACCCATTTTCTGAAGCTCTACTCGCTGTCGCGTTTCCGCCCGGCGGTGCTTTTGCTTTACGGCGATCTGCTCGAGGACGCCGCCACCCGCCTCAGCCGCGACGCCAATAACCGGCTCGACCGCCGCGAGATGGCCGCCTCGGGAGCACCGGTCCACAGCTACTATCTCAACTTCGTAAGCCTCGACCGATACCGTCGGCTCGGCATCCGCTTCGTCTTCAATTCATCGACGCGGCGGTTCCATTACGACGGCGAATCGTGGGCCGAGGTCGTCCGAAAACACGCGGCGAGCCCCGAAACTGCCGAAGCCCAAAAGCGGCTTGATTCGTTGAAAGAAAAAATGGAAAGGACGGAGTCGCGTTAGAGAGCGACGGCGATCTCGGCCGCGACGCGGGCGTTCGATTCAAGCAATGCAATGTTTGCCTGCATCGTCCGGCCAGAGCTTTTTGCGGCAAGCTCGGTGAGCAGGAAAGGAGTCACGGCCTTGCCTGTGATGCGTTTTGCCGCCGCCTCTTTCAACGCATCGGCGATCAAACGCTCGGCCTCGGCCCGCGGAAATTCATCCGCCTCCGGCACGGGATTGACGACAATCAACGCCTGAGAAAGCCCAAGCTCGCCGCGTGCCTCTGCGATCTTCGCCACGTCCGAGGCCTTCTCGAGCCGGACGTCCACACCGAGTCCGCTCGAACGCGAAAAGAACGCCGGGAATTCGCTGCACCGCCAGCCTATGACCGGCACGCCATGCGTCTCGAGCCATTCGCGGGTCGCGGCCAGGTCGAGCACCGCCTTTGCACCGGAGCAGACTACGATTATCGGATTCGCAGCAAGCTGAGGAAGGTCGGCGGAAATGTCGGAAAGCCCGCCGCGGTGGACACCGCCGATGCCGCCGGTCGCAAAAACGCGGATGCCTGCATTGCGGGCGATGAAAGCGGTCGTTGCAACCGTGGTCGCGCAATCGAGCTTGCCGGCAATTGCGATCGCAAGGTCGCGGATCGAGGCCTTGCGGACGCTTTCCGACTTGGCAAGATGTTCGAGTTCCTCGCGGGTGAGCCCCGCCTTTATCCGCCCGCCGAGAATGGCAACGGTCGCCGGGATCGCTCCCGCCTCGCGGACGATGCTTTCGAGCTTTAGCGCCGTTTCGATGTTTTGCGGATATGGAAGCCCTTGGGCGATAACGGTCGATTCGAGCGCGACTATCGGGCGGTCGAAGTGGACCGCTCCGGAGACCTCATCGCTAAGATCGATCCTCATTAGTGAATGCGGGAAAATTACTTGACGAACTTACCTATGCGATCGAGCCGCGGATGCGTCAGGCAGCCGACCATGCTTCCGTTCGAAGCTCCGCGGTCGCACGACCAATAAACGAACATTGCCCGGCCGATGACAAGCTCCCGCGGGACGAAACCCCAAACGCGGCTGTCCTCGCTATCGTCGCGGGCATCGCCGAGCACAAAGAAATTATCGGGCGGGACGACCATCGTCTTACCCTCGACGGCAAATTCGTAGCTAGAGGTCGGCAGCCGCCGCCCCGCACGAACGGCGTCCATGGTTGTCTTGCTGTAATAGACGGTCCACTTCGCATTCGGGTCTTTCTCCTCAAACTCGAGCGTCTCAAGTTGCGAGATATTGTTCGGAGCATCGCCAACAACGCGATTTTCGGCCAGCGGCTCGCCATTGATGTAAACACGATTATTGCGAAATTCGACCGTCTCCCCCGGCAGCCCGATGACACGCTTTACGTAGTTGATCTGATAGGCCTTGAGCGGCGGATTGGAACCGCGAAAGCGGTCGCGGTCGGGCCGTGCCCGGTTTCCGGGATACTTAAAAACGATGATGTCGCCGCGATCGATATTTCGCATCGGGAGAAACGGCAGCGGGTCGCCCGCGGGGTTGAAAATGAACTTGTTTACGAGGAGATAATCGCCGACGAGGATGGTGTTCTGCATCGACCCGGTCGGGACGGTAACGGCCTGCAGGATGAACGTCATCCCGAAGAGCGCCATCACGAGCGTCACCGTAAGCGACTCAAAATACTCGCGAAAGAGCGACTTCGGCGGGCCGGTAGGCTTTTTTGCCTGCTCTTTCTCTTTTTCATCAACCTCGGCCGGTGCAACCTCAGGCTTGTCAATGCTCATAGCTTACTGTCTCTCATCAAGATCTTTCGTTTCGGCGAGTGCCAATTCAGCCGCCGCGATCTCGGCGGCCTTTTTCGTTCGTCCCTCGGCCTCCGCCGTGCCGCCCTGCCAACTGACGCGAACGTGAAACGTCCGGTCGTGCGGCGGGCCCTCCTCTTTGGTCGTTCGGTATTCCGGCAGCGGAAACCCGGCACCCTGAAGCCGCTCTTGAAGCAGCGATTTGAAATCTACCGAGTCCGCAGGACTTGCCGCGGCAACACGCTCCCCGAAAAGCTTTAGCGTCACATCGCGTGCGGCCGGGTACCCGCCATCGAGAAACACGGCGCCTACAACGGCCTCGAACGCGTCCGAGATCAACGCCGATTTATCGCGCCCGCCCGACTTTTCCTCAGCCGTCCCGAGCAACAAGGCCTCCCCCAGCCCGAGCTCGCGTGCGATCGCCTCAAATGCCTTTGCACTGACAAGCTGATGCTTCATCTGCGTCAGCGCTCCCTCGTGCGAATGCGGATGCCGCGTGTAAAGCTCCTCGGCGACGACCAGCCCAAGAACTGCATCACCGAGAAACTCAAGCGTCTCATAGTCGTCGCTCGTACTTCGGGGCTCGCTGCGGACTTCGCGGCCGGCTTCGCGTTCGGTCGCGACCGAACTGTGCGTCAGCGCGCGTCGAAGAAGTTCGGGGTCTGCAAACCGGTGTCCGATCCTCTCTTCAAGCTCCGTAGTGCTCATCGTGGCCACGGATTAGTTTAAGCCGTCGTACAGCAAATACAAAACCGGACGCCCTTTTGAAGGACGTCCGGCCGATCGTTAGATAGTGTCCGTAGCTTTTTCAAGCCTTTCCGGCAAGTTAGTTACCCGAAGCGGTATCGGTCGAGGTATCAGCGGCGGTCGGCGATTCGATGACGACCGGCGTGACCTCTGAGGTCGGGTTCGGCATCGGCTTCTGGATCGTCGATGCGATGAACTCGTCCACTCCCGTTTCCTTCTCAAAGCGAACGTTATAGAGCGTCTTTACGTTGTTGTAAAGCCCGTCGCGGTAAGCCTTGGAAGCGGCATCTGCCTTCGTGTTCTTATAAGCACGGGCATAAGCATCAACTCCGCGTTCGGCGGTAGCCTTAAGAAGGCCTTCCTTTGCCGCGATCTCGGTGTCCTTGGCGATCTTCTCCTCGTCGGTCGTCAAGGAATTGCGGGCAACGATCATTTCCTTGACCTGATCCGCAAGCTTGGTCACCTCTTCGAAGTAATAGTCGCCGATTGCCCCGTAAACGGCCGGATTCGATTTACCAACCGGCATCTGGGTCAGTTCAAAGTAATCGACCAAACCAGCTTTCTTGTCGCCCTGGCCGTAAAACTTAACGTAGGCCTTTGCATAGGTAAGGTCGGCAATGACCTGTTCTTTGGTGCCTTCAAATTCAAACACACCGAATGCGTCCTGGCCGGCCCTGTTCTTCTTTGTCGCGGCGGTTCCGCTGCGAAGCATCGAAAGGGCCTTGTCAGCCATCATCAGCGAATCTGAATTAAAAGCGTTGTTCTTCTTGGGCGGAGCTGCTTCAAAAAGTGCTGCCTGCCCGAGCGGGATGATCACATTGAGGATTCGCGGGTCACTCGGAGCGATCGACTGAATTTCCTTGGCAGCGGCAAAGGCCTCAGCCCAGTTCTTGTTCTGGCCGCCGACGGCTGCGTCATACTTCTGGAAGAGCGGGCTAAGCTTCTGGTCGAGCTCATACTGAGCAACGTCCTTTTCCCACTGCGGCATTAACGGCTTGACCCAATCGACAAAAGCCTTGGCAGAATCGCAATTGCCATACTTCTCTAGGTACTGTTTACCAGCATCGACCGCTACCTTAAGCGTCGAAAGCTTGCCGTAATTCGCAGTCACCTTTTCATAGAGAGCGTTCATCCCGTCGAAATCTTCACACGGGTCCTGAGCCGAAACGGTCGAGCTTCCGGCGGCCATAAATACCGCCAAAAGTGCCGAAATACCTACATATCTAATGATCGTTTTCATTTGTGTAACTTCCTCCAAAACCTGCTTGTTACTAACCTCTCTGAAACCGAGAAACATCGAATCGGTTTCGCGTGAAATCTGATGTATCGCAAGAAAAAATAGTTGCTAAAAAATCGGGGCTTACTATAAGCCCATCGGGGACATAACCCCGTCCTCCATGAAATAGCAATGACCAACAATAATCATTTATTGCGGGAATTGATGTCAAGCGAAAACGCGAAAAACTCGATTTGACCGAGCAACACGCTCATCAGTTACGCACGACGCGCGGACGCGGCTTTTCCTTGGCGGCGGTGCTTGGCTTTGCTTTGGGAGCGGGTTTCTTGGCTGTTGGCTTGGCCTTTGCCGGTGTAGTTCGGCTCTTTGCGGGAGCTTTTGCTGGGGCTTTTGCACTTGCTTTCTTTGCCGGAGCCGTTGCGGGCTTTTTAGCGGCGGGCTTAGCATTGCTTTTTGCCGGAGCCTTTGCATTGGCGGCTGGCTTTTTGGCGGCCGGGGCCTTGGTGTTTGCCGCAGGCTTTCTTGCCGTATTGGCCGCCGGTTTCTTCGCGGCAGAGTTTCTTGCGGCAGCGGTGTTCCTGGGTGCGGTCGGTTTTGCCTTTGCTGGAGTATTCGTGGCGGCGGCTCTCGGCCGCGTAGCCGGTGTTCGTGCCGGTGCGTTGACGGGGCGGGAATCTGCTTTCTTGACCACCGGGGCTGCGGGCTTTGCTGCAGGGCGAACCGGAGTTGATGCGGCGTTACTGCGGTCGTACTCAATAACTACCGGCTTAAAGACCGGTGCAGATTGTGTCGTTCGCGTAACCCGCGGCGTTTCGGCCGGACGCTGCGAAGCTCCGGCAACGACCGTCCGCTGCGGAGCGGCTTCGGCGGCCTCATCAGTTAATTCTTCATCCTCGTCGCCGTCTTTTTCTTCATCGCCGGCCCGAGCCGCGATCATCGCGTTGCGAGGCTGAGCCGGGCGATTGCGGAAATTTTGCAAAGCAAGGAGCCGCTGCGGATCGCGCCGAATGCGGTTGCCAAGTGCGTTATATATCTGACTGGCGATCGCTGCCGAGATGCGTCCGCGGGCGGCCTGTCCGCGGGTGATGACGACGACGGCGTAGTCCGGATCTTCGATCGGTGCGACCGATGCGAAAAGTCCGACCCACGAGCCCTGCCCAATGCAGGAACCGGTTTTGCCGGCGACGCCGAGCGTCTGGTCCAATCCGCGGCGGGCCGTGCCGTATTCGGCGGCTCCGATCATTCCAGGGATCACTCCCAAGAGCGTCTGGTCGGGAACGTTTGCCGTGCCTCTTACCTTTGCCTGCTGGCTTGTTCGCTGACTGCGGTCGCGGGTTATCTGCGGCGTTACGCGCTTGCCGCCATTGGCGATCGTCGTCACCATTACGGCGAGCTGAAGCGGCGTTACCTCAAAGTCATCCGCGTGCGAATAGATCCGCGGATTGTTGTTACCGTAGGGCAGCTTGCCTGCATATTCGCCCTCGGCATTGATGCCGGTTGGTTGGCCGAGCCCAAGCTGTTTTGCGTACTCGATCAGTTTGTCGCTGCCAATACCGCTGCCGACGCGCTGGAAATACGGATTGTTCGAATAGGCGAGGGCATCGTCAAGATCCATTCGTCCAGAGTCGCCGATTATCGCACCATCCTGCGTTATCCTGTTCTCATTGATGCCGGCGACGCCAGTAACAAGCTTTACGGTGGAGCACGGCTTGTAGCCTTTCTTGATGGCCCAATCCTGATTGACCATCGTCACAACGCGGCCGGTCTTTGCTTCCATTACGACGATCGTTCCGGCGCGGTCGCCAAGAGCGGTTACCGCTGCCTGCCGGATGCCCAGATCCTCGCCCTGAGTATTATCGCGGGCGATGTTAGCTGCAGTCTCGGTCCGCAGTCCGCGTTCAAACGCCAACGCTCGTTCGCGGGCACGCCTCGCGGCTTCTGCCCGGCGGCGCTGCTCGGCAAGAGCGGCTTGCCTGCGGGCTTCCTCGGCCCTTCTGCGAGCCGTCTCCCTCCGCTGCTCGGCCGCGGTCATTTTCTTCGCGGGTTTGGCTGCGGTTCGTTTATTTTGGGCGGTTCGGGATGAGGTGGTTTTTTTCGGGGCAGCCTTTTTGGTCGCTGTCGCCTTCTTAGGATCAGGCTTTGCCGCGGTCCGTTTCTTTGTTTGGGCTGCCGAGATACCGGCGAACACAAAAACGGCTATCAAAACAATAAATCCGGAACGGCGGCAAAAAGCGATCGAAAAAAGGTTCATCCGTTACCTCAACGCTGATTATGATCTTTTCTAAGTTTGGAAGCCGAGTCCCGCTAAGGAAGAGCAATTGTTGTGAAGCGGAACTTTGCGATTCGACTGATTTTCAAGATAACATTCAATCCACGCTGTTGCAAGAGGTTTTTAAGCACTTGTTTATCTCGGTGACCTAAATGGGGTTTTTTGGTACATTTCGCGGCCGTTTGCTGCTCATTCTGGCTCTAATGCTGATAGCCACGCTCGGCGTTCAGTATTACATCAACTTGTTGATGCAGCAGGAAAACACCGAGCTCCGCGATGAGCAGACGCAAGCGATCTTTTCGGGCCTCCAACTCGGAGTTTCGAGCCTGACGCAGCAAGATCGCATCCGCGACCTCGTTGACCAGCCCGGCCAGGCATACCTTGATGAAGGCTCGCGGCAGCGGATCCTTGATATCCTCGTTATCACGAACGAATGGCAGGTACTCGACAGCCTCACCGACACGTATCTGCCCGAAAGCGGCGAGGGCGATGAAGTTATCTACAAACGGCTCGGCGAGCTTACCGACCTTCCGCCGCTAATGAATGGCGAGCGGCTCGGCGCCGACCTCGAGCGGTTCCCTAACCGACGGACCGCCGAGAATAAGCTCCGCAACGACGAGGCTCACGCACTCCCGATCGAGACCAGCCAGGGCCGCTGGTACATAATGGTCCTGCTCCGCAATGACCGCAATGAGGCCGCAGCTCGGGCAGCACAGCCGCTGATAGTTACGCTCGGCGTTCTTTCGATCTCAACTCTGATCACATTCCTGCTCGTCTGGCGGTTCACGCGGCCGATCGCAAATCTATCCGATGCGGCAAGACGCGTTGCCGATGGTGACCTCACCGTCCGCGTTCCGGACGACTATCGCGGTGACGAAATGGGCCGGCTCGCGATGCGGTTCAATGAAATGACCTCGGAGCTCGAGAAATCGAAGGTTCTCGAGGAGCAACTCCAGCAGGCGGAAAAGAGCGCCGTTATCGGCCGGCTCGGCTCAGCCATCGCCCACGAGATACGCAACCCGCTCAATTACATTAACCTGACGCTCGACCACCTTCGCTCGAAGTTTGCGCCCGAAGAGGAAGACCGGCAGAAGACGTTCAAAAAGCTGATCACCCAGGTCAAGGACGAGGTCGCGAGGATAAACCAGCAGATTACGGATTTTCTCAGCTATTCGCGGCCGGCGGTGGCTGACCTGAAACCGGCGGATGCGAAGGCGATCATCGAGGATTCGCTCCGGATCGTCGAAGGCACCGCGGAAGAGAACGGCATCAAGGTCGCTGTCATCGAGCACGAAAATGTGCCGCAGATCGCCGCCGATGCCGAGATGCTTCGGTCGGTCTTCAACAACCTTTTCATAAACGCCGTACAGGCAATGGGAGCAAGCGGCGGCAACCTTACGGTCCGCATCGAGCCCGACGCGGAGCCCGGATTTGTCCGGATCGAGGTCGCCGACACGGGCAACGGCATCCCGGCCGAAAACCTCTCAAAGATATTCGAACCCTATTTTTCGACCAAAGAAACTGGGACGGGACTTGGCCTCGCGATCGCCCAAAAAGCGATCGAAGCCCACAACGGAAGCATCGAAGTAGATTCGAGAGAAGGTGAGGGGACGACGTTTGTGGTGCGGCTAAGAGCGAGCGAAGGCTAGTGACGAGGGGCGAGGGACGAGTGACAAGTTGTTGTGAGCGGTGAGCAGTAATGAAGTTAGCGATTTTCGTGAATTGTTGTGATCAGCGGTGATGCTGAAGAGACGCTGGGTTTACACTCGTCACTCATCACTTGCCACTCATCACTAAAAAATATTATGGCAAGAAAATCCATCCTCGTCGTTGATGACGAGAAGAACCAACGCGAGATACTTGAGACGATCCTCTCGGGTGAGGGTTACGACGTAACGACGGCGAGTTCGGGCGAGGCGGCGATGAAGTTTGTTGAGTCTCGCCGCTTTGACCTCGTCCTGACGGACCTGAAGATGACCGGCATGTCCGGCCTCGATCTGCTGAAAGAGCTGACGAATTTTGACCGCTCGATCATCGTCATTTTGCTGACGGCACATGGCTCGGTCGATTCGGCCGTCGATGCGTTAAGGCTCGGTGCGTTCGACTATCTCCAAAAGCCCTACGACAGCGACAAGCTGCTCGACACCGTCTCGCGGGCATTGAACAAACTCTCGGCGCTCGATACCGAGATCGTTTCTGTCTCGCCGGAGATGGACAAGATCAAAAAGCTGATCCTAAAGATCGCCAAGTCTAATTCGACCGTCCTCATCCGCGGCGAAAGCGGCACGGGCAAAGAGCTCATCGCCCGGGCAATGCATATCAACAGCCTACGGGCGAGCAATACGTTTCAGGCAGTAAACTGCGCCGCAATCAACGAGAATTTGCTCGAATCGGAGCTCTTCGGCCACGAGAAGGGCTCATTTACCGGAGCGGTCGGCGAGAAGAAGGGCCTCTTTGAGATAGCCGATGGCGGCACGCTTTTTCTTGATGAGATCGGCGAGCTCGACATCGCCCTGCAGGCAAAGCTGCTCCGTGCGCTTCAGGAGCGAGAGATACGCCGCGTCGGCGGGGTCAAAGAGATACCGGTCGATGTCCGCGTGCTCGCCGCGACCAATCGCGACCTGCTGAAAATGACCGAAGAAAAGCGGTTCCGCGAAGATCTTTATTATCGGCTCAATGTGCTCTCGATCGAAATACCGCCGCTCCGCGAACGCCGCTCGGATATCCCGGTGCTGATGGATTTTTTCATCAAAAAGCACACCCGCGGGACCGACCGCGAGATCAAGATCGAACCCGCGGCAAAGGCGCTGCTCAACGACTACCATTACCCCGGTAGTGTCCGCCAACTTGAGTCGGCGATCGAGCGGGCGATCCTGCTCTCAGAGAACGACACGATCACGCTCGACGACCTGCCGCCCGAGATGTCGGTCGGAAGCCGCCCGGCAGAGATCGGCGGCGACTCGAACTTCAAACTCCCGCCCGAAGGCGTCAACTTTGAAGACGTCGAACGCAGCCTGATCGAACAGGCAATGGAGCGGACCGACGGCAATATCACCAAATCCGCCAAACTCCTCGGCCTCACTTTCCGAACGCTCCAATACCGGCTCGAGAAATATGGAGTGAAGAAAGATGAGAATGAAGAGGGCGATGAAGAGTGACGAGTGACGAGCCGGAACGAGTTCAGTGATGAGTGGCAAGTGGCAAGTGACGAGTGACGAGCCGGAACTAAATTAGAATAGTGGAAGAATGGAAACGAGTTCAGTGATGAGTGGCAAGTGAAGAGTAACGAGTAGGAAGTAGTTGAGCGTTGTTGAAACCTGAGAAAGTGTGGTGTTTCACGATTCACGATTTTCGGTTCTCAATGCACGAATTACGATTCACTATTCACACTTCACTCTTAATGATTGTCGGAGACGTTCTGAAAGGGAGCCGTAAGAAATGAACGACGTTGGGAAAGCGTCCAGTTTCAAAGACCTGATCGTTTGGCAGAAAGGGATTTTGCTTGTGAAGCAGATCTATAAGCTTACGAGTGTCTTTCCTAGTGAAGAAAAGTTCGGCTTGATCTCCCAGCTTCGTCGGGCAGCGGTTTCGATTCCGTCAAACATCGCTGAGGGTCAGGCCCGGCGAACGACGGGTGATTTCATTCATTTCATTTCAAACGCTGAAGGCTCCGTCGCCGAGGTCGAAACCCAGCTTCTCATCGCTGTTGAACTGAGTTTCTGCACCGAAGCTCAGGCAGAGTCGTCTCTTTCACTGACCGTCGAGATCCGCAAGATGCTGAATGCTCTTCGCCGATCGCTGGAAGGCCGAAATGCGAAGTGAGCGGTACTTTCGATTCGAGGGAGTTCAGATCCGACGGCTTTTTTGTTACGTTTTCCGCCGTTTGGTGCTATAAGTTTAACGTTTGAGCGGTGATTCTTGTCACTTGTCACTCACCACTCTTCACTAAGCTTATGGAATGGTTCTCGACATTATCGCTTGCTCTCGGCACGGCTTGGACGAGCGGGATAAACCTTTACGCGACCGTTTCGGTCCTTGGGCTTTTGCAGCGGCTTGGCGGTGTTAAGCTCCCGGGCGGCCTTGATGTCCTAGATAATTGGTGGATAATCGGCATCGCCGGCGGGCTGTATATCATCGAGTTTTTCGCCGATAAGGTCCCTTATGTCGATAGCGTCTGGGACGTCGTTCATACATTTATCCGCGTTCCGGCGGGTGCGGTGGTCGCCTATGCTGCGGTTTCCGACATGGACCCGTCGATCGTCATTCCTGCAACGCTTATCGGCGGCGGCTTTGCATTTGCTTCTCACGGGACGAAAGCGGCGGCCCGAATGGGTGCAAATCTTTCGCCCGAACCGGTCTCAAATACCGTGCTCTCGCTTACTGAGGATGTAATAGCCATTGGCGGAGTGCTCCTTGCGGTCTTTGCCCCGATCGTCATCGCCGTAGTTCTTGTCGTATTTTCTATCGCGTTCTTTTGGTTCTTTCCAAAGATCTTGCGGGCGATCAAAAAGCTCTGGCGGGGTGTGCGGGCTTTTTTCCGCGGCGAATCTTTATCCGACGTTGTACGCAAGGGCGGGTAGGCTGGCCCGTTCTATTCACATAGTTCGTCTGAACTCGAGGAGGAATAGATATGAAACAGCTCTCTCTGACCGCAATTATTCTCGCTTCCCTGTTGTTCTCGGCCTGTGGAGGCGGTGACCAGTCAGCGGTATCGCAGTCGCCGGGCACATCTTCCGGCGAATCCGAATTTCAAGACACTTCGGCCGCAAACACCGCTCCGGCGAGCGCTCCAGATCAGGCCCGCAAGACAGGCGGCGGTGGCGGCGGCGGCACACAACCACTTCAGGAAAACATTCCCGTCGATCAGACATCGAGCTCTCAGCAAACTGCCGTCCCGACCGACCGCAAGATAATCCGCAACGCAGAACTTGACCTCGAATCCGAGACACCCGATGAAGCGCAGACGCGCATCACGGCGATCGCCGAGCAAATGGGCGGTTTTGTAGTTGAGTCGAAGCAAAGCTCGACCGATGTACGCTCCTCCCGCCGCGATACCGTCACGATGACCCTCCGCGTGCCTTCTACGAAATTTGGCGAAGCGCTCGAGGAGATACGCAAGGCATCGGGACGCGTGGTGGTCGAGACCGTAAAGGGACAGGACGTAACCGAAGAATTTATCGATATCGAGGCACGGCTCAAGGCACAGCAAGCACTCGAAGCTCAGTTCACCGAGATAATGAAGCGTGCCAATACGGTCGATGACGCCTTGACCGTTCAGCGGCAGCTCGCGGTCGTCCGTGGCGAGATAGAGAGGATCGAGGGCCGAAAGCGTTTCCTCGAAAATCAATCAAGCCTTTCGACCATCAAGCTCCGCATCCGCACTCCGGCTGTCATATCCGCAGGCGGCCCGGGCTTTTTCTCGCGGCTTACGGATTCGATCAACACAGGGCTCGATTCCGCGCTCAGTTTCGTGCTCGGCCTCATAACGGTCCTCATCGCCGCTCTGCCGTTTCTTCTCTTCATCTGCTTGCCCGCTTACCTCATCTTCCGATACCTTTGGAGAAGGGCACGGCGACGGATGACGACCGCCCGGATTGTTGAAGAAGAGTTAAAGGACGAATGAACTGGGAAAAGGCATTTCAGGCTTTGGCGGTCTTGCTTGCAGCGGCCGCCATTTATTTTTTTTGGGTCGGGAATAACGACTGGATGTTCGCCTCCGGCGTGCTCGGATCGGTGGCCTTTTTCCTGAGCGTCCGCTTTCAGGTAAAGGAGCGGAACAAGATCCGCGAAGCCGAACGCGAGGCCGCCGAACAAGAGGTCCCGCCCGCTGACGACGGCGAATGAAATGGCAAAGATCGTGCTCGCAACTTTCGGCTCGCTCGGTGACCTTCACCCGAAGGTCGCTCTGGGAATTGAACTAAAAAGCCGCGGCCACGACGTTACCATCGCGGCGATGGAGTTCTATCGCGAAAGGGTCGGCCAGATCGGACTCGGCTTTTCACCGATGGCACCGCACCTTGACCCCGAAGACAAGTCAATGGCGAAGGACCTGATGGACAACGACAAGGGTTCGGAGTTCATTCTTCGCGAGATCATAATGCCGAGCCTGCCGGTGATGTACGAAGACCTCGTCGCCGCAACCGCAGGAGCTGACCTCATCGTTTCGGGGGAGATCACCTATGCGGTAAAGTCGCTGGTCGAGACGACAGGTATCAAGTGGGTTTCGACCACGCTCGCACCCCTGGCTTTCTTTTCCAATTACGACCCACCGGTTCTGCCGCCGGCCCCGTGGTTTGAGCATCTCCGCTTTCTTGGGCCCAGATTTCACCGCCTCATATTCTCGATCGCAAAGCGGCAGAGCTTTTCTTGGCTGGCGGATTACCGGAAGTTTCGCCGTAGCCACGGCTTGAGCGAAGACCACGACCCGATCTTCACGGGCAAGTTTTCTGAGGACGCGCACCTAGCAATGTTCTCGCGTGTGATCGGCGAGCCGCAGCCGGATTGGCCGTCCAATACGCTGCAGACCGGCTTTTGCTTTTACGACGGGCTGGCCGAGACCGGAACGATGCCCGAGGGCTTGCAAGATTTTCTCAGTTCCGGCGAACCGCCGATCGTCTTCACGCTCGGCTCGGCCGCCGTCATGGACCCCGGCGAATTTTTTAACGAAAGCATCAAGGCCGCGAAAAAGCTGAAGCGGCGTGCGGTGATGCTTTACGGCGTCTTTAATGAAGCGCCTGAGGGGCTGAACGACGACGTCGTCGGCTTTGACTATGCTCCCTATTCGCTCGTTTTTCCGCGGGCGGCATGCGTCGTCCATCAAGGCGGGGTTGGAACGACCGGACAGGTCCTGAGAGCCGGCGTGCCGCATTTGATAATGCCCTATGGCCATGACCAACCGGACAATGCCGCACGCTGCCGACGTGCCGGAGTTGCCGAAATAGTTCGGCGGGGCAATTACACCGCGGACACAGCCGCAAAAACTATCGAACGGATACTCGCCGACGCGTCTTATCGGACAAACGCACGTGAGCTAGCCGCCGTCGTCGTCGCGGAAGACGGGACCGCCGCGGCCTGCGACCGCATCGAGAAAGTTTTAAACTCCGCTCCGTAAACGCTAAGATGAAGTTTTAGCGTTATGCGAACACTCCGGGCTGAACATTCCTGCAATTCTTATCTGAAACGGCACGCCGTTTCGGCCGTTATCTTTTTGGCCGTGGCGTTTGCTGCGGCGATTCCTGTAGCGGCGCAAGACGCCCCCGTTGATCCGACAGCGATCGCTGAAACGTTCTCCCTCCCGCGCGTCGGCTCGGCCGAAGACTTTGCCAAGGTCGCCCGGACGCTTCATCCAGAAACGCCTTACTCGCTTCCGCACGCGATGTTCTTTATCGACCGCAAGGAAGGCAACCGGATCTACTACGCGGATTCGAATCGCTACCGCTTTCATAAGGATTTTCTGCTCGCGACATATCTGGTTCCGCGCGGTGCCGATGTCTTCAAACCAGTTTACATCGATGAGGACCGAAGATTTATCGTCGGGACCGTTGCATTTCAGCGGACGGTCGATAAATACACTTGGGAGATCTGGGAAGGCGATATGGCGACCGCCGAGCACCTGAAGACCGCCCACCAGGTGATCAACCGGACATTCTTTGCCGCGGTCGCCTATAAGCCGAATTCGACGCGGCAGGAAGATCTCTCGGCCGGGCTCGGATTTCCGCGGGTTCTGCAGAGCGAGATAATCAAGAATCAGGAGTATGTTGCCCTTAATCCTGGCCGGGCCGTTGGCCGTATCCACGTTATCGAAAAGCTAGATGACACGGTCGAGATCGGCGAGAACGAGATCCTGGTGCTTCGCGAGCTCCCGATGTCGCTACCGCCGGTTCGCGGGATAATTGTCGCGAAGCCTTCGTCACCGCTTTCGCACGTCAACATTCTCGCCAAGGGCTGGAACATCCCGAATATTTACATCAAGGACGCCGACAAGCTTTTTAAGGACAAGCATTCATTCGTCTGGGAGCTTGAGGCGACGATGACCGAGTACAAGTTTCGCCCGGCCGATACCGAACTGCTCCGAACCGATTTCAGATCGCCGGATCAGCAGATACCGCCGGTCGATATGGCCGTGACAAAACTCACCGGCCTCAAGGAAATGCGGCGGACCGACAGCGTCGCCTTCGGTGCCAAGGCCGCAAATCTCGGCGAAATATTTAGTGCAAAGGTGCCGGGCATCACGGTCCCGGACGGCTTCTCGATACCCTTCTTTTGGTACGACAAATTTATGAAGGACAACGGCCTCGACAAGGTCGTTGAAAAGCTGCTCGAGGATTACGACTTCATCCACAACCCGCGTTACCGAAAGCAGAAACTCGAGGAACTTCAGGCCGCTATTCAGAAGGGCACAATTGACCCCGCACTTCGCCGGCAAGTGTTTTTGCGATGGAAAACGCAGCTCGGTTACGCACCCGTCTTTGTCCGCAGTTCGTCGAATGCCGAGGACCTGCCAAATTTTTCGGGTGCCGGGCTTTACTCGAGCGCGTTCAATATCCGCACCGCCGATCAGATGCTTGAAGGCATCAAGAAGGTCTGGGGCTCGCTCTGGAACGCTCGGGCATATGAATCACGCGTCCGCAACTACGTAAGCCAGGACGATGTTTATATGTCGGCACTGATCCAGGTCGGCGTCGATATGGAAAAAGGCGGCGTGCTCATTACGAAAGACCCGTACAACAACGTCAAAGGCGATGCCGTTTATATCAGTTCGGTCTGCGGTCATAATTCGCGGGTGGTCAACAACAGCGGCATCCCGGAACAGATACTTTTCCTTGGCGAGACGAGCTCGATCTCGGTCGTTACGCTCTCCGATCAGGAGAATGCGCTCCGCTTTGATGCCCGCGGCGACCTTAAACAGGTCGTTGATAAATGCGCGGGGCCGGGCGGCCGCGTGGTCAGCGACGCCGAGGTAAAACGGCTCGTCGAAGCCGCTCGGGTGATCACCGCGGCCTTTGATTCCGTGCCGCAGGATATAGAATGGGGCATAATGCGCGGTAGAATATTTGTAGTTCAAACACGGCCATATGCCGATTAATATCAATTGACTTTAATGGAGACGTTTATGAAGAAGATCTCTTTGTTCGTTATTGCAGGTTCACTCTTTGCCGCCGGTTGTAATTCCGGAACAGCCGACACCGCCGCGGCGGACAACACCGCAAACCCGCCGATGCGTGCCGAGAAAATGGAACCGACGACGCATCATACTTTCGACAATTTGCCGGAAAAACCCGTCGGACCCGTTAAGCCGACCGGCGGCAAATGGAGCGCCGCGGGCGACCCAATAGACACAACCGATTTTGATAAGGCCGTCGCCGATGCCGAAAAGAACCTAAAGGCAAAGCCGAACGATACAGCCGCAAAGTCCGCCGCGGTCGATGCTTATTACAAACGCGGATTTGCCCTGACCGAGGCTCGGCAATACGCCGCGGCGCTCGGCGATTACCGCCGGGCCCTGAAGATCGACCCGAACCACGAGGATTCGAAAACCTGGCAGCAACAGATCATCGGCATCTACGAGATGATGAAAAAGGACTATCCGAAACCGGGCGAAGAACCCGCACCGCTGCCGTTCAAGAAAGAAGGAGCGTGAGCGGAGCACGGTGAAGAAGTGAAAGTGTGAAAGCGTGGAAAGGTGAAAAAGCGGCCGAGCTTTAGGGGGCTCGACGTGCGGATTAAATTCTTTCGGATTTAGCTGCTGCCTTTTTCACCTTTTCACCTTTTTCACCTTTCCCCTTTTTAACTTTTTCACAAGCATTTAATACACTGTTGAGTTCGATTTTCGACATTAGTTTCAAACAACATCTATGGGAATTTCAGCAACCGACATGAGAAAAGGCATGGTGATCCTCCACGAAGGAGCACCGGTTAAGGTGATGGACTTTCATCACCACACGCCCGGCAATCTGCGGGCGATGGTTCAGGCGCGGCTTCGTAACTTGCTCACGGGCAATTCGTTCGAGTACCGCTTTCGCTCTAACGAGGCGCTTGAGCGCATCGTTCTTGAGCAATTAAAGATGGAGTATCTTTACTCCGACGGCTCGCATCACCACTTCATGAACCAGGAAAACTATGAGCAGGTGGCTCTGACCGAAGAGGAACTCGGCGACGCGGCCCAGTGGCTGATGCCCGGCTTGACCATCGAGGTCGAGTTCTACAACGGCACGCCGATCGGCGTTCAGCTTCCGGCCTCGATGGAACTCACGGTCACGCAGACCGAACCGCAGCTCAAGGGTGCGACAGCCTCAAACTCGAACAAGCCCGCCACGCTCGAAAACGGGGTAACTCTAATGGTCCCGCCCTTCGTTGCCGAGGGCGAAAAGATCAAGGTCAACCCCACGGAATCGCGGTATATGGAAAGGGTCAAATAGTCTGGGAAGTCGGGGAAGTCTAGGATGTCTTGGAAGTCACGTGGGGTCTGGAAGTAACGTGCTTTGTTCAAGACTTCAAAAACTCGCATTTTCAACTAGTAACCAGGCAGTCAGGACTTCCTAGACTGACAAGACTTCCCAGACATCCTAGACTTCCTAGACTGTCCAGACTTCCTAGACCGCCCCCGGCAATGTACTTGCTCTATAGCCTTCTGCTTTCAGTTGCGTTTTTGCTGATGCTGCCGCTGTTTTTGATGCGGCGGGAAAAGTATGCCGCGGGGTTCAGGCAGCGGCTCGGCAATTATCCCGAATTCAAAAACGACGGCCGCAAGGTCATTTGGCTGCATTGCGTCTCGGTCGGCGAAGCAAATGCGGCACGGCCACTTGCCAATGCTCTCGTCAAAGATTTTCCCGGCCACCGACTGATAGTCTCAACGACAACAAAGACCGGGCAGGAACTCGCCCGCAAGATCTTCGCCGGCAAGGCCGACGCGGTGTTCTATTTCCCTTTCGATTGGAAATTCTCGGTCCGCAGGGCTCTGAACCACTTCAAACCCTCGGCCGTCCTCCTGATGGAAACCGAGATCTGGCCGCGGTTCATCAGCGAAGCGAAGCAGAGCGGAGCGAAGGTCGCGATAGTCAACGGCCGGCTTTCCGAGCGTTCGTTCGGACGATATGGAAAGGTAAAAGGGTTCGTAAAACGTGTGCTCGCGGACGTGGATCTCGCCCTGATGCAGGGCGGTGATGACGCCAACCGCCTCATCTCGCTCGGGCTCGCTGCGGCAAAGGCGAAGGTGACGGGCAATATGAAATTTGACGTCGCCGATGACCCTCGGGACGCCGAAATCGCCGCGGAGCTCAATGCCCGCTTTCGTTTCGATGACGGCCGGCCCGTGATCGCTGCCGCAAGCACACACGACCCCGAAGAGCGATGGCTGCTTGATGCATTCTGCTCGATTCTTGCGGGCGAGGCGAAGATAAAGCCGCGGCTCGTCGTCGCACCGCGGCACCCGGAAAGGTTCGGTGAAGTGGCTAGACTCTTTCGCGAATTTCGCGATGAAGACGCTTGCGAATTCAAACGATATCGTACCGCCCGCCGAAGCGACGCCCCGAGCGAAGCGGACGCCGAAGCCGATATTATCTTGCTCGACTCGATCGGTGAGCTGCGTGCTCTCTTTCGGCTGACCTCGATCGCTTTCGTAGGCGGCTCGCTCATCCCGCACGGCGGCCAGAGCGTGCTCGAACCCGCGGCCGCTGGCAATGCGATAATCACCGGCCCGCATACATTTAACTTCGCCGACGTGATGCGTGTTTTCCTGGCGAACCGTGCGGCCATTCAAATCGCTGAGGCACATCCAGTGTCCATTCCCGACGAAATTTTCCTGCACCTCTCGGACCTGCTCGAGGAGCCCGACGCACGCGCCGAGCTCGCCCGCAACGCCCGGTCCGTGATGAAAGCAAACCGCGGAGCGACGGCGAGATCGGTCTTGGAGTTAAGCCACCTGCTAGAGGCGTCGAGAAAATGAAGTTCCTGCGAAAACTGTTGGTGCCGAGCTACTCAAGGCGGGCCGATTATGACTCACTAGATAGCACGTCGTCTCATTACAGTTTCCCGTGCCCGACGTGTTCGGCTACAGTGGCGTTCTCTTTCGCAGATGCAATACGCCACTGTTACATATGGGAAGGCGAAATTGATCAAATAAACGTGAACGCGATAAAGGACTATTTCGAAATGAATATCGTCGGCAAATCACCAGACGGAGGATGGCCGTCAGTATTCATAGTCGAATGCAATAGTTGCAGAGCAAGATTCATGATCTATTCTGGCGTTTCGGAGACATCAAATTCGGTCTATCGTGTCGTCATTCAGTCAATCGCCGAAATTTCTCAACCAGAATGATCCTCCAGTTGCTGCTACTGTTTTTATCGATTCTGCTCGTCTGGTTAAGCTTTAGGTCGTTCCGCGGCGGGATTGCGTATCTGCGTTTTTTTCGCGAGGAGTTGACCAAGCCGCCTTCGGATTGGGAGCCGATTGTGACGATCATCGCTCCTTGCAAGGGCGTTGATGAGGGAATGCTTGCGAACTTTGACGCGTTGCTCCAGCAGGACCTGCCGGAGTATGAGGTCATCTTTGTCATTGACGACGCTGACGACCCGGCCGCCGCCATCATCGAACAAGCCTGGCAGGAAGCCAAGCGGCACGTAAAGCTCGTCGTCGCACCGAAAGCCACCGCTTCCAGCCAAAAGGTCGAGAACCTTCGCGAAGGCGTTCTTCATGCCGATGAAAGAAGCGAGGTGTTCGTGTTTGTCGATTCAGACGCGCGGCCATCGCCCGGTTGGCTGCGTGCTCTCGTCGCACCGCTTCGCGATGAAACTGTCGGAGGCGCGACCGGATATCGTTGGTTCATTTCAGAAGAGCCGACGCTTACATCGGAACTGCGTTCAGCTTGGAACGCCTCCATTGCCTCCGCGCTCGGGCCGAACGAGAAAGACAACTTCACGTGGGGCGGCTCGATGGCGATCCGCCGCGACACTTTCGAACGCGTTGGAATTCGTGACAAATGGAAGGGCACGCTCTCCGATGATTTTGCCGTCACGCGTGCAATGCGTTCTGCGGGACTGAAGATCCGCTTTGTTCCGCAGGCTCTTACCGCAACGGTCGAGAGCTGCACCTTTCGCGAGCTTTTCGAATTCACCAACCGCCAGATGAAGGTCACGCGGGTCTATATGCCGCAGCTTTGGCTGATGTCGTTTCTCGGCTCGGGGCTTTTTGTTGCGGTGATGGCGGCGGCGTTTCTCATTGCCGTGCTTAGCAAAACCAATGGCGTCGAGGTCTGGGCAGCTCTCGCCACGCTTTTTCTGGTCGCGTTCTTTTCGGTCGGCAAGGCGGCTCTTCGGTTCCACGCCGTTCGGCTTGCTCTCCCGCAATATGAAGCGAACCTGCTTCGCCAGCGTTTCTCGCAATACACGCTTTGGCTAGTAACGCCCGCGATATTCTTAGCAAATTGCGTCGCCGCCCTGCTCTCGCGGGAAATCATTTGGCGGGGCACGCGGTACCGCCTTGTTTCTCACGAAGAGACGGCCATTTTGCCCAAACATCAATAATAACAACCTTTTGCACGCGGTTGGCACCAAAGAGTGGTATATTCCTTTGGAATTAATGACGCCTGAGGCGTAATGACTTTTATGACCGTAATGAATACTGCTCTGCCCATATTTCGCTTATTTCTCGTTTTGGTGCTCGTTGTGGCTCCTGCGGCCCTTGCGCAAGATAAGGCGCCCGAGGCCACCCCAACTCCGCCGCCGACCGGCAAGGCCCCGATCATCATAATTCCCGGCATCACAGGTTCAGAACTGAAAAGCTCCGTAACGGACAAGACCGTTTGGTTCACCCGCGGGCGAAACAAGGATGAAGACATTCGCCTGCCGATCACTGCGGACCTGAAGAAAAACCGTGATTCGCTCGTGCCGGTGGATATTATTCGCGGCGTAAGCCTCATCCGTTTTTTGCCCGAGGTCGAGATCTATAACCAGCTGATGGTATCGCTCGAAGAGCGCGGCGGATATCGCGAAGCAAAGTGGGACGACCCGCAGCCGGGCGACCACCAAGACACGTTTTACGTTTTTTCCTATGATTGGCGGATCGATAACGTTGAGACGGCTCGTAAGCTTGTCCGCGATGTTGAAGAGCTCAAACGAAAGCTCGGCAAACCGGACCTCAAATTCAACATAATTGCCCATTCGATGGGCGGACTCGTTGCCCGCTATGCCGCGATGTATGGCGATGCGGAGCTGAGAACCGGCACGATTCGCCCGACCTGGGCCGGTGCAAAGCACCTCGATAAGATCTTTATGCTCGGGACGCCAAACGAGGGCTCGGTACGGGCGCTCGATGCCTTGATCAACGGGCTCTCGATAATCAACGGAATCAATATTCCTTTCGTTCGGGATATCGACCGGTTCGATGTCTTCACCATACAGTCGATCTTTCAGTTGCTTCCTCACGAAGGAAGCCTTGTCGCCTATGATGAAGAGCTCAAACCGATAGAACTCGATATCTTCGACCCTCAAACTTGGGAAGAATACGACTGGGTCGTTTGGAAGGACAAGAAATTTGAGAAGAACTTCAGCGTCGCAGAGCAAAAGACCGCAAGGCCCTATTTTCGAGCGGCTCTGAAGCGGGCAAAGGACTTTCAGGCCGCGATCTCGAGGCCCGGGCGTGAGAATATCCCTGTGACTTTTTACCTGCTCGGAGCCGATTGCAAAGAGACACCCAACGCCTTTATCCTTCGCCAAAATAACAAGAAGGACCGCTGGATAACGCAGTTCTCACCTAAGTCGTTCAAGCGAAATGACGGTACGAAGATCACTTCCGAGGAAGTAAAAACGCTGCTGCTTGCGGTCGGCGATGGCGTCGTAACAAAACGTTCGCTTGCCGGCGAGAGCACGCTCAAACGCGGCGGCGAACCTATCGTCCCGATCGCGGCGGAGATCTTTCAGTGCGAGACCCACACCCGTTTGGTGACTAATCTGCAGATTCAGGATAGACTCTTCGGATATATGTGGCCCGTGCTTGCGAATTAGCGGGGCCGCGATCCGGCGATGATCAAGAATTTTCTCGATAGCGACCTTCCCGATCCGGTGGAAGAGAAAAAGGCCCGCACCCGCGAGCCCGAGGTGCTCGGCATTTTTGGCATGGAGCCCGAGCTAAATGAGCCGAGGCCAACCGAGCCCACTGTCGCGATACCGTACGAAGACGAACCTGCTTACGAACGCCGAGAGCCCGCTGAACCGCCGCCACCGACCGTACTTTTACCCTACGAACCGCCGACCGCGGGCGAGAGCATTCGAATGTCTGGCCTTGCATGGTCGGTCGGTATTTCGCTCTTCGGCTCGATACTTTTCATGCTCGTCCTCGGCTGGCTGGCGGATACTTTGCTCGGCAGTGCACCTTGGGGCATCGTTGTCGGCGTTGTGATCGGCTCGGTCATCGGGTTTGTTCAGCTTTTCCGCATCAACCGCGAGATCTTTAGCAAAAGCGCTCCTCCGGCCGAGACGACATCGCTTTTTTCGGCCGATGAGCCCGCAAAAACGCCCGAGGCCGCTCCGCCGATCATGCTTCCGCCCGCGGAAACCGCACCCGAAGATCCGCCCCGCCCGGACTATCTGCCCCGCGAGGATTGAACTTTCAACAAAGGCGAAGTAAAATTGAGGGTTTGAATGAGCGAACCGGACGATCTCCGTATGCCGGACGCGGCTGAACTAATACCGAACCAGCATCGGCGGCTGCTTATCCTGATGGCTGTGCTTGGCGCGGTTGCGGCGATTGCCGGGGCCATCTTTAGCTCGATAAGGTTCGGGGCGGGAATTGCGGTTGGGGTTCTGCTCGCATTTGTTAGCTATTTCTGGCTTCGCTATTCGCTCAAGAAGGTTTTTGAAAGTACGCCCGAAGGCGAGCGTCCGCGTATCTCGGCCCTTAGATATTTGGGCCGGTACTTTGCTCTCGGAGCGGTCATAGCTGTCATCTATGTAAGCGATGTGCTGCCGATCGTTCCGGTGATTCTCGGCATGGCCGCGTTCGGCTTTGCCGTAGTCGCGGAAGGTTTGATACAGATCTTTTTAAGCTTCTCTAACAGGAAGGATATTTAATAATGCTTTTATTTGCAGGTGAGCACCCGACACCGCTGATCGTCGAGTTCGTCAATTATTACATCGGCGGGCCGCTCCACAATTTTCAGATCAATTACACCAAGCCCATCTGGGACAAGTTCTTCTCGAACTTTGGCACGGATGCAGAAACGATGTTCGGCGTGTATTCGCCCGAGAACGCCGTTCCCTGGTACACGATAATGTTCGTCATCGCCTGTATTCTCGCGGTGGCGGTAATCGGGCTTTTGAAGGGCAAGCTTTCTGACGATGATCCGCAGCCGGGCCAGATGACGCTCGAGGCCGGATATCTCGCGGTTTCGAATTTGGTCGAGAACGTGATCGGGCCGCACGGGATGAAGTATTTCCCGGTCATCGCGACCTTTGCCGTGCTGGTGCTCATCTCGAACCTGATGGGCACGTTCCCGCTGTTCATGTCGCCGACGGCATCCGTCAACGTAACGTTCGCTCTCGGTATCGCATCGTTCGTTTACTACAATTACATCGGTATAAGCGAGAACGGCTTTTTGAAGCATATTGGCCATCTTTCCGGCCCGAAACTGCCGCTGCTGATGGCGATCTTTATCACGCCGCTGATCTTTTCGATCGAGCTTATCTCGAACATGATCCGGCCGCTGACGCTCGGCGTTCGCCTCTTCGCGAACCTTTACGCCGACGAGCAGATCTATTTCCAGATCTCAAATCTTTATCCGCCATATACGCAGATCTTGCTTCCGGCACTGCTTCTCGTACTGGCGGTCTTCGTCGCCTTTGTTCAGACGCTGGTCTTCACCCTGCTTTCGTCCATCTACGTTAGCGAGGTGACGCACCACCATGACGATCACGACGACCACGGCGATCATGCCGAAGGCCACGGCGAGGCTGCCGCGGCGCATGCATAAAGTTTTTGCGGGGCGTTGTTTGCTCCGCAAGGAACGCCCAAGGGCGTAAAACAACAGAAGAATCCGAACCGGGGAACCTGCGTTTTATAGCAGATATGCCCGCACGCGACAGGCGGCCTGACTCCAACGCGAGTCGAAATCAGGCAATACCGGAAGCGAGGCGAAATAATACCGGCAGAGCAGGCAACGGGCGGTTCTTCCTGATCGAACATAAATAGAACAGGAGACTTATTAGAATGAACAAGATCAAACAGATCGCTTATGCGGTCCTTACCATCGCTCTCGTCGCCCTGCCGGCAATGGCACAGGGTGCGGCCGACAACGAATCGACCGTTAACTCATATAAAGCAATTGCGGCCGGACTCGGCTTCGGCCTTGCCGCCGGACTCGCCGCTATCGGCCAGGGACTCGTCGGTTCGCGTGCGGCCGAAGGCGCAGCCCGCAACCCGGGTGCAGCTTCGACCGTTCAGACCATCATGATCATCGCGCTCGCACTCATCGAGTCGCTCGTGCTCTTCGCACTGCTCATCGTCTTCGTTAAGCTTTAATCGACGGCGGCAGTAAAAGTGCCGAAAAGATGGATGCGGACCCGGGCTTTAAGGCTCTGGGTCCGCATTTTCTTTGCATTTTTTCGACATGCAGCAGCGATGTTGCGTCTTAAATGCAACCCGCATAGGATATTATCGTTCTAATACGAAATGGCTTACGACCTTACAGGGCAGACCGTTGCCGAGAAATTCAAGCTGATCGGGCTGGTTAAGAGCGGCCCGGAGGGTGACCTTTATCGTGCCGAAAACACGCTGATCGAAAAGCCGGTGACGCTTCTCGTTCTACCTTCCGACGCCGACGCAAAGGCTCGCGAGAGTTTTCGCAAGAATGCGAAGATCGCCTCGGCCGCCGAGCATCCGAACATGCTTAACGTGCTCGATTTCGGCATCGACGGCTCCGGCGTTTCATACGCCGTTTGCGACGCCGCCAACCCCGAAACGCTCAGCCAGGCGATAGCGCACAGCGGGAAGATGCCGGTTGAGAATGCGGTCGAGATCGGCAAGCAGATCGCCGCCGCACTTGAAACGCTCCACGCCTCGGGCAGGACGCACGGCAACCTGACCGCTGATAACATTTTACTTTCCGAAGTGGCCGAATCTGCTGCTATCGCCAAGGTCGCCGGCATCGGTTCGCTCGGCCCGCTTGAGCGGACGGGCGACGTGCTTGCAGCCGCTCCGTCGGAACTCGCTTATCTCGCACCC
Source organism: Acidobacteria bacterium Ga0074141 (assembly GCA_001464665.1). Taxonomy (GTDB): domain Bacteria; phylum Acidobacteriota; class Blastocatellia; order Pyrinomonadales; family Pyrinomonadaceae; genus OLB17. Next base: position 677,871 of record LNDP01000024.1, read on the forward strand.
GAATTGTGTTCCGGAACAGATTCGCCCGATGCCCTTTCGGATATTTATTCAGCCGGCGTCGTGATCTTTGAAATGCTGGCCGGCACCGTTCCTTTTTCAGGCGAGAAGCCGACCGACGTTCTGCTTAAACATATCGAGGAACCGCCGCCGCCGCTTTCCGCCTTTCGCTCGGACCTGCCGCCGACGCTTGAGCCGGTGATACTGAAAGCGCTTTCAAAAAGCCCCGAGATGCGTCAGCAGTCAGGTGCGGAATTGATGGGCGAGCTTTCGGCTGCCTTTGGCGATTCGCCCGCAGCGGTAGTTCAGGAACCGGCAAAGAAGAATAACTTTTGGGCAACGGCGGCAATGGTCTTGATCGGAACGGCCGCTCTCGGCGGTGCTCTGATCTATGCGACTTGGAGCCCAAAGACCGATCCGGCCACCGCGCTCCAGCCGGACGCAAATGGCCTGCCGGTCCAGCCGATCAATCCGGCGACCGGCACCGAAGAGCAGCAGCTCGCCTTGATGCCGGCCTATTCGCTCGACGGAAATTCGAACATGTCGCTTTCGGCTCCGGATACCATGCCGGGCGGCGACGGCTACAACCCCTGGGCGACAGGCGTTCCGCCTCCGGGTGCCCCGAGCTATGTGCCGCCGGGCGGCGAGATGTATAACATCGACCCGCGGACCGGTAGCCCATTTATGCCTTCGGACGGCGGTGTGATACTCGTTCCCGTTCCGGTGAATTCCAACACACAACCGGCGGCCTCGCCGAATCCCGGACGAAATGCGAACGTTAACGCGAACGCACGTCCAGCGACGCCCGCAAACACGGGTCCGGTCAATACCGCTCCGGCAGTAACACCGCGTCCGGCCGCTTCACCGCGAACCACTCCGGCTCCGGCACGAACCCCAACGCCGGCCCGCGACGATGGGCCTGCAGGCGATGAGCCGAATCAATAGCGGCAGCTTTATCGCGGCACTTCTATTGTTTTCAGAATATCCGAAATAACGGCGTCGGTCGTCGCTCCCTCGAGCTCGGCCTCGGCCCGCAGGGCAAGCCGATGGCGCAGCACCGGGCGAGCGATGTCGCGGACGTCGTCGGGCGTCGGGAAATCGCGGCCGCGGATGGCGGCGAGTGCTTTTGAGCAAAGTAGCAATGCGATCGAGGCACGCGGGCTTGCGCCGTAGAGTATCGTCGGGTGGCTACGCGTTCGCCGGACGATATCGACGATATACTTCTGCACTCCCGGCTCCATCCGCATATTGCGGACCTCATGACGCGAGTGCGAGATGGCCGCGGCATCCTCAAGCGGGCGAATATCGAGCTGTTCCAAATGGTGCGAGTTAAATCCCGAGTCCCAGCGGGCGACGATCTCGCGTTCGTCCGTTTCATGCGGATAATCGATGATTATCTTCAGCAAAAAGCGATCAAGCTGCGCCTCGGGCAGCGGATACGTGCCCTCGTATTCGATCGGGTTCTCGGTCGCGAGCACAGTGAAGAGCGGCGAGAGTTGATACCGCTCGCCGTCGATGGTTGACTGCCGCTCCTCCATCGCCTCAAGCAACGCGGCCTGCGTCTTCGGCGGCGTCCGGTTGATCTCGTCGGCGAGCAGGATGTCGGTAAAGATCGGCCCGTGGCGAAGCGTGAATTCGGACGTCTGCATATTAAAGACGTTCGTGCCGGTGATGTCCGAGGGCATCAGGTCGGGCGTGAACTGGATTCGCGAGAACCGCGCGCCGATTATCTCGGCCAGCGTCTTGACCATCAGCGTCTTCGCCGTGCCGGGAACGCCCTCAAGCAATGCGTGGCCCTCGGCAAGAATTGCCACCAAGATCTGCTCGATGACCTCGTCCTGACCGACGATGGTCTTCCGCAGTTCGTTCAAAATATGTGCGATGGTATTGGGTGTATATTGCAGCATCATCAATTTAAGAAAAGATCCGCGATCAGCTTGACCGCCAGCAAGAGCACGGTCGCGATAAATATGCCTCGCAGCCACGCCTCGTTCATCTTCGTCACAAAATAGGCACCGGCGTATGCTCCGACGAACATCGTCACCGCGAGCACGGCCCCGAGCTTGTAATCCACTAGACCTTGCCACATAAAAACGAGCGTGGCAATCCCGGATGAGAACACGTTTACGAGCTTTGTCGCGGCGATCGCGCCGCTGTACGTCATCCCGAAAAACGCGACAAATGCGGCGGTCAAAACAGTAACGTAGCCCCCGCTGTAAAGCCCGCCGTAGATGGCAAGCAGGAATGTCGCCACAAGCCCGACGGCGGTCAGCGACCATTCGCTGTTCCCGTTTTCAGCACCACTCGTCCGAGGCCCGAGCAAAGTAAAGAGCACGATAGCGATCATCGCTACCGAGACGACAAGTTTCAGACCGCTGCCGGTCATCATCCCGACCAAGGCCGCTCCGAATGCCGAGCCCAGCAGCGTGACCGCTATCAAGGGCGAAAGCCGCTTTACGTCGAGCTTTCCCGTTCGCAAAAACGGTATGGTCGCACCGATCGCCATGAACGTCAGGCCGAACATATTGGTCGCGACCGCTACCTTTTCATCAATGCCGAACTGGAACATCACCGGCACCGTGATCAGCGAATTGCTGCCCGTCACGACCCCGACGGCGCTCGTTACAAAGAACAGAAAAATGAGCGCGACCAGCGCTTGCCCGGCCACGTCGCTATATCCTCCGCCTGCTGCTACGCGAGAGCCGCATCGCTTCTTCAAGCTCACGAAGGCTTCCGGCAAGTTTTAGCAACTCGCGTTTATCGGTCGGCTCGCCGTGGAAGATGTCCTCGCATTTCTGCATTAGCGTTCCGACATCGCCGGCGTCGCGGCCGGTGCGTTCGGCGATCATCGCGGCGAGTTCTTTCCGCGAGGTCGTCGTATTATCAACACCAAAATGCCTTGCGGCCCGCCGGCGGAAATCGCCGTAGATATTCTCCATCGCGAGGTCGAACGCCTTCGTCCGCTGCTGCAGCTCGGCCATTGCGCCGACGTATTCGAGCTTCGAAAGCCGATCCGGATCAGGAGCCGGAACCGGCCGGGCAAACCGACGGCTTCGCGAATAGACGACAAAAAGCCCGAGCACTGTTAGCTGCAAAAGTATGGCGATCACCGGCGTCCCGGCGAAATATTCAAAGACGCGATTGTTCCCAGAGCCGTAGCCGTGATGGTATTCGTTAAAGGCGATGAGCCCGCCGCGTGCGGTCGCGAGATTGACGGCAAATTGGGCATTGTCCGCGGCAGTAATGCCGCCATTAGCGACGACATACGGGTCGCCCACGTAAACGATCTCGCCTTCGCCATAAGGAAAATCGACGACGAACGCCCGGCCCGAAGCCGTCACGTGAACAAAAGGCGCCGTGAACCATGTCTTTGCATCGTCTGGCGGCGGTTCGTCGGACTGCTCGGGTGATTCGCTCGGCGGTGATTCGGCCGCGACGGGCGGCGGAGGCGGTGCCGAATTGGCGTCGTTGTCCGGTTCCGCTGTGTAAAAATCGAACGGCGTCGGTTCCGGCGTCGGCCCCGAATTAGAATCCGAACCCGTGCCGGTATTTGCCGGTGCCTCGTAAGTTTCGCCCTCGTAACTCTCGTCGCTTTCTGCATCGATCGCGGCTACCGGTGCCCGCGTGACCTCGGCCGCCGAAGCGAAACGCGAGGGCTGAATAGCATTTACCCCGCGGGTCAAAAGGCTTGGCAAGTTAGGCCGGTAAGCCGGAGTTGCGGCCGTCATCTGCGCCGGATTTGCCGGATCGACCGAGAGGATTCCGGCGTCCGCTCCGGGCTTCGCCTCAAGCGTCCAGCCGAGCGAGGTCGTCAGCAATTGCTTTGGCGGCTCGCGGTCGATGATGACAAGCCGCCCGCCGCTCGAGACCCAGCTAAGTATCATCGAGGCGTCGTCTTCGCTGACTTCGCGGCGAAACGGCCCGATCATAACGAGCGTTGCGGGCTGTTGCCGCGTTTCGGTGAGGAGCTCGGCCGGCGGCCGCTGCCACCGCGTCACCTCGCGGCCGGTCTCGGCAAGAAGCGTGTAGAAGGCCTTCGTGCCGGTCGCTCCCGGGTGATAGGTCGAGCGGATCGGGGTCATTTCCTTATCCGGTTCGCGGACCTTTTGGACGTACGAAACGGCGTTCAGCCCGACCATCAGAAGGCCGAGCACGAGAAGAGCAAGCACGATGAAAAGCCTTTGCTTCATTGCCCTCAGGTCTGCCGGATCGTCTCCCTTGCTTCGGTGCTGAATGCGGTCCAGGCACTGCCATCGGCACCGCCCGAACCATACCATGCCCGTTCAAAAATACCGGTCAGCCCCTGCATCCGCCGATGAATTTCGGCCTCGCGGCGAAGGTCGCGGAGGTAATCGCGATTTGTTTTGTGGCGGGCGAGCCCGATCAACCGTCGGTCGCTCAGCTCGCAAAGAAGCGCGATGTAGCCCTTGCGGATCGCACCGCGATGGTCGCCTTTCGCGGCCAGTGCCTCGGCCTCGGCGAGCAGGTCATTGGCTGTCATGTCTTCACCGATGGTCTCGCCGAGAATTACGCGTTCGCCGTCCTTTTCACGCTTTCGCCGACGGAGCTTCGGGAAGATCACCGGAGCAAGCCGGTAAAGCCCGTAGGCGATCGCGGCGACCGCCGCACCGATAACGAGCACCTGAAGCACCATCGCCAGCACTGGCGAACCCGAAACGCTCGGCCGCGGCCCGCCGCTCGGCAGCAGTCCCATTAGCCATTCAATGAACTCACGGATCAGCCTCTGCAGCCAACTCTCCTCATCGCCCGAGGGCTTTTGAAACTCCTCGCGGTTGAGGATCTCGGCGAGCTTTCGCTTTTCCTCGTCCTTTGACCGCTCGGTCTCAGCGGCCTTTTCGATCTCTTTTAGCTTCCAAAGTGCGGCGGAAAGTGTCTGCTCGATCTCCTCGGCAATGACGGCCCGCGAGCGGCGGTCGGCCGCAGATTCGTATTCCTTTAGCAGCTCATGAAGCCGAGCGTGTGAGAATTTCTCTTTGCCGAAGCCGGAATCAACGTCAAGCTCGGGCGGCAAGAGCCGCCGCATCTCGGCAATGCACTCTTTCTCATATTCGGAGTAACCATCTTCGCCGTCGCGGATCTCGCTGATAATGTCGATCGCGTGGTCGTGGGCCTCATCGACCGCTTCGCGATATTCGGCAAGGCTCATCCCGCTCGCCGCGGCGGCAAGTGAGATCAGCAAAATAGCGATGAACGGTAAACGAGTTCGCATCTTCACTTGAGCCCGAGCGTGGTAAAGCCCGGCGAGTTTTGCGCCGCGGCCGCGACGCCCTTCGGCTCGGCCCTTGCCCCGAGAGCGGGCTGCAGCGGGTTGAGATATTGATCGGGCACGTCCGGTATCTCGCCGAGCCGGCGGTTAGCCATCAGCTCGATATCGTAGCCCTCAAGCCGCACCCGCTGATCAACATAAAGTAAACACAGGCCGATCATCCAGACCGGCGTCAGCACAATAAGGCTCGCCTGCCAGATAAGCTGCGAGGCGATCTCAAACCAGGCGGGCGTGACCGCCTCGGCAAAAGGGCCGAAGTCGATACCGGCGATCCAGGCGTACCATATCAGCGGAATATAGAGCACGGCCAGTGCGGAATATGTGGCGACGGTCGTGAACCCGAGCAGAGCGGCGAATCGGAGCGATGTGCCGTTGGCAAGATTGACACTTCGGCCGATCGACGAAAAAACGCCTTCGTCCTCGACCAGCATCACCTGCGGCACATAGGCAAAGCGGCATGCGACGAACGAGAACGCAATAAAGACCGTAACTATCGCCCCGATGGCAGCGATCACGCTAATGACCGCGATCACCGAAGGCACACTCGCAAATGCCATCGACAAAAGCCCAAGCACCATTAGCCAGACGAATGTGCCGACGAAAACAATAACGAACCCGATGGCCGAGAGCACCGAGACAATTATCGCCGAGGCGACCGCGAGGCCGGAGAAGCGGCTCCATGCGTTTCGATAAGTATCGGCAAAGGTGATCGGCTCGCCGTGGAGCAGGTGGCGAACAAAGTTGCGCGAGGCTCCGCCCATTACGACCAGAGTCGCGACCGTTTGTGTGAACCAGATGGCGAGTGCTCCGACAAACGAGAACGCGGCGAAAGCCCCGGATTCGAATGGGTCATATGCCTCGGTCGTGAAAAAGATCATTCGCGAAAGCAGAAGCCAACCGACCGAGAAAAGAGTTCCGGCCACCACCGGCGGAGCCGCGATGAGAAAAAGCGTTGTGAAGTGCTTCCGGTAAAAGCGGGTCGCACGGTCAATCAGGTCACCCGCACCGAGCGGTACGATCGAAAGGTTCTGCGGGCTGCCGTGGGTTAGGGACATTCGGTGTGTTCAGATGATTATATCCGCAAAACGCCTATTTTGAACACTCCATTTTCTGGTTACTGCACCGCAACAAAAAGAAAAAGGACGGAAGCCTTTCGGCTCCCGTCCCTACAGGATCGGCCTTTCAGCCTATTGAGTTTAGAACTCTATACGTCCGACGAACTGGAAGATCCTCGGAGCGAAAGTCGAAGTAACACGGCCAAACGTGTTGGCGTTGATGTTGCCAGGCGTATTGCCGATGAAGAAGTTCGCCCTGTTCATCAGGTTGAATGCCTCACCGCGTACCTGGAAGCGTACACGCTCAGTGACACGGAAGCTCTTGAACATCGAAACGTCGATATTGATGAACTCCGGACCGCGGAAGCCGTTACGCGGAAGCGTACCGGTCTGTCCCGAAGGAACGTTGAAGAACACCTGTCCGGAGAAAGCGGGCTGTCCCGCCTGGGCTGCCGAGCCGAGACCTAGCTGGCTACAGTTTCCTCCGTTGAGATTGTTCTGGTTGATGTTGATCACCGACGGATTGATCCAGTAAACACCGCACGGTGTACGGACGATCTGGATCAGGTTAGCGATCTCGCCCTGGGTCAGGTTCGAGTTTGCCGTCTGACGGCCCGAACGAGCAGCACGGTTAAGTGTGCCACGCGGATCGGTGATCGAAAACGGAGCACCGGTTGACCAACGAAGGATACCGGTCATCTGCCAACCGCCAATGATCTGATCGACGATACCGCCCTGGTTAATGAAGCGCTTGCCCCTGCCGAAGGGAAGTTCGTAGATCGCATTGAAGTTGAATACGTGACGCTGATCAAAGTCGGCGACGGAGTATTCATTACGCTGCTGATCGTTGTCGATAAGCGGGTCGAAACGGGTCTGGCCAACACCTGCTGCATCGGACAATGCCTTTGCAAAGGTGTAGTTGGCCTGGAAATAGAGGCCATCCGCAAAACGGCGACGAGCCTCGATCTGGAGCGAGTGATAGTTCGATTCGGCACCATTTGTCAGGATGTCTGCAACACCCGTGTTCGGATTGGGCAAGAAGAACGAGCTGACGCCAGGGAAGAGACCGGTGTTAACTATATAGGTCTCAGCCAATGCTCCAGGGACACCCGTCCATATAAGGTTGCGTATGGCCTGAAGGTCAAGCCGCCCGCCGTTGGGAAGGTTCGGAAAGAACGTGAGCGGTACACATCCTGGGTTCGGCGCACAATTCGGATTCCCGTTAATAGGACTCGACGGGTTTGAGGCGGCCATGTTTGCCCGGGCCCTCAGGAAGTCGGCGAGGAATCCGTTTTCCTTAATAATGACCTGGTTGTAGTCAAAACCGCGGACCAGATTATCGCTCTTGTTGCCTACGTATCGGACTTCGAGAGCGGTCTTCCAGGGAAGTTCACGCTGAACGCCGATGTTCCACTGAAGAAGGCTCGGAGCTTCGATCTCCGGGTCGACAGCGAAGACCGTACCGAAGTTTCCAGCAAGAGCGTTGTTCTGTGCGTAGGTACGCGGAACCTGAAAGGCAGGTGTCGGCACGGATGCGTTGAAGCTGCTGAGACGTCCGTTCAGGTTCGGCAGCGTATTGCTCGCACTCAAACCGGCGTTGCCGAGAAGAGCGTTGTCAGCGGCACGAATGAATTCGTCGTTAACGTAGTTGATCGCGATACCGCCGCGGATGACCGAACGGCCTTCGCCCGGCATCAGCTTGCCAAGCCAGCCGCCGAAGTTCGGCGCCCATGCAAGGCTGAAGCTCGGAGCGATATTGTCGATGTCGGACCCGAAGAAACGGGTGCCGCCATTGTTACCGCCGACATAGTCGTAGGTTCCATTCGGATCGAGAACCGTTTGAAGAATGCCCGAACGGTTTCCGATGACCGGCTCAAGAACTAGTCCATCCGGTTCGCTGACCGGTGTGAAGATCTCGTGACGCACACCAAAGTTAAGTGTGAGCTGCTGATTTACACGCCACGAATCGCCGAGGTACCACGAGTAGTTCTCGAAGTGGAGGCGGCGGTTCGGAAGAGCATCGGCAACATAACCGCTATCGCGGCTCGTGATGTTAAAGCTCTGCTGGGCAGTCGTTACGACCCCACCAAGAAGCGCAAGTAATGCATTTGCTGACGCGAGCTGTCCTGCTGAAATGCCGCCCGGGAAATTGGTCAAATTACTAGTGATCTGCGGGGTGTTCACACTCGATCCGATCGCAAGTCGCGGCCGAACCGTGATCGCACCGAGGCCCGGGCCAAACGGATTGATACGGAACCAATAGATCTGTCCGCCAAAGCGGATCGAGTGGTCGCCACGGGTATAAACGGCGTTGTTGGCAACGAGCCAGGTCGAAGTGTCGCGGCCCTGCGGTTCAAAGTTGACCTCGGGGCTGCTGACAAGCGGAATGGTCAAATAGAAGTCCGGAACTTCGGCCGTGTTGCCAAAAGCCGGACGGCTTAGCTGATTTGCCACACGAAGCTCGTTGGTCAGCGAAGCAGTTGGGGTGTATCGCCAAGCAACGTTGCCAGTATACGTCTTTGCATCCTGGAAACCGAACGGGATGTCGGTGAAACCAGCAGCAAACGCACTGTCGATATCGGGACGCATAAGCAACTCTTCACGATACGACCAGATACCGCTGATGGTGTTCTGCGAGTTGAGGTCGTAGTCGATACGGGTCGAGAAAGCTTCTCGGTCCTGGTTGTTCTTCTGCGAGAAGGTATAGCCGATCGTATTTAGGTCCGGCGTTTGATTGTTGCCGGCCGGAAGAGTAGAAAGTATACGGCTCTGAATAACCGGGTCAATTCCGTTTACCCTCGCTGGGCCATTCGCAGGAGCTGTTTGGTCAGCAGCAAAAAGGTTCAAGGTGCGGGTTACACCTGCATTATCAATGTAGGTGAAGATGCCGTTGCGAGCATCCGGACGAAGGGTCGTCCGAGCTACTGAGGCTGACTGACGCTCGCGGTACCCTTCATATGCGGCAAAGAAGAACAGCCTGTTCTTGAGGATCGGGCCGCCTACACGTCCGCCAAACTGGTTTCGGTTAAGGAACGGGCGCACTTGGCCGAGGCGATTTCGCTCAAAGGTGTTAGCACCGAAGACGGAGTTGCGGTTATAGATGTAAGCCGCACCCGTAAAGCGGTTCGAACCACGCGGCGTTACAAGCGAAACCTGCGATGCACCGTATCCGGCTTCAACACCGGCATTCTGCGTGGTGATGGTGAATTCACCTACGTCATCCGTGTTCGGGCGATCCGGGACGAAGTCCGTTGCGTTTGCACGGATGAAGTTGTCCTGGACGTTAAGGCCGTCACGGGTGATGTTGGTGAACGACGAACGCTGTCCGTTGATCACCGTGTTGGTCGCACCGTTTGATGACGAACCTGCCTGCAGGTTGATCAGCGAAAGCGGGTTGCGGCCGTTAAGCGGAAGTTCCTGGATCTGGCGGCTGCCGACGGTGTTGCCAAGCTCTGCGTTCGCAGAGTTGATGACCTCGGTGCCTGCCACGACCTCAACAACTTCAGTAACGTCGCCCGGTTCGAGCACAACGTTACGGGTAGTGGTCTGTGCGATGTCGATCTTCACGCCCGTTGTCTGGCTGGTCTTACGTCCCGGTGCTGAGACCGTGATCGTAAAGGTACCAACGTCCAACTGCGGAACGGAGATCGATCCACCGCTACCGGTCGTAAAGGTCCTCTCTGCATTGGTCTGTTCGTCTTTGACGACGACCGTCGCACCCGGGATAACACCCGAAGCGTCTGACACGTTAACGATAAGGTTACCGGTGTTTGACTGTGCGATTGCAGTGAGGGCCAGTGCGACGAGAAGCAGAGTTGCTCCAAAAAGTCTTTTCATTACTAGTCCTCCGAATTGAATATTTTTACTCATGGTTTGAGAAGCATAGGTCTAAAAGGCAAGCAGTGTGCCATCTCGACTGCCAAACCGTATCGAAATCGTACAAGCGGGTTAACTCTTTATAAAAGAATAAGATAGCAAGGTAATTTCAGCCCGTTTTCGTCAAAGATCAGTCCGGATCCAATCTGCCGGACCGGTCAAAATCCCAAAATCTTGATGTTTTTTTCGGATTTTTGGATTTAACACACGGCCGGCTCAAGGCCGGACCTGGATGTGATATCCCTTGATCTTTGAGTTCAGGGTCGTGGCATTGAGCCCCAATAGCCGGGCGGCCCGCGATTGATGCCCGCCGGTCTGCTCGAGGGCGCGGCGGATGAGATCCATCTCGAACCGTTTAACCTCGTCGTAGAAGTTCACGCCGCGGGCAATATCGATATCGCCGGAGGCTCCTTCGGCTTCGTTCATCCGCTCTTGAGCAAGCTCGGGGGAACGCACTTCCGGACGCAGGCATTCGACGGTTATCTCGTCGGTGGTGGCGATGACGACCGCCCGCTCAATTACATTCTCAAGCTCGCGGACGTTACCGGGAAAGTTGTAGTTCTCGAGCAGCGAGAGCACCTCGGATGAGATCTGTTCCGTGATCTCCCGGCCATTCTCGGCGTTGTATTTGCGGATGAAGTGCTGCGTTAGCGGAAGAATGTCCTCGGGACGCTGACGGAGCGGCGGAAGCTCTATCGGGACGACCGAGAGCCGATAGTAAAGATCCTCGCGGAACGTGCCGTTCCTGACCGCTTCTTTAAGGTCAACGTTCGTTGCCGCAATGATCCGGACATCAACCTTGGTCGTTCCGGTCTCGCCGATCGGCGTAAATTCGCGTTCCTGGATCACACGAAGCAACCGAACCTGCAGCTCCGGCCGAAGGTCGCCGATCTCGTCCAAGAAGATCGAACCCGTATCCGCGACCTCAAAAAGGCCTTTCTTTGCCGCGATCGCTCCGGTAAATGCTCCCTTCGTGTGCCCAAAAAGCTCCGATTCGAGCAGCTCAGACGGAATGTTCGAACAATTGACCACGACGAACGGCTTGTCCGCACGCGGGCTCGCTTCGTGGATCGCCTTCGCGACCAGTTCCTTACCGGTCCCGCTCTCGCCGGTGATCAAGACGGTCGAACGGGCCGGGGCAACGCGTTCGACCAAGCGGAAGATGTCCTCCATCTTCTCCGAACGCCCGACTATCGCATCGCGGCTTACGGACCGCGTCATTGCCTGCCGAAGCGTTTGCCGCTCTTCTTCTTTCTTGCGTTTTCTTATTCCTTTCGCAACGAGGTTGAGGATCTGCTCGTTCTGAAATGGCTTGCGGATAACGCCCTCGGCGCCTTTTTCCCACGCCGAGATCGCGGTATCAAACGTCGCAAAGGCCGTTACCATCAGCACGACCGCCTCGGGGTCGAGCTTGATCAGCTCCTCGAGCGCGGTCAGGCCACCCATGCCCGGCATCGAAACGTCCATCAGCACCAGATCGAACGTCTGCGTCGGATACAGTCCGAGCGCTTCCTCGCCCGTGCGGGCAAGTTCCACCTTGTAACCCGCGCCCGAGAGGATCGTCTCGAGCACGTCGCGCATTATTTCTTCATCGTCACAGACGAGTATCGTGCCTTTGCGTGCCATATACGTAACATTAGAGATTTAACCACATTGATTCGTTGCCGCAAGCAGAGCGGAAAGATTTCACTTGTTTAGCAGGCCGACTGCTGAGCTCTGGGTGTAAGATAAGAGAGACCAATGGCTGTTTACGATAGCTTTGCAAGGTTTTATGACCGGCTCTTTGCGCCGGCCGAGCGGCGTTTCCTCGGCCGCTGGCGGCAGGAGACGCTTTCGCTCATTCCCGAAGGCTCTCGCCTGCTCGAGCTCGGTGCTGGAACGGGGGCGAACTTTGAATATTACGGGTCTCCGGAACGCGTCGTTTCAAGCGAACTCTCGTGCGAAATGCTCGGATTTGCTGCCGTAAAGGCCCGCGGCAACGCACTGATCCAGGCCAATGCCGAAGAGCTTCCCTTTGCAGCCGATTCATTTGACGCCGCCTTCGCGACGCTAGTTTTTTGCTCGATACCGCGGCCCGAATTAGCCTTTGCCGATCTCCGCCGAGTTGTTCGCCCGGGTGGCCGCGTCGTTTTGCTAGAACACGTTCGGCCGCCCGGACTGTTAGGAATGATGTTCGACCTGCTCAATTTTGCGACCGTCGCGTTGATCGATGATCATTTCAACCGCCGGACCGCCGAAGTTGCGGTCTCCTCCGGCCTTCGGCTCATCGAAAACCGCCGCAAGCTTGCGGGCGTCGTAAACCTTATCGTTCTCGAAAATCCCGAGTAGTAGCCGGGCTCGTTTTCTGGAAAACTTGTTATTTCAAACCTTTTCTCTTTTTCGTCGTATAATTTAAGGAAAGCAAAGCGGAATTTTCTGCGGAATTTTCCAGCTTTTTTTTAGAATCGACAATAACAATCATGGCGGCTTCAAAAGGTACAAAGATCGCTCTTGCCATTGGCGCGGGGCTTTTCGTTCTTCTCATCGTCGGCGTTATCGCGCTGATCCTATTCGCCGATATGCTCAGCCGGCCGAGCGTGCCGAACAACAGCGTGCTCGTGCTTAATGTCTCTGGCTCATTGCCGGACTACGTCCCCGAGGACGAGCTTGCAAAGGCTCTCGGCATTGGCCAGCAGCAGAGCTTTACCGGTCTCTTGACCCAACTACGCAAGGCAAAGGTCGATAACCGCGTCGGGGCTGTTCTGCTCAACATAAACTTTCCCGGCATCGGCTGGGCAAAGGCGGATGAACTCCGCGATGCGATCAAGAGCGTTCGCGAATCTGGAAAGCCGGTCTATGCCTACATGGAAATGGGCACCAACCGCGAGTACTACATCGCGACCGCCGCCGAACGGATTTATCTGCCGCCGCCGGGCGACCTTTGGGTAAATGGTTTCGCGGCCGAGGCAATGTTCTACAAAGGCTCGCTCGATAAGCTCGGCATCGAGGCCGAGGTGATCCAGATCGGCCCGAAATACAAAAACGCACCCGACCAATACACCCGCAAAGAAATGGGCGAAGGCCAAGCCGAGGTGATCAATGCTGTACTCGATGAATACGTAGCACGCTTCACCGGAGCGATCGCCGAGTCGCGTAAGAAGTCACCCGAGGACATCGCCGCCCTGATCGACAACGCCCCTTACAACGCCGGCCAGGCAAAGGAACTCGGCCTGATCGACGACGCCCTTTACCCCGACCAGATGTATGACGAGATCAAGAAACGGCTCGGTTACAAAGATGACGAAAAACTGCGCACCATAAGCGGCGGGCAGTATAAGGAAGTCCCCTCAGATTCGCTTGGCCTGAACAACGGCGAACGCGTCGCCGTCATCTTTGCGAGCGGTGCGATCAACTCCGGCAAATCGAGCGATGGAACGTTTGGCGGGCAGATGGTCGGTTCGGATACCGTCGTCTCGGCGGTAAATGCCGCAGCCGAGGACTCGAGTGTAAAGGCGATCATTCTCCGCGTCGATTCGCCCGGCGGTTCGGCCCTCGCGTCGGACCTTATGTGGCGGGCGATCGAGAACGCCAAGCTGAAGAAACCGGTCGTCGTCTCAATGGCGGACGTCGCGGCCTCGGGCGGTTATTACATCTCGACTAACGCCAACAAGATCGTCGCACAGCCTTCGACGATAACGGGCTCGATCGGCGTCTTTGTCGGCAAGCCGGACGTTAGCGGCCTCTATGAATGGCTCGGCATCACCAATCAATACATTCTCCGCGGCAAGAACTCCGGCATCTTCCGGGCGACCGAAAAGTGGAACCCGGACGAGCGGAAAAAGATGGAGGACTTTGCCAACAACATCTATTTCAACAACTTTATCCCGAAGGTCGCCGCCGGACGCAATATGAACGCCGAACGGGCCAACGAACTCGGCCAAGGCCGCGTTTGGACCGGAACTCAGGCAAAGCAGAACGGCCTCATTGACGAATTTGGCGGGCTCGAAAAGGCCATCGATATCGCCAAGGAACTCGCCGGTTTGCCGGCCGATAAGGACGTAAGGCGGATCGTCTTCCCGGCTCCGACGCCGTTCTTCCAAACGCTCCTGGGTAGCGGTGAGGACGCGACCGTCGAATCCGACCAGAAGGCCCAAAGGGCCATAGCCGACGCTCTGCCGAGAGACGCCCGCCGGGCGCTCCGCTACGCCGAAATGTTTGACCGAATGCAGCGAGGCGAAGCAATGATGCTCCTGCCCTTTGAGTTTGAGATCAAGTAACTTGGTTTTTGATCTGTGCGATCTGTGGTAACTCCCGAAAAACTACCGGGCGTTACCACAGAAACCACAGAGCAAAGACACAAAACAACGGCCTCGCGACTCGTCGCTCTCAATTTCTATTTCAGGTCCTTTCCGTTGATCAAAACACAGCCATCGCAGCTCGGATTCTCCTCTCCGGGAGGTATCCGCCAAAGCCTTATGCTGCGAAACCCCAATCGAGTTACCCCAAACTGAAATCGCGTTAGATCCATATTGCGATATTTAATGTGCTCAATAAACAATCTGATCCGCTTGTTTCGAAGGTCCGATCTTTCTTTGCGATCGATATAGACCTCGATGAAGGCTGAGTGCGTTGGATTGTTATGTAGCTCGACAAAGAATGAATCGAGGCGCTCTCGCATATCGTTCGGATCAATATCACCGAACTCGTCCGGGTGTCCCCATGTGATGAGCTGATCGATCCGCACTGTCGCACTTGCGAAGTTGGGACAGTCGCTCGGAAGCCCCGTTATCACGACCCGAGCCTTGATCTCTTCGCCTTCATCGTTTCTGGTTGTACTGACAACAACCTTCGCTGTCCCTTGTCCTGATTCTATCGATCCCTCCCGATCGCCGACTTGCACCGTCCATTGAAGAACCGCATCGTGCTGAACCGGTGTGATCGATGCCACAAACACTGCCTTATCGCCGGGCATAACTATTCTCGACGGACCTAGTACCTTGATCTCGGGACATTCGGTATCAACCTGCCCAAAGGACTGGGCCGCGAAGGCGAAGGCGAACACCGAAAGAAATACGACGACACGCATACGATTTTATTACTATATTCACGGGCGGCCGTTAAGTCCATCATTTTTTCGCGGGAAGACTTTGGAACGGGAGCGGTTGTCTTTGGGACCTTTGTGCAACCCTTTGCGAGCTTTGTGTTTAAGAATGATTCAAACGCAAAGCTCGCAGATTTTCTGCACAAAGAGCCCGAAGCGGAGATTCAACATGCCGCAGTCGGCAGATTCGTCCGGACTTGAGATTCCTGTTTTGTTTTCAGCCCGCCTTTCGCCTATAATCCGCCTGCGCTCGGCTGAATCTTGCGGGCATTGCAATTATCCTCTCAACCGTATTAGTTCTTTCAATCCAAGCAGAAAGGAGATAACAAATGGTAAGGATCATTCTCGGAGTCGTGGCGGGGTTCATCGCCTGGTCGATACTTTGGGTCGGAGGCGAAGAGGTTCTCAGAATGCTCTCGCCTGGCTGGTACGGAACCCATCAACTTGAAGCCGAAAAAGCAATGTTCAATCA
Source organism: Acidobacteria bacterium Ga0074141 (assembly GCA_001464665.1). Classification (GTDB taxonomy): domain Bacteria; phylum Acidobacteriota; class Blastocatellia; order Pyrinomonadales; family Pyrinomonadaceae; genus OLB17. Next base: position 693,638 of record LNDP01000024.1, read on the forward strand.
GAGCGAATTCACCTCGGACACGACCATACTGATGATCAGTCTCATTCGGAGTATCATCACGTCGATCGTTTCGGGTTATCTGGCGGCGGTAATTGCCGGCGAGAATAACCGGACGGCGTTGATCCTGGGTGTTTTGCTGCTGGCTTTTGGGTTGATGGTACAGGTCATGGCGTGGAACTACATGCCGGTCTGGTACCACGCGGTCTTCTTGCTTCTGCTCGTTCCGATGACGCTGCTTGGGGCAAAGCTGAAGACACTTCCGGCAGCCGCACCGCCGCCGGCAGAGGCCTAGCGGTAGGTTTCGAGCGCAAGCGGAATCGGCAAAGCGGCGGAGTTCCGTCCGTATGCACGGCGTTCGAGCTTGAGCACCTCGTGCTCTTCGGCCGCAAGCAATTCATCGGGCGGCAGGTGCTCCGGCCGCTCGTAGCAGGCATGGACAATGCACGGAAGAGGCTTGGCCTTCCCGTGAACCAGACAACCCATATCGCCTTCAAATAGCGGGCAGGCAAACTTCGCCTCTGCCCGCTTTTCATTTTTGAGAAGCTCGGCCGATCGTTTTATGCGTTCGGCGGCCCGTTCACGGACTTCGTCCGGCAGCTCGCCGAGCGCGGCATTGATCGCCCGGGCCTCAAGCCGCGTGATGCGGACATTTACAAAATGCACGTCCGTGCAGCACGAGCCCTTTACCTCACAGGTCTCGCAGCTCTTCGCCGCGTGCTCGAACCGCTCGCCGATCTCAGCCGCAAAGTCGGCCTTTCTGCGGTTCGCAAGTTCGATCGCCTTTTGTTCTGAGATAAGCTTCATCGCCCTGCCGAACCTTCACCCGGCATAACGCCGAGTAATTCACATCCTGTTTTCATAATGTTAAGCTAATGATTTTCGCGTGCCGCCCGCGTACGCGCTCCATCAAACTTAAGGATCCGAAAACCATGATTTCCCCAAAGATCATCGCAGCCCTCGTGCTTTTTTCCCTATTCGCGGCCGAGATTCACGCCACCGTGGGTGACGAGGTAAAGCTCAAAAATGGCGACCGCCTGACCGGCAAGGTCATCTCCCGCGAAGGCGAGACGATCACGCTTGAGACCGATTATGCAGGCAAGGTCACCATCGACGCAAAGTTCGTCGATTCGGTCACCGTCGCTGAGGAAAAACCCGCCGAAGCCGAAACTGCCGCAAAAGCAGATGCCAAGCCCGAGCCGAAACCGGTCGCTGAGCCCGAACCGGCCGAACTAAAAGAAGAACCGCGGCTCTTCGGCGGCGAGATGTACGGCCTCTTCACCGGCTGGCAAGGCAATGCCAGCGTCGGGTTCAATTTCACGACCGGCAATTCGCGAACAAGCCAGATGACCACCGGCCTGCGGGCCACGAAGACCGGAACTAAGGACAAACTGACCGTTTACTCGCGGAGCCTCTGGAACAGCAACCGCAATGCAAGCGCAAGCACGACGCAAAATGCCGTTTGGGGCGGCGCCCGCTATGACCGGCGGTTGAGCGACCGGACCTTCGGGTTCGTTTCTTATGATTTCGAACGCGACCGGCCGCGGAAACTATATTTCCGCTCGGTACCGGGCGGCGGGATCGGCCACCACCTCGTCAAGAACGACCGGACCGAGCTTGACGTCCTCGTCGGCGGCGGCTGGAACCGTACATGGCAGGTCGGCCCGAATACCGACACACCCGAAGCGCTCGCCGGCAATACGCTCAAGCACCGCTTCAACGGCAAGCTTCGGCTTCAGCAGGCGTTCAGCTTTTATCAGAACGTGACCGACCGCAACGAGTTTCGCTTTATCTTCGACTCGAATATGACGGTCGATATAACCAAGAATATCGGCTGGCAGTTCACGGTCGGCAACCGTTACAACAACGACCCGACCGGGACGTCGAAACGCAACGATTTCTTTTTCACGACCGGAATGCGCTGGAACTTTGGCAAGAAGAACTAACGGCCCGGGCGAATCCGCTCGCCTCCTCGCGTGCGAACTTCGATGCGGTTGTTGTATCTTTTAGATAAGAGGAGTTCAGATCAATATGCTTAAAGAAGGCGATAAAGCGCCCGCGTTCAAGGGCAAGAATCAGGACGGCAAGGCCGTCAAGCTCGCAGATTTCAAGGGCAAGAAGCTCGCACTTTATTTTTACCCGAAGGACGACACGCCCGGCTGCACCAAGCAGGCATGCTCGCTCCGCGATGGGATCGCGGAACTGAAGAAGGCCGGTATCGAGGTCGTTGGTGTCTCGATCGACGACGAAAAGTCACACCAGAAATTCATTGCAAAATACGAACTTCCGTTCGACCTGCTCGCCGATACGGACAAGTCGATCGTCGAGGCATTCGGCGTTTGGCGCGAGAAAAGCATGTACGGAAAAAAGTACATGGGGACGCACCGCAAGACATTTTTGATCGATGAGAAAGGCAAGATCGTCAAGATATTTGATAAGGTAAAGGTTAGCGAACATGCCGATGAGGTACTCGCCGCCTTTGGGAAATAATTGCTTATGAAAATAAAAAGACTTGGACTTTTGACCGCACTCGCCGCGACCGGCCTGTTTGCGGCGGCCTGCGCCGAAACGGGCACGAACACCGCCCGCAACGCGTCGCCCGCTGTTAACGCATCGCCGGCCGCGAATACGAACACAAAGCCCGTTGCTCCGGCCGCACCTGCAACGGCCCGTAACATTCCTTTCCCTGACGTTGAGCGGATCCCGCTCGCCGAAGCCAAGAAAGCCTTCGACGACGGCTCGGCCGTTTTCGTCGATACGCACTCGGCTGCCAGCTTTGAGGTGCAGCATGTTAAGGGTGCGATCAACATTCCGCCCGACCAGATCGCCAAGGCGGATTCGCTACCGAAAGGCAAAAAGATAATTGCCTACTGTTCCTGACCGGCCGAAAATTCAAGTGCCGGTCTGGTACACGAACTGAAGAAAAAAGGATTCACCAACGCTTATGCACTTCTCGGCGGAACCGCCGCCTGGCGAGAGGCCGGCTTCCCGATGGAAGGCAAAGGGGCGAACTGATCGACAACTGAACAAATAAAAAGCCGGCCGCGGAATTTAATTTCCGGGCCGGCTTTTCTTTATCCAAAAACTCCCATCGAGGCTATTCGTCCCTACATTCATACACGGATTTTGCCCGAGAAGTTCCCTGCGTCATCCCGATGCGGTAGAGAATCCATCGCCCACGTCATTTGACACAAATTATAAATAGAATTATTCTAAGTCGAAATTGCAATACGTCCCCGCATGATGAAACAACTTGAGGCCTCAGGTTACACAAAGCAAAGGCACGCCGTGCTGCAGGTGATCCGCGAGTCGGAATCGCACCTGACGGCGAACGAGGTCTTTGAGCATGCTCGCCGTCGGCTCTCTGGCATCTCGTTCGCCACGGTCTATAACTCCCTGCGGTATCTCAAGAACGAGGGCCTGATCGGCGAGGTCAGTTTCGGTGCCGACGCGACGCGTTACGACCGCAACCTTGACCCGCACCATCATGCGATATGCACGGCCTGTGGAAAGCTTGCCGACCTAGAACTAGCGATCCCGCCCGAGGTGATCAAGCAAGCTGTGAAGCGTTCGAAGTTCAAGCCGGGCGAGATCGAATTTACACTCCGCGGGCTTTGCCCCGAGTGCAGCGGCTAAGAGATCGAGAAGCGGGCCGGTGGTTTTTGCCGGCTGCATTCCAACTACCTGTAATTTTTCAAAATACAAACCAAGAGGAACGACAAAAAAGATGGGAAACAACGAAGTAGAAAACAAAGGCGAAGCGTTAGAGATCAATGAATCAAGCCGGTGCCCTTTTACGGGCGGAGCGATCGGCTTTACGACCAGCACAAAGCGATCCAATAGCGACTGGTGGCCGAATGCGTTGGATCTAGGTATCCTCCGGCAGAATTCGGAACTGGCGGATCCGATGGGCAAGGACTTCAATTATGCTGAAGAGTTCAAGTCGCTTGACCTTAACGCGGTGATGGAAGACCTAAAGGCCTTGATGACGGATTCGCAGGATTGGTGGCCGGCGGATTACGGTCACTACGGCCCGTTCATGGTCCGCATGGCATGGCACGCGGCCGGTACCTATCGCGTCTCGGACGGCCGCGGCGGTGCGGGCAATGGCGAGCAGCGTTTTGCCCCGACCAATAGCTGGCCCGACAACGGCAACCTTGATAAGGCTCGCCGCCTTCTCTGGCCGGTCAAGCAGAAATACGGCCGCAAGCTTTCGTGGGCAGACCTCTTCGTCCTGGCCGGCAACGCCGCTCTCGAATCGATGGGATTCAAGACCTTCGGCTTCGGTGGCGGCCGTGCCGACGTTTGGCATCCGCAGGAAGATACTTACTGGGGTTCCGAAGGCGAATGGCTTGCCGATAAGCGTTACACCGGCGAACGCGACCTTGAGAACCCGCTCGCAGCCGTCCAGATGGGGCTGATCTACGTCAACCCCGAAGGCCCGAACGGCAACCCCGATCCGCTCGGTTCGGCACGCGATATCCGCGAAACATTTGGCCGGATGGCGATGAACGATTATGAAACCGTCGCACTTACCGCCGGCGGCCACACCTTCGGTAAAGCACACGGTGCCGGCGATGCGGCCCACGTCGGCCCGGAACCGGAGGGCGCGCCGATCGAAGCTCAAGGCTTCGGCTGGCTGAGCACCTACGCCTCCGGCAAGGGTGCCGATACGATCACGAGCGGCATCGAAGGTGCCTGGACCCCGACGCCGATCCAGTGGGACAACAGCTATTTTGAGACGCTCTTCGGCAACGAATGGGAGCTGACCAAGAGCCCCGCCGGTGCAAATCAGTGGCGTCCCGTCAATGTCGAACCGAACGTGCCCGACGCGGCCGACCCGAACAAAAAGCATCTGCCGATGATGACCACCGCCGACATGGCGATGCGGATGGACCCTGCATACGAGAAGATCTCTCGGCACTTCATGGAGAATCCGGATGAACTGGCCGATGCATTTGCACGTGCTTGGTTCAAGCTTACGCATCGCGACATGGGCCCGAAGGCCCGGTATCTTGGTTCGATGGTTCCGGCAGAGGAACTTATTTGGCAGGACCCCGTCCCGGCCGATTCGCGTTCGACCATTGATTCGTCGGATGTCGGCGTGCTCAAGGAAAAGATACTCAATTCTGGCTTGACCGTTTCGCAACTTGCATCGACCGCATGGGCGTCGGCCTCGACCTTCCGCGGGACGGACAACCGCGGCGGAGCCAACGGAGCCCGCATCCGGCTTGCACCGCAGAAGAACTGGGAGGTCAACAACCCGTTCCAGCTTGGCACTGTCCTCGCAACTCTCGAGGGCATTCAGAATGAGTTCAATGCCTCGCTCGGTGGCGGCAAACGCGTTTCGCTTGCCGACGTGATCGTGCTCGGCGGATGTGCCGCGGTTGAGAAGGCGGCAAGGGATGCCGGCTACGACGTCTCCGTCCCCTTCACACCCGGCCGCGGCGATGCCACGCAGGAAATGACCGAGGTCGATTCGTTCCAATATCTCGAACCCCACGCCGATGGCTTCCGCAACTACAAGAAGCCGATCCACAAAACGCCGGCCGAAGAAATGCTCGTCGATAAGGCCGCACTTATGGGTCTTACCGCTCCGGAGATGACGGCACTCGTTGGCGGCATGCGTGTCCTTGATACGAACTGGGACGGCTCAAAGCACGGCGTTTTGACCGACCGCCCGGGCACGCTGACCAACGACTTCTTTACCAACCTGCTAGATATGAGCACGAAGTGGGAGTCGGCAAACGGCGACGGCCAGGTCTTTAACGGCGTTGACCGCAAGACCGGCGAGACGAAGTACACGGGAACTCGCGTTGACCTGATCTTCGGCTCGAACTCGGAGCTTCGTTCGTATGCGGAGGTCTATGCCTGCGAGGACGGCAAGGAAAAGTTCGTCCGGGACTTCATCGCAGCATGGGATAAGGTGATGAACCTTGACCGGTTTGATTAGTCGAAATCGATAGGAAGTTGAGGAAGGCGGTTCGCTTGCGGGCCGCCTTTCTTTTTTAGCTCAGCCCCAGCGGAAGACGCGCTTCATTGCGGGCAGCATTCTGTGGTCGGCGACGACACTGCGGAAAAACTCTTCGTGCTCGACCTCGACCCGGGCCATGTCGATAAGGTCATCCACGCAGTCGTCCATTCCAAGTTCCTGTGCGAACTCCGCGGCGTCCTCGTATTCGATCGAGTTTTTACTTTCGAGCCGGCCGGCGAAATACATCGGCATGAACCAGCCCGATACGTGACAGGTCACGCCCAGCGTGCGGCCGATCGTCCAGAAGATCTTTTCGCGCGTCGGTTTGGGCTTCGCCCGGAGCTTCTCAAGCCACTCGCCAACGCGGCGGCGATGGTCCCATTCCTCTTCCTCGATCCGCTTGATCTGTTCCCTTTCGGGCCCGTCCTTGAGCGACTTCCAATGCCCGCGATAGGCATAAGCGGCCGCCACCTCGCCCGAATAGGCGTTCTGCAGAATGCGGATGAGACGTGCTTTTGAATCGCTCATTCAGCTACTTTTTCGAAACCGGAAGTTGATGCCGCCACGTCGCGGGAAAAAGTTAACGAGCACTATACTTATTCCTAAGTATACGCGATTGCCATTTAATGACTAAAAACTCTATTTGCTGAAATCTCTTGCGGCAAATGCGAGCGCAAAAATAGCGGCCCGGTAAGGCCGCCATTTCTTTGTAAGATTTCTACCCGATTATTCGAAACTGAGATTCTCGGTCTTTACGACCTTCCATCGCGGTGCAGAAGCTGCGGCAAACTGCGTGTTCGCGTTTCCCGTTGGCTTTGTGTTGTTCGGCGATCCGCAATCGGGACGTGGCGGCGGGACGTTATAACCGATAACTACGGTGTCGAATTTTGCCTGCTCGGCGGTTTGTATAGGAGTCCGTTCAGCCACCGAACGCCGCGCCTTTCTTGAGTTATTGAAGGTGGCTCGCTCACTCGGCCTGACGCTTACTCGCTCGGGCTCCGGAGCACTCTCCGGCGGAGTTCCATCACCGAGCCTCGTTTCTTCCTGTTGAACCGCCGCGGGGAGTGCGTTAGACAGAGCAGGGCGCAACTGTGCCACCTGCTTTTCGGCAGGCTGCTGCATTTGCAGATACAACATCAAAGCAAACTGCAGAACTCCAATTGTGACGATACCCAAAATCAGCTTGTACATCTTGTTACCCCGTGCCGTCTTAAAGTATGTTCAACACTGTTAGTATAACAAACCGGGTGAAAGGTTGCACAATAAAACTGCGAAAAAGTTCGCCTAAACTCGAAGCGAGCCTCGGAAGCCCCGGGCCGCGTAATAAGATTCGGCTCCGTTGTGGTAAAGAAAGGTGTGGCCGTAGCGCCAGTCGCCGAAGAGGGCGCCGCCGCGTTCGCGGATGTCGGCGGGCGTTTCGATCCAGCTCGAGGTCCTGGTATCGACCGGCCCGAAGCTCTGCAGTTGCCCGTACTCTTCTTCCGTCAGGATGCGGATGCCCATCTCCGCGGCCATGCCGAGCGCGCTGTGCTTCGGCTTGTGCTCTTTTCGCGAATCGAGCGCCGCCTGGTCATAACAAACGCTCCGCCGCCCCTTCGGGCTCTCCGCCGAGCAATCGAAGAAAATGAACTCGCCGGTCTTCTTATCGCGGCCGACGACATCCGGCTCGCCGCCCGTCCGTTCCATCTCTCCCAGCGACCAAAGCTTCCCCGCATCCGCCCCAAGCCGCGTCTCCACCTCGCCCCACTTGATCCCCTTGTGGCGATGCATATTCGCCTCGAAGCGCTTCTTGAGACTTGCAAGCAAATCAACTTTATTTTCTTCCGACAATTTTTTTGTTCCCGCTCATGTTTATTCATTCCGCTTTCTGTTCCCACTTGGATTTGAGAGATGCTGGCTGTTCCGAATGTGGCCTCGATATGTGACGTTTAATGGCCACTGAGCGCGTGACCTTAACCAACTTAAATAGTGACATTCGGCGATCGAGATCACTAAATCAAGCCGAGCTATTTGCAATGTTGTGAGTCCAGCGAATGTCAGTTGACATGTCAGCCACTTTCGCAGTTTACTTCTCGTAATATCTTCCGCGTTTTTCTACATTTAGCCGAACTCGAGGAGAATTCTGATGGTCGAAGAACAGCCTGTTCGCCTTAAGCCTATACTTCCATTTGAGCGTCACGCCGGCGATAGATACTTCTACATTATATTTGCCATTGCGGCCTGTGCTTTAGTTTTTTTTGCTTTTGGGCCGACGTATTACTATCGGCTCCTGGATTCGGACACGGCGATCACGCCCATCGTACACTTGCACTCGGTGGTTTTCACCGCCTGGATGTTGCTGTTTCTCGCCCAGACCATACTCGTTGAAAAAGGCCGTACGGATCTACATGTGAAGCTTGGGATGCTCGGGTTGATCCTCGCTATCGGTATCGTTGTTGTCGGCTATCTGACGTTGGTCGCCGGAGCTCGTACTGGATACCTCGGCCCGGGTCTAGAGCGGAACACCGAATTTTCAAAGATGTTCATGATCGTGCCGATGCGCGATCTGGTTTGGTTCATCATCAGCCTTTCACTGGCCATTTACTACCGAAACGCACCCGAAACACATAAGCGTTTGATGTTGCTGGTTTTCATCGGCGGCCTGATGCCGGTTGTCTTGGCACGCGTGCAAGATCCATTCAGCATGCTAATCGGATTGATATTTATGGTTGGGCCGCCGATATATGATGCATTTACGAGGCGACGTTTGCATCGCGTTTACATGATCGGCATACCGCTATTGATCGTGCCAACGTTTTTCCTACAATCCATCGCCGGAACCGATGCCTGGAGAAATTTTGCCGACTGGCTTGTCGGATGAACAGGAATCGATTTCCTCATCTCGCAAAAAGGTCTTCCGTTCTCGACTTGCTCGGCCTTCGATAAAAGTCCGTAAGTGCTAACTCGCCGGGGTCGTGCAACGTTGAGAGACGGAGGCGCGCGAATCTGGGCGGAGCCGGTCGAACCTCGATATTGTCCTTGGGGCGTGGTGATAAGGTAAACTAAGAGAAACATTTAGGACGCTTAGTTTTCCGGTATAGACCGGCGGATACGGTGATCAACAAGGCAAAAAAGGCCCCTGGACGATATCAAGGAGGAAATAATTCTATGAAGAGAACGCAATTTGTGATCGCATTGGCGGCTTCGGCTATTTTGGCGGGCACTGCGTGCGGGCAGCGGCCGAGCACCGAGCAGGCACCGGCGGCGGAGCAGAAAACGGCGGCGGGACAATGCACGCCGCTTGAGACTCGGGCGCCGAATGCGGCCGAGCAGAAACCGGCATTTGCCGGGCAAACGCGTGCCTGCGGTGTGAAGACCGCGGCAGCCATTGAGGTGACGGTGCTGGCGAAGGGGCTCGAAAATCCCTGGGCCGTTGAACCGCTTCCCGACGGCAGCTTTCTGGTGACGGAAAAGCCGGGGCGGATGCGCATCGTTTCGGCAGATGGAAAGCTCGGCGACCCGATCGAGGGCCTGACGTCGGTAGCCCAGGGCGGAGTTACAGCCGAGAGCGGACAGGGCGGCTTGCCGCCGATAAGCGCCTCGCGACAGGGCGGCTTGCTCGACGTCGCGCTCAGCCCGACGTTTGCGAAGGACCGCACCATCTTCTGGAGCTTTTCCGAACAGCGCGAGGGCGGCAGCGGGACGACTGTTGCTCGGGGCGTTCTTAGCCCGGACGGGCGAAAGCTCTCGGAGGTCCGCGTGATCTTCCGCGCGATGCCGACCTATAACAACGGCCTGCACTTCGGTTCGCGGCTCGCATTTGCGCCGGACGGCAAACTCTTCATCACGCTCGGCGACCGCTTTGACCTGAGAACCATGCGGCCGCTTGCACAATCGCTTGAGGCCCACAACGGCAAGGTCGTCCGCATCAATCCGGACGGCACGGTGCCTACGGACAATCCTTTTGCCGGCAAGGAAGGCGCGTTAGGCGACATCTGGACCATCGGCCACCGCAATATCCAGTCGGCAGTTTTTGATGACCAGGGCAGGCTCTGGACGGTCGAGCACGGCGCCCGCGGCGGCGATGAGCTGAACATGCCTGAAAAGGGTAAGAACTACGGCTGGCCGGTCGCGACCTTTGGCCAGGAATATACCGGCCAGGCGATCTCAGGCGGCACGACCGCAAAAGACGGTACCGAACAGCCGGTCTATTATTGGGACCCGGTGATCGCACCTTCGGGAATGGAGTTTTACACCGGAGCGGCCTTTCCGGAATGGAAGGGTAACTTGTTCGTCGGTGGGCTCGTCTCGAAGCGGCTTGTACGCCTTGTGATGAAAGACGGCCGCGTCGCCGGCGAGGAGCATCTGCTCACCGATCGCGGCAGCCGCATCCGTGACGTCCGCCAGGGCCCCGACGGTTTTCTCTACGTCGTTACAGACGAATCGAAAGGCGAACTCTGGCGCATCGCTCCGAAGAAATAGCTGACCGAATGCGGCTTCGTTAACCAACAAAAGACCTCGGCCCTATGCGGCTGAGGTTTTTTTCGTTGAGGGAACTTTCGGCCGGTTTTTGTTTTCTCAGACTTTCCCCAACTCACTCTCGAAGAAACTCTTCAATGCCCGCAGGCGTTTTCGGGTTTCCCATGCGAAAACTGCCTGCATCAGCGGATGGAGGATCGGGCGCAGCCAGGCCGGGCGTGCTGTGAAATTTACTTTATAGATCACTTCCGAGTGAGCATCGTCGATCTTTGCGTGCCGTATACTCGCGGCAAAAGCGTCAAAGAAAGGCGGTTGATTCAACAACTTGACGGCCGCGACCCGCCCTCCGTCAAACGAGACGTATCGCGTTCGCAGTGCGAACATTCCCAACGCTCCTTTACCTCTGCACACGGAAATCGCGCCTAGACATGCTTCCGTGAATTCAGGTTCGAGATAGGCTTCTTTCAAGAGCGTGTCCCATTCGAGTCTGCGATCGTAGTTATGGATCAACGCAAACACCGCATCGGCCGAAGCAGGGATCGTCTCTCTTATTTCAGTCGTTGCCATGAAGCCCGTCGCTAATGCCGCGAGTTTTTATTGTTCAGCCGCCGCTAGGGCTCTTCCCCGCGAGCCGTCGGCTTTCGGGCCGCAGATACCAGGACGCGACCGTGAGCATAAGCAGCACCGCGGTCGGGAGCATCGTGGCAAAACCATCGCCGATCGCGATGTGCGAGAAAAGCGCACCCGAAGTGACGAAGAAAAACCCTGCGTACGCCCACTCTTTCAAGAGAGGCATTCGGGGTGCGATCAACACGATCACACCAAGAATTTTCCAAACGCCGAGCAGCACCAGTAAATACCGCGGATACCCCAACCGGCCAAAGCTGTGCAAGACCTCCGGCATCTTGACCAACTGCAACACCGCACTAGCCAGCATCCCCACACACAGCCAAAGCGTCACCACCCAATAAACAACCACTCTCGGTACAGCCATAACCCATTATCGACCAGAATTCACCACAGAGTCACGGAGGACACTGAGAAGGAAACTTAATGTTTTTCATGCAAGATAGTCAGCAACATTCTACCTAAAAAGCCCAAATAGCCAATCTCAAAAAACTCAGTGCTCTCTGTGTCTCCGTGGTGAATTCCCTATTCTTCATCCTTTTCGATCTGGGATGCTCCGGTTTTTACTTCGCCGTTGCGTTCGTAGTTGGCGATGATGATGCCGTTTGGCGTGATCTGGCTTTCGGTTACCTTGAAGGCCGCGGGGATGGTGCCGTCTTGGAAAAGACGTTTGCCTTGTCCCAATGTGATCGGGAAGATCATCAGCTCGAGCCGATCGACGAGGTCGGCTTTGAATAGAGTTTGCAGCATGTCGGCACTGCCGAAGACGTGCAGATCGGGGCCTTCGGTTTGTTTTAGCTCGCGGACCTTCAAGGCGAGGTCGCCGCCGAGGAAAACGCTTGGCTGCCAGTCGCTCGACGTGCGGGTGTTCGACGCGACGTACTTGGTCGCCGTCATCACATTCGGCCAAAAGTGAGAATGCTCCGGCCAGTATGGCTCCCAAATGTCGAACGTCTTTCGCCCCAGCAGCAGATCCACCGACTTCGCCAGCCGCTCCTGAATCACCGCGCCCGATTCTTCATCCGCATACCCAAAGAACCACCCGCCAAACGAAAACCCATCGCCGTCATTCTCCTCGTTCTGAATCACGCCATCGAGCGTCATGAATTCACATGCGGCTATTTTTCTCATGATGTTTTCGCTCCAAGGTAAATTCCTACCCCAATCTCCACCCCCGACCAGGTGAGACAGCAACCCCTTTATTAGGAAATAACAATAATAAATATGAAAAAAGCTTGCCATTCGTAGTATCCTGTTCGAAAGTCCCTTACATATTCACTTCCAACTGGCTGACTGGCGGCAACTGTCTGGCCTTGAGTTAAGAGTGAACTGCATTCAAATGTAGTTGTTTTTTCAAGTGCTTTGGACGGCTTAATGTTTGTCGCAACAGCCTTTAGGAAAGAAACGGAGAGTAGAAAAAATGAAAAACGGAACAAAGAGAATCACAATGATGATGGCGATGCTCGGAGTAAGCATCGGAATGGTTTTTGGAACAGCCCAAGATATTCAGGCACAGGATGGGACGAAGATCGCTTTTACCTCCAACCGCGACGGCAACTTTGAGATATATGTGATGAATGCGGATGGCTCAGGTCAAACCAACATCTCCAATAATTCGGCGTATGATGCAGAGCCAAGCTTTTCACCTGATGGGACGAAGATCGCTTTTACCTCCGTCCGCGACGGCAACTTTGAGATATATGTGATGAATGCGGATGGCTCAGGTCAAACCCGTCTAACCACGAATACGAGGAATGATTCCCAGCCAAGCTTTTCGCCTGACGGGAGGAAGATCGCTTTTATCTCCGACCGCGACAACTTCAACTTTGAGATATATGTGATGAACGCGGATGGCTCAGGTCAAACCAATCTGACCAACAATTTGGCGGCGTTTGATTTCGAGCCAAGCTTTTCACCTGATGGGACGAAGATCATTTTTCTCTCCAACCGCGACGGCAACTTCAACGTTGAGATATATGTGATGAATGCGGATGGCTCAAATCTAACCAATCTGACCAACAATTTGGCGGATGATAGAGATCCAAGCTTTTCACCTGATGGGGCGAAGATCGCTTTCGTCTCCGACCGCGACGGCGGCCTCAGCCAGATATATGTGATGAATGCGGATGGCTCAAATCCAACCAAGCTGACCAACAATGGGGGTAGAGAGCCAAGCTTTTCACCTGATGGGACGAAGATCGCTTTTACCTCCTTCCGCGACGGCAACCAAGAGATATATGTGATGGATGCGAATGGCTCAAATCAAACCCGTATAACCAACAATCCGGCGGTTGATGGTCAACCATCATGGGGCGTATCGCCCGATGCGGATGGCGACGGTGTTTTTGATGCGGATGATGTCTGTTCCGGCACTGTTCTGCCTGAAGACCAACCTTTGGGGCTTTTAAAGAACCGTTTCTATGCCAACGAGTTCGGCGACTTTATCGATGCCGGCGGGACATCAGCAGGAATTACTGTTGCCGACACGGGCGGATGTTCGGGCAGTCAGATAATCGAGGCAGCGGGACTTGGACTTGGTCATCGTAAGTTCGGCATCACCCGCGGAGCATTGCTTGATTGGATCGCGGCGTTGCCGTAGAAATACTCGAGTTTTCCAGGAAATCCGGCTTCTCTAATTAGGAGCCGGTTTCTTGGGAAATTCAGAAGTTGCCGCCACAGACTTAGGAGAGACGGAGAATAGAGAAAATGAAAAACAGAACAAAGACGATGACAATGATGATGGCGATGCTTGGAGTAGGCATCGGAATGGTTTTTGGAATTGCCCAAAATGTTCATGCGCAGGATGGATCGAAGATCGCGTTTGACCGCAACGGTGAGATTTATGTGATGAACGCGGACGGCTCAAATCAAGTCAATCTAACCAACAATACAGCGGCTGATATCCAGCCAAGCTTTTCACTTGATGGGTCAAAGATCGCCTTTATCTCGGGCCGCGACGACGGCAACCGTGAGATATATGTGATGAATGCTGACGGCTCAGGTCAAACCCGTTTAACCAATAATACGGCGGTTGAAGACGAACCAAGCTTTTCAGCTGATGGGACGAAAATAGCTTTTACCTCCTTCAGCGACGGCAACGCTGAGATATATGTGATGAATGCAGATGGCTCAAATCAAACGCGTCTAACCAACAATTCGGCGTTCGATTTCGGGCCAAGCTTTTCACCTGATGGGACGAATATCGCTTTCACCTCCGACCGCGACGGCAACTTTGATATCTATGTGATGAATGCTGATGGCTCAAATCCAACCCGTCTAACCAGCGTTCTGGCATTAAATTTGAATCCAAGCTTTTCACCTGATGGGACGAAGATCGCTTTTGGTTCCAACCGCGACGGCCCCAGCGATATATATGTGATGAATGCGGATGGCTCAAATCAAACCCGTCTAACCAACGATCCGGCGTTCGACTCACAACCAAGCTTTTCACCTGATGGGACGAAGATCGCTTTTCGCTCCAACCGCGACGGCAACGATGAGATATATGTGATGAATGAGGATGGCTCAAATCAGACCAATATTTCCAACAATCCAGCGAGCGATGGTCCGCCATCATGGGGCGGATCGCCCGATGCGGATGGCGACGGTGTTCTTGATGCGGATGATGTCTGTCCGGGCACGGTTCTGCCAGAAGACCAACCTTTGGGGCTTTTAAAGAACCGTTTCTATGCCAACGAGTTCGGCGACTTTATCGATGCCGGCGGCACATTTTCGGGCATCACCGTTGCCGACACAGGCGGATGCTCGGGCATTCAGATAATCGAGGGAGCGGGACTTGGACTTGGTCATCGTAAGTTCGGCATCACCCGCGGAGCATTGCTTGATTGGATCGCGGCGTTGCCGTAAAAGATACCCGGATTATCTAACGGATAGAGATCTGAGATAATTGCAAAAGACGTTACCCAAAAATCATCAGTGGGTAACGTCTTTCTATTCTCCCAAATTGGTTCTTTCGCCCCGCCCCGATAGGGGCCAAACTAAAAACCAGACGACAAAGCTAGACTGCTGCGACGCGGTTATAGACAGTATCTCTCTCGACAGCCTCGAATCCGGCGCGGTGGATCATTTCGATGATCTCGGTTGGTCATTTTCACTTCGCCCTCGGCGGCGTAGGCGTTGGTGTGGCCCCAGTTATGGTGCCGTTTCCAAGAGGAAGCGACGTATGGTCGAAACGACATCCTCGAAGACTTTTGGGTCCCGAAAAAAGTAATGGTTCGTGTCGGGTAAAACGATGGCCTGGCCGTGCTTGACCTCCTTGCGGAAGCGTTCGATATTGCTCGACTGATACGGCCTTACGTCGGTCTCGATCCACTCCTCCATTCGTTTTCGCAAAGCATCATCCATGCCGGGGCGTGCGGCCCAGTGCTTTTCGACCATCACGTAGAAGCTAAGGGCCGGGGCCTTGATCCGGCGATAGTCAGGATCGAATCGATCTCCATACGTGTTGTACTCTTCAAAGATCTTATCCTCTAAGGTCGGCACCTCAGATGTCTTCTCGGCGATCCGCCGAGGGGCGCGTGGTTCGGTGGCCAAGAACTGTTCGCGACGGCCATATGCCGCATCTAGGAAAACGAGTTTCAGAGTTCGCTTCGGATACTTGGCGGCGAACATTAGCATTTCATTGCCGGCAAAGGAATGTCCGATCAGATGCACTTTATTGATCTTCATCTGGTCAATAAATCCCAATAGGTCCTTTGTAAGAGTCTCGACATCGTAGCCTTTCTCGGGCTTGTCCGATTCGCCGTGGCCCCGACGGGTCACCGCCAAAACACGAAACCGATCGGTAAACTTCGGAGCGATCTGGTCAAAAACGTGAGCCGTATCACCGGCACCGGGGAGTAAGATCAATGCCTCTCCCGTTCCGCCCCAATCCAGATAATGTAGCCGAACGTTCTTGATGGTTACATAGCCGCTCACGTGAGGCGACTGGTCATCGCCCTTTCCGCCTTGCTGTGCCAAGGTCATCGAGGCCACCAAAAGGAAAACGGCAATACTGGTCACTGTCCGCCATGTTCTATGCGTTCTCATATTTTTGCCTTCTCGACCCGGTTGTAGACGGTATCTCTTTCAACTGCTTCGAAGCCGGCGTTTTTGATCATAGTTATGATCTCGGCTTTGGTCATTTTCACCTCGCCTTCGGCGGCGTAGGCGTGGGTCAGTTCACCGCCGTCGGTGATGGTGCCGTCGAGGTCGTTGGCGCCGAAGTGGAGGGCGGTTTGGGCGGTGGCTTTGCCGAGCATGACCCAGTAGGCCTTGATGTGGTCAAAGTTATCGAGCATCAGCCGCGAGACGGCGATTGTCTTGAGATTGTCGATCGCGTCCGGGCCGGGGAGCGATGAAAGTGCGGTGCCCGGCGGGTAAAACGCGAGCGGGATAAAGCACTGAAAGCCGCCGGTCTTGTCCTGCTGTTCGCGGAGCTTTACGAAGTGGTCGATGCGGTCTTCGATAGTCTCAATGTGGCCGTAGAGCATCGTGGCGTTGGTCTTGAGGCCGGCGTTATGAACCTTGCCCGCAAGCTCGAGCCACCGGTCGCCGTCGCATTTGTGGTCGCAGATGCGCGAGCGCGTCGGCTCGGCAAAAATCTCCGCACCGCCGCCGGGGCACGAATCCATCCCCGCAGCCTTAAGCTTCTCGATCACTTCCTCATCAGACATTTTGTAGAAGCGGGCGAAGAAATCGAGCTCGACCATCGTCAGGGCTTTGAGATGCAGTTCGGGAAACTCACGCTTGAGCGACGAGAAAAGATCGGTGTAGTACTCGAACGGCAGTTTGCTGTTCAGCCCGCCGACGATGTGCAGCTCGGTCGCTCCTTCTTCAACGGCACGCCGGGCAATATCGATTCCTTCCTGCACGGAATAGGTATAGGCGTCGTCCTGGCGAGCACGCCGATAAAACCCGCAGAATTTGCAGTCCGCCACGCAGATATTCGTGTGGTTAAAATGGCGATTGACGTTGTAATACGTTGTCAGGCCGTGCTTACGGCGGCGGACCGTGTCCGCAAGTTTACCGAGCGCGTTCAGGTCGGTGGTGTTAAAAAGAGCGAGGCCGTCCTCGAACGAAAGCCGCTCGCCGTCCTCAACCTTAAAGCCAATGTCGATCAATCTTGGGTCAAATGAGTTCATTTCGTTATGCACAGTCTATCAAAATACTGCGAGTTCTGGCATTAAATGCCGATCAGCCTGCTTAACGTGCCAAGCCGGCTTTTCTAGTATATTGTTCGACCGGATAGCCTGCTTCAGACGCGCCCCGCGGTTGACGGAATGCCGCCGCCCGCTTTAGAGTTTAGCGATCACGACTCGTTCACTATCGCTAAACAATATGCTCAAAAGGATCATCGTTCTAGCCGCTTTCGTATCCCTCTTTTCGCTTTTCGCCGCAGCTCAGGATTCGAAGCCGAAACTCATCGCGATCAAGGCTGGCAGCCTGATCGATACCGTTAACGGCCGCGTTCTTAAGGACCAGGTCATCATTATCGAAGGCGAGAAGATCAAGGCGGTCGGCCCCGGCCTTGCCATTCCGGAGGGTGCAGATGTGATCGACCTCTCAAACATGACGGTGCTGCCCGGGCTCTCGGATGCTCACGTTCACATCTCCGGGGATCCAACACATGGAATCGGTAGCCGCTCCACGTTGTCCGGTGTCCAGTTGGCGACCACGTCGCATGTCTTTGCCCGCCGGACACTTTTTGCGGGCTTCACCACGGTCCGAGACCTCGGCTCCATCGAGTTCGTCAGCCTTGCTCTCAAGCGTGCCATCGATGCCGGGAGCGTCGCGGGCCCGCGAATGCTTGTCGCCAATTACTACATCGGGGCGACCGGCAGTCCGGCAGATATCGGCGGCGGCTCGCCGCTTACCGGTTCAAAACTCCCGCCCGAGATGACCGGCGTTGCCGACGGGCCCGATGCGATCCGCAAAAAGGTCCGTTGGAATATCCGTCTCGGTGCCGATGTGATCAAGTTCGGAGCAAGCTCGGGCGTGCTCAGCGATGAAAAGGTCGTCGGTGTTGCGAAATACACGCAAGAGGAGATGGATGCACTCGTTGATGAATCCACTCGGCTTGGCGTTAAGGTCGCGGCCCATTCGCATGGCACCGACGCGATAAAGATGGCGGTGAAGGCCGGAGTCGCTTCTATCGAGCACGGCAGCCTGATCGATGGCGAAGGCATTCGGATGATGAAGGAACGCGGCACATATCTTTCTGCCGACATCTACGTCAGCGACTACATCCTGAGCGAGTATTCCAAGCGCGGCGTTGAGGAGATCGTTCTGCAGAAAGAGCGGGTCGTTGGCCAAAAGCAACGTGAGAATTTCAAAAAGGCGGTCGAGGCGGGCGTCAAGATCGCCTTCGGTACCGATGCCGGCGTTTACCCGCACGGCATGAACGGCAAACAGTTTGCGTATATGGTCCAGTGGGGCATGACGCCGATGGCCGCTATCCAGGCAGCCACCGTCAACAACGCTGACCTGTTCGGCATGAGCGACCAGATCGGCTCGATCACCGCCGGAAAGTTTGCGGACATCATCGCCGTCGAGGGCGATCCGATCGCCAACATCAAACTCCTCGAAGATGTGAAATTTGTGATGAAAGGCGGGACGGTATATAAAGGAGCGGCACGGCGGTGAAGCGATGATCTTTCGCGTCCTTGCAGTTCTAGTGTCCATTTCGGCATTTGCCGCTTCGGCGGCGATAAAGGCGGCCGAGCCGATCTCCGATGGGCACGTGCATATCCTTAGCCCGGAGCTGATCAAGATCTGGAAGGGACTTGGCATACCGTTTTCGAGGGCCGATGAATATTACTCGGATATCGACGTCATTCTCCGCAACACGGCGGTCGGGCGGATCGACCTGATCTCGATGGCGCATGTTTATTCGGCGGAAGACTTCGGTGGGTTCAAAAATGAGCGCGAACTAGTTGAGCGGGAGAATTCATTCGTTGCCACTGCGCGTGATAAACACCCGAGAAAGACCCGTGCCCTCTGCAGCGTCGACGCGCTCCGCGACTACGCACTTGCGGAGCTTGAGCGATGCCGGACGCGGCTCAAAATGGACGGCATTAAGCTTCACCACAACGCCAACCAAGTTTATCTGACCGTGCCGGAGCACCTTGCCAAGGTAAAGCTTGTCTTTGAGTTCGCGGCGAAGCACAAGATGCCGATCCTGTTGCACTTTGACAACAGCCATCGCCGATTCGGCAAGCCGGATATCGACCTTCTCGCAGGTTCGATTCTGAAAGACCTCGGCCCGGTCGAGCTCCGCATCGCCCACTTCGGCACATCCGGCGGCTTCAACCAGCGGACGCGGGCGTTCCTCAATGCCTTTATCGAAAAGCTCAACACAGACCCGACGCTCGGGAGACACAAGATCACCTTCGATATCTCTGCCGTTGCTCTCGATAAAGACAGCGAAGGCGTCCGCAAACTGACCGATGACGAGTTCGCCGTGCTCGCCAGATATATTAGACGGCTTGGGCTCGAGCGCATCTCCTTCGGAACCGATTACCCGCTCTACACGCCCGCCGAGTACGAGGCGATCCTTCGCACACGCGTCGGCCTTACCGAAAAGGAACTGCGGCGTGTACTTAGAAGGAAATAGAGGAGATCA
This sequence comes from Acidobacteria bacterium Ga0074141, assembly GCA_001464665.1. GTDB lineage: Bacteria > Acidobacteriota > Blastocatellia > Pyrinomonadales > Pyrinomonadaceae > OLB17. Next base: position 713,317 of record LNDP01000024.1, read on the forward strand.
ATGAAATACAACGTCGCGATCGAAATTGAAAAGCCGGTTGACGAGGTCGTTGCACTCTTCGACAGCGTGGAAAACCTCTACGAGTGGATGGAAGGTCTCGAGAGCTTTGAGCATCTCGAAGGAACGCCCGGTGAGGTCGGCGCAAGGTCGCGGCTCAAATTTGATATGAATGGCCGGAAGATGGAGATGATCGAGACCATCACTGTAAAGAACCTGCCGCGTGAGTTTGCCGGTACTTACGAAGCCGATGGCGTCTTCAACATCGTCCGCAATCGCTTCGAACCGCTCGGCGAGGGCCGCACGCTCTACACCTCCGAGAACGAGTTTCAGTTCAGGGGATTTATGAAGATCTTCAGCTGGCTGATGCCCGGCATGTTCAGAAAGCAATCGCTAAAATATCTCGAGGCCTTCAAGCGCTTTGCCGAATCGCCTTAACGGCCGAGGCCGTGCCCACTATGCCGGAAACTTCCGCCCGGCTGATCAGCAACCTCACTGCAATTTTACCGCGAACCGGGGAAGGTGACGATGTCAGCATCATTGTCCGGGCATTTCTCTGCGCTTTTTTCTGTGCGAGAGAAACTTTCTCCGGTTTTATGATTCTGCTCATTTTCTTAGTTCCCTTTGTTCGTTAGGTTTGAATCGATCGCAGGCTAAACGCAATGAACCACATTACCGAAATCAGCAGGCTGACGTTTGGCAGTGAGCCCGACGACGGGCGTGATCTCCAGCCCGAGCAACTTTTTGACGGGCCATATCGCCGGGTACTGCAGATCAAAATGCGCGAAGGAGCGGTGCTCAAGAAGCACAAGGCGGCGGAACCGATCACGGTCTTGTGTCTGGCCGGCAACGGAACATTTCGGGCCGGGCCGGACCTTGAAGATTCGTGCCAACTGACCGAAGGAACCTTGATCACACTGGATGCCGAGGTCGAGCACGAAGCCGTGGCCGAGAGCGGCCTGCATCTGCTCGTCACAAAATTCAAGGCCGCATAGAAGCGGCCAGTCCGAGCTTAGGAGGAAATCAATGAAGAAACTTTGGATCGTTTTCGCGGTGGTATTCATTTTCTCGTTTGCCATTTTGGGATGGGTCGGCTCTGAGATCTTTCGGCAGGTGCCCCCGATCCCGCTTGAGGTCGTGACATCAGACGGCCAGGTTATGATCCCGGCCGAGCAGATAATGGACGGGCAGAACGTCTGGCAGGCGATGGGCGGAATGCAGGTCGGATCGATATGGGGCCACGGCAGCTATGTTGCCCCGGATTGGACCGCCGACTATCTGCATCGCGAATCGCTCTTCATCCTGAACGAATGGACCGAAGGCCGCTTCGGGGCCGATGGAAGCTCAATGCCGAGCGAAGAGCGGGCGGCGATGATCCAGCGGTTGACCGATCTGATGCGAACGAACAAGTACGACCCGGCAACCCAGCGGCTTACGGTCGATCCGCTCCGGGCTCGTGCGTTTGAACACAATCTCGCGCATTATACAGACATCTTTAGCAACGGCAGCGATGACTATGCTATTCAGCGTGGTGCGCAATCTGATCCGGACCGTCTGCGAAAGTTGAATTCATTCTTTTTCTGGACCGCTTGGGCATCGGCGGCGAACCGTCCCGACAACGACATCTCGTACACAAGCAATTTCCCGTCTGAGCCACTGGTCGGGAATGTGCCGACCGACAGCTCGATCATTTGGACCGGCGTCAGCGTCATCGCTCTGATCCTAAGCATCGGGGCGATGGTGTGGTTCTACGCCGGCTGGCACAAAGAAGCGACATCGCCTGTCACTCCGGATACTGATCCGTTAATAGGCGAAACGATCACGCCATCGCAAAAGGCGACGGTGAAATACTTCGTCATCGTCTCGCTTCTATTTTTGCTGCAAATTGTAATGGGCATAATCACGGCGCATTATGGCGTCGAGGGCGGTGGTTTCTACGGATTCCCGCTCGCTGATTATTTGCCGTACGTCGTCACACGAACGTGGCACGTCCAGCTTGGCATATTCTGGATCGCGACGGCTTGGCTCGCGGCGGGGCTATTCATTGCACCGTACATTTGCGGATTTGAGCCGAAGTTTCAGCGGCTGGGCGTCAACCTGCTATTTGGAGCATTGCTGATCGTGGTACTTGGATCGATGGCGGGCCAATGGGCAAGCGTGATGCATCTGCTCCCGGGCGATCTTTGGTTCTGGTTCGGCCATCAGGGTTACGAATACGTCGATCTCGGCCGAGTCTGGCAGGCCGCTTTGTTGGTCGGCCTTCTCTTATGGCTGGTCCTGATTGCACGTAGCGCGATCCCCGCGCTTCGTGCCGATGGCAGCCGATCGCTTGTGGTTCTCTATCTTGTTACGACGGCGGGCATCGCGTTCTTTTACGCACCCGGACTTTTCTGGGGAATGCGTTCGCATCTTACCGTCGTCGAATACTGGCGATGGTGGGTCGTTCACCTTTGGGTCGAAGGCTTCTTTGAGGTTTTCGCTACGACCGTTATCGCGTTTCTTTTTGCTCGCTTGGGCGTGATCAAGGCGGAGCACGCTGCGTTCGCTGCACTGTTCTCGGCGGCGATATACCTGAGCGGCGGCATCATCGGAACACTACATCATCTGTATTTTGCAGGCACGCCGACGGTAGCTATCGCGTTTGGTGCGGTGTTTAGTGCACTTGAGATCGTGCCGCTTGTATTTGTCGGGTATGAGGCGATGGATAACATTCGCCATTCCAAAGCGAGGCCGTGGCTAGAGCAATATAAGTGGATCGTTTACTTTTTTGTCGCGGTCGCCTTCTGGAATCTGGTCGGTGCGGGCGTCTTTGGATTCATGATAAATCCGCCGATCGCACTCTACTATATGCAGGGCCTGAACACGACCGCGGTCCATGCTCACGGTGCGCTTTACGGTGTCTATGGAACGTTGGGGCTCGGCTTGCTGCTGTTCTGTATGCGGGCAATGCAGCCGGAAAGGATCTGGAACACCAAGCTGCTGGCGTTCTCTTTCTGGGCGATCAATATCGGAATGATGCTTGAGATATTGCTCAGCCTGCTGCCTATCGGCCTGCTCCAGACATATCAATCGGTCTCGGTCGGGTATTGGTCGGCACGCAGCCCTGAGTTTATGCAGTCGGACCTGATGTCGACGCTGAGGTGGATGCGGCTCTTTGGCGACACGATCTTTGCGATCGGTGCGGTAGCGTTCGTCTGGTTCGCCTTGAAGCTGATGTTTACAAAAGGTGAAAACGGCACGTCAGAGGTCGTCGACAAGTTGGAGTAGCGAACTGACGACCCCGAACCTTTGATTCAAAATGAGCGGCGCCGCCTCGTTGGCGCCGCTCGTACTTAGCATAACGGCGGCCCGGCTGCACTTGAGAATTGAATTATCAGAATGGCTGACATCGAAAACAGACAGGACATCGATCTGCTGATGGAGCGGTTCTACTCTAAGGCTCTGGGAGACGACGTGATCGGCTACATTTTTACGGACGTCGCCAAGCTCGACCTCGCTCATCATTTGCCGATCATCGGTGATTTCTGGGAGACGATCGTCTTTCAAACCGGAGTTTACGCAAAGCACGGCCGCAACCCGCTGCAAGTGCACGGCGAACTTAACCTGAAGACGCCGCTTGAACTTGACCATTTCAAACGATGGCTCGAGCTTTTTGACGCGACCGTGGATGAGAGCTTTGCGGGTGAACGGGCCGATTTTATGAAGCTGCGTGCACGTGCGATAGCGAACCGGATGTTCAATTACGTGAGTAAGGTGCCGTCGATTCAGGCTAACTCCGGTGAAGTTCGCGAAGCGGGCCGTTGGGATCAATGATCACCTTGCCGCGGTCGATCTCAAGAAGCTCTTTGTCGGCAAGCTTTCGGATCACTCGGATCGTCGTCTCCGTCGTCAGGCCCGCCATCTCGGCGATCTCTTGACGCCGGAGTTCGATCCGGACCGGCCCGATTCGTTCCTCGCGATCGGCCAACTTTAACAAGACATTTGCAACCCGATGTTCGGGTGAAGCGGTAGCGAGGTTTTGTATCGTCGCCGTCTTTTCGCGGAGCATCGCACACATCCATTCGATGACGGAAAGGGCAAAATCGGGCGAGGTCCTGATGAGTTCGAGAAAGGCTTTTCGCGGAATAAGAAGAAGCTCGGTCGGTTCCATCGCGATCGCTGCCGATGGGTACGACTTACCGTCAAATACCGGCGGCACGGCAAACATCTCCCCGCGGTCGAAGATGCCGATTATGACCTCCTTGCCGGGCTCGAGAAAGTGCACCATCTTCACCCGGCCGCTGATGACTACCGGCAGGTTATCCGCACTCTCGCCTTCAGAGAATATAAGCTCATCGGAGCCAAAGCGCCGCCTAATACCGGCCGACGTAAGCAGCCGGCTGAGCCCTGTATCCTGATCATTGAGAACAGGTTTCATAGGCCGGTTTCGCGGGTAAAGACGGCGGCGGCAAAGCTGACAAGGAGTATCACGCTGACGAATGCATTGGTCGTGAAAAAGGCCGCGTTCATCTTCGAAAGGTCGTTCGGCTTGACGAGCGTGTGCTGGTAAACGAGCAATGCCATCACGAGTCCGGCACCGAGATATGCCGGCCAACCGAGCCCGGTAAAGGCCAGAATAAGAAGAAGAACGATGGCCGACTGAAAGTGGAAGAGCCGTGCGATCCAAAGCGAGCGGGCAATACCGAAGCGTGCCGGTATCGAGTGCAGCCCAGCCTTCGTGTCAAAGTCGTGATCCTGACAAGCGTAAAGAACATCAAAGCCCGCCGTCCACATCAGAACAAAAAGCGAAAGCAGGATCGGCACTTCAGAATCGATAGCACCGCGAACCGCTATCCACGCCGCCGTCGGCGAAATGGCAAGTGCCCATCCGAGAAGCACGTGGGCAAAGGCGGTGAACCGTTTGGCGTATGAATAGCCGAGCACGCTAATCAGTGCGACCGGTGAGAGCGCGAAAGTCAGCCAATTGAGCGAATATGCCGCAAAGACGAAGACCGCGACCGAGGCCAGCAAAAAGGCCCAGGCAAAGGTGAGCGAAAGGCGGCCGGCCGGGAGTTCGCGGTTTGCCGTTCGCGGATTGGCGGCGTCTATCTCTCGATCGACTATGCGGTTAAATGTCATCGCCGCCGAGCGTGCGCCGACCATTGCAACAGTGATCCAAAGTATCTTCCGCCACGTAGGAAAGCCGTCGGCTGCAAGAACCGCCCCGAGGAATGCGAAAGGAAGCGCAAACAGCGTGTGCTCGAACTTGATCATTTCGAGCGTTGTCCTGAGTTTGCCGAAAAAGCCCGCCATAGGTATCGACCGCCAAACCCCTGATGATATCAAATAGCGGCCGCGTCTTCGACCGACTCTCCTAGCCGCCTTTTCTCATCTGCGATAGCCTAAGTGCCTGCCGACGGACCGCGTCCGAAATATTTTTGTTCTTTGACATCACGATCAGGTCGCGGGCCTGCAGACGCGTTAAGATCGGCAGCACGCTTGCGATCGGGGTTCGCGGGTTGCGGGCGAGGTTATGGATAACAGCGTAGTTGCGGGCCCATTGCCGACCGTTTGCGATGGTCCGCAGAACGTCTTCCGGAACCGCACGCATAGCAGCGATCTTTTCGACCTCCTGCTCGGTTATCCGAGCATTGTTGATTACCGCCTGGGCCACGATGCGGTTCGGGTCGCGGATAAGGATGTTCCGAGCCTCGCGGTCGCCTTTCATCGCGAGCTTTACGCGGTCCTTCATTCCCATCATCATCACGCGGTTGATCATCGAAACCCGCTCGTACGAGACGTCGCCTTCTTCGCCTTTTAACTCGCCGAGTATCTTATGAAGCGCGTGCTTCCGCTGCTCGTCGGTCTCCTCGTAGAGTTCCTCGATATATTCGAGCCCCATCCACGAATCGTCCGTGTCCGCATCCGGCACCTCGATCATCGCCGCGATCAGCATCGCATCCTCAAAGTCAAGGTCCGACTCCACGCTTTCGAAAAACTCGGCCGCGGCCTCTTTGCCCTGAGCGCGAAGTTCGTTGGCGATCTGCTCGGCACCGCGTTCCTTTTCAAAGAATTCACGGCGCGTCTCGGCAACGTGGCGCTCAGCGTCCGGGCTGCGGTTCGGGTTCGCAAGAACGGCATCGATCAGCTTTGGGTGGCGGATAAGAAGTTGCTGGTTCGTCGCGATCGAATCAAGAATGGCCGTGCTCGTCGAGTTCTCGGCGAGCGAAACTATAGCCTCTGGCGAGGTCTTCGGATTGCGGAAGACTATCTCGTGTATCTCGGGCGCCACGCCCGGATGTGCGGCAAAGTGGTCAAGAACGGCCCGCGGTGCATTCTCGCTCTGAAGCACGGCCGAGACTGCTCCGGCCTCTTGCCCGGCGAGCGTTTCCCTGGCCGCGGTTGCGATCGCCGCGTCGGCATCGGACGCAAGATGGGCAAGAGCTTCGAGCAGGTCCGCCTGCGGCAATGGCAGAACGCCTCGAGCGGCCGCAAGCCGGGCTGGCTGCGGAGCTGCTCCTTCGATCAACGTTCGGACTACGGGGTTCGTAGATTCTATCGGGTATTTCATCGGTGCAGACCGGTCAAACTGAATCCGATATTAACATAAATCCGCAAACCGCTTGACTAAAGCGCTAAAGCTGAAATAGCGTTGTAATTTCGCCTTTCATACGTTCTTGATCGGTGCAAAAGTACTTAAACTCAGTGATTTCCAAAATGAAACAAGCGTTTTTAGAGAATATAAAGGACCGAAGCGCGGTCATCGGCGTTGTTGGGCTCGGATATGTTGGGCTTCCGCTCATTGTTGAGTTTTGCCGAAAAGGATTCAAGGGCATCGGCTTTGAAGTCGATACGGCAAAGACGGAATCGATCAACAACGGCGAATCCTACATCGTCGATGTACCGGGCGAACACGTCGCGGAGAGCGTCTCAAAAGGTCTCTTGACCGCGACGACCGATTTCAGCCGGCTCTCAGACTGCGACGTCATCATCATCTGTGTCCCGACGCCGCTCCGGAAGACGAAGGACCCGGATATGTCGTACATTATTTCGGCCGGCGAAGAGATCCAAAAATATATGCGCAGCGGCCAGCTCGTTATTCTCGAATCGACGACCTATCCGGGCACGACCGACGAGGTGCTCCAGCCGATGCTTGAGGAGAAAGGCTTCGCGCTTGATAAGGACTTCCTGCTTGCCTTCTCGCCCGAGCGGGTCGATCCCGGCAATCCGCAGTTTCAGACGCACAACATACCGAAGGTCGTCGGCGGCGTTTCGAAGGATTCGACCGAGGTCGCGGCCGAGCTATACCGGCAGATCGTCAATGAGGTCCACGCCGTTTCGTCGGCACGCGTTGCCGAGGCCTGCAAGCTCTGGGAGAACACCTTCCGGGCGATCAATATCGGCATGGCGAACGAGATGGCGAAGCTCTGCAACACGCTCGGCATTGATACATGGGAGGTCGTTCGTGCCGCTGCGACAAAGCCCTTCGGCTTTATGCCCTTCTTTCCGGGCCCGGGCATCGGCGGCCACTGCATCCCGCTTGACCCGCATTATCTTTCATGGAAGGCACGCCAGCACGGCTTTGATTCTCAATTCATTTCGCTCGCCGAGCAGGTCAATTCGAGCATGCCGGCTTACGTTGTAAAGCTCGTCTCGACCGCGCTAAATGACGCACGCAAGGCGGTCAACGGTTCGCGTGTACTTATCCTCGGCGTCGCGTACAAGAAAGACATCGACGACATGCGCGAATCGCCGGCACTTTCGATCATCGACCTCCTCCGCTCGCGTGGAGCCGAGATCAGCTACCACGACCCATTCGTTGCAGAGGTCACCTTCGACCATGCCTACACCATCGGTGCCGGCGACCCACTCTACAATCAGGAGCTCACCGACGACCTGATCAAGTCTGCCGATTGCGTCATCATCTGCACCGAGCACTCGGGCATCGACTACAAGCGCGTCTGTGAGCTTGCTTCGCTGATCGTCGATACGCGCAACGCACTGAACGAAGACACTCGCAACGGAAGCAGTGCAAAAATAGTGCGGTTGTAAGGTTGGTCGGGCTAGGCCGCGGCATTCGCTGCCGCGGTCGAAAGAAACCATTTGACGAACTTGGGAATTCCTTCCTCGATCTTGGTCGTCGGCTGATAACCGAGCACTTCGCGGGCTCGTGTGATATCCGCGTACGTTATCGGCACATCGCCGGGCTGCAGCGGCTGGCGGTCAATGGTCGCCTTTCGTCCCAAGCTTTCCTCGATCAGCTCGATCAAACGCTTCAGCTCCGTCGTTTCCGATTCGCCGAGGTTCAGCACCTCGTGCTTGGTCGCGGTGTAGTCCATCGCCGCCCTTACGCCCTGAATGATGTCGTCAATGTAGGTGTAGTCCCGTCGCGTAGTACCATCACCAAACATCGGAACCTGCTTGCCCTCGGCGATCAGCCGCGTGAACTTGTGGATAGCAAGATCCGGCCGCTGCCGAGCGCCATAAACCGTAAAGAAACGAAGACAGACGGTCCGTAGGTCGTAAAGGTGCGAATACGTGTGACAGAGCAATTCGCCCGAGGCCTTCGTCGCCGCGTAAGGCGAGATGGGCTTGCGGATCGTCGCGTCCTCTTTGAAAGGCACGGCGCACGTAGCCCCGTAAACGCTTGAGGAAGACCCGAAAACGAAGTGCGGAACGCCGTGCTCGCGGGCAAGCTCGAGCAGGTTCAGCGTTCCGATCACGTTCGTATCGTAATAAAGCTTAGTTTGAGTCAACGATGGCCGTACGCCCGCCCTTGCGGCGAGGTGCACTACTTGGTCGAACCGGTTATTCGCAAAGACCTTTTCAAGCTTTTCGCAATCGCGAATATCGCCCTCGATGAACTCTACGTCGGGCGAACCCGCAAAGGCAGCAAGGTTTGCACGCTTGATCTCCGGCGAATAGAAATCATTGAGGTCGTCAATGATGACAACCCGCCAATCTCCGCTCCGCAGCAGATCATCGCATAAATGCGAACCAATAAAACCGGCACCGCCGGTCAATAAAACGTTCTTTTTCACAATAGGTCAGTAAGATCGGGGACAGAACCCTGTGCGGGATAAGGAAAAGTTATCACGGTAAAAGAACTTGTGGCAATATGGCTAATTCAAAAACCGCGAACGGGCATTAAAGCGATGGACGACCTCCTCAAGAAAACCTTCATACGTGAAATGCTCCGCCGCATATTGCGGCTTGAGCTTGAACATCATCGGAAGAGCGATCCGCCATGCCATCCATTGCCTCTGGCGGTCCGTCAGGTCCCATCGCCGCCGCAGAAAATTCTCCGCTACCTCGACCTCATCGAAGGTCAGCTTTGAGATGTCCGCATGCATTTCCAGCGGTTTCTGCACGCGGCGGAAGGCTCCGTCGGCGATCGGGTTTGAGAACGTCTCGTCGAAGGTCGGAGCCTCGTCGCTCCGCTCGCGGATGACGACCGTTCCCGCAAAAATGTCGCCGAACCGCTGATCGCGATTGCTCAAAAAGATCGTTATCAGCCCGACCGAATAGACCGGGATCACAAAGCCGGGAGCCGCGTCAAAAACACGAACAAGATTGCGGGCGGCCGATTCCCAGAGCGTTATCGGGCGGCCGTCCTCGCGGATCACGCGGAGCTTCATCAGCCGCTTGCCCGGCGTTTGGCCTTCCCAGATCCATTCGAAAATAATGAAATACGCCGAAAAGACCAGAAAAAGAAGCAGGACGACCAACGCGATCACCCACTTCGGCGCCTCGCTGACAAGGCTCTCTACCGTCGAATCCGGCCCGCCGAAACCGAACGCACCCGCGATCGAAAAGCCGATCGCGATCACCGCGATATAAGTTACGTACTGGATCAAATGGTCGATCGCGACCGCTAAAAAGCGATTGCCGATGGACGCAAGCGCAAAGGCAAGCGGCACCCGCTCGGGAGTTTCGATGATGAGCGTCTCCTCGGTCTCGATGACACTTTCTGCCGCAGCCATTCGCACCTCATCATTATTCCCTCATCCGTATCTGCAATGCAATCGAAAAGTATCCTTGCAGTTTCAATTTCGGCTTCTCTATACTCTAAGGTTAGGAAGCCGCAAGCTTCTTGGAGGTCATTGACTTTGCAACCGAAAATACACCGAGGCCGAATAAACGCTCAGGGCCTGCGATTTGCCATCGTCGTGAGCCGCTGGAATGAGTTCCTGACATCAAAGCTTTTGAGCGGTGCACTCGACGCCCTCGGCCAGCACGACGCTGATGAGGACGCCGTAAACGTTTTTGAAGTGCCCGGATCTTTTGAGATACCGCAGACGATGCTGAAAGCCGCCGAGTCGGGCCGGTTTGATGCAGTTATCGGGCTCGGGGTCGTTATCCGCGGTGAGACGCCGCATTTCGACTACGTCGCCGGCGAGGCGGCAAAGGGCGTCGCACAGGTAGGAATGGAAACAGGCGTCCCTTCGATATTTGGTGTATTAACGACCGATACGCTCGAGCAGGCGATAAATCGCTGCGGCGGCAAGGCCGGAAACAAGGGATACGAAGCGGCGGTGACCGCCATCGAGGTCGCGAATCTGCATAAACAGATCGCCGAGCTCGAACGACCTGCAGAAGCGGGAAAAGTTCGTCAACATGTCGTTTGAAAAACAAAGCAAGGGCTCCGGGGTGCGGCGAAAGGCTCGTGAATGCGCACTCCAGATGCTGTTCGCGGCCGATTTCCTTGAAACGGATCGGGACGCGACGGTGCCCTTCTGGTCCGAATTTGGGTTCGAATCGCTGGCCGAGGGTTCAGCCAAGAGCATTTCGGCGGTGCCCGAAACGCTTGACCGCCTCCGCACTTCAGCGACGCGTCTGCGGCCGTATCTCAAAAAACTCGACCCTTACGACCGCAATTCGCCCTTTCTTACAGATCACAAAGAACTCGTTTTCAGCCTCGACCGTGCCGAAGAATCCTTCAAAACGGCGATGGGCGTTTTGGTCAGCGGTTCCTCTCCGGACCTTAGCAGCCTTCGCCAAAGGCTCGCCTCCGCACGCGACCAGCTCGGCCGTTTAGCCGCCACCGTTTCGGCCGCGACAGCGTTGAAGGCCGATGAGAAGCGCGAATTTGCCGGGATAGCCGCAGATGCCGACAAGCATTTCGAGATACTTTCGTCGAAGTCACTGATCGCGGTCGAAAAACTTGCCGCCGAGTCCGTTATGCCGCGTCAATTCGCCGACCGCATCGTCACCGGCACGCTCAAAAATCTTGCGGCGATCGATAAAACGATAATGTCGCGGGCCGAGCATTGGCGGCTTGAGCGGATGGCCGTGGTTGACCGCAACATTCTGCGGCTCGCGGTCTATGAATTTCTCTACGAAGATACGCCGGGAACCGTCGTAATCAATGAGGCGCTTGAGATCGCCCGGACCTTCTCGTCTTACGAAGCTACGCAGTTCATCAACGGATTGCTAGATGCCATCCGGCTCGACCTTGAGGGCAAAGGAGATGTGAAGGCAGAGCCGACTGAATCCGCACTGGACTCCGAAACCAAAACGGCCTCAAACCCCTGAGATATAATGCGAACGGGCACCGGCAGTTTCTGGTTCTTGCGTCGCTACCGTATCGCAGCGGCGGTTCTCGCTTGCCTGCTCGCCGCCGGTGTCGTCTCGGCACAGGAACTCCCGGACAAGATCCGCGGCTATAAGGTCCATAAACAGATCGTCACCGTGAGCGAAACGGCCGAACCGAAAGACCCGTCCTCGCCAACAGTCACCACCGAGATAGATACAGAAAAGGTCGTGCTCAAAGACATCTCGCTCACCGGCCTGAGCTTTGAGATGCCGATCGAGCTTTCCGCAATGCCGCACAGCGGCCGCGTCGATTTCATAAGCTTTTCCGAGATGACCGTCAACGGTATTCCCGTTGCGGTCGATGAATTTCGAACCGAGTTCAAGTTTCAGAAGGGCGAACAAATATTGCTGCCTTCGCCGGTGACCATCTTTGTCCCGACGCATCGCATTGTTCAGGCCGCCTGGCGTGAGATGCGCGACTCTCAGCCCGTCTGGCGCGTCGCGGGCCGCGTCTTCGTTTTCGGCCGCTTTAAGCGATTCGGCATCCACCACAAACGCGTCGTTCCGGTCGATATCGACATTACAATAGCCAATCCGGTGGGCAAGGACGGCAAATAGCCGCTCCTTATCTTTTTCCGCGGTTTCGGTTAAAATTAAAGTTTACTTTCGGTGCCATTTATCTAAGTTTTAAGGAAAATACTATAGTGAGCGACAAGATCACGAACATTTCGGAATTCATTACGGACAACTTTGGAGCAAACGCCAGCTATGTCGAGGCGTTGCTTGAGCGTTATAAGAACGACCCGCGGTCGGTGGACGAATCCTGGCAGAGCTATTTTGGCGAGCTTTTGAGTGGCGGAATGCCCGACCCGGATGCGCCCGTCAAGCCGGTTGAAGAAGCGAAACCCGCACCGGCTGCGAAACCCGAGCCTGCCGCAAAGCCCTCGACTCCGCCCGCACCGGCCGGCGTTGAGACCAAGGCGATCTTCGGCCCGGCGAAGAAGATCGTCGAGAACATGGAGCAGAGCTTGACCGTCCCGACGGCGACGAGCTTTCGCGACGTGCCGGTCAAGCTGCTCGAAGAAAATCGCCGCGTCGTCAACGAACAGCTCAAGTCCCGTGGCAAAGGCAAGGTCTCGTTCACACATCTCATCGCCTGGGCGATCGTGCAATCGGCAAAGGCTTATCCGACGATGAATAAGGGCTATGCCGTCGTCGACGGCGCTCCCTCGCGGGTCGAGAACGTAAGCATCAATCTCGGCATCGCAATCGACATCGAGAAAAAGGACGGCTCGCGGAGCCTGCTTGTCCCGAACATCAAGGGTTGCGAAAAGATGACCTTCCGCGAGTTCCTTGATGGCTTCAACGAGCAGGTCGGCAAGGCCCGCGACGGCAAGCTTGAGATCGCCGACTTTCAGGGCACGACCATCTCGCTGACAAATCCCGGAACTATCGGCACCGTCGCTTCAAACCCGCGGCTGATGTCCGGCCAGAGCGCGATCATCGCGACCGGCGCCATCGAGTATCCGGCCGAGTATCAGGCGATGACCGAGGCCGCACTTTCGCAGATCGGCATCAGCAAGACGATGACGCTGACGAGCACCTACGACCATCGCGTCATACAGGGTGCCGAGAGCGGCTTCTTCCTCGCAAAGATCCATAAGCTGCTCGTCGGCCAGGAAGGCTTTTACGACAAGGTCTTTACTGAGCTTGAGATCAAGATACCGCCGATGCGTTGGGCCGAGGATTTCAACCCCGCACTTTTCGGCGGCGACCGCATTGGCGAGCAGACCGAAAAGCAGGCCAACGTCCTGCAGCTCATCAATGCCTATCGGACCCGCGGCCACCTTCTCGCCGATATCGACCCGCTCGATATGGCACCCTACAACGCAGAGGAGCTCGAGCTTGAGAACTTTGGCCTGACCATCTGGGACCTCGACCGTGAGTTCATAACCGGCGGGCTCCATGGCGAAAAGACGCTGACGCTTCGCCGCATTCTTGAGATACTCCGCCGAGCTTACTGCGGCAAGGTCGGCACCGAGTATCGCCACATCCAGAGCAAGGAAGAGAAGGAATGGATCCGGCGGCAGATCCGCAAGCACTTCGTTGATACCGAACCGCTTGCCCCGGAGGTCAGGAAAGAACTTCTCCTTAGGCTGATCGAGGCCGAGCAGTTCGAGCAGTTTCTGCACAAGAAATATCTCGGCCAAAAACGCTTCTCGCTCGAGGGCTGCGAGACGGTTATCCCGATGCTCGACCAATTGGTCGAAAGCTCGTCCGACCGCGGCGTTGACGAGATCTTTATGGGAATGGCCCACCGCGGCCGGCTCAATGTACTTGCAAATATCGTCGGCGATGTCCATTCGGGCGATCTCGCCGAGCGCATCTTCACCATCTTTGAGGGCAGCTCGCACCCGAGCTTCCCGGCCGATGAAGGCGACGTAAAATATCACCAGGGAGCGATCGGAAAGCGGCAGGCGAAGTCCGGCAAAGAGATCCTGATCGAGCTTGCCTGTAACCCTTCGCACCTTGAATTCGTCGATCCGGTCGTTGAGGGAATGGCCCGCGCGCGTCAAGATCAGCTCCTCGGCGGCCATGAGGCCGATGTGCGTGAGCGGGACGCCGTCCACGACCGCATTCTGCCGGTTCTGCTTCACGGCGATGCGGCATTCGCCGGCCAAGGCATTGTGATGGAAACGCTCCAGCTTGCGAGCCTTCGCGGCTACCGGACCGGCGGCACCATCCACATAATCATTAACAATCAGATCGGCTTTACGACATCGCCCGAGGCGAGCCGCAGCTCGATCTATTCGACCGACGCCGCACAGATCACACAGACGCCGATCTTTCACATCAACGGCGACGACCCCGAAGCGGCCTATCGCGTTATCCAGATAGCGCTCGATTATCGGCAGGAATATAACAAGGACGTCGTTCTCGACCTCGTCGGTTTCCGTCGGCTTGGCCACAATGAAGGCGACGAGCCGAGCTACACGCAGCCGCTGATGTACGCGCGGGTCAAGGCGCATCCGGGCGTCCGCCATCTTTACGCACAGCACCTGATCCGCGAAGGCGTGATCACCGAGGAAGAGCTTGCCGAGATGACGGGCCAGATCGTCGGCAAGTACGAAGGTATTCTCGAACGCGCCAAAGAGATCGCCGGCGGCTCGAAAAAGCGGACCGAGCTTCCGCCGCACCCGGCCGAAGAGGATGGCTCGGCGGTCATCGAAACCGGCACCGCCCGTGAAGTGCTCCGCGAGATCGCGGACACGATCACGCTCATCCCCGAGGCCTTTTCGATCAATCCGAAAATGGTCGGCCAGCTCGGCCGCCGTGCGAAGATGGGCACCGGCGAGGTGCCGATGGATTGGGCGTTTGGCGAGGCGATGGCGTTCGGCTCGCTCGTCAAGGAAGGCCACCGCGTCCGACTAAGCGGGCAGGACTCCGGCCGCGGAACATTCTCGCAGCGGCATGCCCTGATGTATGACACCAATACCGGTGACCTCTGGTCGCCGCTTGGCGACATCCGCAGCGAAGACGACCCGCTTGCACGCTTTCAGGTCTTTGACAGCTCGCTCTCGGAGAACGCCGTGCTCGGATTTGAATACGGTTATTCGGTCAAGGCGAATGACGCACTTGTCATGTGGGAAGCGCAGTTTGGCGACTTTGCCAATGGCGCACAGGTCATCATCGATCAATACATCGCCGCCTCCGAGGACAAATGGGGCCAGAAATGCCGCCTCGTGTTGCTGCTCCCGCATGGCTACGAGGGCCAGGGGCCGGAGCACTCATCGGCCCGGCTTGAACGCTTCTTGCAGCTCTGTGCCGAGAACAATTTACAGGTTTGCTACCCGACGACGCCGGCCCAGTATTTCCATATGCTCCGGCGGCAGGTCAAGAGCGATAGCGTTCGCCCGCTGGTCGTGATGACGCCCAAGAGCCTGCTTCGGTTGCCGGCCGCGGCGTCGCAGATCGACGAATTGACCGAGGGCGGTTTCCGTCCCGTGATCGATGACGCGGCGGTCGAGGATCGCTCGAAAGTGGTTCGCGTCGTGCTCTGCTCCGGCAAGGTCTTTTATGACCTGCAGGCCGGCCGCGAAGATTCGCACGATGGCCGCGTCGCACTCGTCCGACTCGAGCAGTTCTATCCTTTCCCGTCGGCGGCGGTAACCGAAGTACTCGCCGCATATCCGAACGCGAAGGACATCGTCTGGGCACAGGAAGAGCCGCAAAACATGGGCGGATGGACGTTTGCCGAACCGCGGATCCGCAAGCTGCTCGCCGAAGGCCGCAAGCTTCGCTACATCGGCCGCATCGCCTCTGCCTCGCCGGCAACCGGCTCTTACACCATCCACGAACTCGAGCAAAAAGAGATCGTGGAACGCTCCATTATCGCGGATACCGACGAGATCTCAGCCGCAAGCGAGCCCGAGGTCTCAGAGAAACTTGCGCCTGCATCTGCGTAAGGCGGTGAAGACATCTTATAGTTAAAAGGGCGCCCGGCCGCCCCCGGCTCTTTCCCTAGAGCAAATGACAAATACGTTACCTATCGCGTTTGGACTCGTTGCCCTTGCGTCCGGCATTGCCGGTCTCGCCGGATGTGGTTCGACGCCTGCCAGCGGCCTCGAACCCTCGCGATCTGCTGAGGCAAAGGCGACGCCCACTCCAACGCCTTCTAACAAGAATTCGATCACCATCGCCGCCGTCGGCGACATAATGCTCGGCTCGCCATTTCCGAACGATACCCGAATGCCGCCGAACGACGGCCGCGACCTGCTGAAAGACGTTAAGCCGCTTCTCTCCGCCGCGGACATCGCCTTCGGAAACCTTGAAGCCCCGATGACCGACGGCGGGGAATCGGCGAAGTGCCGCCCTCGCAAGCCTGCAAAGCCGGTCAAGCCCACCGTGCCGATCGAGCCGATCGAACCGGTCAACGTCAACAAGCCGAACAAGCCCAAGCCGGACGAACCGATCCGCTGCTACGCCTTCCGGATGCCGACCCGCTACG
Organism: Acidobacteria bacterium Ga0074141; assembly: GCA_001464665.1. Taxonomy (GTDB): domain Bacteria; phylum Acidobacteriota; class Blastocatellia; order Pyrinomonadales; family Pyrinomonadaceae; genus OLB17. The sequence goes on from LNDP01000024.1 coordinate 729,836, forward strand.
GCAAATATTTGCAGGAAGCCGGGTTCGATGTGCTCAGCCTCGCGAATAACCATTCGCTCGACTTTGGCCTTGCCGGCATCGCCGATACCCGCGAAACGCTCGACGCTCTCGGCCTCAAACACGCCGGCAGCAACCGGCTGAAACACTCGACCGCCTATCTTGAGGTGAAGGGCCTGACCGTCGCCTTCATCGGCTTTGCCCATAACACGATCGTCCCGAACGTCAACGACCTCGTCGCCGCCCGCCGGCTCGTCACCGAAGCTGATAAGAAGGCGGACATCGTCGTCGTTTCATTTCACGGGGGAGCCGAGGGCACGGGCAGCCAAATGGTGCCGAACCGGACCGAGATGTACTTTGGCGAGAAGCGCGGAAACCTGCCGCTCTTTTCCCGCACGGTCATCGATGCAGGTGCCGATCTCGTGCTCGGCCACGGGCCGCATGTGCTCCGCGGCATCGAGCTCTATAAAGGCCGCCTCATCGCCTATTCGCTCGGCAACTTCGCCACCTACGGCTGGTTTCGGCTCGAGGCCGAGCTGGCGCTGACGATGATCCTCGAAGCCGAACTCGACCGCGATGGCCGCTTCATCGCCGGCAAGATCCACGCCGGCCGTCAGGAAGGCCGCGGCATCCCCGTGCTCGACCCCACCGGCGAGGCCATCCGCAAGGTCCGCACCCTTTCGCTCAACAACTTCGGCCCAACCGCCCCCAACATCTCCGAAACCGGCACCATCACCCCCAAACTCTAACCCGTTCAACGCTTCAAGTCCCGGCTTCAGCCCCTCGTTCTGAGTCCCGGCTTCAGCCGGCCTCCTTCTGGCTTCTGACTTCTGTCTTCTGGCTACTTTCTCTTGACACCCTTGTTACAATTATCCAGAGCAAACCAACCGCTTCGAGTTTCGCGGCATCATTAAAGGACGGAAATGCACTTCCTATCTCGTCTTCATTTATGCAAACCGCGGTCCTTATTCGCGGTGGTTCTTGCTGTTGCGTGGTTCTCGGCTGCCTGCGGTAGTTATACAGAGCTTAGCGTGCAGGATGATTACCGACCCGACGATCTTTTGAAATCAGTCGTCGTCTCCGAAGTTCGGAAACCGAAAGGAAACGAGGTGCGAGCTCGGCTAACTGTGACGGGGCCGAAACAAGCGAGGGTAGAAGTTGAAAATGTTTCCGGAGATTATGTATATCTGCCGTACCTTCCGGGTTTATCCGATGAGGGCCGAGCGGAATTTCTGATACTCGGGCTGGAGAAGCGGAATCCGGCGACCGGCCTTTTTGAAAGTGCTGAAGAATCTCACTTCGGTCCGGGCTCGAATCCACTCCCACCCGGAGAATGGTTCGTTTACGACTTCCAGGTGCTCGATTCGGGCCAATTTCGCGTGAATATCCGATATGTCATCGATAAAGAGTGGAGTGATCGGTCAAACAGGTTACCATTCCTCGAGCGAGAGGACATGCTATTGGACTTGGACGAGTTTGATCGCCTGGTTGATGAGTTGGTCGGCACCGTAACCGCAGGCCCGGTCAAGTTTTGATTCTGCCCGACCGAAAGATCACCGTAAATAACTCCGGAGCGTAAAGAATCGTTGGCGTTGCTCAATTCGCGTCTGGGAAAAATGAAGCCGCTGGAGACCTGATGTTGACACGCTATCACAAGTGCACGATTACGCTTCTGCTTCTGGTCTTCGCGTTCGTTGGCGAATCAAGTGGGCAATCGAGTTTGATCATTTCAAAAACGCCGGATGGCGGTACGTGTCTCCCTACTCTGTCGAGCAATGCAAATTCATGGGAGATTGTGGGCAGGTACTTGTTTGTATCGGCAGACGGCCATGAGGCTTTTACACGGCAACTGAATGCGGGAGCGAAGTGCGGGTACAGGCTCAAGAGCGTTACCAAGCTTCCGCTTTACGCATCTGAGACGTTCGATGAGACAACGCTCTTTGCCGTGATGGAGTTCTCGGGGCAAGGGCGGTTCGAGTACGACTGGTTTGAATCGTTCACGCCCGGCGACACCCAAACAAGACTGAATAACCGAGCCGAAGCAGGATTCTACTTCAAGACGGTTATGCCTCTGGCCGTAGGGCTTTGTGACTCCGGCGAATCAGAAACAGCGGAGAAGTCCGAAAATGAAAAGGTTCTTGATAGGGTCCTTTCGTCGCTTCGCTATTCGTACGGAGCCCTGTATTTTGTCGAACGCCAACCAGGCAAACAAGAGCGGCGGGATTATCGAGTTCTCACGGGTATTGCAGGGTGGGGCAAGCAGCCAACTGCCGAGCTCGAATTGGAGCTTCGTACGAATCTCGAACGTGGGTTTCAACCGGTGGCTTCCACGATGTTTAAGATCGGAAATCGCCATGCCATCGGCCTAATCGCAGAGAAAGCAAAGAGTGATGACGCTCAAAACTCATCCGACTACGCATTGGTCCGTTCCGAATTCGGGTTCGAAAAGAAAGTGAACCGCCTGGCCGTATCCGGCTATCAGCTTCGATCTGACACCGAATTCAACGCGTTCCGGCATGCTTTGCTCCTAAAAAGTAGCGATAAAACAAGCTACAAGTATTCGTGGTTGAATGCAGCAACGAGAGCATTTCAGAGACAGCTTAATGAAGCGCAAAGGAACAAAATGCGGTACTCGGGCAAATTATTCCGAAACTATGGCTGTGACTTTGCTGAAGCAATGTTGGTTTTTAGTAGTGTCCAGACGAACCAAGGACCGCAGCATGAGTACAGAGTATTGAAACTCTCAGACTGGTCAAATGTATCGAAGCCTTCCGATGAAATGAAAGAAAAGAACTCGGTAAAGATCCAGTTCTCCGCTATGCTCGATGACCGATTTGTGTTCAAAGATCTGTTCTTTGCCGATGGAATACACGCATTATTCGAACGCGTCGCAAAGTGATTTTCGACTCGGGGAGCTTGAAGGGGATGTATGTTTATAGATTAGTTTTCGGATTTCCATTGCTGTTCGATTTGCTGGTTTTCTCCGGAATCGGAGGTGAGCCCTTTTCGCTTGGCAGGCCCGCAGGCGAAGCTTTCCGCGTTAAAATCTCGGGGCCGAATAATGAACTCCTCAATCCCCAAAAGCTGGTTGAGGTGCTGCATGTTGAATGTACCGATGACGGCAAATGTGTCGCTATCGCTCAGTTCGGAGCAGATCACTACGTCGTAACCAATGGAAGATCGGAGTGTGCTCCTATGGAGACCAGTCTGAAGCCGATAGAAGACCCGCTTGCGTTTCCTATCACGCTCGTCTATCCAAAAAGAGGCTTAAGGGTTCAGGTAAGAGAGGACGATTCAATTATGCAGGTGACTTACTCAGATAAGTGCGAGTGTAGGCATAGCGAGCGTAGGAGCCGAAGCCGAGGGTAAAAAATGCTAAATCGAACGGAAGACATCTCGTTATCTCGCATTATTGGGATTCTTTTTCATCTCTCACTTGCAGTCGCGGTTTGCTGCGTTAGCGCTATTGCTCAGGAGAACAACCGAATACGGGTCGGCCTCGCTTCGCAGCATCCAGAGAAAGTCGTTGACGTCTCAGACCGGGCTCAGGTCAAAGCCTTTCTGCCAAAGTCTGAATATCGCTTCAATGAGCTTCTCGTTCTTGATGTCGGAATGCTTGTGTCGTCAGATCGTGAATATCTTTATCCTAGGAATCTGCGTTTCAGGATCGAGATCCTAGATGACCGCCGAAACCGTGTGTCAATACGTAACCTCATCTCATTTGAAAGATCCGCCGGGTTTGAGCCCCAAACGACAGCAATGCTCAGAGGCAGTTCATTGCTCTTGGTTGGCTGTGATGAGAAAACGCTGAATAGCATATCTGAAGCAGCTGAATCTGATGCCGAGACAGATGAGAGATATTTCTTCTCGCGCAATTTGTTTCGAACATTTCCCGAAAACTGTATCGACATTAAGAGGCCGGGAACGCTTGAGATTTCCGTCGAGGCAATTAACGAGCATGCACTGATTGACGGTGGACCGAGCGATCAAACAGCCATCTTCAGAGTTAGAAGCAATAAACTGAAGATCAAGTTAATAAAGTGATCCGCGGTCTCGATACGAGCTCGAAAGAAATGGATGTAAATAGATTAGTTTTTGGATTTCCATTACTGCTCGGTTTGCTGGTTTCCTCTGGAACCGCAGGTGAGCCTTTTTCGATGGGCGGGGCTGTAAGCGAGGCTTTCCAGTTTGAGAACTCGGGGCCGCATAGTGAACTCCTCAATTCCCAAAAGCTGGTTGAGGTGTTGCATGTTGGATGTACCGATGACGAAAAGTGTGTCGTTATCGCTTTTACTAACGACAAACACTTCAATGAAGCAGATATGCGAAAGGCCGCTGAAGAGCTTTCTGAAATATTCGAGGACAAGAACGTGGTCAACGTTGATATTTTCGACCGCAAAGACCTTGCAGAAGCATACGTAAAGGGCGTCCGAAATATCGGTCAGAGTGCTGCCGAGCGCAGAGGATGGTATCTCAAAATGCCGGATCGCGAGTTTTTGCTCTTTTTCCCTGACAGGGAGAGGGAGAAAAAGCAGATCGCGGTAAAGCTATTCCCGAAAGAGTAAGCTTACGCCTTTACTACGCCGGTTTGATCTCAACGATTTCATTGGCTTCTTTTCGCAAACCACCTTCTCTTCATTAAATGTTAGGCCCGCCATGCATCCATTTTCTCCTTTGTGCATCTCAGAGAAATAGAAAAGCAGATTTCGAATAATCGTTAGTTAAACAGATTCACAAACGAAAGCGAGGTAAATTTTATGAAGGGCTTAGCAAGTTTCAGCCTTACGGTGGTGGTGTGTTTTTGCATCGGAGCTGTATCGGCATTTGGACAGACCGCGTACCGGTTCTCGGCGCCATACACTAACCAGAATTTGACGATCTTCCTTATCCACGGTGAAGATGCAAGCAGCAATAAAGATCTGATCACGCTGCAGGAGGCGATGGAGATGAAGGTCTTCAAGGTCTACGAAACCGAAGACGTGGACGAGCTGATCGTCGAAAACATCTCGCCGAAGTACGACGTTTTCATCCAATCCGGCGACATCGTAAAGGGCGGAAAGCAGGACCGCGTGCTGGCGATCAGCATCATCGTTCCGCGAAACTCCGGCAAGGTCTCGATCGAAGCTTTCTGCGTTGAATCAGATAGATGGGAAGGCCGCGGCAACGAAAGCCAGAAGGAATTTTCATCGTCGGAAGAAAGAATAGTTTCCCGGGAGCTGAAGATCGCGGCAAATGGAACGGGATCTGGAACCGGAACGGGTTCGGGGTCGGCATCGGGTTCGGGTTCAGGAAATGGAGTCGGAAATGTAATTGTCTCGGGATTGCGATCATCGTCAGGTCCGGGAACAGGATCGGGAGGCGGTTCACAAACAGCGGTTTGGACTGAGGTCGCGAACGCACAGAGGAATATCTCGGCCAACGTAACGGTCGATGTTACGGCAAACAGCTCAGCCTCGAGCCTTCAGCTTTCGCTTGAGAATACGAAACTTGTAAAAGCCAGAGAAGAGTTCGCAAGGAAATTCTCTGAGCTCACAAAAGGCAAGACCGACGTCATCGGGTATGCCTTCGCCATCAATGGCAAAATAAACAGCGCCGATATTTACGTGTCCAATCACCTCTTCAACAAGGTCTGGCCGAAGATGCTGAACGCGGCCGTCACCGAAGCGATCTCGCTGGCAGATCAAGAAAGAGCAGAAAGCGAACCGACCGTCGGCGACATCAGCACCTTTCTCTCGGCGGCCGACAAAGGAACCCCGAAAGAACGTCAAACGGTTGCCAAATCAAAAGTCGTCACGCGCGCTTCAGAAAATGAGGTCGTGTACGAGGCGAGAGATAAAGCAAACGTCGCCATTCACCGCAGCTATGTGAAATTGAACTGATCGAGCCACACGGGAAAAATTGAGGAAAATAGAAAAGCGGTGATCAACGTGACCACCGCTAAACTCTTCTAAAAATTGGCTCCGCAGGTAAGACTCGAACTTACAACCCTTCGGTTAACAGCCGAATGCTCTGCCATTGAGCTACTGCGGAGTGACGCCTTTAAGGGGCGAACTTAGAGGATAGGAATTTAGAAAATCCTTGTCAAGCGCATGCGGGCGGGCTTTCTACCGGCGGCTGTTGAGCGGCCGGATGCGTCCTGCACGATACGGCCATCAACGCAAACGTCATTGGCGAGACGATTCGCCGTTGGGCGATTTTCTTGTATAATCACGTGTCTATGGCGAAAGCAGAGCTAAAGACACGCGAGACGGACGCGAGCGTTGAGGACTTTATCAGCTCGGTAGAGAATGAGACGCGGCGGGAGGATGCCTTTCGTCTGCTGGAGATCTTCAAGCGGATAACGAAAGAGGAACCGAAGATGTGGGGCCCGTCGATCATCGGCTTTGGGAGCCGGATGCTGAAATACGCTTCGGGCCGCGAACTCGATTGGCCAGTCGCGGCCTTCAGTCCGCGAAAGCAGAACCTCTCGCTTTATGTGCTTTGCGGAGCACCCGGCGAGGAAGAGCTTCTTGCAAAGCTCGGCAAATACAAGAACGGCGTCTCGTGTCTTTACGTAAACAAACTCGCGGACGTGGACTTAAAAGTGCTCGAACGCCTGATCAAAGAATCGGTCGCAATTTCACGAAAGAGCACGAAGGGCTGCTGAGCCCGCCGCTCAGCTTTCCTTTGCTATCAACCGATCCGAGGGCAACTCGCTTCCACCGCCATCGCGTTCGGGAATGATCAGGTTCGTCGGCGTCGCTCCGGCCGAATCAATGGGCTCCAGAGCAGCGTTCAAAACATCGCTCACCCGCTTTGCCTTAATTATCTCCAGCTCCTTGCGGACGTCCTCCGGTATCTCGTCAACGTCCGCCTCGTTCTGCTCGGGAAGGATTATACGGCGGATGCCCGCACGATGTGCCGCGAGCACTTTCTCCTTGATGCCGCCGACCGGAAACACCAAACCAGAGAGCGTTATCTCGCCGGTCATTGCCGTATCTGACCGCACCTTGCGGCCACTGTAAAGCGAGGCAAGTGCCGATGCCATCGTCACACCCGCACTCGGCCCATCTTTCGGGATCGCACCGGCCGGAACGTGGAGGTGAACGCCGTTCTGCTTGATGGCGTCGGGGTCGATGTCAAACTCCGCGGCATGCGACCAAAGGTAGCTGCGGGCCGCCTGTGCCGATTCCTTCATCACATCGCCAAGTTGTCCGGTAAGCGTAAGCCCGCTGCCGCCGGGCAGGCCGGTCGCCTCGATAAAGAGAACCTCGCCGCCCATTTCGGTCCAGGCCATTCCGGTCGCAACGCCCGCGGGCATCTCGGTTCGTGCCGATTCCGGATGAAACCGCGGCGGGCCGAGATACTCGCGGATCTCCGCCACATCGATCGTAACTTTATCTTTTGAGCCCTCGGCGACCTTTAGCGCGACCTTGCGGGCGATGTTGCCGATGGCTCGTTCGACCTGCCGCACTCCGGCTTCGCGAGTGTATCGCGAGGTGAGCAGATTGATGGCGGCGTCGGTGATCTCAAACTGCTCTTCGGTCAGCCCGTTCTCAGTTACTTGCCGCGGCACAAGATATTGCTTGGCGATATTGAGCTTCTCGCGGTCGCTGTAACCGGCGATCTGGATTATCTCCATGCGGTCGCGGAGCGGCATCGGTATCGGACCGAGCGAATTCGCCGTCGCGATGAAAAAGACCTTCGAAAGATCGAACGCGAGGTCGAGATAATTATCGCGAAAAGTATTGTTCTGCGCCGGGTCGAGTATCTCGAGCAGGGCAGCCGATGGGTCGCCGCGATAATCGTTGCCGAGCTTGTCTATCTCATCGAGCATCATCACCGGATTGTTGACGCCGACGCGGCGAAGAGCTTGAATGATCCGGCCCGGCATCGCACCGATATATGTCCTTCGATGGCCGCGGAGCTCGGCTTCGTCGCGCATGCCGCCGAGCGACATCCGCTCAAATTCGCGCCCGAGCGAGCGGGCGATCGACCGCCCGAGCGAGGTCTTGCCGACTCCCGGAGGCCCGACAAAAAGCAGGATCGGGCTCTTCGAATCCGGCCGCAGCTTTACCACCGCCAGCGATTCGAGTATGCGTTCCTTTACGTCCTCAAGCCCGTAGTGATCTTCATCCAAAACGCGACGGGCCTCGCCGAGGTCGAGCTTTTCTTCGCTCGACTTCCGCCAGGGAAGCTCGAGCACGTATTCGAGATATGTGCGGATAACGTGATAGTCCGGCGCCGACTGCGGCAATGCCTCCATCCGCTTGAGTTCCCGCTCGGCCTCTTTGCGGACGTCGTCGGGTATATCGGCCGTTTCAAGCCGCTCGCGGAGCTGCTCCGCCTCGGCCTTTTCGCCTCTATCCTCGTCCTCGCCGAGCTCCTTCTTTATCGCCTTTAGCTGCTGGCGGAGAACGTAGTCCCGCTGGGCCTTGTCCATCTCGCCCTGTGCCTCGGATGCGATCTTGGTCCGGATCTGCATTATCTCGACCTCACGTGCGAGTGCCACGTGCGTCAGCGTCAAAAGCGAATCGACCGTTTCGGACTCGAGCATTTTCTGCTCGGTCTCGGTGCCAAGGTCGAGCACCGAGGCCATGAAATACGATAGCTGGACCGGGTCCTGCTGCGTCATAACGGCCATCCGGATCTCCGGCGGCACCTGCGGAAGCATCGCAAGCGCTTCCTGTATCAATCCGTGTATGTTCCGCTTGAGTGCCTCGATCTCTTCTTCGTCGACGCGTTCAAGCTCCGGCAGCTTTTCGACCCGAGCCTTGAGGTACGGCTGTTCCTCAAGCCACTCGACAATGCGGAAACGCTCAAGCCCCTGAACTATGAGCTGCATCACACCTTCGTTCCGCATCATCCGCTTGATGCTGACGATGGTGCCGATGGTGTAAATATCGTCGTACTTCGCCTCGTCGCCGGAGACCCCTTCGGTTTTGGTGGTGATGCAGCCGAGAAGCTTTTCCTCGGTGGTCAGTGCAGACTCGGTGGCCCGCATCGAGCGCTCGCGGCCGACCGCCAGCGGCACGACCGTATCCGGGAAAAGGGTCGTATTCTGAAGCGGCAATATCGCCATCTCAGAGATATGCGGAATTTCGACCTCGGTCACTATCGTCGGATTTTGGGGTGTTTCATCTGCCATAGAAGTTTTCCGTTGTATAGATGAAGTTCGGCCGCCGGGCGGTGCCGGTTTCTTTTCCTCAGGCTTTGCGGAGCCGGATGATCAGTAAACCGTTATCGAACATGTGATCGAGCGTTACGCCCTCGATCGGCGACGGGAACTTGAGCGTTTTCTCAAAGCGGCTGTAGGTTATCTCCATCTGGTGATACGAGGCACCGTCGCCGCACGAGCGGTCCTTCCGGCAGCCGACGATGTAAAGCACGTTGCCCTCGACCTCTATCTCAACATCTTCGGCCGCAACGCCGGCAAGCTCGACCTTGACGACCCAGCCTTCAGAGGTCTGATAAACATCGGCCGCCGGAAACCACAAACGCCCCGAAGGCTTTGCTCCCGTTGAACTGCCGAGAAGTTGAAAATGACGGTTAAATGCCTTTGCCATATGCGGCGAAAACCTACTTCTTGCTCCAAAATGCCGTGCCGCTTGAGATCTCCTCGAGCGTTTCGGCGATCTCGCGTTCGTCTTCCATTTCAAGCGCGACGTCCGCCATTGAGATAATACCCGCGAGCGAGCCATCCGCCTCTACGACCGGTATGCGGCGGACCTGCTTATCGCCCATCAGCCTTACGGCCTCAAAGGCAAAGTCGTCCGGCCCGACGGAAAATATCTCGGTCGTCATCGCCTCGGCGATCGGCGTTTCCGGCCCCTTGCCTTCGGCGATCGCTCGGACGACGATGTCGCGGTCCGTTACGATGCCGACAAGGCGGCCGCCCTCGACAACGGGCACCGAGCCCACATCGCCCTCGCGAAGCAGGCGGGCCACGTCGCGGAGCATCATCTCGCGAGTCGCGGTCGTAACCTTCGCCGTCATTATCTGGCGGCACTTAACGCGCTCGTTCTTTGTCGCTTCGGTCATCGCAATTTGCTCCGTTCTTTTATTTTGTTTTAGATATGCTTATAAAGCAAGGAAAAGAAATTTCGAGCCCCGCGGGCGTGAGAAGCTCGGAGCGGTGCGTTATTCTATTTGTTTAGCAGCAAGCGGCCAATTCTCACCTTTGAGCCGCGGCGCCGCCGGAACGTAATGGGAAAGTCGAGAACAAATAAACGAAAGCCGCCGCGTGAAGGACGTGTCGTAACGGTCGGCCGTGCCGATTCGGTCCCGCCGGGCCGCGGGGCGACCGTCCAGCTAAAGGACGGCAGCGAGGTCGCGGTATTCAACGTCGGTGGCCGCTTTTTTGCCATCGAGAATTTTTGCCCGCACAAGGGCTATCCGCTTGCCGATTCAAAACTCCGCGGCACAACCGTCGAATGCGAATTCCACGGCTGGAAGTTCGACGTAACCAGCGGCGAGTGCTTCACAAAACCGCAGTGCGCGGTCGAGCGGTATGATGTGACGAACGAAGACGGCTGGATAAAGGTGCGTGTTTGATAGAACGGGCCGCGTCTGCGGCCTGTTCACTTGCATCTTCAGCCGGTTGTCTTAAGAGGCAGAGTGCCGCTTCCAACCAAGAATTAGCGGATCGGGCCCTGCCAGATACTCGCTAAGCCCCTTTTCCTTAAATTTGCCCGTCCTCGGTTCCATAACTTCGACAAACTGATACTCAGTGTCGTAGCCGCAGATGACATTGATGTGATTGCCTTCTGCCATCCCGTCGTAATACCCGACAATGATCGGCCCGTTTGAATACAGCGCTTCAGCGATCAGGTAAGGGTTCAAACTTGGCTCTTCGTGAACAGTCATACTGAACCGCGGCTGTCTAAGCAGGCCGAGCAACTCATGCTTCTCTAGAACGCCATAGTCCTTGTGGCTTTTCTTGTGGACATCGCCATTCGTGCTGTCGCTGATATACATTGCCTTGATTTCGGCCTCTTGGCGAAGTGCCTTTTGAGTGTAAATGGTCGAGAATTTATTTGCCTTCATCCACCATTCCAGACACGCTGCCCAACAGCCATTTCTATGCTCCTGCTTTACAGGTTTGATCTTATTATATTTATTTTCTACAAATCCCATTTTTAATAATCTCCCTCATTCACAAAGAAGATGACTGAAGGGCCGATGGGTTTTTGCGTAGATTTAGAATAAAAGGCGGGCTTCGAATCGTCGAAGCCCGCCTTTCATTTGCCTTGGTTCTGTTTGATAGCCGCCTAGAACCTGAGGGCGACATTTTGCCCATCAAGCACGAGGTTGTTACCCAGAAGAGCGTTCAGATTTCGGCCGCTGTATCGCACCTCGATCTCGCCCGAGGCATCGGCGTCGCCCGAACTTTGGACCATTATCCTCGCCGTGTTCGAATCAAAGGCGACGAGCTTTCCTTCAAAGCTTATCGTTCCGTTGAGCCGGTTTATTGAGACGGTCGCTGTGCCGTCGGTCCTGATCATCACCGTTCCGCGGATGACGAGTTCAGAGCCGCGGCCTTCGATCTGCATCGAACCCGTGCCAAACTTTGAAACATTCAGCGACTGGCCCGTTATGACCTCGGGCTCATCGCTCGCCGGGCTAACAACGATCTCAACGCCCTGAACATTCGCGTTGCGAAGGTTGACCGGCGTTCCAGCCTCCGATCGGAATCGCAGCGTCTTATTTGAGCGAATCTCAGCAAACAGAACATAGCTTCGCTGAAGGTTGACGTCGCGGCGTTCGTACCCGAGTTCGAACGGCACAGGCACCTGCCGCGTGCCGGGCGTTACAGTCGTTTCCGCCACCGGCGTCCCTTCGGGATCTTCGGCGTCAACAAGCTTGACCGTGATCTCAGAATCGGCCGGAAAAGCTATCCGCTGCCGATAGGTGACCGTTCCGCGGATCGTTCCCGAAGCCTGTCCAGTTCCCGGCCCCGGGCGGCCGACGGGCACGACAACGATATCGACATTTCGTGGGCTTCCCTGCGTTATCACCGGATAGTTAGTGTCCGTCGTGTAAAGCAGCCGCCCGCCATCGCGTATCTCGGCCCGGATCGCGTAGCGGTTCCGTTCCTGTATGCGCGTCCGGTCGTAGGCGAAGCTGAAATCGAACGGAACTTGTTTGCCGGCCGTGTCGATCTGCTGACGGGCGATAACGGTCGCCGGAGCATCAGCACGCGAAACGTCCATGAGCGAGACGGTAAGGACGGCCGAAGGCGGAAGCGCCATCCGTGTCCGATAGGTGACCGTTCCGGAGACAACATTGTCCTGCGTTTCGATCGGGCCTGAATTCTCGCAGTTTGGCCGCGTATCTACATCAACCGCTTTCACCAGCGGACGCGTCCCCAAGGTCAGTTCGTAATTCACATAGCTCGTCCGCGAGGGGCAGCAAAGCCCGTCATTATCGCTGTAACGGACGAACTGAACCGTCAGGTTCTCGGGATTGTAAAACTGGATCGTGCCCATCGCCCCGTCCGTTCTTGCCATGGAAGCGGTCGGCGAAAGCGTCCCGGCGAAACGGTTGCCGACAAAAACGAAACCGTTATATTCGTTCGGCCGGCACATTCCGTCAACGCTCGCCATAGCGGTTACGATCGCAATCGTCCCGTAGCTATACGTCGGGCCGAAGAGGAACCAGCCCGCCCGAGTGAGTGCCCTGTCGTTGATCGTTTCCGCAGCACGGATCGTCCCGCGGCACATCTGCGAAGTTGGCGCCTCGCCGCCCCGCGGTGCCGTTGGGATAACGCCGTTGCCGGTGTTCCAGGCGGTCGAAAGCTCGCGGTCAAGCCACGATGTTTGGCCAGCGGCCGAAAATGCAAAGATCGCAAAAAGCAGCGTCAAAAGACGGATATTCATTATTCTTTCCTCCCAAAATGATCGTTGTAACGATAAAGCAGCTCACCGGTATAGTTCTAGTGAGCGTCAAAAATTGCAGTGTTCCAAAATTTTATCACCCTCGTCAATTCCGGGTGAATAGGCCTCAGGCGTTATCCCCGATCGCCTCGACCGGGCACGCCATCAACGCTTCTTCACATAGGGCAAGTTCTTCGGGGGATTCGGGCTGCTTGTAGACGTAGGAATACCCGTTCTCGTCATTGCGGGTAAAGTTTGCGGGAGCCGTGTCGCGGCAAACGTCGCAGTCAATACACATTCGATCGACGTAAAACCGGCCGCGGACGTTCTCCCGCAATTTGTCAGAGATCTCCGCCATTTCAGCCTGCTAGTTGCGCGATTCGGTCATTGAGATCATCCGCTCGAGCGCGATGGATGCGTATTGCTTCGTTTCGTCATCGACAATGATCTCGTTCACCACAACGCCCTCGGCAAGGTTCTCCAACGCCCATGCCAGGTTCTGCGGCGCGATGCGGTACATCGTCGCACACATGCAGAGGTCCGGAGCGAGAAGGTGAATTTCCTTATCCGGAAACCGCTGAGCGAGCCGATTGACGAGGTTCACCTCGGTGCCGATCGCGAACTTCGAACCCGCCGGTGCGTTTTCGACCGTTTTAATGATAAAGCTTGTCGAACCGTTCAGGTCGCTTCTCTCGACAACCTCGTATGTGCATTCGGGATGGACAAGCACCTGAACGCCCGGCACCTTCTCGCGGATCCGGTCAACGTGCCACTCCTTGAACCGCCCGTGGACCGAACAATGGCCTCGCCAAAGTATCAGCTTTGCCTCAAGCAGAGCCTCTGGCGTATTTCCGCCTAGTTCCTCGTGCGGGTTCCAGACGACCATCTTGTCGAGCGGGATGCCGAACTTCGCACCCGTGTTCCGCCCGAGATGCTGGTCAGGGAAGAAGAACATCTTGTCGTACTCTTTGAGGTAAATGTCGAAAAGCGGGACCGCGTTCGACGAGGTGCAGACGACGCCGTCGTTCCGCCCGCAGAAGGCCTTGATCGCCGCCGATGAGTTCATGTAGGTGATCGGAGCGACCTTGCTCTTTAGGACACCGATATCGCGAAGCTGCTCCCAGGCGTCCTCGACCTGGTCGATGGTCGCCATGTCCGCCATTGAACAGCCCGCACCGAGGTCCGGCAAGATGACGCGTTGCTGCGGCTTGCCGAGTATGTCGGCCGATTCGGCCATGAAGTGAACGCCGCAGAAGACGATGTGTTGGGCATCCGTCTCCGAAGCCATAACCGAAAGCTGATACGAATCGCCATTCAGGTCGGCGTGGCGGACAACGTCGTCGCGCTGATAATGGTGGCCGAGAATAATAACGTCGCCGCCCAAGGCCTCGCGGGCGGCCTCGATGCTCGATGCCAACTCCGCCTCCGGCATCACCAAAAAATCCTCGATCGGACGAACCTGCTCAACCACTGTACTCATCATCGCCTCCGGTCAAAAAAGCCAAAGAAACACACTTTCACAGCAAATTTGATGATGTCATTTGCCCCGCCTTAGCGCAAGCAAGTTGCACCTCAACTGATCATGCGTCTGTTCCGGTATCTGGCGTTTCGCTGACATCTGATCGAAACGGGCGAGTTCCCATCTTTTGTAACAATCTCTTAACAAACTTTACCTATTTATTTAATGCTGAGTTCACATGTCGTTCAGGTCGCGCGGATAGAGTTGTCACTTCGCTGCAATCGAACAACTCAACTTTGTCCCACGGGGCATCGGCGAACTTTTGTTGCGAAGGCGCTGTTTAGGCCGGCCACATCGGCCGATGACCCATGACAGCGGAGGACCGAACAACCGGAATCTTAATGATCTCTTTAATGCGATCAACAGTTTTGACTCGATGGAGACGGGACATTCATCGAACGAAAGACCAAGTAACCAAGCACAGAAGCCCAAAACATTTGGAGGAAAAATGAGAAATTTGTTCAAAGCAATATTTGCCGTGGCCATGATCGTTACGATCAATGCAGCTGCTTTCGGCCAGATCGCGTATTCGATCACCGATAACAACCGCGACGTCACGAACCTTGCGCAACAGTACTACCAGTTTGACCTAGCCACGGGCCAGGGCACGCTGATCAGCAACCTTACACTCAACGGCCAGACCATCCGCCGTGAGTATGAAGGCCTCGCATCGATCGGCTCCGTACTTTACGGTGTCACAGAATTCGATACCGAGCTCTGCAATACCGGCTCGGACCCAGTTACGGGACTTGCCGCTGATCTGCGCATCTTCCGTACTCCTGGAACCTATCCGCAGGCGAACGGCGTTACAGGCCCGATCGGCCCGCAGATTGGCGAGACCTGCTTCCCGCCAGGATTTACTGAATCGGCAGCCGCTTACAACGCAACTGATGGCTGGATCTACGCCATCGCGGCTGACGATACCCTTCCGGCAAACGCACCGCGAAGCCGCCTGTTTCGCATCAGCCCGACCACCGGCCTTGCGACGCAGATCGGTTCAGGCGATACAGCACTTGGCCTCATCAAGACCGCAGACAGCCAGGGCGGCGATGAGAACCCTTACTTTGACGGCCTTGCCGTTACTGCTGACGGCCGTATCTTCGCATCGGAAAATCGCTTCAACAACAATGCAGGAGCGAATGGTGCGATCTATCAGCTTTTTGCGACCGGCGCCAATGCCGGACGTGCCCGCTTCATCACGAACACGCTTCCGACGGACGTTAACCGTGATACCGGCCTTGCCGCATTCGGAAACACGCTTTATCTCCTCCTTGAAGATGCACGTGTTTACACCATCAGCGACTTGACCCCGGGACCGGCAGGAACGGCGAAGGCAACCGCACTTGTCTTCCCGCTCGGAAGTCCGGCCAATTCGAACACGCTTTCGACCCCCGGCTGCCTCAGCACCGGTGCTTTCTGCGGCGACTTCGAAGGATTCGATATTCCGACCGTTGCGATCCGCTAGGTTTACACGATCAAGGGGAAAGATCGGCTTCGGGCGGTGGCCACACACCGCCGCCGCCCGAAGCCAACTTATAAAGATATTAAATTTTTGGAGAGAACAAATAGCGAGGATTTTTGAGCCATGCGCACAAAACGATTCATACAATTTATTGCTCTGGTAGTTTTTGGCCTTGCCAGCCTTAACGGAGCTTTCGGACAGGCGACCGACAACGGTAGCATTAGCGGTACCGTTTCGGACCAAAATGGAGCGCTTATCCCCGGCGCGACCATCACTATCAAAAATTTGGCCACGGGGCTAACCCGCAGCACGACCGTCCGCGATAACGGAACATGGAACTTCGCCGTGCTTCCTCTCGGCGATTATGAGGTAAAGGCCGAGGCCGCCGGATTTGAGCCGAAGATCGAACAAGCAAACGTTGGATCAAGTGTCTCAACACAAGTATTTCTTATTCTCGGCGTCGCCGGGGTGGAAGGAAATGTCGTTGATGTCGTGGCCACTGACGATAGCGGACCGCTTCCGGAAGGCACGAGTGTCACCGGATCTCAGCTCACGGGCAAAAAGCTCGAGTCGCTTCCCTCGATCCGCGGAGCGTTCACTTCGCTTACGTCTGACGCGTCGGTTGCGGGCGATCTTAATGACCCGCTTGCAAACGGCAGCGGCAACCAAGAGGTCTCAGTTGCGGGCTCGCGAACGACCTCGCAATCGGTTCTCTTTAACGGCATCGACGCGACAAACGCGAGCGGCACCGGATCGCTTACCGGCAACATCTCGCCCGCACCGGAAACGGTCCAAGAAGTGAAGATCTTGACTTCGGGCTACGATGCCTCGCTCGGGCGGAGCGGCGGCGGCAACATCCAGCTCGTAACACGCGGCGGCGGAAACACCTACAATGGCAACGCTTACGCCTACGTTCAGAACGAGCTTTTCAACGCAAACGATTTCTTTTTTAACCGCGACGGTATTGATCGCCAGCAGGCACGCAAGTTCGAAGGCGGTGCCACGCTCGGCGGGCCCATAATGAAGGACAGGGCGTTCTTCTTTGTCGGTTACCAGCGGACGGATTCTAAAACAGCTTACGTACCGACCGCACAGAGCTATACCGTACTTCCCGAGGCACTCGCACTGATCACAGATCGGTCCGATCCCGAGAACATACGGCTCGCATTCCTTAGAACGGCCCAGAGGGGCGGACAGGTCAGCACCTTCGGAAACGCATTCACGTTCCTTCCGGGGCCCGGTGCTCCCGGCTATTGCGTTCGGACGATCACGCCCGGCACGTTTGCCGGCGTCATCGCTGCAACATGTATCGACCCGACCAGCCCGGGATTCAGGCTCTTTGGCCTTAGAAATCCGGTGACCGGCGGATTCCTTATTCCGCAGCTGACGGCCGGACGCTACGAGCCGCTTTTTTATAACACCGCCAATGTCGAGGCCTTGCTTAACGGAACGACCCGTATCACCGATTTCACGCCATTCGGGCTACCCAACGGCCTGCCGATCCTTGACCGCGGCGTGCAAGGCCGCGTCCGCGGCGGTTTCCCGCTCGTCCGTGTAAGGAATGTCTTCCCGGCCGAGTATGAACAGGATCAGATCACAGCAAGGATCGATTACACCCTTTCACCGGGTAATAGCGAAGGCAAAGGCCTCAATACTCTCGCCGGAACGTTTTTCTGGGCAGATTTCCCGTCGCTCGATCCTTTCTCAGACGACACGCTGGTCTCGGCAACACCGCTTATCAAGGCCGATAAAAACCGTACACTGGCGATCACGAATACACACTTCTTTTCACCGACTCTGATCAACGAGGTCCGCTTCGGCTACTTCTTTCTGGATAACACCCGCGAGCTTGACGATCGCTTTCTTTCGAATGAGCTGACGAACCCGGGCCTTGGGATCTTTAACCCGGCGACGGTCTTCGATTCGGGACCCGCGACCCTCCGCGGTGCACGCTGGGCAGGCTTCGGCAATTTCCGCGATTTCTCGCTGATGGCCCCGAACGACGTTTACAACAAGCGAAATCAGACGACCCTGACCTTCGCTAACAACATGACCTGGATCAAGGGCCGCCACTCGCTTCGCTTCGGTGCCGAGCACAAGCGGAACTTCTATGACACGAATCTTCCCGAAGAGCAGGGCGTTGAGTTTGAAGGCCTGACGAATTTCACCGAACTCCTGACCGGCTTTGTGCCTGAAGCGGACGTCGCCTTCGGCGTTACCGACAAACAGTTCCGGTTCAATGACCTCAGCTTTTACGTCTCAGACGAGTTCAAATTGTCGCAAAAGCTTACGCTGACGATGGGCCTACGCTGGGATTGGTTCGGTTGGCCGATCGAGAAATTCGGACGGTTTTCGAACTTTGATTTCTCACGAGTGACGGACCCGAACAACATCGAGCCCGGGTTCATTCTTCCGACGAACATCGCCAATACGGGCGTTGCTGCCATCGACCAATCGCTCGGCGGGATCGCTTCGGCCGGCAACAAGCACACGCTTAACGGACAAGATCTGAACAACTTCGCTCCGCGTGTCGGCTTTGCGTTCAAGCCGTTCACCAACGATTCGACCGTCATACGCGGTGGATACGGCATCTTCTTTGATCGGCCGTCGGCAGCTTTTATCAACACCATCTACTCCAACTATCCTTTCTTTAAGGAGATAGAGGTCCAGACCGAAAGCTCACCCTCGACCGTCCAGACGACAACGGCCTTTAATCAGACAAACCCGATGTTGCCGTTCTCGAGCTACTTCCCTTACCGAGTGGCCTTCCGCGATGCTGACCGCTTTACGCCGTATGTTTTGGTCGATCAGGGCCCTGGTGCCGACCCGATCGCCGGTGTTGAACCGCTCGAGTTTCGAGCGATCGACCGCGACCTGAAGACTCCGATGGTTCAGCAGTGGAATATCGGCATTCAACGCGAGTTTTCCTTCGGCAGCAGCGAAAATTGGACCGTCGAGGCTCGTTACGTCGGATCGAAGGGGCAGAATCTGCTTCTCGCGGTCGGATTTAACCAACCGTATGATCTCAATGACCCGAACACGCCGGACTACATTTACGGACGTTTGAACGATGCGTTCGACCTCGCACGCCCGGGCGTTCTTCCGGCTCGTGCTCCGGGCCTGAGCGAGCGTGATCGCGGACGTCGGCCGAATAATGATGTTGATGGAGCATTCGGAGCCTGCAATTCTGTTTGGCGTGGGCTTCCCGGCTATATCACTTGCAACAACGGAAACGGCGGCATCGATCTCAACGCCTCTGCGGCGAACTTCCAGTTCGTAAATGCCCTGATCGCAGCCGACGTTCGCGTCCCCTATCTCGGATTTGACCCGACGGACGCGATAATCCTGCAGTCACGTGGCTACTCGTCCTACCACTCGGGACTACTGAACGTTACGCGTAGGCTCTCGAAGAGCTTCGGGCTCAATCTCTCGTACACCTGGTCGAAGTCGATCGACATCGGTTCGACCGACCCGGGCAGTACGGCCGCTTCAGGACGGCCGGATACGCCAAACCTCGGCCTTGTTGTGCAGGGCGACCAACGGAACCTGAACGCCAACAAGGCGGTTTCGGATTACGACCGGCCGCACAAGTTCGCAGGCACATTCACCTGGGAACTTCCTTTCAATAAATCAAAGAACAAGTGGATCAACGGCTTCCAGCTCGTCGGTTCGGGACAGTGGCAATCGGGCGCACCGTTCAGCATCATCGCATCGGATGCGGGCTTTGAAGTTCTCAGAACAAGCGGCGATATCGAGTCGCAGTTCCTGGGCATCTTCCTTGAAGCCACCGAACGCAATGCTCCGCTGCTTCCGCTCAACACTCTCGTCCGCATCTTTAATGTCGGCGGGGCCAGCGGAACGATCTTCAATGCGGCATTCGGACGCCCAAGTGTTCGCAACCTTGATCTGCTTCGTCGCGGCGGTGCAGACCGGCTCCGCGAATACTTCAACATCTGCCAGGATCCGAACAACACTGAATGTGCCCTTATCGCACCGCTCGGTGGCTTTGGAAATCTCGGCCGAAACACGCTCCGCGGCCCCTCGCAAAAGCGAATCGACTTCAGCTTGCAGAAAACGACTCGGCTCTCCGAGCGGCTTTCACTCGAGCTGAAGTGGGACGTCTTCAATATCTTCAACTGGGCGAACTTCGCAAACCCGAACTCCGACCTCAGCGATGAAACGGACTTCGGCCAGGTAACGAGGACAGTTGGAGCACCGCGTGTGATGCAGTTCGGAGCGAAGTTGAGGTTCTAGGGAACAAGAATGGAGAAGTAAACATGGATAGGAAGTACATCTTTGCATCAATAGCTATCGTCGCCGCGATCATCGGCGGACTTGCTCTCGTTTTCTCTGGGCCGTCCGCCGATGCCGAACCGCTGACCAAGCTGACCGATGCAGACGTCGAAACGATCGCCCGCTCGCAGCAGCAGCTTGGTGATGCGTCACTTGTCGAATCGCTCGAAGTTCCCGAGGCGAAGCAGGCGTTCCTTCAGGGAATGAAGCAGCATTTGGCCCTTGCGGCCGCAGCAAAGCAAGAGGGTCTTGATGAAGACCCTCTCTTTAAGATCAATCGAAACTACAAGGTAGACCGGCTTTTGGCTGACATGTACGAAGCCAAACTCGGCCACAGCACCGATAAACCATATCCGATCGCAAAAGAAGACATCGACCGCATCTTCTCAGATGCAAACAATGCAACTGCATTCAAGCGGGATATGGATGCGCTCCAGAAGATCCAGAACGATGCTAATCAAAAGATGGGAACCGGGATAATGCCGGGCATTCTTTTGGGCGAAAGCCTAGAGCGGGCAAAGAAAAGCTGGGCACGTGCGAAGATCCTCTCCGACCAAGCCAAAGCCGATGCCGAGTTCATGGCGAGCAATGAAGTAAAGCTGCGGATCGGCGTTCTTGAAGCCGGCCTGCTCTCCGCTGACCTGCTCCGCAAGCACTGGTCCGAACGCATCCGGGCGACCGATAGCGAGATCGCCAATTTTATCGCCACCCGGCCCGAGTATGACCTCAAGCGTAAATGGCAGAAGGCAGATGAGGTTCTTAAGCGTGCGTTAGCAGGCGAAAGCTTTGCGAAGCTTGTTGCGGATTTCACCGAACACCGCCCGACAAAAGCGACCGGCGGCCTCATCGAGAACATCATTGCCGGTGACAACCCCGGTCCGGTCGAGGACGCAATCCTCGCCGCGGCTCCGGGGAAGATAATCCCGCAACTTGTTGAGTCTGAGCTCGGCCGGCATATCGTTATGCCCGTCAGCCGGACGGTGAAAAAGCTTTCCGATGGCCGCGAAAAGATCGAATACAGCTATCGCCAGATACTTTTTCAGAACAAGTTTGAACAACCTGGGGTCAATGACCCGGAAATTCCTCCGCCGTTCATGACGGCAGAAGAGATCGCTCGAATGCTTATCCAGCAGGAAAAGCGAGACCGTTTGGTCGCCGAATATATGGCGAAAAACAAGATCGAAGTCCCGGGTGAGAACCCGGCGGCTTCTGAATAGTACGGGCCGTGTGCCCGAATTTCCGTAATCGTCCGATTCACTATTTTGTCTTGAGCCCGAAAAGGTGATGAAAGTCACAAACAAGGAGATGAGAATGAAGAGAAAAGATCATCGTTTTACGCTCGGTGCCGTTCTTGCGGCCTGTGCGATCTTATTTAGCTCGGCGGCCGTGGCCGATGGGCAAGCAATTTCTAAAGGCGGAGATTTGGTTGGTGGTTTCACGCTTCTGATCAATGAGGTCGAGGCTGACCCCGGCAACCAGCAGAACGACTCGTGCCAGTACATCGAGCTTCGCGGTGCTCCCGGTTCGACCGTTCCAGCGAACACCTATTTCGTCGCGATCGACAGTGACGCAGCTTTCCCCGGACGTCTTCACCACGTTGTCCCTGTCGGTGGTGTTACGGTCGGTTCGAACGGCCTTATCTACCTACGCAATACGGTCGCTCCGGTCTGTCCGAACCGCACGGCAGCGGCGGGCACGACCGTCGTCGACTATAACTCCGTCATCCGCATCGGCGGTGGAAACCTCGAGGTCGGTTCCGAAAGCTTCGCGATCATAACGACCGCCGCGAATATCTTCGCCGGTCTTGATATCGATGCGAATGACGACGGCGTCCTCGATATTGCAGTCAGCACGGTTTACGACGCGGCGGCGTTCCTGATCAACCCTGATGAGCATTACGTTTATCCGAACGGTGCTGCTCAGAGCGCGATACTTGGTACGGCTTTCCAGGACGTGCCCGATGCTTTCGTCCGCTTCCCGGGCAACAACACTCCGCGAAGTGCCGCCGCCTTCTATTACGGCGAACTTGCAACTTCACCTGTTGAGGCGGTCGCCTTTGTCGACCCGCGAAGCCCGAATTTCCCGATGGGTGGCGTGTTAACGCCGGGTGCTCCGAATGTTCCGGCAGCGATGCCCACAACTCCGGCCCGTGCCGACTACGACGGCGATGGACGAACCGATCTTTCGGTCTTCCGGCCTTCGGAAGGCAATTGGTATCTCTTTGGTTCAACCGCCGGCTTCAGCGTTCTTAACTGGGGAATCAGCACCGACGTTATCGTCCCGGCCGACTTCGATGGCGATGGCAAGACGGACACAGCGGTCTTCCGTGCAGCGGCCGATTCAGCTCAGCCCGATTTCTGGATCCTTAACAGCAACGGCTTCACCTTCTCCGGTTCCTCATGGGGTATCGATGGTGACGTTCCCGCTGTCGCGGATTACGACGGTGACGGCAGGGCCGATGTGGCAGTCTATCGCCCCTCGAATGGCACCTGGTACATCGTGCTCAGCTCGAACAGTTCGGCGGTGATCGTCAACAATCCAGGTACGACACCGGTTCCCGGTGACTACGACGGCGACGGTCAAGCTGATGGCATCATCTACACGAACGGAAGCTGGGTCGGAACGCTTTCGAGCGGCCCGCAGGTAAACATCAGCCTCGGACAGGCCGGCGACATTCCGGTTCCCGGAGACTATGACGGCGACGGCAAGGATGACCAGGCGGTCTTCCGTCCTTCGGATGGCACCTGGCGGCCGATCCTCAGCAGCAACGGCTCGCAGCCGGTGATCCAGTTCGGCGCTGCCGGAGACATCCCCGTACCCGGTGACTACGACGGCGACGGCACCGAGGACCAGGCGATCTATCGCAACGGCCAATGGTGGGTCCTCGCTTCGACCGCTGGCGTCTCAGTACAGCAGTTCGGTATCACTACGGACCGTCCGACCCCGGCGTTTGCCCGTCCGTAACCTTTGTGTCAATACCGATGGCTGGTTCGGCCGGCTTTCGGAATTCGATCAAGTGATCATCCCGGCCCTCGATACGAGGGCCGGTTTTTTTGTGCATGACACATGTAGCTTTAAAAATGAGGAGGGCGAGGTCTTGCCAAACCTCGCCCCTTTTTTGGAGAGAACTGTGAACAGTTTCGACATCTCCGATCTGAAGATCGTTTCAGTCTAGTTACAGTTCGATTTAAATTTTATCTAACCCCCGTAAAATGGGTGTTAAGCTTAGGGAACATCGAGGTTAATTAATAGTTGTCGTCGACAGGACAGCTCAGGTCCTCATTCTCGCTCAGCATTCGCCGGATCGCCGACCGCCACCCGAAAAGGAAGCCCGCCGAGAAGGCAAATACTAGCCCAAGGACAACTGCGACAAGGGTAATTGTTTCGATAATTGACATCGGCTTGATTTCCTAGCGTTTGCGGTCCGAGCGATCGAATCGCCCTTGCCTTTCTCAACAGAAAGAGACCAGACCTCAGCCCGCTAAACGCATAAAGGTATGATAATTGAGCGATGTGAACTTACTGTTTCGGGAAAGAAAAAGAATTGGGCCGGCAATTGCCGGCCCGCTTTGTTTTAAGAATGTTTGCTGTGTTTTATGAAGGCGGCTTCGGTCAGATAGACGTTCAGCTCGCAGATATCTTTCACGTAGTCGCCGATGCGTTCGAGGTGCTTTGCTACGAAGAGCAGATGTGCGGCACCGGTCGTTGACGAGGGGTTGTCGATCATCATCTCGAGCAATTCGTTAAAGACCCGCTTGTAGCTTGAGTCGATCTCCTTGTCCCTTTTGATGACCTCACGCGAGAGCTGCGAATCCTCTGATGTAAATGCATCGAGCGCCGAGCGGAGCATCTCGGCCGCGGTCTTTGCCATTATCGGAAAATCGACGTAGTTCTTGATCTGCGGCTCGTTGTTGAGCACTATTGCCGCCTCGGCGATGCTGCTTGCGTGGTCTGCTA
Organism: Acidobacteria bacterium Ga0074141; assembly: GCA_001464665.1. Taxonomy (GTDB): domain Bacteria; phylum Acidobacteriota; class Blastocatellia; order Pyrinomonadales; family Pyrinomonadaceae; genus OLB17. The sequence goes on from LNDP01000024.1 coordinate 753,918, forward strand.
TCCGCTCGAGGATCGGCGTGATCTTCGCGACTGATATCACGAACCGAAGGTCATGCGCCGCCGGCTGTTGCAGGGCAAGTATCTCGATGCTCATCTGGTCGATCTCAAGCTCCATCTGATCGATGACCTTGTCTTCATCGAGCACCCTCTTTGCCAGCTCTGTGTCGCGTTCTACCAACGCCTGCATCGCCCGGTTAACGGCCGCTTCGGTCGCACCGCCGAGCAGAAGGATCTTATCCCTCAGCAGGTCCAGTTGTTGGTCAATAATTCTATGTTCCATCGCTACAAAGTTACCAAAAGGGTAAAACCCCTTATTATAAACCTATTTACGGGTTTACCCAAAACGCCCGGTGATGTAGTCCTCTGTCAATTTCTCGTCCGGGTTGGTAAACATCTTCTGCGTCGGGTTGTACTCGATCAGCTTGCCGAGCATGAAGAAAGCCGTCCGGTCCGAGACACGTGCCGCCTGCTGCATGTTGTGTGTCACAATGACGATGGTGTAGTCCTTTTTTAGTTCCACCACGAGTTCTTCGATCTTCTGCGTCGCGATCGGGTCGAGCGCTGAGGCCGGCTCATCCATCAGGATGACGTCCGGCTGCACCGCAAGTGCCCGGGCGATACAGAGCCGCTGCTGCTGTCCGCCGGAGAGCCCGAATGCCGATGTCGTCAAGCGGTCCTTCACCTCATCCCAAAGTGCAGCATCACGGAGAGCCTTCTCGACCCGCCGGTTCATATCCTCACGGTCAGAGTGGATGCCGTTGATGCGAATGCCGTAAGCGACGTTCTCAAAGATCGACTTCGGGAACGGGTTCGACTTTTGAAAGACCATCCCGACCTTTCGCCGGAGAGCAACGACGTCAGTTCCCGGAGCATAGATATCCTTTCCGTCGATGATCACCTGGCCCGATACAGAGGCGATCGGGATCGTGTCGTTCATTCGGTTGAGCGTCCGCAGAAACGTCGATTTCCCGCAGCCTGAGGGCCCGATGAATGCGACGACCTCGTGCTCGGGTATCTCGAGAGAGATGTTGAAGAGCGCCTGCTCCTTCCCGTAAAAAAAATCCAGATCTTTTATGCTAATTTTGCTCTGCATCCTGTTCCAACCTGCTAATGCTTCTTCCGCGTCAGATACCTCACAATGATATTGATAAAGAGAATAAACCCGACCAGAAGAAGGGTCGCCGCCCATGCCATCGCGTGTTCTACCTCGAACGGGCCGGTGGCAAAGTTATATATCTGCACCGTCAGCGAGGACATCGGCTGGTCGTAATAAAAATTATAAAAACGGCTGTTGAGTGCCGTGAAAAGCAGCGGAGCCGTCTCGCCGGTTATGCGGGCGATGGCAAGCATCGCGCCTGTCGCAATGCCCGACATTGCCGCCGGCAGGACGATGTTCCACGAAACCCGCCACTGCGGTGCCCCGAGAGCAAGAGCTCCCTCCCGCATCGAGTTCGGCACAAGGTTGATCATCTCCTCGGTCGTCCGGGCAACGATGGGGATCATTATGATCGCGAGTGCAAGCCCGCCCGCAAGTCCAGATTGCCGCCCCATGGGCATAACGACCACCGTATAGATGAAAATGCCGATGATGATCGAGGGCACGCCGATCAGCGTATCGGCGATGAACCGGATGGTGTTGCCGTACCAGTTCTTGCCGAACTCTGCCAGATAAACACCCGCCGCGATCCCGACCGGAAGCCCGATGATCGCCGCGAGCAGTGTCATCATCGCCGAACCGACGATCGCGTTGCCGATGCCGCCGCCTTCACCGACCGGCTTTGGAGTATCGGTCAAAAATTCCCAGCTTATCGACGAAATGCCCTGATAGGCGATGAACCCGAGGATGATCAGCAGCACCGTTGTCGCAAATACGGCACAGATGGCAGTAAGCGACGTCATCACCAAATTGGTGATCCGCCGTTTGCTATGTACTGTTGCTGCCTCAGTCATCAGAGTTCCAAGATCCTAAGTATGCTTCGAAGCGTTTGCCCGCCCGGCAACGCTCATTATCAGAAGCTTCGCCAGACCGTTTATCACGACCGTTACCAGAAAGAGCACGAGTGCCATCTCGATCAACGCGCTCAAGTAGATCTCGTCGGTCGCATCGGCAAAGTTGGCCGCAAGCACCGAAGCAATGGTGTAGGCCGGCTCAAAGAGCGAAGCCGAGATCTGCGGCGAATTGCCGATCACCATCGTCACCGCCATCGTCTCGCCGACCGCACGCCCGAGACCGAGCACGACCGCACCGGCGATGCCGGAAGCCGCATTGCCGAGCACGATCATCGTCGTTTCCCATTTGGTCGCCCCAAGCGCAAGAGCCGCTTCCCGCTGCGTGTTTGGCACGGCCTCAAGCACATCGCGGACGACCGCGGTGACGATCGGCGTTATCATAATCGCCAGGATGATGCCGCCCGTCAGCATCCCAATTCCGGTCAGCCGGCCCTGAAAGATCGGCAAAAAGCCGAGATTGTCCTGCAGCACCGGCCCGAGATATTCGCGAATGAAAGGAGCCAGGACAAAAATGCCCCATAGCCCGTAAACGACCGATGGGATCGCCGCCAGAAGCTCGATCATGAAAGCGATCGGCCTTGCGATCTTCTTCGGCGCCTGCTCGACCAGAAACACCGCGATCCCGAGCGAGATCGGCACCGCTATCAGCAGAGCGAGCAGCGACGAAACAACCGTGCCGTAAATGAAAGGCAAAGCGCCGAAAAGCTCCTGCGAGGGGTTCCATTCGCGCGCCCATAGAAAGCCGATGCCGAAACGCTGAAGCGTCGGCATCGAGCTCTGCACCATCATGTAAAATATTGCCGCGACAATGAGCAAAATGCTCGATGCCGCAACAAACAGAATGGTGCGATAGACCTTATCTCCGAGGGTGCTGGACTGTGCCACGTTCGGTTAAAAGTAAATGTGAACTATTGTCGGAGCGGTTTGCCCCCGCTGGTGATCGACATCAGCTTTGCATCGACCTTCGTCACCAGCGACTCCGGAAGCGGAGCATAATGCAGGTCAACGACGTATTGCTCGCCATCGTTTATCGCCCACCAGAGAAAATCGACGAGTGCCTTACCCTTTACCGGGTCGGGCTGATCCTTATAAACGAGCATAAAGACCGTGCCCGAGATCGGATAGGCATCGGCACCGTCAGCATTTGTTATCTCAAAGCGAAGGTCGTCAGCCATCGTGTCCGCGAACGCGGCCGCGGCCTTGGAAACGGTCGAGCTGTCTGCGGTAACAAAATTGCCGGCCTTATTTTTGATCTGTGCCGCAGGCAGGTTGTTTGCTTTCGCAAATGTCAGCTCGACGTAGCCGATGGTGTTTGGAGTGTTCTTGACCTGGCCCATCACGCCTTCATTGCCTTTGCCGCCGATCCCTATTCCAGGCGGAAGCTGCGGGTTCTTCGTCCGGCCGACCTTTTCCTTCCATTCGGGAACGGTCTTCGAGAGATAGTCTGTAAAGATATCCGAAGTGCCGCTGCCATCGGCCCGAAAGACCGGTGTGATGTCGTTATCGGGAAGGTTTAGATTCGGGTTTTCGGCTTTTAGCTTCGGGTCGTTCCACTTGCGGATCTTGCCAAGAAAGATGTCCGAGATAAGCTCGGGAGTCAGCTTGAGCGGCTCCTTCACATCCGGAAGGTTATAGGTCAGCACAACCGCGCCAAGCACGACCGGGAGGTGGACGATCTCGCCGCCGGTCGTTTGCTTCATCTCGTCGTCGGTCATCGCCGCGTCGCTGCCGCCGAAATCTACTGTTCGGTTTTGAATGCCTTTGATTCCCGCTCCCGAACCGGTCCCGCTATAGTCGATCTGGATGTTCGGGTTGAGCTTTCCAAATTCGCTGCCCCATTTATCCATCATCGGCTTGACGAATGTCGAGCCAGTTCCCGAGATCTTTATCGTACCTGAGGAACTTGTGTTGCCGCCTCCGCCCATCTGTTGACCACTGCAGGCAAGCGAAACTGCCGCAAAAAGGGCGAGGGCAATAAATGCGATCTGATTAAAAAATTTGCGATTTATATTCATCTTTTCCGTTTCCGGGCCGAAGCCTTTTCCACTTATATTTGGTAGAGCACTCGGGCCGGTGAACCTTTAAATTATAATCGAAAGACCATTTTATACAGGTTACATTACACTTAACTTGTGCGATAATCTTGTCAAACGGCAAAAAACTTAACATTGCGTTAACACCGAAGTAACATGTGAGCAATATCCTGAGAACTTACCCTAAAACGCAGTCTCTCCTGAGTCGAACGCCTTGCGGCGTAACCGAGTGCGGAAGGTAAATGATCATGGACCTAATAGATGAACTAGGGAGCGACCTCGCGGTTGCGATTCTGATCGAGAAACGCCACTCACAGAAGATCGAAAGCCGTCAGGCGATCGACCTCATAATGCGAATTCAGGGCCTTCTTGCCGAAACGAACTCAAATAGAATGGCGAGCGGTCATCAACGTTCGGATTCTGCCGCATCGCAACGCTCACACTAACTCCGCCCGTAAGCCGTTGTTTACTTGCACTTTACTGTGCCGTCTCTCTTTCTAAAACTCCGCAACCACCGATTGCAGCGAACTTCAACTGCGGCGCCTTCATCGTAGTGCCTGCATTGCCAGCCCCCGGCAAATGGAATATTATCCTCACTACATTTCGAGGAGGGAAAATCATGAAAAAAGGTCATTTTGCGAAAACTTTTGCGGTATTTGTTCTGATGTGGTCGCTGGTCGTATTGCCCCCGGCAATGATCGCGCAGACGGCGGTGAAGATGCCGAAGAATAAGTACAAGGTCCAGGACGACGTTAAGCTCGGCCAACAGGCCTCGACTCAGGTCGAACAGCAGTTTCCGATATTGAACGACGCTCTGACGACTCAATACGTCCAAAGGGTCGGCGCCCGTCTTGTTGCAGCGATACCGCAGCAGTTTCGCCAGACGGCATTCGACTATGAATTTCAGGTCGTAAACGCCAGCGACATCAATGCTTTCGCCCTTCCGGGCGGGCCGATGTACGTAAATCGCGGAATGATCGAGGCCGCTCGAAACGAGGGCGAAATGGCCGGCGTTATGGCTCACGAGATAAGCCACGTCGCGCTTCGCCACGCGACGGCACAGCAGACAAAGCTGAACAATCCGTGGAACCAGATCCTCGGCATCGGTGCCATCCTCGGCGGAGCGATCCTCGCCGGTGAGGCCGGAGCACAGGCCGGGCAGATCTTTGCCGCGGGTTACTTTCTCCGCTACAGCCGTGAATACGAGACGCAGGCAGATATCCTGGGCTCACAGATAATGGCCAATGCCGGCTACGATCCGCGCGACCTGGCGGGCATGTTCCAAACTATTTCCGGCGAGGGCGGCGGCGGCCGAGCACCGGAATGGCTCAGCAGCCACCCTGATCCGGGCAATCGGCAGCAAAAGATACTTGCAGAGGCCCAGCGGCTTGATGTCTCGCCCAACCCGATCAAGGAGACGCCCGAGTTTCGGCGCGTCCAGAGCCGACTGCGGTCAATGCCCCCGGCAAAGTCGCTCGCAGAGCTTCAGCAGGAAGCCGAGCGTGGCCAGAATACGGGCTCAGGCGGAGCAATGTCCGGTGGACGATACTCGCAGAACGTCCCGCTGCCTTCGACCCGCTATCGTGCATATGAGGTCGGAAACTGGCTGCGGATGAACGTTCCGCAAAACTGGCGTGAATTCAGCGGCCAACGCGACGCGACGTTTGCCCCTGAAGGTGCATACGGCGACAACGGCTTTACGCACGGAATGATGATCGGTGTCCACCGCGGACAGAGCGGGCAGTTTAACCGCGATATAGATGAATTTGTGAAAGGCCTATTGCAGGCGAATAGCTACTTGCGGCAGCAGACAAACTATCAGCAGACCCAGTTTGCCGGCCGTCAGGGCCTCGCCATTCAGCTTGCGGGCCGTTCGCCGATCTACGGCGGAAACGAGATAGTAACGATCTATGCGGCCCCGCTTCGCAATGGTGAGACATTCTACGTGATCGCCGTCTCGCCCCAACAGCAGGCCGGGAACTACGATCGGACCTTCCGGACGATTCTAAACTCCGTTAGGCTCAACGACGCCTCGCTCTAATTAGCGTTCAACGAAAACGATCCCGGATGCGTCACCAGAGCATCCGGGATCTTCATTTTCAGATCTCACCGCTCACCGCTAACTGCTTACTGCTCACTGCACTTCAATTATCTTTACCGCAGAGCCCGCCGATATCATCGCATTGCCCCCCAGAGCTTCGTCATTTTCCACTGTCCACTGTCCACTAACCACTACTCGTCACTCGTCACTCCTCACTCGTCCCTCATCACTTCCCCTCGTTCCCATCAGCAGCAGCACCGCAATCAGCGAGATCACGGCACTCGTTATGAACGCAGTTTCCGCATTGAACTGGTACCAGAGAAATCCGAACAGCACTGATGCGGGCAGGACCGCAATGCCGAAGGCGAGGTTGAAAAGCCCGTAAGCCGTTCCACGCTTTTCGGGTTCGACCATATCGGCAACGAGCGCCTTCTCCGCCCCTTCGGTAAGGCCGAAATAGGAACCGTAGATGATGAACAAGACCCACGCCTGCCATGGCGAATCAATGAAGGCGAACCCGAGATATACAAGAGCATAGATCACCCAGCCGCCGGCGATCAGGGTCCGCCGCCCGAATCGGTCAGACAGGTCGCCGCCGAGTAGCGAAAAGACGACCTTGCTGAAGTGAAGCGCCATCCACAGAACCGGCAACATTACCGGCGAGATGCCGGCCTGCTCCGCTCGCAGCAGCAAGAACGCATCGGTCGAATTCGAGAGCGTGAAGAGTGCGACGATCAGGAGATAGCGCTTGAAGCGTCCATCAAAACCCGCAAGCGAGACCGTGAACCTGATCGGCTCGGCGGGCTCGGCTCGGGCTTTGTCCTCGCGGACAAAAAATACGATGACGAAAAGCCCAAGTACGACCGGGATAGAGGCGAAGAGAAATACTTGCTGATATTCGCGGATGGAAGGCTCGGCCGCGTCGAGCGCGAAGTAGCTCAAAAGCAGAACCGCGATCACCGGGCCGATCACGGCGCCCAGATGGTCCGCTGCACGGTTAAAGCCGAAGGCAAGCCCGCGTCTTTCGGGTTCAACATCCGCCGCAAGTAGAGCGTCGCGAGGAGCGCCGCGGATGCCCTTGCCGATGCGGTCCGCTGCCCGGACGACCAACACCTGCGGCCAAACGGTCACAAAGGCAAGCAACGGCCGGGTCACCGCCGCGAGCGAATAGCCGAGAAAGACCGGCAGCTTTCGCTTATTGAATTTGTCCGAAAGATAGCCGGAGAAAAGCTTGAGAATACTAGCCGCCGATTCCGCCACGCCTTCGATCAGCCCGATCGCAAACGGCGACGCCCCAAGTGCAAGAAAAAGAAATGCGGGCAGCAGCGGGTAGATTATCTCGCTCGAGGTGTCGTTGAGCAGGCTGACGAGGCTGAGGGCAAAAACGTTCTGCGGGAGCCCGCGATAACGGGCCGTCCAGTCGCGGATCTTTGAAAGCAGTGACACTCAATGCCTCGGGAGTTTGGGGTTTGTGTGACTTATCGGCGGCGCGTCGGCGGTGCCTTTTCGGCCGCGTCGCTGCCGAGGGCGAAGTACCAAAGCGTTCCACCGCCGACCAGCGTCGCGATCAGCATTGCGCCAAGAAGCACGAGCCGGAGGGCGAGCCGGACGCTTTTTCTCAACACGCGAAACACAATATACGCCACCGCCGCACCGACAAGCAGGACAACGATCGCCAAAATGGCAAGAATGATCCCGGAAGTCTCCATTACTTCATCGCTCCTTTTCTGCCATGGTCCGCTCGATGTGCTGCAGGTCTTCCTCGGTCAGCGATGAGCTCTCGGCCGGCAGCGCAAATTCTTCATCGATCCATGCGCCAAAGTCCAAAAGGCGGCATCGCTCTGAACAGAATGGCCGAAACTCGTTGCCCTCGTAGGGTGCCATTCGCCCGCAGGTCGGGCATTTGATTTCCTTTAACATCACTCAATAAAAGCCAAGAATACCACATCGCAACGGCCGCGGTCAGCTTTACTGAGCCGCCGATTTTTGTTGAACCGAACGAGAATTGATGCAATCATTAGGGTGTTGACAGAACATCCGGAGCATCAGTTTCGTTAATATCTTCATCACACAAGCTCGCGGAGGAATTATGAGCGATATAAAGGACCGGTTCGAATCGTGGCAGAAAGAGGCCAAGGAAAAGTTTGGCGAGATCGATAAGCAGCTCGGCATCTCAGAGAACGTCGTCGAGGGTGTTAAGACCGTAGCCGACACCGCCCAGAAAGGCGCCGAGCGGATCCGGGCTGAGGCCGAAAAGAGCGGCGTCGGCAAACAAGCCGTAAAGGTCGCCGGCGAGACGGTCAAGGTCGCGCAGGAAACGGCAAAACACGCATGGACCGCCAGCGAACCGCTTCGCGAAGCCGCAGGCGACGCTGCCGGAAAAGCCGGAAAGGCCGCCGGAGACGTTATCGGCTCGGCAGGCGAAAGGGCCGGCGAGATGTTTGAAGATGCCCGCGAGACCGTATCGAAAACCGCCGAGGGAGCGACCAAGGCCTTCAACCTCGGTGCGGGATGGGCTCGGACGGTCGATTCGGCTATGACCTCGCTGACCAAGGCTTCGTCATGGGTCGCCGAAAATCCGCTCCAAGCTGCAGCTACTGGTTTTTCAATGGCGGTTGGTGCCGGGCTGGGCGCCGTATTTACGGGCTTTAGTTCGCACTGGCTTTTCAACTCCGCCCTTCCGGCGTGGTCTGTGCAGAAAGCGGCAGAGCAGTTCAACGAATATCTCCGCTCGCGAGAAAAGATGATCGCCGAAGGAAAGCTCGACGAGGCTCGAACCGCGCAGATCCGCTTTGAACGCGACATCGCCCGCTACTTTGGCGCTCCGATGCTTGGCGCGTTCTCGTTCGCATCGGGTGCGGTGATGATGACAAACGTCGTCAACCCAAAGACCATTACCGGTGCACCGATCGACTGGCTCATCGGCGGTAATCCGCTGCTCGAGGGCGTCTGGTTCTTTGGCAACGGCGTCGTCTGCTTCAAAACCAGTTACGATTTCTTTATGATCGCGCTCGAAGGCCAGGAAGATGTAGAGAAGATGGTCCGCGAGATCAAAGGACTCTTACCCGCTTGAACAGTGAGCGGTGAGCGGTGAGCAGTAAGCAGTGAGCAGTAAGTGGTGAAACCTGCTTGCGGCGGTTCTGTATCATCTGACCTCTGACCACTGACCTCTGACCACTGACCTCTGACCACTCCTAACTGATTTTTATCGGGAATGGCACAAAGCTGAGAATAAATATCACTAGAACACCGAACGCGATCAGCTTTCGTTTTCCGTCAATTGGCGAGGTGTCCCAAGGTTCGGGATGCCCGATCCGCATCATTATCCCGAGCAAAATGGCGATCAGAAAACCGCTCGGGCTGTTGAAATAGATCATCCCGAGCACCGAAAGCACTGCCATTACGGCAAAAGCGATCCGGCCGGTCCAGTAGTGCACCCGCTCGCCTAATACAGCATATATCGCGTGCCCGCCATCGAGCTGGCCCGATGGGATGAGGTTGAGCGCCGTTACCAGCAGTCCGACCCAAGCCGCATAGTAAAACGAATTCCCGTAGATCGCGTCCGTCCCCGTCCCCGCGAGCCACCCGATCGCCTGCATCAGCAGCGGGTCCGAAAAGATGATCCCCTGATAATTTGCCAACGCCTCAGGCGGAGCCTTTTCTGCCGTAAATATCCCCAGAAATGCTATCGGAAGCAGGGCGATGAAGCCTGCGATCGGCCCGGCGACGCCGATATCAAAAACGGCCTTTCGCGAGGGCATCGGCGAGCGTATCTTTATAAATGCTCCAAACGTGCCGGCCGGCCCGATGAGCGGCGGCGTCGGTATAAAATAGGGCAGCGTCGCGTCAACGCGGTAAATGCGGCAGGCGACGTAGTGCCCCATCTCGTGGGCGATCAGGATAAAAAGCAGCGAGACCGAAAACGAAAGAGCTTGGGCGAGATGGCTCCAGTCTGAGAAAAGATAGCCTATCGCCGAAATGACGATCGCTGCATAGCTTGCCGGTGCTAGAGCGAGAAACTCAAAAAGTTCTTGCCAGCTTTGCGGGTCCGACTCGGGAAATATTGTCAGCGGGCCAAAGGGATAAAGGGTCCCGGCGATCGTAGACGTGATCAGCGTAAGCAAGAGCAGGACGATGTGCCGCCAGGGCCGAAGCTCATCGCGTTCCAATGTGAAGGCATTTTCGTGTCCGGCGGTCTCGGGTAGTTCCTGCATTTGCTGCTTGCAAATAATTATCGCAAACTACTTGGCCCGATGCATTCGGAGTAGTTTGCGATACGTTAAAACGGTTGAATTTGCTGCTATTCGCCGTGGTCCTCTTCCGCATTTCCACCGGTGAGTTCCTTGCCCGGTTTGAACCGGATCGTTTTGCCGGCCGGGATCGGCACTTCCTCGCCCGTCCGCGGATTTCGCCCGACGCCTCGCTTACGCGGCTTAACGACAAATACCCCAAAACCCCGGAGCTCGATCCTTTTACCCCGGGCAAGGGCTTCCTTCATCGCGTTAAAAAGCGAATCGACCACTTGCTCCGCTTTCTGTTTCGGAACTCCGGTCTTGTCGGCGACCTGATTGACGATGTCCAGTTTTATCATTGTGCCCTCCGGGCAGTTCGGTTGACCCCAGGGAAAGAACGACCCGTCGCGTCAAATCTGATAATAAACCCGTAAATCCACTTTTGTCAACATTTTGCGGTGAAAGAGCGGAGAACATTTTTTGCCATCGCAGGCGCGAAAATCTCCATTTCGCCGATATTCGGCCTCAGTAACTTGCACGGCAACGGGTCCAAAGATGTTCTTGCCCGGGAAAATTGATGGTAAAATCTCGACAATCGTTCTTAAGTTTTGATCAAAGCGAGGTAAGCAAATGCGTTGGAGACAGCAGCGGCAGAGTTCTAACATCGAGGACCGGCGGGGCATGGGCCGCGGCGTTGCAATGGGCGGCGGCGGCATCGGTGTGCTGATCATTGCCGCTCTTGTTTGTCTCTTGGGCGGCGACCCGCGCCAGTTTCTCGAAGGGCTTCCAGCTCAGTCGCAGTCCCAGCAGCAGCCCGCAGCGTCGAACAGTGCCCCGGCGGACGAGAATCGCCAATTTGCGGCCGCGGTCCTCGGCAGCACCGAAGACGTTTTTTCGCAGATCCTGCCCGCCCAGGGCGGCCCGCGTTATCAACCCCCGACGCTTGTTCTCTTTTCCGGCGAGGTCTCTTCCGCCTGCGGCTACGCGAGTGCGGCGATGGGCCCGTTCTATTGCCCCGGCGACCGAAAACTTTATCTCGACTTCGCTTTTTTTGATGAATTGAAACGCGAATTCCGCGCGCCCGGCGATTTTGCCCAGGCCTACGTCATCGCCCACGAGGTCGGCCATCACATCCAAAACCTGCTCGGGACAATGGGAAAGGTGCAGTCTCGTGGAAAGAATAATGCCCTCTCCGTCGCGCTTGAGCTACAGGCGGATTGCTACGCCGGCGTTTGGGCTCATCATGCGGCGAAGAAAGGCATCGTCGAACCCGGCGACCCCGAGGAAGCTCTCCGAGCGGCCGCGGCCGTCGGCGACGATATGATCCAAAAGCGGACGCAGGGCTACGTCGTTCCCGAATCGTTCACCCACGGCTCGTCAAAAGAGCGGATGGAATGGTTCACCCGCGGCTTCAACGGCGGCGATATGCGGCAGTGCCAGACCTTCCGCTAGAGGCGGGTCACCCCGCCGAGGTTGGCGTAAACGGCCGGCCGTAAAGGTCCTGATAGATCCAACCGAGCACTCGAGCCTCGGCCGTGTAAAGCGTTTCGATCCACGAACTTGTCAGGTAAAGCCGACGCTCGGTGTTGGTCGTCAGCTTCTCGGCATTTTCCATTATTGAAGCCGCCGGATCAGCGTCGAGCTTGTTCGCTTCGGCGATCTCCCGCTTCGTCTCTTTTGCGTCATGAATGGCGGCGAGAATGTCGTTGAGCCAAAGCCCGAAGAGAGGCTCGGAGTTGTTTTCCTGAACCGCCTGAAATACGCCGATCGCAAACCTCGCCTCGGCATTCTCGAAGGGATAGATCGGAACGCCGTTCGCTTCATCGTCCGCTTGCTTCCAAAGGAAAAGCTCGTTCGACATCGCGTGGCGAATGCGGGCGGTCCGCTCGTCAAAGTTCAGAAACCACTCGATCAGATCGGCAAGCGAACTGTTATCCAACGCCCCCGAGGCATCGCGTTTAAGTTTTGGCGGCTCCTGGCCGGCCGCTGTTGCTGCATCGTTCATTTCGAACTCAAGTTTACACACTTTCCCGCCGGGTTTCACCCACCGGAGCGAATCGTAACTTCGTTGACAAACGCGGTTTTTCAGCCGATACTTAGGGCACCTCAAACTCCCGCGGAGACGTAACTATGGCAACTAGCTACACAACCTGTCCGAACTGTCGGGCGCAAAACCCCGGAACTTTCCAGAACTGCTCGAGCTGCGGAGCGTTCATGGGCGTCGGGTCACCGATGCAACACTCGCCTCAGATGCAGACGAAGCCCGCCGGTGCTGACAAAAAGATCGCCGCCGGCCTTTGCGGCATTTTGCTCGGCGGCCTCGGGATTCACAAATTCATTCTCGGCTATCAGCAGGAAGGCATCATCATGATCTCGATCTATTTGATCGCGTTCGTGATCGCCATCGTGACCTGCGGCATCGGCACGCCTTTGATCTTGGTTCCGACAGTCATCGGCATTATTGAAGGCATCATCTATTTGACCAAATCCGACGAAGAATTTGTACAGACCTATATCATCGGCAAAAAGCCGTGGTTTTAGATTCTGAAGCCTGAAAGATGTTCACCGGATTGATCGAAGAGCTTGGCCGCGTCCGCACGGTCGAAGCCCGCGGCGAGAACGCCCGAATCGTCATTGAAACAAAGCATGTGGTCGAAGGCACCGCCTCGGGTGATTCGATCGCCGTCAATGGCGTTTGCCTGACGGCGCTTGATATCGGCAAGGATTCCTTCGCCGCCGATGTTTCACGCGAGACGCTCGTTCGCTCGACGCTCGGCGGCCTCGCACCGGGCTCGGCGGTCAATCTTGAGCGAGCCGTAACGCCTTCAACGCGGCTCGGCGGGCACATAGTTCAGGGCCACGTCGATGGCCGCGGGCAGTTTCTCGGCGCTGAAAAGATCGGCGATTTCTGGACCGTCCGGATCGGCTTCCCGCCCGAGATGGCAAAGTATCTTGTCTTCAAAGGCTCGGTCGCGGTCGAGGGCATCAGCCTGACGGTCGCCTCACTCGCCGATGCTCATTTCGAGATCGCGGTTATCCCAAAAACCTGGGAGCTTACCAATCTCTCATCGCTAAAAACCGGCGACCCGGTAAATCTCGAAGCCGACGTCATCGCAAAATACGTCGAGCGGATGATACAAGCGCGTATGCCCGATTCGCGTATTACAATAGAGACGCTCGAAGAGGCCGGCTTTGTGTAGCCCGCCGCGGCGTCTCGAAGCCTTATGAGATTCGCCCGATATACATTCGCCATAGCCGGTATCTACGGCATCTTCGCACTCGTCCCGCAATACTTTTTCGAGAAACAGATCGGCATCGATAGCCCGCCGGCGATAACGCACCCGGAATATTTCTACGGCTTTATCGGCGTGGCTCTCGCGTTTCAGGTAGTCTTCCTGATCATCGCACGCGACCCGGTCCGCTTTCGCCCGATAATGCCGGCGGCCGTTCTCGAAAAGGTGGCGTTCGTCATCCCGACCTTTTACCTTTATTTCAACGGCCTTGCCCCTTGGCAGATCACCGCCGGGGCCGCCATCGATCTCGTGCTTGCTGCCCTTTTCACCATCGCTTTCGTCCGGACGCCGAAGGAATAGAAAAAAGACGGCACCCGAAGATGCCGCCTTTTGTTTTATGCCTAGTAACTTCTTACTTCGGCCCGCCGGCGAGTTTGCCGATGAGGGTAAAGAGCGGAAGGTACATCGAGATGACGATACCGCCGATCGTGACGCCGAGGAAGAGGATGAGCACCGGTTCGATCATCGCGAGCAGGTCGGCGATGGCCGAATCGACCTCTTCTTCATAGAAGTCGGCGATCTTTCCGAGCATCGAATCGAGAGCACCGGTCTGTTCACCGACTCCGATCATTTGGCCGACCATGTGCGGAAATACCTTGGTCGCTTTGAGCGGGTCAACGAAGTTTTCGCCGCGCTCAACTCCGGCCCGGACCTTGAGGATAGCGTCCTCAATGACCACATTGCCGGCCGTCTTCGATGTGATATCAAGCGACTGAAGGATCGGAACACCCGAAGAAAGAAGCGTCGAAAGAATACGCGAAAATCGGGCGACCGCTACCTTACGGAGCAACGGGCCAAAAATCGGGGTTTTGAGCAAAAGTGAATCGATATGCCAGCGTCCCTTTTCGGTCTTGTAATAAGCACGGGTACCTATTGCCGCAGCTATCAGAAAGGCTAGCGTTGCGAGCCCGCCCCATCCAGCGAGAAATCCGCTTAAGGCCATTACGATCCGCGTCGGCAGCGGAAGCAGCTCGCCCGGACCTAGCAGGCCGATAAAGATCTGTTCGAACTGCGGGATCACCACGATCAGAATCACGGCAATTGCCGCAATGGCAACAAGGATGACGGCCGCCGGATAGATCGACGCCGAGATGATGCTTCGCTTGAGCTTGACTACCTTTTCAATAAGGGTAGCTAGCCGCTGAAGGATCAGGTCAAGCACACCGCCCGTTTCGCCAGCCTCGACCATGTGCGTGTAGAGCCCATCGAATACCTTTGGGTGCCTTTGAAGCGCTGAGTGAAGCGTCGATCCCTCCTCAACATTCTGCCTGACTTGGCGAAGCACTTCCTTGAAGAAAGGGTTTGGCTGCTGCTCAGCTAAAATGTCAAGACACTGAACAAGCGGCAGTCCCGCATCGATCATTACCGAGAACTGGCGGGTAAAGACCGCGAGTTCCTTAGCATTGACCTTTTTACGCGTCCCCAGCTTTGGGATCGAGATGACCCGGCCTTTCTCATTCGCCTGTGTCATTACGATCTGTTCGCGGCGGAGCAGGCTGCGGAGTTCGTCCGCGTTTGCCGCTTCGCGTTCGCCTGCGACCAATTCGTTCAAGCGGTTTCTTCCTTTATATGCAAATGTTGGCATCTCGTTTTCTACACTCCTTTGGTTTCAAATCCCCTTGGTTATCTGGCGGGCGGGCGTTGTCCGATCGGGCGGCCCTGTGCATAAGGGCTCGCGTGGCCGCCTGCCGGCATTCCCGGCTTTGCCCCGCCGCCTCCGTAAGACTGATTTAAGCCCGATCCGCGTTCGAGTAGTTCCTTCAGCTCATCGGCGTTCGAGGTCCTCTGCATCGCGGCATCGATCGTGATCAGCTTTTTATGCACGAGCGTCGCTAGCGACTGGTTAAAGGTCTGCATTCCGAACTTGTCCTGGCCGGTCTGCATCATCGAATAGATCTGGTGGATCTTGTCTTCGCGGACGAGATTCCTGATGGCCGAGTTGGGCACAAGTATCTCAAGCGCCATGCAGCGGCCATCGCCTGTGGCTTTCGGCAACAGTGCTTGACACATGATGCCTTCCAGCACGAGCGAAAGCTGAGTCCGAACCTGCGCCTGCTGTGACGCCGGAAAGACGTCGATGATGCGGTTGATGGTCGAATAGGCTGAGTTAGTGTGCAGCGTTGCAAATGTCAAGTGTCCCGTTTCCGCGATTCGAAGAGCCATTTCGATGGTCTCAAGGTCACGCATTTCGCCGACGAGTACGATGTCCGGGTCCTGGCGAAGCGCTGTTCTCAGAGCCGCTCCAAACGAGTGTGTATCGGCCGCGACCTCACGCTGATTGACCACACAGCTCTTGTGGTTGTGCAGAAATTCGATAGGGTCTTCGATGGTGAGGATGTGTTCGTGGCGTTCGCTGTTGATCTTGTCGATCATCGCGGCAAGCGTCGTCGATTTACCCGAACCGGTCGGGCCGGTAACGAGGATCAGTCCGCGGGGCTTGTTGCAAAGGTCAGAAACAATTGGAGGAAGGCCGAGGTCTGAAAATGTCTTTATCTCGTAGGGGATCGCACGAAAGACCGCGCCGACCGCTCCTTTCTGGTTGAAGAGGTTGGCACGAAACCGCGACATCCCTTTCAATCCGAACGAGAAGTCGAGTTCGAGATTCTCTTCAAAGCGGTGCTTCTGGGCGTCCGTCAGGACCGAATAGGCAAGCCGTTTAGTATCCGCCGGCGTCATCGGAGGAAATCCGTCGAGCGCCCGAAGATGGCCATGTACGCGGACTTGCGGGGCCGAATTTGTCGTCAGGTGAAGGTCAGACCCGCCGAGGTCGGTCATTCGCTTGAGCAACTCCGGAAGCGTTATCTGCGAGGCAATGTTGTCTGTGGTTTCGATACTCATGGTTCTTTGGGTGCGGGTGGATCGGGCAGCCGTGAGGTATGGCGGCTCACGGCTCCCGATCAAGGTTTGGAGGGTTGTTAATCGCGAACTGCAGCCTGTTGCGTGCGGCCTGCGCCGCCGCGGAGTGACTGGATCACCTTTTCTGATTCCTCAGCAAGGCGTTCGGCCGAATCGGTCGCCGAGTTGGTCGCAACGCTATAAACGCGTCCGCCGGCTTCGGTGAAATAGAAGAGGCGTGAATGAACGCGGCCATCGCGGGCCTGTGACTGTGCGACGACAACATATACAGTGTCGTTACCGACCTGCTTCTGATAGTCGTTGACCACCCAGCCGTTCTCTTTGATCATCTGGTTGATGACATCGCGGCGGAGTGCGGTCGTCGGGATACCGCCCACAGTGCGGTTGTTGGCGCGGGTCGAAGTGTCTCCCGTTGCCGCACCGACCACTGAGATCGACGCCGAACCAACGTTCGTGCCGCTGCTGCCGGCGACGTTGAATTTCAGCTCGTTTGAGTCCGCACTGCCGACCGACCAGTTTTTCGGAGCCGGAGCACCCGAGGGCAGTACCGGTGCCGTTGTCTTCGGCTGCGGCTTGGCTGCCGCAACTGTCGCACGGCGTTCATTGGCAACCTGCCTTGCCCTAGCGAGCCTCACCTGGCGGAGCCGCAATGCCCGGCGGCGCTGAGCAACCTGCTTCTTGCGGCGTTCCTGAGCACGATAGAGCTGCCACCAGCGTTTCGAATACTTCTTAACACCACGCCAAGACCTGGTATTCTTCTTTTTCTTGTAGCGCTTGGTCTTGACCGACCCAGCTTCGGCATATTCCGTGGCAAGCGGGATCAATGTCCCGAGGCCAAGCAGCAAAGCTATTGAAATTACGATCGCACGAATTGCCATACTTCCTCCTGTGGTTAAATCACTGTTTCCTTGACGACCTCATCGATCGTCGTAATACCTTCCCGGATCTTGCAAAGCCCTGATTCACGTAGTGTGATCATTCCGAGCTCTATCGCTTTTTTGCGTATCTCGATCGCGCTCGCGCCGATGATTATCAGCTCTCGAAGTTCGTCCGTGACCTCCATCACCTCGT
This sequence comes from Acidobacteria bacterium Ga0074141, assembly GCA_001464665.1. GTDB lineage: Bacteria > Acidobacteriota > Blastocatellia > Pyrinomonadales > Pyrinomonadaceae > OLB17. Next base: position 771,454 of record LNDP01000024.1, read on the forward strand.
AGAGGCCGACCCGGCCTTTGAATCCGGTGTTCAAGCAGGAGTCGCAGCCGCGTCCCTTATAGAGACGTAGGTCATCGACCTCACTCGGCGGAAAGCCGATCTCGATAAGCAGTTCCTTTGATACTTCGACCTCTTCCTTGCAATCCTTGCAGATCCGCCGGATCAGCCTCTGTGCCTGGATGAGATTGACAGAGGTCGCAACGAGGAAGGGCTCAATGCCCATATTTACAAGACGCGAAACGGTCGAGGGCGCATCGTTCGTGTGCAGCGTCGAAAGAACGAGGTGGCCCGTCAGAGCGGCCTTGATCGCGATCTCAGCCGTTTCGAAGTCACGAATTTCACCGACGAGCACGATGTTCGGATCCTGTCGCAGGAACGATCGCAGGGCCGCTGCAAAGTTGAGCCCGATCTGTTCCTTCATCTGCACCTGATTGATGCCTTCGAGGTTGAATTCGACCGGATCCTCGGCCGTCATTATGTTTGTTTCCGAAGTGTTCAAGGTCTGGAGTGCCGAATAGAGCGTGTTTGTTTTACCCGAACCGGTCGGCCCTGTTACGAGTACCATTCCGTACGGATTGGCGATCGCCCGCTGAAACTTCTCCAGGCTCTCGGGCTCAAAGCCAAGCCTGGACATATCAAGCATCAGCTTGTCCTTGTCCAAAAGACGCAGCACGACCTTTTCTCCGAAGAGGGTCGGCAGGGTCGAGACGCGAAAGTCGAGTTCACGCGAACGGTCATCGACCTTTACCTTGATCTTTATGCGGCCGTCTTGCGGAAGCCGCTTCTCAGCGATGTCGAGCTTCGCCATGATCTTCAGCCGTGATATGAGCGCATCGCGCATCTTCATCGGCGGCTGCATTACGTCATAGAGAACGCCGTCGATGCGGAACCGGATGCGGAATAGCTTCTCGTAAGATTCCACGTGGATGTCCGAGGCTCCGCGGCGAAGACTGTCAACCAGAAGCACGTTGACCAATCGAACGACCGGGGCATCTTCGGAGGCACGGGCAAGGTCCGCAAGGTTGATCTCTTCATTCGTATCAACTACCTCAAGCTCCTCGCCATCGCCTTGGAAGTCAAAGTCGCCGAGCGAAACGTCCAGATCGGCATCGGAGATCCGATCGCTGCCTTTACCTTTCTTGGCTGTCTTTGAATTACCGTTCTTGCCGTTGCGGCTTCCGGGTGTGAAGCTTTCGGCAAATGCAGCGTCAAAGACATCGATGTCCATCGTGCCGCTATAATATTTGCCGATCGACATCTGGATCGAGGCCTCGGAAGCGATCACCGGCTCGACGTTCAGCCCCGTCATGAACTTGATATCGTCCATGGCAAAGACGTTCGTCGGGTCGGCCATCGCAAGCGTAAGCGTCGCTCCAACTTTTGAGATCGGCAGAACCGTGTATTTGAGAGCGACCTCCTGAGAGATGAGTTTGATAACGTCCGTCTCGATATGAAAGAGATCGAGATTGATGGAGGGCACGCCATATTGGCGTGAAAGTACGGCCGTTATTACATCATCGGAGATCATCCCGAGCTTGACTAGGCTGGACCCCAAGCGGCCGCCGTTGGTGCGCTGATAGTCGAGCGCTTCGCGGAGCTGCTGAGGCGTCAAGAGGTTCTCGCGGACAAGGATTTCCCCAAGTTTAGCTGACATTTATTTGCGTCGGGTACCTGAAAAAGGGAACCGGATCAAGGGTAGAAGTGAAGAGTCTTTCTTTGACCAATTCAAATAGAAGAGACGGTGTTACAACAGTGGTAAACACCGTTGTAAAATGATAATACGCATTTATTCTGACCGTGTCAAGGCACTTTTTTGACACAAAACAGGTCAAAATGAAATGCGGCGTTCTTTATTGCTGGCGCTCGAGCTGTTCGATGAAGGAGCGGACGGCGGTTGCCTCAACGCTATCGGGAAAGATCTGAAGAAATTTGCGGTAAAGCGCGATGGCCTCGGCGGCCTTGCCTTGCCGCTCGAGAAGGCGGCCAAGATACTGGAGAACGACCTTTGCATCTGGAGCTCCGGCAAGCTGTTCGGCCGCCATTCGCAAGTTCTTCTCTGCAAGTGTGTAGAATTCGAGGGTCGCCGCCAGCGAATCTTCCTCACGCGGAGTTTCGCCGCGGTCGGCGTAAAGCATCCCGAGCCCGGTAAGAGCTTCGGGCTGAAAGCCTTTGCCCTCGCTGATCGATCGCTTGAACGCAGCCTCCGCCTTTGCAAAGTCGCCTTCCTCGCGATAGATCCGACCGGAGATCGCCGAGATCTCCGGATTCGACGGCTCAAGCTTGCGTGCCGCGTTGAGTGAAAGCTCGGCCTCAAAAGGATCAATGATCTCGATCAGCATCCGGGCACGAAGAAGATGTGCCTCAGTGAAAGCCGGCCGAAGTTCGATCGCTTTCTCATAGAGCTTTATCGCCTCGCGGCGGTCGATCAGCGACTGCCGTTCGGCATCCTGAAACGCGAGTTCGGCCGCATCTTCAGTAGGCTTGAGAACGACATTTACGGTTCGGGCTGCTCCGGCCTTCACCACGGCCGGAGCAAACCCCGCGGCCCTTGCGCGAACCTCGAGCGGCGGCTTGGGCGGAAGCTTGATGGTAAGCTCACCCTTCTCGCCCGCGGTTCCGAAATAGATATTGTTGAGCCAGATCTTTGCTCCTGGTTCCGTTCTGATGACGATCGGCTGCGGGTCCTTTGCCCTTAAACCTTGAGCCGAGATCGGTGCAGCGAGCGCAAACGCAGCGAATGCCGCAAGCCCCACGCAGACGGATGCCACAAAAGCTCTCATTGTTTCTGGCAAGATCATTCTGCTCTCTTTGATTCCGATCGTCCCGCTACGCGATGTCCGCGAACCTCAGCCGATCCGTGTGTATTCCCCCGACAGATCTTGTTCGTCAAAGGGATCTGGAATTCCGTCCTTGTCCTTGTCCTCCGCAAAAGCCCACTTGATCAGCGGCGGAGCGATGAGCGTCGTCGCGACCGCCATAAAGAGCACGGCAGCAAAGAACTTCTCCGTGATCACGGCAAGGCTGAGCCCGATTTGCGCGACAACTATGCCGACCTCGCCGCGGGGTATCATGCCGACTCCGATCTGCGTCATCTCTCGCCGCGAGAGCCCCCAAGCTCCGAGCCCGCAGCCTATGAATTTAGTAATGCACGCAAATAGCGTAATAACGCCGGCGAGTGCAACGACCTCCCAGTCCTTGAACACGGAAAGATTGAGCTGCATCCCGATATTGACCAGAAAGAAGGGCACGAGAAATTCGGTAACACCCGAGGTCAGCTTGTGCATCCCGTGGTTTTCCTCGGTCGGCTCGGCGAGGGCCATCCCCGCGAGAAATGCTCCGATTATCGCCGCGACCCCGACATATATAGAGGCGACCGAAAGCCCGAGGCATAATATAAGCCCGGTATTGAAAAACGGTTTGTTTATCTTTAGGGCAGCGATCCGCGGTGCGAGCCGCTTCATCGCGCCTGTTCCAAGGGTCGCGACAAGAGCCGTAAATCCGATGGCAAGCAGGGCGGTCTTGCCAAGCTCCAGAAGGTTCACGTCGCCTGTGCTGACCGCCGAGACTATCGAAAGAATTATAAGTCCGAGAATGTCGTCGATAACCGCCGCACCGAGAATGATCTTTGATGTTTCCCGGTCAAGCAGCCCGAGCCCGCCGAGCACGCGGGCGGTTATCCCGACCGAGGTCGCAACAAGTGCCGCCCCGATGAACATCGCCTCGACAAACGACCCATCCCAGGCCATCGCGATGAAATAACCGGCAATGAACGGCAAGATCACGCCTAGCGTGCCAACAAGGAATGCCTTTCTCCCGACGCGAAGTATCGACTGCGGCTTGGTCTCGAGCCCGACCATGAAAAGCAGGAAGATTACGCCGATCTCGGCAACGATCCCGATTATCTCGCTCGGCTGCACCCAACCGAGAATACTTGGGCCGATGATCACACCCGCAAGTATCTCTCCAACGACCGCCGGCTGACGGAGACGCTCAAAGATCTCCGCCATCACCTTCGCGGCGGCGATCATCATAAACAACGCAAGCAGCACCTGCGTGTGCTCAACGGCTGCTCCCAAGACAAGAGGCATCTTTTAGTAACTTACTCCCGGACGAAACTCACCTCGGAATTCTAACAGTCTCGGGCTTTATGCAATACCCGCCGCCGCAGCGACAAGCCAAATTCGCTTGATTTTTTTTCAGCGACATTTATACTCTTTAGTTTCAGGCTGGGTAGCTCAGATGGTTAGAGCGTGGGATTCATAACCCCAAGGTCGGGAGTTCGATCCTCCCCCCCGCCACCACTTTTAAAAACAACGGGCCCGAACTCGGGCCCTTTCTGCGCTCGCAAGCGGAACCAGGCGTTCCAGAACCTAAAGCCGGGACTCCAAACTTCGAAACATCGAAACTTCGCAAACTTTACCTTCCATATCATCCATATCGTTTATATCTAACGGATCAGCATTCCCTTTCTGCAGTAGAGAAAAGAAAATGGAAAGCGGAGGGGGAGGACCGTTGACAGATGTCGGTCGTCAGTCGCCAGCCAAAGGAAAAAGGCAAAGACCAAAGCCTCCTGAATTACCAATTAGCAATGGAGAAAAATGCGGAGATCGGACGAAGACATGAACTCACGAAGCAATGTGTCAACTTTTTTCAGGACGACACACGGTGTTCGCGATGTTTCCGATGTTTCCGCGAACGCGCGATAATCGAAAAAAACAGAACAAGCGGGTTAGAGTAAAGATATGAAGAAAAGAGATCTTGCATTGGCGGTCGGCGGCGGGCTTGCGGCGGCGGTGGCGGTAAAGATGTTGACCCGCGAGCGGAGCGCGAGCTGGGACAGTGCCCGCGAGGTGCTGCCGCACAGCGATCGCTCGCGTTTTATCGCGGTCGATGGCATCCGCATTCACATTCAGGAATTTGGCGAGGCGGGCGACCCGCCGGTCGTTCTTATCCACGGCTACACGGCCTCGGCCTATGTTTGGAAGTCGGCGGCGCCGCTTATCGCGGCCGAGGGGTTCCACGTCATCGCGCTCGACCTCGTCGGCTTTGGCTATTCGGAAAAGCCCCGCTGGTTTGATTACACGATCCCCTCACAGGCCCGCATAGTCTCGCGGCTGATGGACCGGCTCGGTATCGGGAGTGCGACTGTCGTCGGGAGTTCGTATGGAGGAGCGGTCGCGGCAACGCTCGCGCTCGATTATCCCGGCCGCGTCGAAAAGCTCGTGATGGTCGATGCCGTTATCAACGACGATGCCAAACGTCACCCAGTTCTGCGGCTCGCCGCGATGCCCGGCATCGGCGAGTTGATAACGCCGTTCCTCGTCGATTCAAAGGCGTTTCTGCGGCTCCGGATGCACAACACACTCGCCCCGGCAAATCACCACATGATCACCGATGAGCGAGTAAGCAGCGTCCGGCGACCGCTCAAGGCCGCCGATGCGCACCACTCGGTGCTCGCGACCTCGCGCAATTGGCACGCCAAGCGGATCGAGAACGACGCCTACCTCATCGCCCAGCCGACGCTGCTCATCTGGGGCGAGGAAGACCGCGTCATCCCGCTCGCAAACGGCATCAAGCTATATGATTCGATCGTCCGCTCGCGGCTCGTCGTGCTAAAAAATTGCGGCCACGTCCCGCAGGAGGAAAAGACCGAAGCCTTCGTCCGCCTCGTCGCCGACTTCTGCCACGACCGAAAGGGCCGGATAGAAGAACCCGAGGGCGGCCGGCTGCATACGTGAAATGTTGCGATCAGAAGTATCTGAAATGACCCGTTATCGTCCACTCAAAAAGTCGATCTTCCAGCCGGGCACCGCCGCCGATGTTGTGGATGATCAGGTATCGTTTGCCAGTCGGGTCACGGCGGTTGGAGACAAGCCCGATATGCGTTGTGCCGCGTTCGTCGAGGTCCCAGGAAACGACATCGCCGGGCTTAAAAGCGGCAGGCGATGTCGTTATCGGCAGCGACTTTCCCTTTCGGCGAAAATAGGCCTGCAGGTTTGGGACGCGTCGGTGGTCGATATTGGTGTCGGGACGGGTGAGCCCCCATTTCTGCGGATACTCGCGAAAGTTAGTCCGCATGTCCTCGTGAACCTCTTTTTGCAGGTCGACGCCCGCCCGCCGAAATGCGCGGACAACAACGTCGGTGCAAGCTCCGGTCTCGGCCGGTACGTCGCCATTCGGGTAGGCGATGCTGAAGTAGTCCTGCGTGTATCCGGTCGTGACCTCAAGCTGCTCCTCGGCACTGGCGAGCAGCTTGCGGATCTTTGGGTTTGCGATCTCGGTGGTCGCGGGCTCAGATCGTTCGCCCGTGGAAACACTCGGCACTCGCGCGTCGCCGACCTCGGCACAGGCCGTAAACACGCACGCCGATGCGAGAAACAAGCTAAGAAAGGACATTTTCATGATTCGATTGGCCATCGAGGGAATTTTAACCTCCCGGTCAAGTTTCCGATGAGTTTTTGAGTAAGAACGATGCACAGCAACGTTTACGCAAATGGCAAGATTTTGGTGCTTGCCGAGGCGCCGCTCGCGAGCAGTGCGGGCGTGCTCTACGGCAAGGGCGTATTTACGACCGTTCGCATCGAGGGCGGGCGGCCGTTCCTTTTCGAAAAGCACCTTCGCCGCCTTCGCGAGAATGCTCTTGCCGTTGGGCTTGCACCTACCGAGGACGCGGCGATCGAGTCGGAGCTTCAAGAGTTGGTTGCGGCAAATGCAGTCGCGAGCGGCCGGGCCCGCATTACGCTGCTCGATGCTGGGGTCAGCACCATCTGGGGCGGGAGCGGCGAGCCCGCGTCCGAGTTGCACATCATCACCGGCAACTTTCGGCCCGTGCCCCGGGAGACCAAGCTGGGCGTGTCGCCGTTCGCAGTCAATTCGGCATCGCCGCTCGCGGGCATTAAGTCGTGCAACTATCTCGAGAATCTTCTCGCCGCCGAGGAGGCCCGCGGCCGCGGTCTCTCGGAGGCCGTCCGCCTCAACGAAAGCGGCGAGGTGGTCTCGGGAGCGATGTCAAACATCTTCTGGCTCCGCGAGGGCGAGCTTTTTACGCCGTCGCTTCAGACGGGCTGCCTTCCCGGGACGGTCCGCGAATTGATCATTGAAAAATTGGAGTGCCGAGAGGTTGTGGCAGGGATCGGCGAGCTCGAATCGGCCGAGGCGATATTTATCACGTCCTCGGGCATCGGCATTCGCCCGGTCGCGGAGTTTGCCGGCCGCCGCCTCGCCGCGGCAAATCACCCGGTGCTCGAGCTATGGCCCTTGTAAGCGCAAAAACACGAACACCGTCCGGCGGCGTTCGTGCGAGTGAGAACCGGAGTGGGCGGCAATTCGAATTTCGGCCTAGGCCGCTGTTTCGAAAAGTGCGAGGATCTGCTTGCCTTCGGTCGATTGCGGGTGGATCGTGCGGATGTGCTTTTCACCCTGCATTTCCCAAATGGCCGTTACCTCGCCGTCTTTCTCGACCGCCTGGTAATGCACATCTTCGGGGCTGGGCGCTTCTTCCGCAGCCTCGGCTGCTTGTACTGCTTCTTCTGACATCAATTGGAAACTGGTCTCCTGATCTATGTTTACTAAATCGACTGGTCTTTATCGGGCAAACAAGGATTTTTGCACAACTCCGCGAACGATGTCGAGTCCGAAACCTACGGTTTACGCTTTGGTGCAAGCTCATAGAACCAAAAGTCGTTGTTCGGCTGGTCTATTTTCATCTCGTCCGGCCTGCCGTTTCGGTCGATATTAAACGTGACGAAGCCACGCGGAAAGTTGTAGGCGACCGAAGAACGCCAGCGGATCACGAACGTATCGTAGTGCCAATGCTCAATGTCGGCAACGAACCGAGGCGAGGGCAGAAATCGCATAACGAGCCGGCCGTTCTCTTCGCTTACGGTGATGTCGCCATAGAGTTCATCGCCATATGTGCCGGCATAATCGGCCAGCTTAAGCGTCGGCTTTGTGCCGGCGACGCGGGTCGCATCAACTCTCTTTGTCGCTTCCGCAGCGGCAACCTTGGCTCGCTCAGTGCCGGCGAGGGCCTCGGCGTTGTAGTCGCGTTCCGGAGCGTCGGTAAAGATATCGATCATCTTGCTCCGCATGACCCTGAATGCCGGCGATTCACTATTCGTCAGGATAACGAAGCCCGTGTTGAGTTCGGGTATCAGCACCGTGTAGGAAAGCATGCCGTCCAGCCCTCCGCTGTGTTCGACGATCTTCCGGCCGCGATAGTCGCTGACGAACCATCCCATCGCGACGCCGCGAAACTGCGTCGGCGGGGTCGAGCGGTCCCGCGGTTCGGCGACCTGCTGAGCCATATAGGGCTGCCACATCTCCCAGCTCCGCTCGCGGCTGAAGATCTGCTTGCCCTCGAAAGTGCCGCGGCCGAGTTGCGTTCTGATCCACTTGGAAAGATCGTTGACCGACGAATTGAGTGCCGCCGCCGAGCTCGAGCCATCAACGTTTCCGCGGTGGAGCACACGCATCGAGCCGCCGGATTCGTTGTGCGGCCAGGCGGCGTTATCGGGCAGATCATTGACGCTGCAGGTCGTCTGACTCATCCCGAGCGGCACGAGAATGCGTTCCCTAGCAAATGTGCACCAGGATTTGCCGGTCACCTTTTTAACGACCTCGCCGGCCGCTATGAACATCAGGTTCTGATATCCATACCGCGTGCGGAAGCTCGAAACGGGCTTCAGGTGCCGGACGCGTTCAAGTATTTCTTCTGGTTTATAGGTCGCCTCGTACCAAAGCAGGTCGCCGCTAAAAGTATCAAGCCCGACGCGATGCGTCACCAGATCGCGGATCAAAAGCTCGTTCGTCACCCACGGGTCGTACATCTCGAACTCGGGCAGGTATTTCGAGACCTTGTCGTCCCACTTTATCTTGCCCTCGTCAACAAGTATCGCGAGCGTTGCGGTAGCAAAGGCCTTCGAGTTCGAAGCGATGGCGAATACCGTGTCGGCATCGACCGGCGAGTTCTTGCCGAGTTCTCGTGTACCGTAGCCCTTTGCGAATACGACCTTATCGTCGCGGACAACGGCTATCGCCATTCCCGGCTGCTTCTGATCGGCCAGCACTTTCTGAGCATAAGCGTCGATCGCCGTAAGCTTTTGTTCCGTCGTTTGAGCGTAAGCAAACGAACAAAATCCGACTACGATCATGAGAAAGGAAACCAAGTGTTTTGCACGCATATGAGGCATTTTCTTCTCCACAAGTTGATGACCTCGCAATCGTATGCCTACTTTGGCCGATTTTCAAATCTTGCGGAGGTTCGCCGGTCGAAGAATGTACTTCCAAAAATCCTCTGATTTCTGTATTCTTTGCCAACAATGTCGCCGATAGATATCACTCTCCTCCTGCTCGTAGTTGCGATCGTTCTCTTCGCGACCGAGAAGCTGCCTGTCGATGTTGTCGGCCTTTTGCTTGTGATGGCGCTTGTGTTCACGGGTGTGCTGAGCGTCGGGGAGGCGGTCGCCGGATTCGGTAACGATATCATCATCACCATCGCCGGGCTTTTCATTCTTGTCGGCGGCCTGATCAAAACCGGGTTGGTAGATCTGATCGGTCGACGGCTTCACAAACTGGCCGGCGACAGCGAATTCGTCCTTACGGCACTGATAATGGCGACCGCAGCTCTTTCGGCCTCGGTATTAAAGAACACGACAACGACCGCGATGTTTCTTCCTGTCGTCATCGGGCTCGCAGCAAAGGCAAAGTTGCCTCCTTCGAAGCTGCTGATGCCGCTTGCCTTCGGGGCGATCCTTGGCGGAAGCTGCACACTCATCGGAACATCTACAAATCTCGCCGTCAGCGGAGCGATCCAGCGTTACGGCCTCGCCCCGCTTTCGATGTTCGAGCTGACACCGGTTGGGATCGTAATGGTCCTGGTCGGTATCTTTTACATGCTTGTACTCGGCCGCCGAATGCTGCCCTCTGCCGGCGGCGGCGAATCGCTGACGGATCAATACAGCATTCGCGACTATATCTCTGAGTTAATGGTGCTGCCCGGGTCTCGTTTGATCGGCAAAACACTCGGAGAAGCGAGCCTGACATCCGAGCTCGACCTCGCCATCCTCAACATCATCCGCGACGACGAAAAGCGCATTGCGCCCGGAGCAAATGAGCGGATCCGGATGGGCGACATCCTCATCGTCGAAGGCAAGATCAGCGAATTGCTCCGTGTAAAGGAAGAGGTCGGGCTCGAACTCCGCCCCGATTTCAAACTCAACGACCATGTTCTCGAATATCAAAGCGTCGAGCTGTTCGAGGTGCTGATAATGCGCGACTCGGCCTTCGTCGGACAGACGATGAAGACGCTGCGCTTTCGGCAAACGTATGACCTGACCGTGCTCGCCATCAACCGCCACGGTGAAACGGTTATCGACAAAATGAGCGATACGATGCTTAAGTTTGGCGATGTGCTCCTCGTTCAGGGCTCGCGAGACAGGATCGAGCCGCTCGTCGCCGATGGCGAGATACTTCTGCTCGAAGACCTCTCAGCAAAGAGCATGCGGCTTGAAAAACGCAAGTGGGCAATTGCCGCATTTGCGTTGTTCCTGGCCCTCTCCGTTTCAGGTATCGTTTCGGGGATCACGATCCCGCTCGCGATGGCGGTACTTGCCGGGGTTTTTCTTCTGCTTGCAACCAAAACGGTCCGCTACGCGGAGATGTATCAGCTCATCGATTTCAGGCTCCTGGTGCTCATCGCCTGCATGATGAGCTTTGGCGTAGCGATGGAAAAGACCGGTGCTGACCAGTACCTCGCCGGGCTTATCGAGACCTACTTTGGTACTCTCGGCCCGGCAGCCGTGCTCGCCGGGTTCTTCATTCTGACAGTGGCCCTGACCCAGCCGATGTCAAATCAGGCAGCAGCTCTCGTCGTTCTGCCGGTCGCGGTCAAAACGGCAATAGCCCTCGGCTACAATCCGCGGACGTTCGTCATCGCCGTCACCCTTGCCGCATCCTTCTCATTTATCACACCACTTGAGCCGGCGTGCGTGTTGGTCTATGGCCCGGGCCGCTATCGATTTATGGATTTCGTAAAGGTCGGGACGATCCTGACGATACTCGTGTTCGCTGTCTCGATGGTGCTCGTGCCCGTCTTCTGGCCATTTTAGTTCTGCATGGCCCCGAATATTTTTCGCAGTGAAAGTCCTCTGCTGATCAATATCGCAAGCCCGGTCATTGCCCAAAAGAGTATTCGGCCTTTCCGGATCAACGCAAGCGTTACGCCGATGCCGACGCCGATGCCTACCGTTTCCGCAACGAACTGTGCCCCGGCCTCATCGACCCCGATCAGGAAAGGAATCAGCTTAAAAACGATCGAGATCAACCGGCTGACGGATTCGAGCAGAAAAGCATTCAAGGCGGTCGCGCCTGTGTCCGTGATGCGGCTAAGAATGAACAAGACCTCTAAGACGCCAAGGGCATGAAACGCGGCGTTGAGCAAACAGATGGGGATGACCCGGCTCGGGTGTCGCCGGTAATAGCCGAAGATCAGGTTTTCGAAGAGGCGAACCTGAAGCCGTCCGGCCTCGAGCAATCGTGTCAAAATACCGCGCCGATAGAGCCATTCGCACGCCTCGCTCGCAATGTGCCACTGCCGCAGCACGAGCAAGACGATAAGCGCTATAGCGGCGAGCAGTCCGACAATGAGAAGGTCGATGGTCAGTATCCAACCATCGTCGAGGTCGAAGGTGCGAAGAAACGTGAACGCCCCGAGCATCAGGAAAACGCTGGTCGTCACACTATAAAAAAGATTCTCGGTCGCGACCGATGAAAGCCCGACAACCAGCGGCACTTTCCGCCGGACCGCGACGGCCTTGGCCGTTCCACTGATGACGATGCCGAGCGGGATCATGCTGCTCAATGCTTCGCCGATCAGCACCGCCGGCACCGTGTCCCGCATCTCAAGCCGGTAAGGCTCGTAAACCGAAAGCTTCCACGAAAGCGACCGGATGAGAACCCGGACGAAATAGATCGCAAGAATGACGGCAAAACCGAAAAACCCAAAGCGGCGAATGTTATCAATGATCTCTCCGACGCCGACCGTGTATATGAAATAGATGAAAAGGCCGACGCCAAAAAGCGTCAGGAGAGCGGCTACGGCCTTCAGCCGCGAGACTTGCTTTCGGTCGGCCCTTGGAAGGGCGCCTTCTTCGGATAAATCGTCCGGTTTGGTAACCACTTATTTTGCCTTTGCCGCGGGGCTTATCTTAAGATGGTAGTTTAACGAACACTACGTAACAAAAACTAACGATCACAAAAGAGGTATTTTTATGTCCGCAACTGCAGCAGCTTCAGCCGAAAACAATCCGGGCCTGACCGCCCTTACCGAAGAAGAAGAACTTTTCCGTGCTTCCGTTCGTGAATTTGCCGAGGGCGAGATCCGCCCGAAGGTCGAAGAAATGGAACACAACAGCAAGCTCGATGCGGGCATTATCAAGCAATGCTTTGAGCTCGGGTTGATGGCGATCGAGTCGCCGGAGGAATACGGCGGTGCGGGCTCGACCATCTTCAACGCGATCGTCGCGATCGAAGAGCTTGCCCGGGTCGATGCAAGCGTCTCTGTCTTTGTGGACGTCCACAACACGCTCGTCACCAACGCCTTTATGCGGTGGGCCAGCGACGAGCAGAAGAAAAAATACCTGCCGCAGCTTGCCGAAGGCCGCGTTGGCGCCTATGCACTCAGCGAAGCCGCTTCGGGCTCCGATGCCTTTGCGCTGACGACCCGTGCCGTCGACAAGGGCGACCACTACGAGCTCACCGGCCAGAAGCTTTGGATCACCAACGGCAACGAAGCCGAGATCTTCATCCTCTTCGCGACCGTCGACCCGGCCGCCGGCTACAAGGGCATAACCGCGTTCATCGTTGAGAAGGGCTTCGAAGGATTTACCGTCGGCAAAAAGGAAGACAAGCTCGGCATTCGGGCCTCTTCGACGACGGAACTGATCCTCGATGGCTGCAAGGTGCCGAAAGAGAACGTGCTCGGCGAGGTCGGAAAGGGCTACAAGGTCTCGATCGAAACGCTCAACGAAGGCCGCATCGGCATCGGCGCACAGATGCTCGGCATCGCCCAGGGTGCCTACGAAGCCGCGCTGAAATACACCACCGAACGCGAGCAGTTTGGCCAGTCGATCAACAACTTCCAGGCCGTGCAGTTCCAGCTTGCCGAGATGGCGGTCGAGATCGAAGCGACCCGCCTGCTTGTCTACAACGCCGCCCGTCTCAAAGACGCCGGCAAGCCTTTCATCAAAGAAGCCGCCATCGCCAAGCTCTACTCCTCGCGGTGCGCCGAGGCCGTCGCCTCAAAGGCGATCGAACTCTTTGGTGGCTATGGCTACGTCAAGGATTACCCGGTCGAAAAATACTGGCGCGACTCAAAGATCGGCTCCATCTACGAAGGCACCTCAAACATGCAGCTTCAGACGATAGCCAAGCTGATAATGAGCGGGAAATAGTATCCGAGAAACAGCGATCTTATGGTAAATTCTGCTTATGTTGACGTTTGAGGTTGAAATCGTAGATCCAAAAGTTGAGGTGACTTTACGTGAGATGGAGCGCGAAAGTCGGATCAAGCTCAAAAAGCTCTCGGAAACGCGCTCAAAGAACGGCGGGAAGAAGCCTGCTGAGAAGCAACCGTTAAAGTTCGGAGCTATGAAAGGGCTGGTTTTGTATATGGCTGACGACTTCGACGCCCCGCTTGAGGATTTTGAGGAATACATGTGATGCGTATTTTGATAGATACGCATATTCTTATCTGGCACCTTGAAGGCGATGAGCAACTGTCACCTGACCGGCGATTACTTATCACGGACCCTGAAAACGTCATTTTTGTAAGCATTGCCAGCTTCTGGGAAGTTGCAATTAAATCGAGCCTCGGAAAATTGTCACTATCACGATCGATCAGCGAGATTTTCGCTGAAGTAGATAGCTCGGCAACTTCGCTTCTCGCGATCGAACCGAGTCATACCCTTCAAGTTTCCTCGCTTCCTTTTCACCACAAAGACCCTTTCGATCGAATGATCATTGCTCAGGCTCTCGTCGAGGACTTGTCCTTAGTGAGCAATGACGTTAATTTCGCTACGTACGGAGTGGAATTGCTTTGACCTCCATTCGCCGAGCAAACGCCCTTGACGCCGAAATGTTGACCGAGCTTGCTCGCGTTACGTTTTGGGATGCTTTTCATGAGCATCCGAAGAATGCGCCGGAGGATATGGCGGCTTATATGGCTGAGGCGTTTAGCCGCGAGACGGTGGCGGCGGAGCTCGCCGACCCAAAGAACATCTTTCTGCTCGCGGAGATCGAAGGCGAGGCCGCAGGTTATGCAAAGCTGACCATCGGCGCCATCGAAGAGGGCATCACCGCCGAGCGGCCGATCGAGCTCAACCGGCTCTATTCGCACCAGCGTTTCTTAGGGAAAGGCGTCGGGCAGGCATTGATGGATGAGTGCTTTGCCGCGGCCCGCGAACAAGGCTGTGATGTGATGTGGCTCGGCGTTTGGGAATATAACCCGCGGGCACAGCGGTTCTACGAAAAGAACGGCTTCCGTTTCGTCGGGTCGCACGTCTTCTTACTAGGCTCCGACCCGCAAACCGACCTCCTGATGCAATTGGAGTTATGAGTGAACCCATTAAGATCGATGTTGTATATACTGCCGAGGATTATGCTCGCGGGGCTCTATTCATAACCCGTCGGAAATGGTGGGTTCGTTATTTTTTTGTTATTGCAGCGATCGCTTTATGGGGCGTGTTCGGAATGGCTTACTTGCTATCGCCCGAAAGTGGCAAGATTGCCCTCGGAAGGAATCTAATTGTCATATTTCTCGCCACCGCGATCGTTTTAGTTTTTGGCTTTTTCAATAGCCGAAAGACTTCAAATAGGGCACTTCGTCGTCGGTTCCAAAAGCAGATAGATTCCTCGCCGGCCATGCAGGAGCCGAAGTACGTATCCATTGACGGCCAAGGCATTTCGTCCACCCAAAGCCTCGGCTCGGGCGATGTGAGTTGGGCGGCAGTTATCGAGGTTGTCGAAACATCCGACGATTTCTTTTTCTTTACCGCTAAGGATTTCGCTCAATTCATCCCTCAACACGCGTTTGCTGACGATAATGAACGTTCGCGATTGCGGGCCATTCTTCGAGAGCAATTCGGCGAGCAGGCAAAACTATTGCGCTAAGTCCATAGATGCGGTATCGTTGCATCTGTGCGACAGGTTACAAATCCTCCCTATCCCTATGACCGCTATTCCGCGGAGTATGTCGGCGAGCCGCCGCCGACAAAGCTTGAGGTTTTTGAAGAGACCTCGACCAAAAAGATAATCACAAAGGCATTCGCCTCAGATTGGGAAGGCGGCTTTCGCTACACGGTAAATTGCTACCGCGGCTGCGTTCATGGCTGCACATATTGCTTTGCCCGGCAGTATCATGAATATCTCGGCTACGGTGCCGGCACGGACTTCGAAACGAAGATCGTCGTCAAGCCAAACGCGCCGCGGCTCCTTCGCGAGGAGCTGAAGCGAACGCGCGACCGGATGCCGCATCTTGATTTCTCTTTCGCGACCGATCCGTATCTGCCGCTTGAGGCTGAGTACAAGCTGACCCGACAGTGCCTCGAGGTCTGTGCCGAGTTTCGCGTACCGGTCGCGATAATCACAAAATCGCCGCTCGTCACCCGCGATCTTGACGTCCTAAAACGCCTCTCAAAGGTATCGGTCTTTTTCTCGCTCCCGTTTCTTACAAAGGAACGGTCGAACCCCTTCGAGCCCTATACGCCCGTCCCCGAGGCACGCTTCCGGGCGATGAAAACGCTTTCAGATGCCGGCATCGCGACCGGTATCGGCATCGCACCCGTGATTCCCGGTTACAACGAATCCGACATTCCCGGCCTGCTTGAGCGGGCAAAGGAGTGCGGTGCCCGCCGGGCTTTTATGTCGATGCTGCACATTGATACCGATTCCATCGAGCAATTCTTTGTCCAGAAAATGAACGAACGCCTCCCCGAAACGCGCGTCCGCAAGATCATCAACACAATGCACCGCGAACGCGGCGGGAGCCTACGCCACCGCTCATTTGCCGAACGCTCGATCGGCCGCACAGAGCAATGGGACGTCACCGTCAAGCTCTTTGAGTTCCACGCCAAACGGCTCGGCTTCAAACAGCACGAACGCCCGGTCGTAGAAGACACCCCGGCAGAACCCGCCCAACAAAGTCTCTTTTAACCCCATCTCCGGGTCACCGCGTCTCTTTGTCTCTGCCTCTCTCCGGTTATAATCTTTCTTTAAGCTATGCAGAACCGTATCGAAGTTTTTGAACAGATGCTCGCGGCCGACCCCGCCAACACGATGGTGATGTTCGGGCTCGCTAAGGAATATGAAAAGGCGGGCGAGCATCCGAAGGTGGTCGCGATGCTTGAAAGCTATCTTGCCACGGCCGACGACGAGGGCAACGCCTACGGCACACTCGCCCAGGCATACCTCGCCACCGGCCAAAGGGAAAAGGCCATTGCGGCCTACACCAAAGGCATCGAGGTCTCAATGGCCCACGGCCACCCATCGATGGCAAACGAATATCAAATGACGCTCGATCTAGACCTTTCCGACTAGGCCGGCCTAACTGCCGGCTACGCAGGCGGCAACCGTTGCCATCTTTATCCTTACCGGTTTCTCGGGCTTCTCGCCTTCGAGTTTTGCGCCGTTTATCGCGTCGACCACATCCATTCCCTTGGTGACCTTTCCGAAGGCGGCGAAAGAGCCATCGAGGTGCGGGGCGTCGCCGACTAGGATGAAGAAGTTCGTCGTCGCGGTGTTCGCCTCTTCGCCGCGGGCCATTGAGAGAATTCCGCGGGTGTGGAGCACCTTGTTCGGTTCATCCGGCAATACCCGCCGGCCCCGCGAACCGATCTCAAACGTAACTCCGCCCTCGCGCGTCCAAAGGTCGCCTCCCTGAATAACAAAACCCGGCACCACTCGGCTGAATGTCGTTGTGTTCAGATAGCCGAGCTCCGCAATGTTCAAAAAGCTGCGGACGCTCTCCGATGCGTGCTCCGGATACATCTCCGCCACGATGGCGCCGGCATCTGTATCGAGCGTTACGCATTGCTTGGCCATCGTCGCCGCGTCGGCGCCGTCGAAAGGCTCAGCCTTTTTCTGCTGATCGGCGGGCCGCGAATTGGCCTTTGCCGGGTCTTTCTCCGGCGGCGTTTGCGAGCTTGCGGCAAAAGAAAGTGCAGCGGTCAGCATCAAAAGTTGGATCAGCCTCATGGATACCGATTTTCCGCCAAAACCGAATCGGGTGTAAAGTGTATCGAACGCCATATTTGCCATCGTAGGAGTTAAAAATGATAAATCGCCGCCTGACCTTCTTGGTCTTTCTTCTTTTAGTTGCGTTTTCGCTTTCGGGTTTTGCCCAGCGTGAGCTCGGCACTCGCCCGACCGAGACAGGCGGGCCGCTGCTCGCCGAACAGGCCGTTTTTGACGTCCTGACCTACGATGTCTCGCTGCGGATCGACCCGAAGAATAAATGGATCACCGGGACGACCGTGATGACGGCGAAGATGGTGAAACCCGCGAGCGAGATCATCCTCCATCTTGACGACGCGATGAAGATCGACCGCATCTTTGGCGAATCGCGCGAACGCGACCGCCAGGGCGGCCTTCGCTACGAACACAAGGACGGCAAGATACGCATCACATTCCCGGCGGCAAAGCGGGCAGGCGAGGCGTTTGAGACGATCATCACCTATTCCGGCCGCCCGAGGGTCGCTCCAAATCCGCCATGGGTCGGCGGCTTTATGTGGGAGAAAACGCCGAGCGGTGCCGATTGGGTCTCGGTCGCCCTGCAGAACGACGGCGCCGATCTCTATTTTCCGATAAAGGACCACCCATCTGACAAGGCCGATCAGGTCGCGATGCGGATCACCGTTCCTGACCCGCTCGTTGTCGCCGGCCCCGGAAAGCTGCAGGAGACGGTGAAGAACGGCGATGGCACGACGACCTTCTATTGGCTGATGACCAACCCGATCCCGAACTATTCGATCGTTTTCAATGCCGCCCCGTATCGCGTCATAAAAGACTCGATGCCGAGCGTTGCCGGCGGCACGATCCCGATCGAGTTTTACATTTTGCCCGAGAGCTACGACAAAGGAGCAAAGCTCATCGCCGAGACGAAAAAATACGTCGAGTTTTACGAGAAGTATCTCGGGCCGTACCCTTTCCGCTCGCAAAAGCTCGGCACTGCCGAAACGCCGCACCTCGGAATGGAGCATTCGACGATGCTCGCCTATGGCAACAAATTTCAATACAACGAGCACGGCTTCGATTGGCTTCAGCTCCATGAACTCGGCCACGAATGGTGGGCAAATCTGGTGACGGCCCGCGACTGGAAAGACTTTTGGATACACGAAGGATTTCAGTCCTTTATGGACACGCTCTACCTCGAGCACATCGGCAAAAACGACGCCTATTTTGCCGCGATGAAGGGACGAGCCCGAAGGACGCGAAACATGCAGCCGGTCGCACCTCGCGAAGCGAAGTTCGCTTATGAGGTCTATCTCGCCGGCCCGGATTTCATCCAGAGCGACGGCGACATCTACGGCAAAGGAGCGGTCGTGCTCCACACGCTTCGTTACCTGATCGGCGACGACGCATTCTTCCGCTCGCTTCGCAAGATGTCTTATCCGACACCCGCGATGGAGCGGATGACCGATGGCCGGCAGACACGGCTTGTCGATACTGAAGACTTCCGCCGCATCGCCGAGGCCGAATCAAAAATGAAGCTCGACTGGTTTTTTGAGGTTTATCTCCGTCAACCGAAACTGCCTAAACTCGTCGTGAACAAGAATCAGCAGAGCCGTTTGGCTCTTCGCTGGGAGACGCCGAACAATATGCCGTTCCCGATGCCGGTCGAGGTGGTGGTCAATGGAAAGCCGCAGCGGGTTGAGATGAAGAACGGCGAGGGCTTCGTAGCATACACGGGCGAGGCTCCGACACTCGACCCGAAGGGCTGGGTGCTTCGGGCCGAGTAGCTGTTACTCGTCGCCGCTCTCGCACCATTCTTTCGTCACGCGGTGGCGATAGTCGAACATCTTCTTGATGCGCGGCAGGATGAAAAGCGGGGCGGCGAGGTCGCCTATGATGCTCATCGGCGGCTCAAATTCGATCTCGTCGCGGAGCACGGCTCCGTCCTCGTGCGGCTCGATGATGTGCCGGTGCCGCCATTTGGCGAATGGCCCCGAGATCTGCACATCCTCAAACATCCGCGGCGGGTCGTAGGCCGTGTGCTCGGCCACCCAACGCGACGGAATTAGCCCGAATATCTTCTGTTCAAGTATCGCCCGCGAACCGATCTCCGCAATATCCGCCTTCTGGACGATCTTCGCGTCTTCCCAAGGCGGCACCAGCCGCTCAAAGGCATCGGGCAGTTCATGAAACGAAAAGACCCGCTCCGGCATCGCTTTTATAACGGTCTCTTTTTCAAATCGCATTACTCAATTTAACCTATGGTTTTGCAGTTTCGGTAAGCCGGAGCTTTATCGGCTCAAAACGCGACCATTCGCCTTGGCCGGTGCACATGCTGTAGATCCTGTCCGCCGGTACCGCGATCTTTTGCTCGGCGCCTTCGCGGCTAAATCTGATCTCGAATTTTCGTGTTACCCAGCGGTGCTCGAAATCAGGCTCGTTTTTCAAACTACATGACCGCTCACTTTGGCCGAGGACGACTGCATAGAACCCAAAGGTGTTAAATGCACAGTTCTCGCAGTAGCGGCTGAAGGAATCAAATCCCTGTCGCGAGTACCGTTGCTGAAAGGCGTCCGACGGAGCGAGAAATGAACGCGAGAGCAGGCCTTTTGTGTACTGGCAAGAATCGGCCTCGGGGTTGTCGATCTCCTGCAGCGTCAGTTCGGCCGCAGAGCCGAACATTGGCTTATCATCAGCATCGGTGAGCTCTACTACGATCATATTTCCGCCGTCGAACGGGCAGTGCTGGGCAACGGCTTCATCAGCAAAAAGCAGCATCCCAACGGCGATACTTGCAAACATTGCGACCCTGAATCTTCGTTTCATAATGTTCAATCGTTGTCCTCGGCCAGTTTTCCGGATCCTATGCCTTGATTCAGCAAACGCCAAAGCTTTTCGATATGCCGCTCCTCGACTCGAATGCTGCCGATCGAAACGCGAAGTGCGAGCTTTCCGCCGAGCTTTGTGTGCGAGATATAGGCCTCGCCGGATGCGTTGATGTCATTCATCAGCCGCTCGTTGAAAGCATCCGGATCGTCCACGCCTTCCGGGCAAGCCCTGAAACACACCAAGGCAAAATTGACCGGAGCGAGAAGCTCGAAGTCGCCACTTTCCCCGATCCACGAAGCAAAAAGCTCGGCGAGCCGGCAGTGCTCGCGGATACGGGCCTCGATGCCGCGGCGGCCGAAATACCGCAGCACGAACCAAAGCTTAAGCGAGCGGAACCGGCGGCCGAGTTGTATGCCGTAGTCCATCCCGTTCTTGACCGTCGTCTGTTCGCTGGTCCGGAGATATTCGGGCACGAGCGAGAATGCGGCCTTTAGCGAAGCCATATCTCGGCAATAGAACGCCGAGAGGTCAAAGGGCGTAAAGAGCCATTTGTGCGGGTTCAGCACGATAGAATCCGCCCGATCCCAGCCCGCAAAGAAATGCCGCTTTTCTTCGAGCACGGCGGCCGGCCCCGCGTAGGCGGCGTCAACGTGCATCCAAAGTCCAAACTCCTCTGCGATGTCCGCGATCTCGCTGACCGGATCGACGCTTGTGGATGAAGTCGTCCCGATCGTCGGTATCACGCAGATCGGCCGATGGCCCGCGGCGATGTCTTCCTCAATTGCCCGCCGGAGCTCATCTGCCTGCATTTCGTTCCGCTCATTGCAGCCGATCTTTCTTAAGCTTCGCGTACCGAGCCCGAGCGCGATGCATGCCTTATCGATCGAAGAATGTACGTGTTCGCTCGCGTAAACACAGAGCAGCGGCAGGTCGGGCCGGCCGCTCATCCCAAGCTCGCGGATGTTGAGCCCGGCCCGCTCGCGTGCGGCGGCGATCGCGTGCATTGTCGAAACAGAAGCCGTGTCGTAGATGATGCCCTCAAACTCCTCGGGCAGGCCGAGCATTTGCCGGAGCCAGCCGAGCGTTACGTCTTCAAGTTCGGTCGCGGCCGGTGCGGTCCGCCATAGCATCGACTTCATATCAAAAGCGGCCGAAAGCGTCTCGCCGAGAATGCCGGGCCCTGAGGTCGATGTTGAAAATAGTCCGTGGAAGTTCGGGTGGTTCCAATTCGTGACCGCCGGAAGTATCAGCTTCTCGACATCGGCTATGATCGCTGCAAAGCTCTCGCCCACCTCGGGTGCGGCTAACGGAAGTTGTTCTGAAAGCCGGCCGGGTTCAGTCCGGGCAAGCACCGGGAGCTTTTCGAGCTGGTCGAAATAGCCGTTGATGAACTCGACGACGCGTCCGCCGCCTGCGAGAAATTCATCGGCCGGCATATCGCCAAGGAATTTGTCCTTGCTCTCGCTCATGATACGTTGTTAAAACGATACGGAACTTTCTCTCCGAACTTCGATGTTAAATCTTCGCTTGTAAATCAGAAAAGCCGATTATACAATGCAACGAACAAAACCTGTCCCCAAAAGGCGGCGTATCAAACCGCAGCGGCTTAAATCGAAAATCTAATTCTGTTGATCTTGAGGTGAAAATGGTTCACAAAGTCTCGAAATTTGCATTCTCTCTATTTGCGGCGATTCTATTGCCAATTGTTGCAGCCGCTCAGGAAAGAGGCATCGATGAACGTATAGACGCAGCATTTAAGCCATACGCTGATGGCTGGGAAGCGATCGTTTTTTATCCGGCACCGCTGCCTGAGCCTTTCAATATTCCTATCGTTCTGATGCTTCTTATCGGCGGAGCATCATTCTTCACCTTGGTTTTCGGGTTCATAAATATCCGCAGGTTCCCGCTGGCACTTGAGGTCGTTCGCGGTAAGTACGACGACATCGAGATGGCCGGCGACCCGGAGCACAAGGATCCGCATGTTGAGAACGCCGAGGTGAATATAGTCGAAGGCGACATCCCAGAAACGATCAAAGATGAAAGCCATCACGGCGAGGTCAACCATTTTCAGGCTCTCGCGACCGCCGTATCCGGCACCGTCGGCCTCGGAAACATAGCCGGCGTAGCCGTTGCGATCGGGATCGGCGGACCCGGTGCAACTTTCTGGATGATCGTTGCCGGCTTACTGGGAATGTCGTCAAAGTTTGTTGAATGTACGCTCGGCGTAAAGTATCGCGATATAGACAAAGATGGCACGGTCCACGGCGGCCCGATGTATTACCTTTCCCGGGGTTTTGCAGATCTGAAGATGGGCCCGGTCGGTAAGGTGCTCGCCGTCGTTTTCGCGATCTTCTGCGTAGGCGGTTCGTTTGGCGGCGGAAACGCTTTCCAGGCGAATCAGGCCACCTCACAGATAACGACGCTGATGGGACTCGAAGGCGGCGGTATTAGAACAATAATCGGGATCATCTTAGCCATAATAACGGCGATCGTTATCATCGGCGGCATCAAGCGGATCGCGACCGTAACAGAAAAGCTCGTTCCGGTAATGGCAATAATCTACATTGTTGCCTCGTTGATAATTATCCTGGCCCACTTTACCGAAGTCCCTGCCGCTATCGGACAGATTATTTCCGGTGCATTTACGCCGACCGCAGCAGTAGGTGGAATCGCCGGCGTGATCATTCAGGGTTTCCGTCGTGCAGCGTTCTCGAACGAAGCCGGTGCGGGTTCGGCAGCCATCGCCCACTCCGCGGTTCGAACTAAGTATCCGGCGAGTGAGGGCATCGTCGCTCTGCTTGAGCCATTCATCGATACAGTTATCATTTGTTCAATGACCGCAATCGTTATCGTCCTGTTCAATATGGACGGTTACTTCCAGTACGGCGGAATCGTTGACGCAACCGGTGCAAGAAACGTAATAATTGATGGCGTTGCGGTTAACGGTGTCGACCTAA
This sequence comes from Acidobacteria bacterium Ga0074141, assembly GCA_001464665.1. GTDB lineage: Bacteria > Acidobacteriota > Blastocatellia > Pyrinomonadales > Pyrinomonadaceae > OLB17. The sequence goes on from LNDP01000024.1 coordinate 794,466, forward strand.
CAGCTCGAGCCTATGACGACGTACTTCCAGGATTTAACGCAATTCTGACGGTCGCAATCGTACTGTTTGCTTTCTCGACGCTCATTTCGTGGTCGTACTACGGACTGCAATCGTGGAAGTATCTCTTCGGCCGTTCGGTCGCAGCCGACCTCTCATACAAGATCCTTTTCTGCATCTTCGTCGTCATCGGATCGGCCGCTTCGCTCGGGTCGGTCCTTGCGTTCTCCGACGCGATGATCCTGGCGATGGTCTTCCCGAACATGATCGGCTTGTTCTTCCTTTTCCCGAAGGTGAGGGAGGAACTGAACCGATACTTAAAGGCGATCGGAAAGTCGTAGCAGTAAGTTGTTAAGTCAGAACAAGGGGCCATCTCATTTCGTGTGAGGTGGCCTCTTTCGCAAAAGGAATGTCGGACGAACCCACAGCAAATAATCGAAGAACGCTTTGGCGGTGGCTGGTAACGATCGCGTCCGGCCTCGTTGTCTATGCCTTTCCGCCGCCGGAGGGAATTCCGCCTGAGGCCTGGACGCTTTTCGCCGTCTTTATCGCGACCATTGTCGGCTCGATCGTTCAACCGCTGACCGGAAGCGCGATGGTCCTGCTCGGCGTGATCGCGACCGTGCTGTTCGGTGCCCTGAAGCCCACCGATGCTCTAAAGGGCTATGCCGAGCCCGTCGTCTGGCTTGTGCTCTCGGCCTTTTTTCTTTCGGTCGGGATGATAAAGACCGGGCTCGGCCGCCGCATCGCCTTGATCTTTATCAGGCTCATCGGCCGCCGAACCGTAGGCCTCAGCTACGCACTTATCGGCACCGATTTCGTCCTCGCCTCGATGATCCCTTCAAATGCCGCCCGCAATGGCGGTGTGATCTTGCCGATCGCCCGAAGCATTTGCGAGACATACGATTCAAGGCCCGAGGATGGCACTGCTGGCCGGCTCGGCACGTACCTGATGTCGCTACTCTATCAGGCGGACGTCATCATCTGCGCGACCTTCATCACCGGCCAGGCTTCGAACATCATCATCGCCGACCTGATCCAGAAGAATGCCGGGATCCAGATCGGCTATCTCGGGTGGTTCGCCGCCGCGATTGTCCCGGCCGCTCTTTCGCTTATTGCCGTACCTTATCTCGTCTCCCGAATGTCGCCGCCCGAGGTAAAGGAAACGCCCGAAGCGGAGCGTTTCGCCCGCGAAGAGCTGGACAAGCTCGGCAAGGTCAAACGCGGCGAATGGCTGATGCTTGCCGTCCTCGTCGGCGTTGTCGTGATGTGGACGACCAAGGACCATCTTCATAGCATTGACACCGCTATCGTGGCGATGGCCGGCATCTGCGGCCTGCTTATCGCAAAGGTCATCGATTGGAAAGACCTGATGGGCGAGCACAACGCCTGGTCCGTCTTTATCTGGTACGGCGGGCTTGTGAACATGGCCGCACAACTCAGCAACACCGGCCTGACAAAGGTCTTTGCCGAGTCGATGGGCGGTTACACGTCCGGGATGACCTGGGTCGCGGCCCTCGCCTTGCTCGCCCTGGTCTATTTCTACACACATTATCTTTTTGCATCGATAACGGCCCATGTCCTCGCGATGTTCGTCCCGTTCGTTGCCGTTACGCTCTCCGTCGGTGCTCCTGCCGGCCTTGCCGTGCTTCTGCTCGCCTATTTCTCGAACCTCAACGCCGGGCTAACGCATTACGGAACGACACCCGCACCGATCTATTTCGGCACCGGCTACGTCTCGCTGCAAACCTGGTGGAAGATCGGCTTTGCCGCCTCGGTAGTCAACATCATTATCTGGGGAACGGTCGGAGTCGCCTGGTGGAAGCTTCTCGGCTGGTGGTAGAAAAAAGAGGCCGGGAAGATATCCCGGCCCCGTGTCATATAACTTAGCTCTCGACTAGTTCGTCGGGATGTTGAGCGGCATCTGCGGCATGCCGGGCTGAGGAGGCGTCGCGGCGTCTGCGGCATCGATCTTGGCGATGGCATCTTCGTAAATTACGATGCGGCCCGCTTCGTCCATCTTCCGCCGCGTCGCGGCAAGATATTCCGAGAAAAGCTCGCCACGCTTGCGTGTAAGCATCTGCTCGGTCAGCGTGTCACGCTGCTTAGCAAATTCTTCCATATTCGCTTCTTCTCGGCTCTTTACACCGACGATGTAATAATTCTCACCGATCTTTATCGGCTCTTTCGTCACCTCGCCTGCCCGCAGGCCGTAGATGGCGTTCTCGAGCTGTTCGCTGGTCGAAGCCGCCGGCCCGTCGCCAAGCGGCGAACCGAGAATGAAGCTCTTGCTTTCCTGAGCTGTCAGGTTCTGGCCCGAGGCTGCGCCCGCAAGCCCATCCGCCGAGTTTGCACCGCCGGCGATCTGCTTTGCGATGTTCTCGATCTGTTCGCGGGCCTTTTCAAGCTTGACCACATCGACCAGCTTGCTGCGGACCTCTTCAAACTCCGCATCACGCGGCTCTTTTCGCTCAACGAGAAGCGGGATAGCAAAGCCCTCAGGGACAGGTATTGCGTCGCCAACGTCGTTCGCGTTCTGCAGCCCGGCAATGCCTTCCTCAAACTGCGGTGAAACGCCGACCTTGTCAACGTTATCGCCCGGAACGATGAACGGCGTTTCGCGGATCATATCCGCTGCCGTCATATTTGCCTGGCCGGCGAACTCCTGTGCCGTTTTCTGAACGTCCTTGCTCTGCTTAAGCGAATCGGACACCGTTTTCGAGAGCTCAGCGGCCGCGGCGTACGCACGACGGTTGCGGAGGCTCACCTCAAGCTCGCGACGAGCATCTTCAAAGCTCTTCGGCACTGCCTCGCCACGCCAGAGAATGAAGTAGCGGCCCTGATAGCTGATCGGTTCGCTGACCTGTCCAGGCTGCATTTTTAGAAGCTGCTGATATGGGTCGGACGGATTGTTCAGGTTCTCGCGGACCGGGCCCGGAAGCTCGCCGCCCTTGACCGAGCTGACCGGGTTCTCCGACTGGCCCCGTGCCAGATCGGCAAAGGCCTGTTCTGAAACCGTCTCGCCTCCCTGCTTGAGCTGTTGGACAAGTCCGGTCGCTTTTTCATAGACCTGACCGTCAAACTCCGGCTTGGCAACGCGAAGCACGATCTCGCGTCCCTTCACACCCGCGATACGCTTGTCTTCCGGCAGTTTGTCGTATTCGGCCCGAAGGTCAGCGTCTGAGATAGGAAGCTTTTCGCCGATCTTTGCCGTATTGAGAAACACGTACCGGATCTTCTTCTGCGGCTGGCTTATATAATAGCTCTGCTTGTTCTTTTCAAAGTATTGGCGAAGGTCGTCGTCCGACGGCGTGATGTTCTTGGCAAGGTCCGCCGGGCTGACCACTAGATACGAAACATCAAACTTTGTGTTCCGCCGCTGATAGTCCTTAAGCACCTCCTCCTCGGAAACCGTCACGCCAGAGGTGACGAACGCCCGAAGCTTCTCGGCGCTCAGGTCATCGCGGATGCTCTCCTCAAGAGCTCTGACACTGCCAAACTGAAGCACGGCGTTTTGCTCGTACCGGTCTTGGTCGAAAGGCTTGCCGTCCTCGGGCTTAAAGACCTTCCGGATCTCGGCAGCGACCTCCGCGTCCGACGCTGTCAGCCCAAGTCGGGCTGCCTCGATGCGAGTGACGCGGCTGCTGATCAGGCTTTCAAGAAGCGTCTTGGCCGGGAACGGCCGGCCCTGGCTGAATCGCGCGTAGTTTTCCTTCTGGCGGGCAAGCTCACCTATAGTGATGGTTTCGCCGCTGACCGTCGCCGCCGTTTCGGTGCTGGTCGTCAGATTTGCGGCCAGGTCGCCGCGGGTCGGTGCGTAAAAGAGCACAAGGCTCAGCACCATAACGACCGCAAAGGTCAGAAGGACAAGATTGCGCGTCTTCTCAAGCTTGGAAATGAACTTCAACATCTTTGATTACCTTAATGGAACGCTTTACGCGTGAAATAGGGACAATCTCAAATCGTATCAGAAACTACGACCCGATTCCAATAAAAGGCTCGCGTTTCAAGTCCGGCGGCAAGGCCGCTGAAAACGGCCTATTGCTTTTTTGATGCGGTTTCATAAATACTCTAGCAGTTAGTATCGGCGCCGCTGCGCGAGCCTATGAACCCTCCAACTGCCATCCGAACCGTCGGCATCGTCGTCAAGCCCAATCATGACGAGGCTTGGCAAACTGCCTGCGAACTTGCCGAATGGCTCGCGGCCAGGGACATCGCCATTGCGGGCGAGCCCTTCTGCCCTGCCGAAGCTCTTGGCGCTTCTTCGCCTGAACCGCCCGCGTCGCTCGAAACAGCCGACCTGATGGTCGTGCTCGGCGGTGATGGAACGATGATCTCGACCGCGCGTTTGGTCGGCGATGCGGAACCGCTGGTGCTTGGCATCAACTACGGAAGCCTTGGCTATTTGACGGATTTTCGCATCGAAGAGATGCACATCGCACTAGAGGCGATCTTTGAAGGCAATTACGAGATCGACCGCCGCGTCATGCTCCGGGCCGAGCACTGCCGCGGCGATGAAAAGCTTGCCGAAGGCCGCGTGCTCAATGATGTCGTTATCAACAAGGCCGCTCTCGCTCGGATAATCGAGATCGAGGTCCGGCTAAACGGGCTCTACGTCAACTCTTTTCGCGCCGACGGCCTGATCGTCTCGACCCCGACCGGCTCGACCGCCTATAACCTTTCCGCCGGCGGGCCGATCGTTTTCCCCTCGATGAATGCCGTCGTACTGACGCCGATCTGCCCGTTCACACTCTCGAACCGCCCGATCGTAATGCCGGACGACGCCGAGATCGAGCTCATTCTCCAAAATGAGAATGAGGGCGTTGTACTTACGCTCGATGGCCAGATCGGCTACGCGATGCACTCTCACGACCGCGTCCTCATCCGCAAAAGCCGAACGACCTTTAACCTCGTCCAGCCGCCGAACCGCAATTATTTCGATGTTCTGCGAAACAAACTGAAATGGGGCCGATGATCACATGATCTGGTCCACTCTCAAACGCCTATAGATCAATGTCGGTTTCGGGTCGAAAGCCGGGAATGCGACATCCATGAACCAATCTGCAAAATCGCGGCAATTCGGTAGATACTGCGGCAGAGCATCAACAAGCGGTTTCCAACCATCCATCTCCTCATTTATTTCAACCTCAAGGTCGCCGTCGATCTTGATGATCGTCGCGATCCGGTCCACGATCTCGAGGTCCTGTTTGTAAACATAAACGGATTCGATACTTTCCCACAGTATCTCCGCAAGGCGTCCATCCGCCGTTAGTAAAAGGTGCGAATCGTTGAAATCGATGGTCATTTGGCCTTTTTGCTCAACAAGGTGGCTCTATCTTTCCGGGCATTGATTTCGTGTAGGTACAGTTTCAGGTCACACCGGCCTTTGGCGTTAAACTCTACGCCTTCTTGCTCCAGCATCTGTTGTTGCAAGTTCAAAGGGATCGTCAGCCTTCCGGTCGAGCACTTTCCCTGCGAATTTATCACCCGCTGCCACGGCACATTTTCCGCGTCCGCCGAGTGCATCGCATAACCGACCGTCCGCGGCGTATAACCCTTGCCAAGGACCGCCGCGATCTGCCCATACGTCATCACCCGCCCACGCGGTATCCGCCGGACGATGCGGTAAACCCGCTCGCGATACTTTCGCACTTCGCTGCCCGCTTTGCCCTTACTACTTTTCACCTATTCCTTATTCCGAAAGAGAAACGCGATCAGCCTCGGCGGTTCGCCCCGGCCGCCGCCGTCAAACCACTCGGAAATATCTTCGATCGCGAATCCCGAAGCGACCGCGGCCTTTGTGTAATCCGTTACGTGATGCTGATAACATTCAAGCACCTGCTCGCCATTGCCGCCCTCAAACCGGGCCTTGCTCCCGGCGTATTGTTTGAAAGGATGCAGCTCGCATATATAGAAAAGCCCGCCCGGCTTCAGTGCGTTCGCCGCCTTGCGAAAGATATGGCCGAGATCCTCGACGTGCTCGAGGATCAGGCTGCACGTGATGACGTCGAAACCCGTTCCGAACCGCCATTCTTCCTTCACATCGCCGATAAGAAATTCAACGTTCGCGGCCGTGACCTTCGCCCTCGCGACCGCCTGCATCTCGCGGGAAATGTCGGCCGAAACGAGTCGCTCGGATCGCTCCGCAAGCCAACCCGTATTCTTCCCCGTACCGCCGCCGAGTTCGAGCACCGCTCCCGAGATCTTGTCGTGAAGAAGCGATTCGCATGCCTTTTTTTCGAGGTCGCGGGTCGGGTTCGTCACCTCGTCATAAGTTGCCGCCCACTGGTTGTAGCCTGCTTCAACGCTCATCGCTTCACCAAAACCGTCCTCGCTGGAGCCCCGTCGCCGGTTCCGCCGATGTATTTGAGCGGCAGGCAGGTGATTTCGTAATCGCCGGGTTCGATGCCGCGGAGGTCCAGCCCCTCGAGGATCACGATCTCTTTCACGAGCAGCGTGATGTGCACCGGATGCCCATCCGAGCCGAATGCCTCGATCGAAAGGTAGTCGATGCCCACAAGTTTCACTCCGGCATCTGAAAGTAGCCTTGCTCCCGCAAGGCCAAGTACAGTGAAATCCGTGCGAAAGCCCGCTTCGGGCGTGTCCCAGAAAGCCGAGTTCCGCGTCTTGAACAAAACCCTTTCGACGCCCTCCAGGCCCATTAGATGCTCCGGCTCGATCAGCATCACGTCGTCCGGAACCTCGACCACTCGGCACGGGCCGATCATCTTCTCCAGCTCGAGCTCGTCAACCCTTCGCGTGCCTTCAATAAAGTGGTTCGGCGCGTCCACGTGCGTCGCCGTGTGCGCGCCAAAGCAAAGATGCGAGACATTCGCCACGCCGCCATCGGCAAGTTTCAGCACTGCCTCGATCTGCACGCGCGGGTCACCTTCGTAGATCGGTACGCCCTCGCTGATCGGGACCGTTACGTCGAAGATCTTCATTCGTCCATTTTAACCCAAGTTCCGCCGCGGCACGCTTTGCGCAAACATGAGTTTGCGGGAAACTATCGTTATGGATATCAAGCGGATCGAAAAGGGCGGCCGTGGCGCCTTCATCATTAAGGGCGAAGGCGGCAAGCGGGTCGCCGAAATGACATACGTTACCGCCGGCGAAACGGGCTTCATCATCGACCACACCGAGGTCGATGAAAGCCTTCGCGGCCAAAAGGTCGGCGACAAGCTGCTGGCCGAAGCCGTGAATTATGCTCGCGAGAAAGGGCTTAAGATCTACGCCACCTGTCCATTCGCTCTGCGAAAGCTTAACGGCAACGCCGAATATGCGGACGTTTTCGGCGGATAGGGCACTTCGCTCCGCGTTTGCCATGAACACGCCTCGCATCTCAGCCTCAAGCTACTCGAACACCGCACCGCTCGTGTGGTCGTTTCTCTATGGCCGCGGCCGCGGCAGTGTCGAGCTTATCCTCGATAACGCGCCGGCCCGCTCGGCCGAGCTGCTCTCGCAGGGACGCGTCGATGCGGCCCTCGTTCCGGTCATTGCGTCGCAGTTCATCGATGATGTGCGTGTCGTCCCGGGCGTCTGCGTCGGGGCAAAGGAAAGCGTACGGAGCGTTTGTATCGCTACGAATGGGCAGGCGCTTGAGGATGTCCGCAGTATCTCGCTTGACGTCTCGTCGCGGACGAGCGTCGCCCTGACCAAGATAATCTTCCGCGAGTTCCTCGGCCGCGAACCCGAGTGGCGCGATGCCCCGCCCGATATCAACGCGATGCTCGCGGCTTCAGACGCCGCACTTCTGATCGGCGACCCTGCATTGGCGATCTCGCAGAGTGTCGTCCGGAATACTGAATCGCCGGTTCGCGTTTTTGATATTGTCGAGCTTTGGCGCGAGCACACTGGCCTTGGCTTCGTTTTCGCAATGTGGATGACGCGGCATGAAGAGCTTTCTATCGACCTCGCCGCCGCCCGCGACGAGGGCCTTGAGCATCTAGACGAGATCGCCGCAAACTACGCCGGCGAGATCGGGCTCACGGCTGAAGCGATGAAAACTTACTTGAGCGAGAATATTTCCTTCTCGGTGAGCAAGAAGATGGAGGAAGGCCTAAGCCTTTATTTGGACTTGGCAAAAAAACACGGCCTGACGACGGATCGCAGGCCGCTCATGTTCATTTGAACCGCTTAAAAAATGCCGGAGTAAAATATCAAAACCCACGCCGAGACCGCCACAAAGACCAAAAGGCCAAGGTCTGTCGTCCCGATCTGTTGTTCCCGATTTTCCATTGCTTTGTTGCGTCCTTTATAAAAATCTATCCGTTATCTATCGCGTATTATTCCGGAAATTTGTATCACCGCTTTTTCTATTGCAGATTTCGCATTCGCCGCCTCTCTAGATTTAAAGACGCAAAATAGACGAAAAATTGCAGAAACGAGTCTAAACGAGCGGGCGTTTAAGGTCCTTTGAGAGTTCAAGCCGGTTAAGCTTTCCTTCGTTCTTCTTGAGGTGCTCCATAAAAATAAGTGCGGCGTGGATGCGGCGGTCAACGTCCTTTATCTTGCCGATGAAATAGAGCATCGAGCGTTTGCCGCCGGCGGTCAGCGCGTCAAACATGCGTCGGCCTTCCGGGTCCTGGTTCATTACTTCTTCAAGCTCTTCGGGCATCGGCGCCCCAAATTCGCTCGTGTCCTGCCGGAGCTCGACCGTTATGGTATCGCCCGCCGCGATATCAAAGCGGGCACGCTTTTCCTTGCTGACCATTATGTAGAACGCACCGCCCGAGGGCATTAGCGCACACTGAAAGCCCTCGTGGCCGTTGATCGAGCAGATGACGCGCCGCGAGCCGCCATCTTTTGGGAACCGCTCGCCCATCTTGCTCTCGACCACTATGAAGTGCCAGCCGGAACCCGGCGGATCGGAGGTGAGCTTGGCCTCGAATTTCGCTTTTGCGGGGGCTTTCGGCATCGGAGTTGAAGTTCGCAGTTTGCTACAATATGGTTTCGGGTCTGCCTTTGCTTTCCGCGATTGCGACATTCTCGCCGAAACCGGCGGCAACTGCAAAGCGAACTCGAAATTGGGAACTGAAATGAGCATCCAGCCAATTCTTGACAAGGCACTTGCGGGCGAGCGGCTTACGGCCGATGACTGCACCGCGCTTCTTGAGTCATACGACATTGCCCGCATCGGTGCGGCCGCGGACGAGATCCGCCAGCGGAAAAACCCGGACGATGTGGTCACCTACATCATCGACCGCAACATAAATTACACGAACGTCTGCAACGTCGTCTGCACGTTCTGCGCCTTCTATCGGCGGCCCGGAAAGCCGGAGACTTATGTTCATTCGATCGATGAGATCTGCTCGCGGATAGATGAAACTATCGAGCTCGGCGGCACCGGCGTGCTGATGCAGGGCGGGCTCCATCCGGACTTCAACATCGAGTGGTACGAGGATCTGCTTTCGACACTGCACGCGAAATATCCGAACTTTCAGCTCCATTGCTTCTCACCGCCTGAGATACACAACATCTCGCTCATTTCAAAGCTTGATTACGAGACTATACTTCGGCGGTTGAAGTCAGCGGGCTTGAATTCGATGCCCGGCGGCGGCGGCGAGATACTCGACGATGAGGTCCGGAAGCGAGTCTCGACCAAGTGCAATACGCAGGAATGGCTTGATGTGATGCGTGCCGTCCACAAGGTCGGGCTGATCTCGACCGCGACGATGATGTTCGGCATCGGAGACCGCATCGAGCATCGCGTCCGCCACCTTGAACGCATTCGCCAGGTTCAGGACGAGGCACTCGCGAATAAAGCGATCGACCCGAACTACGGTGAATTTACGGCCTTTATCCCGTGGACATTTCAGCGCGAGAATACCGCTCTGGGCCGCAAGATCACCGAGGAACCGACCGGCATCGATTACCTGAAGATGCTATCGGTCTCTAGGCTGTTTCTCGACAACGTCCAGCACATTCAGTCCTCCTGGCTGACCCAGGGCATCCGCCTCGGCCAGGTCGCACTCCGCTTTGGTGCCGACGACATGGGCTCGATAATGATCGAAGAGAACGTCGTCTCCGCCGCCGGTGCAAACAACGAGGCCAACGAACGCGACCTCCGCTACCAGATCCGCGAAGCCGGCTACCGCCCGCAGCAACGCGACATCCTATACAACTACATCGACCGCGACGACACCGCCTCGCTCGACCAAAGCGATTCCCTAAAGCTCAAGCAATTGACGGTCGCTTTTGCCGATTGACACTCCAGAGTTATGTGGCTCTTTACTAAATATGGATTTTTTAGTGTCGTTTGCGCGCGGATGGGCATTGGCTCTAAGGGCATGCCGGTTGACCCGGACCGGATGATGGTCCGTGCCCGCCTCGCCGAGCACCTTGAGGCATTGAAAAAGCGGTTTCCCGACGAACTTGGCGATGCCGAGGTCATTGTCACGAAAGACACCGACTACGCCTGCCGGCTCTTTGTCGCGAAACCGAACTGGGTCCGTGTTGCCGCCGCCCTTGCCGAGGAAACCGACTACGACAATTTCAAAAAGGCCGCTGAAGCATCGCTCGGAACCGACGGAAAGGACTACCTTCATTCGCTCCACGAAGTCTGGGAAGTTATGTACAGACTCCAAAAAAATTCGCCCAATCGGTGAATCCACCTCCTCCCTACTCCCGAATCCTGTCTTGAATCCGATTTTTATTCGATCAAGGGAGGATCATTATGAAAAATATTCTTGCTACGCTTGTACTGACTCTTTTTGTTGCGTTGGGAGTTTCTGCCCAAAAAGTTGAAAGAACCGATAAGGGATTTGCTCCGCCGCCGGACCTCGGCAATCTCGTAGAGGTTGCGATCGCCGTTAATACAGAAGGCCCGTTTGCAGGCCAGTTCGATACGCTGATCGCGGCGGTACTCGCTGCCGACCCGCAGATCGTTGAGGCCCTGACCAAGAACGGCAAGCGTACCGTCTTTGCCCCGACCGACGCTGCATTCGCCGATCTTGGCCTGACGCCGGAGAACATCGGCACCATCGATCAGGGCTTCCTTACCCAGGTACTTGCATATCACGTAGTGCCGGGCAACCGTCTTGCTGCTGATGTGCTCGTGACCTCGCGTTTCCGTAGCCTTCAGGGCAACTTCTTCTTCCAGAGCAATGGCGTGCTGACCGATGCCGTCGGCCGCAACGCGAACATCATTGTTACCGATGTACTCGCGGACAACGGCGTTATTCACGCGATCGATGCAGTTATCTTGCCGTTCGCTCCGGCGGCGATCAAGTAAAAATACTTATTGCTTCAAAACTGTAAAAGGCCGGCCGAGATGTTTTTGAGGTCTCAGCCGGCCTTTTCCATCTTCGTGCGGTGATTTCCGGCATCGGTTTGGATTAAGATATCCGAATGCCCGAGCTTAGACTTGAGCTTCTGATCAACGCGAAGCCTGAAACGTGCTTTGCACTGCTCCGTGACCCGCGTTTGCATACGGAAACCCGAGCGTTCGTGGAGGGCGAACTTGGCCTCGGCCAGCGCGTGCGGTTTGAGAGTGAGATGCTTGGTATCAAGCAGGTGCTTGTCGTTGAGGTGACGGAGTTTGAACCAGGCCGGCTTGTTACTGACGCGATGGTCACTGGCACCTTTCGCGAGTTTCGCCATGTTCACGAATTCATCCCGCGTCGCGGCGGGACGCTCTTGAGCGACATCGTCATCTGGCGTTCGCCGCTCGGCCCGCTCGGTGCGGCTGCGGACGCTCTTTTTATCAAAGCAAGGTTAACAAAGCTTGTTAGCGGCCGAAATGCCCGATTGAAAGAGCTCGCCGAAGCTGCCGCTTGAGCCCGTGCCGTAACAAACCTTACCCAATTATTACAATTCGCGGTCGTTTAACCTGTTAATCTTATCTAAGCTCACACCCAGAACAAATAGGGAATTTAATGCAAGAAACACTCACTTTTCGCTACCTCATCCAAAACCTCAATTGGCGAAACGTTTTGATGGTCACGTTCTTCCATCTGGCGGCGATCCCGATAATTTACACATTCTCGTGGCAAAATCTTGCGGCGTTGCTCATCGGCAATTGGGTTGTCGGCAGTCTTGGAGTTGGGCTCGGCTGGCATCGGTTGCTGACGCACCGAGGATTTGAAGCGCCGAAGTGGCTCGAATACACGCTCTCCATCTTCGCGACGATGTCGATGCAGGATTCGCCAAACAAGTGGATCGCCACCCACCGGATGCATCACAAATACGTCGATACCGATCTTGATCCGCACTCGGCCCGTTCGGGTTTTTGGTGGCCGCAGCTTGGTTGGGTCGTCTGGGGCAAGGCTCAGGATCACGATCAGGCGACGCTGCAAAAATACATTCCCGATCTTTTGAAAGACCCGATCCACCGGATGATCTCGCGATTTTATCTTGTTCCGATCGCTGTTTCCGTTCTAATTTTCTTTGCTATCGGCGGATGGTCGATGGTCGTTTGGGGCGTTGCTGCCCGCGTCGTACTCGGCTGGCACACGACCTGGTTCGTCAATTCGCTCTCGCACATCTATGGCAAGCGCCCGCACGAGACCGGCGACCTTTCAACGAACAATTGGTTCGTTGCTATACTCACCTTCGGCGAGGGATGGCACAACAATCACCACGCGTTCCCGACCTCGGCCCGCCACGGGTTAGAATGGTACCAGTTTGATATGAACTGGATCGCGATCCGCATTTTCGAAAAGCTCGGCTGGGCCCGGAAGATAAAACTGCCCGAGATAAGGACCGTTTCGGATGAGCTAAAGCAGGCCGCCTAAGGCCGCCGCTCGCGGGCCGTAGCCGACCACTGATAATGGCCGTCAACGTAATCTCCTTTATTATTACGCTTCTGGCAGAGGCTGTCTTTGCCTTTGCTGCCGTCTTCTTCATGATCGTCGCGCTGAACGGATACAGCGAATCCGATGCGGCGTACGGCATCGTAGCTTTCGCCGCTCTCGCACTTGCGATCATTCTCGTCACCTCCGCACTCGCGTCATTCTCCACCGGCGGTCTCATCCGCCGCGGCTACAAGGCCTGGCTCGCCGTCCCGATCGCGGTCGTTGTGTTTTCATTTCTCGGCTTCATCTTCATTGGCATCGCCGGCGTCCTCGGAGCCGCCGTCGCCGAGATCGCCCGCATCAATTTTTAATAAAAAATGGCTTGGCCTCCGAATGCATTCGGAGGCCAAGCCCGATCAGCTTTCGCCCATGGTCTTTAAGGTATCCAGGCCGTTTGAACCGGTTTGTCTCCGCCCTGACCGAACGTGATAAAGTCGAGCGTGCCGCCGGAACGATTCAGGTACCAGACATTGTTCGTGGGCCGCCAGACCGCAAGGTCATGCTTTCCGTCGCCGTCGTAGTCGCCGGGAACCGGTATATCTCCCGCCGCTCCCCAAGGGGCACCGTAGAACGAAAGATCCTCGCTCCTGAGTACGTACCAGGTCGAATTGGAAGGCCGGAAATAAGCGATGTCCGCCTTTCCGTCGCCGGTGTAGTCGCCCACCACGGGCTTATCGGTCGATTCGCCAAACACGGTCGCGAACACCGACGAGTTCGAAGACCGTATCATCCACCACGTCCCGTTCGAAGGACGCCAGACCGCGATATCGGCCTTCCCGTCGCCGTCGTAATCGGCGATCGCGGGGACGTCACCGGCTACCGCGAAAGGCACATTTGCTACCTCGTTGTCCGTGGTTCTAAGGATGTACCAAACGCCGTTCGATGGCCTGAAAACGGCCGTGTCAGCCTTTCCGTCGCCATCGAAATCACCCGGTGCGGGAACATCTCCGGGTAAACCGAACTGGAAGCCGTAGAACGTATTGTCCTCGGACCTCAATACGAACCAATTGCTCGTTGACGGCACATAATAGGCGATGTCAGTTTTGCCGTCGCCCGTGTAGTCCGCGGGAACGATGCGGTCCGTTGAGCTTCCGAACTGGAATGCCCGGCTGCCTCCATCCGAACTCCGCAGGTACCACCACTGACCGACTCCGGGCCGGTAAATGGCGACATCGGTTCGCCCGTCACCATCGAAATCGAAAGGCGGATTAGGTGCGCCGGATTGATTGACCGTGAAGGTTGCAGTCATGACGGTTATTGTTCCGGAGCGAGGATTCCCCGTTGTGTTTGCAGAAACCGTGTAACTTATGACCCCGCTTCCTGAGCCGCTACTACCTCCGGTTAATACGATCCAGGGAACGTTGCTCGCCGCAGACCGAGTGCAGGCACTATTCGAAGATGTCACGTTGAACGTTCCTGTGCCGCCAGCGCTTGTTAAGCTCTGATTCAGAGGATTTATGAAGAACAAACAGCCGGACGCCTGATTGATCGTGAACGTCTGTCCGCCTGCAGTTATGGTCGCACTTCTCGCAGGCCCGGAATTCGCCTGGACGGAATAGCTTATGGTCCCGCTTCCGGAACCGCTTGAGCCGCCGGTGATGGTCAACCACGGAGCACTGCTTACGGCCGTCCAGTTACAGCCGGCGGTCGTCGTCAAGCTGATCGCGCCGTTTCCTCCCGATGAGCCGGCATTTGCAGTCGTCGGACTAAGGCTATAAGCACAGCCGGGTGCTAGTTGTGTGATGTTGAAATTAACGAACGTAAGGAATTGACCGTTGCTAAAGTTTACCGAGATGGCCCCGGCTCGCTGCGAACCGGAATTGGATGCAACGGTGAAATTGACGGTTCCACCCGACGAGCTCGTAACATTCACCCAGGCTACGTTGGACACGGCCGAAAATCCGCCGCATCCGACCGACTGAATGACGGTAAAGCTGCTCGAGCCGCCGCTTCCCGATGCTAACAAGCCGCCCGGAGTCAGGCGGACGAGCGAACAAATGCCTCGGCCTTGTGAGAACTCGGACGTATTGTTGTTCGAATCGGTTGCCGTAGCCGTGACCCATGTCCCGGTGTCGGCGATCGGGGCCGCAAATTCGACGCTGAAGCTCGCGTTTCCGCTACCGTCGGTAACGACCACGGTTTGTCCAAGAAAGTTTCTGCCCTCGCCCGAGCCCGATGGGTCGAGCGCCGTATTGCCAAAGAACTCGAGCGTATAGCTCTGGTTGGGCGCGCTGTTGTAGGTTCCTTCAAAGTAAACAACGCTGTTCTGTGCGTTGACGAACGTGATGACCGGATAATTGAGCAGCCCATTAGGCCCCGTATCACCGTCGCCGGTGTCATTTGGGGTCGCACCGACTGGCGCGAGATCGATCCCGAGTTCGTCATTGGAAAATACTCGATTGCGCCGGAACGAGTTTCTGATGCCGCCGTCGGCAAAAATGCCGCGTCGGTTAAATGCGATCAGATTCCCTTCGGTCGCCCCGGTGCCGCCGATGCGGTTGTCGGAGGTTCCGCCTCCGACCAACACACCGTCAAGCGTGTTGCCGAGATCGGCATTTCCGCCGTTGTTCGTTCCGATGCGGTTGGCCTGTATCCAGTTCTTTGACGTGTTGTTGTCCGCAATGAATATCCCGAAATTGTTCGCGCTGATCACATTTCCGAAGCCCGGTTTGCCGATCAAGTTCGGGGGCTTGGAGACAAAGTCAACAGCAGACCCCGCAGCCGAAAGCAATGCGATGCCGCTCGCCGAGTTTCCCAGGGCCGCTCCGCCTGAGGCATCAGTTCCGACAAAGTTGCCGAAGACCTCATTGGCAAACGCCTGGGACCCGACGATCTTAACGCCGTCATTGTTGTTGCCGCTGATCACATTGCGGGTCGCTCCCGTGGCATCGCCGACGATCACGCCGAAGGTGTGCTCCAGATAAATGCCATTACCATTATTTCCATTGTCGGTCGTGCCGTTGCTCGTGCCGATATAGTTATTGAGGATCTCGATATTTTGAAGCAGGGATCGGTCTGTTGAAGGACTTGCCACGATCGAGATTCCGTCCAGGCTGTTTGAGTAGATCAGGTTCCGCTGGGCGGTCTGTGTACCGCCTATGCGGATACTTCGCGGATTTGCTTCGGCTGTTCCGAGCAAGGTGATACCGTGCCTACCGTTACCATATATCTCTAGTCCCTCGAATACCGCCCCTCTTGTATAGCCTGCTGAGATGCCGCTTCTCTGAAAGTTCCGAATTACGAGATTAGAGACCTGCGAACTTGTCGTTATCTTGAGTCCATCATCGAATGAAAAGAAAGTGATGCCGTCGTTTCCATTCCCGGTACCGTCAAGGATCACCTTTGAGCCATTCGGTTTAAGGCCATTGATTCGATCATCGCGTCCGAGGAATACGTGGTCGTTTATCTGAGTTACGGCATTAGAGAAGAAGATAAAATCGGTCACGAACTTCCCCACGCCGCCATTTACGGCCGCTCGCCAAATCGCACCTGCGCAATTCGGGTCCGCAGGTAAAGCGACCCAGATAACCCCGGAGATCTGATTCTTCTCGCCGTCGGTCAGATTCCGTAATGACGTTCCGTCTCTCGCAAACTCGGCCGCCTCAGCGAGGCTCAAGGTCTGATTGCACGTTACGCCGGCCGAATTGTCGTTTACAGTCAGCGTTGCAGCCGAGGCAGTCCCGACCTGCAGAACAGCGATAGCAAATAGCGCAAATATGATTGCCAGTACACCCTTTTTCATCTGATCTCTCCTGTCTTTCATCTGAAGTGGCCGAACCTTAAAATATTCGGCTGCATCACCACGGCCGCTTCTGATAGAACGTGACAAATGCGTCGCCATCGACCATCAGCATCGGGTCGCCGGTGCGCGGGTGGTTTCGACGTTCTAGTGTGTAGGTTTTGGTCTCTCCGCTGTTGGAACGAGCTGTGAGGGTCGTCGCGGTCGCGCTCCAGCGGCCGGCATCGCGGCTTTGCGAGTTAGACCCGCCGTAGATATTTGAATTGCTGGTTTCGCCGGAGTATTCGTAGGTTCCGTCCGGATGGAGCGTAAAGCAAATGTCCGATTGGCGGCCGCCGCCTTGTGCCTGAACGTTCGCTGAATAACACCATTTCCCGACGAGGTCCTGCGGGTTTCCGCCGCCACCGCCACCGCCACCGCCGCTACCGCTGCGTCGTGCCAGAAGTGCCAACGCTTCTTCGGCGCCTTCTTTGTCCGACCGCGAATAGGTGATCTTTCTGCCTTCGACCCAGACGGTCAGCGTGTCGCCCTTGAGCTCAAACGGAAAATCGGTAGCGTCCTCGCCCTGCGAAACGATCAGGGTCTTGCCAAGGATCGCCCATTCATAGCGTTCGCCGTTGATCGAGATCTGCCCCTTCGTCCGGATCTCGACAACCGCTTCGCTGCTTACCCAGTAGCCGATGAGTGCGGCCTCCGTGTCCTTCCGGCCCTGTGAAAAAGCCGATACCGTGACGATCAAAAAGAGTGCGATGAGACTAATTGTTCGGGTCATAATTGTGATGGGTCTTCAGCCTTGGGAACGCTGAAAAATGTCCTCCTATCTAGCTAACGCAGGAAAATCGCTCCGACACCATCAAAAAATATCCGTCGTTGGGGGAATTTGGTCTAGAATAGGCGTGTGCTTACTTCACCTGAGCGGATATGAACGATGGCGGCAGCGGACAGATCACTCAACTTCTTATCGACTATCACGACGGAAAACGTGAGGTGCTTGACCAGATCTTGCCTCTCGTTTACGACGAACTGCGATCGATAGCAGGAATGTACCTCGCGAGCGAGCGAAAGGGGCATACTCTCCAGCCGACCGCACTCGTCCATGAGGCATATATGCGGCTCGTCGATCAGCGAAATGTCGATTGGCGGAACCGCGCGCAGTTTTATGGGCTTGCCGCAAAGATGATGCGGCGCATTCTGGTCAATCATGCCTCGGCCAAGCGGGCCGGAAAGCGTGGCGGGAGCGAACCGCACATCTCGCTCGAGGATGTCACCATAGCGTTTGACGATACGAATTTCGATCTGCTTGATCTCAACGATGCGCTTGAGGGCCTCGCGGCCCGCGATGTTGAAAAGGCCGAGATAGTTGAGATGAAATTCTTTGGCGGTATGACGACCGAGGAGATCGCCGAGGCGACCGGCCGCTCGACCGCCACCATCGAGCGCAGCTGGACATTTGCGCGAAGTTGGCTGTATAAGGAACTCGCAGGAGCGTCAGGGAATGAGCGAACAGGTTGAACTGAGCAGCACGATGGAATGGGCACGGCTCAATGCCGCCTTTGATGAGGTCTATGCCCTCGATGCAAGTGAACGGGCCGCGGCAGCCGAGAGGCTTTGCGGAGATGATCCGTCACTGCTTGTCGAACTCCAAGCGATGCTCGAAGCGGCCGAAGCGTCTGAGCAGGCGAAATTCCTGGGTTCAAGCATCCTGCCGACACCCGGTCACTTCCTTCCAGACGCTGAAGATTCGATGCCCGAGTTTATCGGTTCCTATCGAATCGAGAAAGAGATCGGCCGCGGAGGCATGGGCCTCGTTTATCTCGCAACGCACCCGGAGATCAATCGAAAGGTCGCGGTAAAGGTGATCAAACGCGGAATGGACACAGACGAGATAGTCCGCCGTTTCCGCCTCGAGCGACACCTGCTCGCCACGCTCGACCACCCAAATATTGCAAGGCTGCTTGATGGCGGAACGACTGCGGACGGCCGGCCTTATTTCGTTCTGGAATACGTAGATGGGCTGCCGGTGACGGAGTACTGCGACAAAAACCGGCTGGGAGTTGAAGATCGGCTCGCCATCTTCAGCGAGATATGTTCGGCGGTCTCCTATGCCCATCGCCACCTGGTCATCCATCGCGACATCAAGCCGACGAACATTATCGTCGACTCAACGGGTCGTCCGAAGTTGCTCGACTTCGGCATTTCAAAGCTGCTCGACCCCGCCGGTCCCGGATTCTCGATGATGGACACCGCCGTCGGGATGCGGCTCCTTACGCCCGAATACGCATCGCCCGAACAGCTTCAAGGCAAAACGGTTTCGACCGCGAGTGATATTTACAGCCTCGGCGTTCTGCTTTACGAATTGCTCAGCGGACGCCGGCCGATAAGGCTCGAAGGCAGGCCGCTCGATGAATTTTCGCGAGCGTTATCAGAGAGCGAACCGCCCGCCCCTTCGACCGCGATGAGCCGGCCCCAAACCCTCTCCGGCGGCGGCCAGACGGGCGAGGATGCGACCGCCGAAACACTTGCCGAGCACCGCGGCGAGCGGCCCGATCGGCTAAGGTGTCGGCTTCGCGGCGACCTCGACAATATCGTGTTAATGGCCCTCAGGAAAGAGCCGGATCGGCGCTACGGCGCGGTCGAGCAATTTGCCGAGGATATCTCGCGGCATTTGTCCGGCTTGCCCGTAATGGCCCGCCCGGCTTCGATCGGCTACGTCGCCGCCAAGTTTGCCCGGCGCCATCGTCCGCAGGTTGCGGCGGCCGGAGCAGCACTTATCGCCATCTTCGCCGCGTTCGGCGTCGCTCTCTGGCAGGCAAAGGTCGCAACAGATGAAAAGAATCGCGCCGAGGAACGCTTTACAGAAGTTCGGCGGCTTTCCAACCTATTGATCACCGGTTGGGATGAAGGGCTCGGCGAAGCATCCGTCAGCCATGAAGCAAGAGCGAGACTGGCTGATATTTCAGCCGGCTTTCTCGACAACCTCACGACCGAGTCGGAAGACGCCACGCTTTTGAAGGACCTTGGCGAAGCACATATCAAGCTAGGCCACGAATACGCATACCAGTTGATCGATACCGCAAAGGCATCGGCCCACCTCGACCGTAGCGAAGCGATCGCAAGGCGGTTGGTCGCCGCACACCCGAATGAGGTGAGTTACAAGGACCTCTTGGTTCGGGCACTCCTCAAGAAAGATGAGTTTTTCGGGCACACCGACCTCAAGGCGTCGCTGGCAAACCGCCTCGAACGGCTCGAGCTACGGAGGCAGATCCTGGAAACCGATGCGCCGACCGAACTGACGACCCGAGGTTATGCCCAGGCTCTTGCCGACGCGGCGAATGGCTATGCGGACGTCGGGGAAACGGCAAATGCCGAAGATCATTTTCACCGCGCCATCGCGGCTTTTAGGCAAAGGATCGATCTGCTTTCTACACAACCGTCCTCTTTCGAGCGGGATACAAAGATCGCATCGAGTTATTCGTCCATCGCCGACCACTACGGCCGGCAGCTTGGCGATTTCAGTAGCACCCTCGCCGCCGCCGAACGCGCGTTCGAGGCTAGCGAACGAGCATACCTTTCCGCTCCGGAAGATCACGGCGTTGTCGTCGTTTACACAATGACGGGCTTCGGTTTGGGGCAGGCACGGGAGAAGACCGGAGATCTCCCCGGTGCTTTGGCGGCATTCGAACGGGTCGTGGCTGCTTCTAGAAAAATGAACTCTGAACGCCGGATCGCTTATCTCGCCCGCAAGGAATACGACGCATACCTCGAGCTCGCCGATCTCGCACATCTGAGCGGTGAAACGACGAAAGCACTCGAGTTTGTTCGCCTTTCCGACGATGCCCGCGGGCGTTGGCTTGCAGCCGATAGCCACCGCGAACGCGGCCGTAGCATCTACGGAAGCGCGTTCCATTTGACGATGTCGGGCAAGCTTCTTGTCTCAATGGGAAGAACCGGCGAAGGACGTGCACGCCTATTGAAAGCGGCCGAAACATTGGAGGAGCTCTCACGCCGCGAACCTTTGAACAATTTTAGGTCCTCGGTCCGGCTCGCTGCAGTGTATCTGACCATCGCCGATGTTGACGCGGGCCTCGGCGTTTGCAGCCCAAAGCAGCGGCCATTTGGCGGCGTCACCGAGCAGATCGCTTATTGCAACCCCGGTTCGGCAGGCGGCGCGTCGCGGATCGCCGTCAAAGCGGAAGCTACTGAGTTTTACCGTCGGGCCGAACGCATTTACGGCGAACTCGAAACGGCGGGTATGCTGACCGCAAGAGAGTCCGCCGATCTTGCCCTCGCCCGAGACCGGCTCGGCGGAGCGCGTAACCTTGTGGCAAGCCGTGAATAGGAGGATCGAGAATGGCCGATCAAATAACCAACTTCAACGAGTTCTGGGATTTCTACGTTCAGGAACACTCAAAGCCGATGACCCGCACTTTGCATTTCGTCGGGACAACGCTCGGGCTGTTCCTGCTCGTGTGGCTGATCTGGAGCGGAATGTGGTATTTCTTTCCACTATCTTTCGTCGTTGGCTACGGCTTCGCGTGGGTTGCCCATTTTTTCGTGGAGAAGAACCGGCCCGCGTCGTTTAAGTACCCGCTCTGGTCGTTCATTTCAGACTACAAGATGATCTGGTATATGCTCACCGGTCGGATGGGCCAAGAGGTCGAGCGCGTCCAGAACGGCCGTTAGTTCAACTTCCTGTAAATTAATCCCTCGGCAATCTATCTTTAATCTCGTCGGTTAAGCTAGAATCTCGAATTATGTTTGCCGGTGAAATAGTCGATGTTGACCCAAAGGCGCTGAGCTCGACCATCGAGTTCCTGACGGCGATGATCACACCCGCGCTTCTTATCTCCGCAACCGGTTCGCTCGTGCTTTCGACCTCAACGCGGCTCGGCCGCGTTGTTGACCGTGTCCGCGATCTCGAAAAGCGGCTTAGCGAATTGATAATGACCGAAGATACATCGGCGATTCCGCTTTACGAAATACGTGTCGATGCCGTCGTCAGCCTACTTGATAAAGTAACCAGCCGCGCCCGAATACTTCAAAAAGCAATGGGCACGTTCTACTTCGGCCTCGGCTTTTTTGTTCTAACGAGCATCTCAATAGCCCTGGTCGGCATATTCCCCGCGGTCTATCGTTGGCTGCCGATCCCGATCGGGATCGTCGGGATACTCTACCTCGCGTGGGGCAGTATTCTCATGATCCTGGAAACGCGGATGGCCACGGCGACCGTCAACAAAGAGATGGACTTTACCTGGGCTCTCGCGCAGGAAGTGGCGCCGAAAGAGATCATCGAGAAATATACATATAATGTTCATGGCCGAAGGCGATTTCGCTCCAAAGCATCAGGTGCTCCTGCGGGAGAAGACGCTCCGCCCGAGGGTTGAAGCTTTAGAAGAACTTCTACGCTCGTGCACCGTCTGCCCAAAGGATTGCGGCAACGACCGCCTCAATGATGAGATCGCGGCCTGTTATTCCGGCCGGCTGCCGATCGTCTCAAGCTACACCGCTCACTTTGGCGAGGAGCCGTGCCTCTCCGGTACCCGCGGTGCGGGCAATATCTTCTTCGGCAACTGCAATCTCCGCTGCGTTTATTGCCAAAACTACCAGATCTCGCAAACCTGGAAAGAGCAGAAAAGGAACGAAATTACCCACGAACGCCTGGCCGAAATGATGCTTGAGCTCGAGGCCCGCGGCTGCCACAACATCGGCTTCGTCTCGCCTACGCATTTTGCTCCGCAGATGGCCCGGGCGATCCTCATCGCCGCCGAACGCGGCTTCAACCTGCCGATCGTTTACAACACCAACGCCTATGACTCGGTCGAGGTGCTCCGCCTGCTCGATGGTATCGTCGATGTCTATCTGCCGGATCTGAAATACGCCGATGCAGACGCGGGGATGCAGTTCTCGAAGATCCGCGATTACCCGCTCCACGCTCGGGCCGCCATCAAAGAAATGCACCGGCAGATGGGCAGCGAACTGGTGTTCGATAGTAATGGCTTGCTAAAACGCGGCCTGCTCATCCGCCTGCTCGTGTTGCCCAACGACATCGCGGGTCTTGAAGAGAACCTCCGCTGGATCCGCGACGAGCTCGGTCCCCGGACCGCCATTTCGCTGATGGCCCAATACTACGCCACCAACAAGGCCGCGACCGACCCTCGCTACATCCTGCTCTCTCGCCGCATCTCCGAAGGCGAATGGTTCGAGGCCGTCTCGCTCCTCGAAACCCTCGGCATCGAAGAAGGCTTTATGCAAGAATACGAAGCAGCGTCGTTTTACTACCGCCCGGATTTTAGTGACGCTGAGAAACCGTTTAAGGATATTAGGGATTTTCAGAACTGATTGGAGAGGCACGAATGAGAAAATACTATTTTTCGATTGTAAGTATCTTGATCTTGCTTCTTTCGCTCCTAGCTTTTTCAGACAATTTGATCACCGACATAGGCCAGGAAAGCAATCGTGATCCTAAGTTTGTCATCCACGGGATTTTCATGTTTTTGTGGTTTTCCATATTTGCCATTCAGGCAAATTTGATCAGGAAAGATAACCTTGAGACTCATAAAAAGTTGGGTATCGCAGGAATGATCGTCGCGATCGGCGTGGTTTTGAGTACCTTTTATCTTTTCTATGCCACATATAACGGCTGGAACAATCTCGTATTCTATGCGAAACCGAACCGCTTTTTCGTGCCGACCTTTGCTATCTTGATATTCCTGGCTTTTAGATATCGAAGACTTCCTGAGACACATAAGAGACTGATCCTCGTCGCCAACCTGCTTGTATTAGAGCCAATATTGAGCCGATCGATGAGCTTTACAAACGTAAGCCCATTTATCATTATCCCTTTGGTATGGAATGCATTTTTTATCTCTCTTTTTATCTATGATTGGACGACTAACAGAAAGATACATTTCATATCGTATATGGGTTTTATCTGGTTGTATGCTGTTTGGGCGATCTGTTTCTTTCTGTAGATTCTTGCGATTAGGTTGACTTAAGCAAATGAGGATAGGAAATATTGCACATGATTTCACGCTGGCGGACGATGACGGAAACGACTGGACGCTCAGCGATCATCGCGGGCGGGTTGTTGTGCTGATATTTTATCCGGCGGACAATTCGCCGGTCTGCACGGCGCAGCTTTGCTCGGTTCGCGATCATTGGTCGGAGTATCAGGCGAC
This sequence comes from Acidobacteria bacterium Ga0074141, assembly GCA_001464665.1. GTDB lineage: Bacteria > Acidobacteriota > Blastocatellia > Pyrinomonadales > Pyrinomonadaceae > OLB17. The sequence continues at coordinate 818,174 of LNDP01000024.1, forward strand.
GGGTGCGGAGGTCGTCGGCATCTCGACCGATTCGGTCGCCTCGCACAAGGGCTTTGCTGAAAAGAATGAGTTACCGCTCCGGCTGCTCTCCGACGCCGACCGGAAGGTCTCGGCGCTTTACGGGATGAAGAGCTGGTTGCCCGGCCGCTCGGCCCGCGGCGTCGTCGTCATCGACCGCGAAGGCCGCATCGCCCACCACAAGGTCGAGAGCCTCAGCCTCTTCCGCCCCGCCGACGAAGACGTCCTCACCGCCATCCGCAACGCTTAAAGCGAGCATTCGGCGAGGTTTCCGCGGCTCGGCCGCCCCGGTGTGCGGAAAAGCTCGGCTTTTCCGTCGATTGCACCTCTATGATCGCGGCTACGCCGCCGTTGTCCTTCGGCGCTGGCCAACTCGAATCATTCAAAAGACGATCATTCCAATCTAGAATCTGGCGATTTCGAACGATCTCCCAACATGAGGTATGAAAGAGCTACGAGCATTTGTATCACCAGAAGTATCACAAGCAGTATCAACCTCGCCGGATCGTCAGCAGAGGTCTGCGGAAGGATCTCGGTGCAGTACGCCATGCTGACAAAATTGGTCATATCGAAGTTCGCTGACCGAACAAATAGGGCCAAAAGCCAGACGATAATTCCAACCGACATGTATTCGATCAATTTAGAACGCGAAATGTTCCGAACGGACAAAAGGATGAGAATCACCCAAATCTGCAAAAGGTACTCGTACGGTATTGAATAGCACTCGTAATCACCTAGCGCATTACCCGACTTAAGACCAAGGCTGAACCGATCGGATAGGGTCCCAACTCCGACTGTATAGCCGAGGAAGACCCCTTGGTAATAGGCTCTGTCGAGAAGAAAATAACCAAGTCCCAAAGTTACAAGAGAATTTGCCAATGTTCGCAGCTTTGAAATGTGCTTCATTTGGATTCACTTAGCCTCTTCCGCCCCGCCGACGAAGACGTCCTCACCGCCATCCGCAACGCCTGAAAACCGCATGAACGATGCGGCTCTGGAACGGGCATGGAATCTTGGCCCAAATACCGCTCGGACGCGCCTTAGTAGGCCGATCTGTTAACCTCGCGCGAATAAGTTTTTAACAAATAGACAAGAATTCGGAATACGAGGATCGCCAGACCCGAAAAAAACAGCATTTGGATCGAGCCGGCAAAGAGAACTAAAGTAAATGTGAAGGCAAGGTGTCCGATGCCATCACTCGGCGACAAGGTTATTGCCAACAAGAATAAGGAGGAGATAATTGATCCCAAAATACTGATGTACTTCCAGCTATCTGTGGGTTTCTGACCTTTTACTTTAAAATAAGCGGCCGCGAGCCCGTACGAAACTATTCCCATGGCTGTCACTCGCAAGACCGAGTAATAGTTCCTGCTTCCGGTCGTCGAATCAACGCTCACAAACATATAAGCGTAAAGAAAGACAGCCGCAATGCAGGCGGTTAGATCTAGCTTCCAGTAGTCAGATGCCCTCATTACCCTACCTCGCAATTTACTCACAAATCTCCGCTCGTACGTTCGAAAGCTTTCATCGACATCTCCGCATCAGTAGATCAGTTGCACCTGCCAGCAATACGCAGTCCGAATTCGGAAATGCGATCGACCGGAGAAAGCCGGACGAGTTTGAAACTGTTTCGCGCGTCCATGAACGACCGCCGTTGCTGGAAGTAAGTACCACGTTTATACCTGAAAAGCCGCCCAACAACCAGACGCGTCCGTTTGCTTTAACGCTAATTTTGGCGAACCAAAGATCAGCAAGATTCGCCGGAAGGACAGACGTCTGCCACGATCTACCCGAATTGTCACTCGAAATGATCAATCCGTTCGAACCCACTGCCCATATCTTTTGATCGATCGATGAGACATCGAACAAGTGCTCTTTCTTACTTTCGTAAACCCGGACCCAGCTTTCGCCGCCGTCGGTCGTTTTCCAAACTCCCGTGTTCGATGCGGCGAAACCCGTGCTACGAGACTCAAACTCAACCGCAAAGATCTCACCGGCATTCTCGACCCCTTTATCGATCTGCTTCCAACTTCGGCCCCCATCCACTGTGCGAAACACTATTCCTTTTTCAACGGGGTCATTCGGTCGCTGTGCGACACCGACTGCCCAACCGAGATCGGCGTCCACGAAGTAAACGTCCCAGAGATGACAGGTCCGCGTTCCACGGGCCAGCGGCGAGACGTCCTCCCAAGTTTTCCCGGCGTCACGAGTCCGCCCAACAAAGCACTGGAAATTTTTACCTCTTTCGGCATCCCAACCGCCCGCAACAAAGCCCACATCTGAAGTTACGAACTTGATACTCGACAACTTTCGCGACTCGAAGTTCTTTGCGAGCGACCACGACGAGCCGCCATCGATGCTTTTTAGAAGAACGCCGAAATGGTCGACGAGCCATCCGGTTGATTCGTCGGAGAAAGCGATCTCTTTGAAATAAAACTCTCGACCATCAGCCCGGCCCATGATCTCCGGTGCTACCCACTCACTCTTCACCTGTGAATGGCCCAACGTTGAGGACAGTGCCACCAAGAGACTTATCGTGATTGTCTTCCATGCTCTGATCATTGTTTCGTTAAGACGGCGTCCTTGTATCCGTTCGCGCTTCCAGAGCTTTTCTCAGGAGAGATGCTTTTCTGCGAGGCGTCACGCTCGATAGGGCCTTAGTTCTTTAGAATTAGGAATAGTTTACCCGCGACGTCGGTCCATGTTTCTCCTGCATCAGTTGTTTTGTAAATTGACGTCGGACCCCACGCCCAGCCTCTTTTGTTATCGGCAAAAACCACACCGTCCAGGTTCAGACCTGAGAAGGCCCGGTTTCGTTCATCTTTGTCTTGAAGGACATATTGCCACGTTCTTCCGCCATCCTTTGTTCGCATGATAGATGAACCAACATGCCAGCCGAGTTTACTGTCTACAAAATGAAAATCGCCACGGTTCTCAGCATCAAGCTTTGCGGTGTTCCAGTTCTCGCCATTGAATTTACACATTATTTCGTTTCGGCTTTTAACGCCGCACGCATGATTTCGGGGTTGCATTGCGCTCACGGTTTGCACACGCTAAATAGCCGACCACCAAAGCAAGAAAAACTGCATGAAGACCCTTATACATAAGCGAATATTTGATTACTGTCGCCCTGTGAACAATCGACGTTGCAGCTCAAAAATTGTAGTTCTAAATCCTGGCAGTAATCTTGCATAAGACGGGATCCATCCAGTCATACCGCTGATTCTTTCACGCATACTAAGCTATCTCGGAAATGCCTCGCGGATGACGACAACTTTCTCACGCTGCTTCGGCGAAAGGCTCACCGTATATGAGAATGCTATGCGGCCGCTATCGAATCTCGAGTATCCCGCCATCTTGTGCCTGTGGTAAAAGTCCTTGAACCTACTGTCCTCACCATCGGCATCCATTTCGCGTTCCTCGGGCGTTTCGATGGTTTCCAGACTAGTATGAGCGGTAATCTCAAGACTGATGGGCTTGGGGAATCGTTCGGAAATTGCTTCGAAAATGTTTCGCAGTGCTCTTTCGTTGACATCTTTTTGTTGGATGATTATCTGGATTCTACGCTCGTCCTCATGAAGGTCGTTATAGACGATCACGTATCTATATGGCGACCGTCGAGCACTATCGGACTCTTCGTCCATATCTTTATTGCTGGACTTCTGCGCAGTCCCAATATGGCAAAGGCCAGTCCCTGCGATGACCAGTCCTGCAAGTCCGAAGTACCTGATAAAAAAGCTAATTCTCCTCATCGTTATCTCCTGATTCGTTGCTGTTGTCAGGTTGAAAGACAGATGCCGCGTTATAAGTCGCTTCAAAAACAGTTTTCATGAAAGCAGAAGAGTAAATTGTAGCGATCGGGGTTTCTGGCTGCACGATTACAATTCAATAGAGATGCTTCGAATCCGGCGGCGGTTGGTTTGCCTGGAGCAATTTTAGCAGGAGTGTCAATAGGGAAGGGAAACGGATAGCGGACAGTGGAGAATGGACAATGAACGCGGAGTTCAAGATTCCAGATTTCGGTGTGAGAATTCCGCATTCATCATTCCGCATTCCGCATTTGAACGCACCGCCCATGCTAACCCGGCGTGCTTCTGCATTGGAGTTGCGCGATTGCGGAGCTATCTGGCCTTGGACGCGACCGGAGCGGTCGAAGACCGTGGCATTGACATAGCCCATAACGTGAGTTATCGGATCGCGTTGCGAGATGGCGCGAGTCGTCGAAGACGACGGCATTCTTGCGATTACAATGGCGCCGCCTTTAACGACTCGGTCGTATTCTCATGGCGTGACCCACGTCTGCCGACGTGGGCTACATCAATGGCGTCGTCTTCGTCGACTGTCGTATTCCGCATTCCGCATTGGATGAAACGCCCTTACTTACGTGCAGGCTTCTGCATTAGAGCCCTCCCTCACGGTCGGGGCTCTTACACGTCGGCCATCACAAAGGCGGAAACCCGACCGGTAGGAAGGGTGTATTGCGAAAAGGAAACAAGATAAATGGCAAAGGAGGAAGCTAAACTCGAGCTCCGGTTTCTTAGTTTCTTTTTTCGTGGTTCCTACTTGCGGCGGGCACGATGCCCGCGTTCCGAAGGCCAACTTAAGCTGGAACTAGTTAAATGCGGAATCTGGAATCTGGAATCTGGAAATACACTCTCCGCACCTTTCGAAACTTCGCAACTATCCAGAACTTTCATTTCATCCATATCTTCCATATCTCACGGATCGCCGTTCACATGAGTGCGGGGAAGGATGAGAATGGTAAATAGTGAATGGTAAATAGTAAATCGTGAAAAGTGAGCGTTAAGCAGCAAGCAGCGGATCGAGGTTCCACCACTTAAGTCATTTCGTTAGTCGGGTTAGAAATCAGCCATTAGCTCTTAGCCATAAGCCGTTAGCCGGGAATCAAAGCCAAAAGATCAAATCCCAATGTCCATTTTTAACCAATTAACGATGGTCCAATTAACAATCGACAATGCGAGAGAATGCCAAATCCCGAATCCCGAATCTCGGCCGCTTGATCCCGACGTCCCATGCGTCCCAGATGTTCGCGATGTTCGCGGCGTTTCCGTTGTTCGCGATGTTTCCGATGTTTCTGATGTTTTCGCGAACGCGCGATGCCCGAAAAAAAACAGAACACGAAGAAATGCGGAATTAGGAATTCGGAATGCGGAATATCGTTTTGGGAGGCCCGCGCGTCAGCAAGGGCTCATCTTCGAATTCGGAATCTGGAATCTGGAATCTGGAATTCTCGAATGCCGGAACTCAAAACTCCGGGGCGTTTCACTTGTTTCAGGCGTTTCAGGCGTTTCGTTTCTTTCATTCGTTTCAACCGTTTCAGAAACGCGCGGTCTGCTTCTAGAAATGAAACACCCCGAATTTGGAATGCGGAATCGAGAAAGGCCGGAGTCAGTCTTCAAATTGGAGTTCTTCGATTATCTCGGCCATGTATTTGCGGGCGAGGTCGGTTTCGTTGGGTTTGAGCGAGATGGCCCCGACAACGGCGTGGCCGCCGCCGCCGTAGCGTTCGCAGATGGCGGCGATGTTGTGGACACGCGGCCGCGGTGCCCAGGGGTTAGAGCCGATGGAGATCTTCGTCCGGAAAGAGCTTTCGGAGACCGAGATATTGTAGGTCGTCTCTGGGTAAAAGTAGTACGGGATGAATTTGTTATAGCCCTCGATGCCGGTGCCGATGAGGTCAAAGCTAACGACGCCGCGGTCGTAAACCGCACGTTCGCGGATCGCCTCGACCGTCCGCCAGTGCTCCTCGAGGATCGGGTCGAGCCGCTCCTTTATCTCAGGCCGCTCGATCATCTCATCGAGCGTGAACTCGGTCAGCCCGGTGATTATCTTCTCAACGAACGCCGGGTCCTTTTCGCCCTCGATAAGCTGCATCAGCTTCAGCGCCGACGAGCGAAGCTCAACGCACTGGGCCGGCGATTCGTAAAACGCACCGTCGATCGTATGTGCCCATTCGATAAGCTCGGCGAGAAACGGGTCCTCAAAGCCGAATTTATCCTTCGCCACGCGGGCAAGGAACTTCGCGTTCGAGGCACAAGTGGTATCAAGAAACTTTTTGCCCGAGGTATCGGCACGGAAATGCGCCTCGTCCGACTCGGAAAGAAACGCCGATTGGTGATGGTCAAACCACCAGGTCAGCCTTTCATCAGGGCAATATTTGAAGTCGAGAATGGCGTTCTCATCGCCGTCGAGTTGCTCGCGGTCAAAGGCGTTATTCGCTCGGTGCATCGCGGGCGTGTAGCCGATCTCGGCATCCGGCGAGACCACCGAGCGATAGAACTTGGTAAATATGGCGGCAGACGAAACGCCGTCAAAGCAGTTTCCGTGGTAAATTATCCGAAGCTTCATAGAGAGTGCGCCGAGCGCAGGGCAAAACATTTCAGGTTAGAGGGCGAGGGTCGCTTCGTCAAGGCGGGAGATATGAAGATAAGGCTAGCAGAGGCCGCGGATGCAGCGGCGATGACCGAATTCAACCAACTGATGGCCATGGAGACCGAGGGCAAAAGGCTCGAGCCGGAGGTGATCTCAGCAGGCGTCGAGGCGGTTTTCGGCGATCCGGCAAAGGGCTTCTACGTCGTCGCCGAAGAAGGCAGCGAGGTTGCCGGCGGGCTGATGGTCACGTATGAATGGAGCGACTGGCGCAACGGATGGTTCTGGTGGATACAGAGCGTTTACATCCGGCCGGAATTTCGCGGCCGAAGGCTCTATTCAGACCTATACGCGTTCGTCAAAGTGAAGGCAGCCGAGGCCGGCAACGTCTGCGGCTTTCGGCTCTACGTCGAGCGAGAAAACGAGCATGCCCGCCGGGTTTACCAAAAGCTCGGGATGGTGGAGTCGCATTACCAAATGTATGAAGAAGAACTGAAAAGGCCGGAAGCGTCCTAAAACGCCGCCGGCCTTAATTTGGCACCCACCACTCGGAGACCCGATGGTTGGATATGAATTGAGAATTCAAGTAACGTTCACCCTTTACGAACAGAGAAGGAGGCCTCTGAACAATGGATGCCAAATGCCGATAAGAAAAAAATGGGGAGTGCCTGCTAGTCTTCGTGCCCACACTCGAAGATTTCCCCCAAGCAATCTGGCACTCCCCAAACTTAAACTTTCTGTCGCCTCCCGGCCTTCAGTTGTCCTTCCGAAAAATATGTTTTCCTTCCGATGCACTTTCTTACTCTGCAACGGCTGTGCCAAAACATCGGCAACAGCAAAAGTCCAAATTGGCGGGGTTTTCGGAAGCCGCCTGCCGAGGCTGCATTCATCCAATGTATCTTAACCGTACATATAATGAAAACGTGCCGAAAAAAGCGTCCTGTTTTGATTCGTTTGTAGCGGTTCGTTACGCTGTGCTGTAATTGAGAAAATGTCAAAGATCAGCGAGACCGAGCTTAGACGAATGATCGAGGGGATCCGAGAGGATCGAGAGACAATCATCAAGCACAACCCCATTGGGTCCGAAGACGAAACGCTTTTGTGGATGCTTCTCGGGTGCCTATTGTCGTACTTGAGCGTTGCGGAAAACGAAACCCCGTGCTTTCCAGGGCGTCCGGATGCGAATGCTTACCGTGAGGCGGTGCTTTTCATACTCCGCGGACGCTACGTGGGAGAGACCGATCCGGCCGAGCTAATCGACTCGCTTTTAAAGTAAATGATCATTACCAAGTTTGTTCTATCAATTTTTCAACAAAATTCGCGCTTGGTTGCCTGCGAGAGTACGGGGCGTGCGATCGCGATTGACCCCGGTGCAGATTCAGCAGAAGTGGTTGAGTTTATACGGGAAAGTGGTTGGGAACTGCAGGCTATTGCACTTACGCATGGCCACCTGGATCACGTCGGCGGGACGAAATTTCTGAAGGACAAATTTCCCGATGCCGAGGTGATCCTTCACAAGGACGATGAGGATCTTTACTATGGGCTTCCACTTCAGCCGAGTATGATGGGACTGCCGCAAGTGCAGCTTGCTGCTCTCGGGCTTGAATATGCCGAGCCGCCGAGGCTTACACGCAACTGGGAACATGGCGAAAAGTATGAGGTCGGCAAGCTTGTTTTCGATGTTTACCACTGCCCCGGGCACACTCGCGGCCATGTCGTACTTGTCGAAAAGAACGAGAAAAAGGTCTTTGTTGGCGATTGCCTTTTTGCCGGTTCGATAGGCCGCACCGACCTTCCCGGCGGCGACCATGATCAGCTCATCGACTCGATAAACAGCAACATATTGCCGCTCGGCGATGACTTCGTCGTTTATTCGGGCCACGGACCTGAGACAACCGTCGGCGAAGAGCGGACAACGAACCCGTTTCTCAATGGGAGCTACATGGCCAGCCGCGGGCGATACGTTTGACGATATGCAGATCAAAATCTATATTGTTGCGGACGACGAATGACGCATTGTATTCCAAACTCAACCGGAGGAATTATGAAACAGCTTTTTACTTTAGCTTTTGCGATAGTGCTTTGTGCTGGTCCGGGATTCGGCCACGCCAGCTTGATCGATGGGCACGCTAAGATCGCGGAACAGGCCAACTTCAGAACCGAAAAGGTCGCCGGGAACGTTTACGTGCTTTTCGGCCAGGGCGGCAACATCGGCCTCTCGGTCGGGCCGGACGGCATCTTAATGATCGACACGCAGTTTGCAAACGTGGCAGATCGCATCAAGGCGGAGCTCACGAAACTCGGCTCGGACAAGCCGCGATTTATCTTCAACACGCACTGGCACGGCGACCACACCGGCGGGAACGAGATCTTCGGTTCCGACTCGATGATCATCGCGCATGAGAACGTCCGAAAGCGAATGGAAGAAACGACGATGTTTCGCGGGCAGGCAAGAACGCCTTCGCCTAAGATCGCGCTTCCGATCTTTACCTATGGAGCAGGGATGAACGTCCACTTCAACGGCGAGAAGATCAAGGCGATCCACTTCCCGAAAGGGCACACGGACGGCGACACGGTACTCTTTTTCGAAACTTCGAATGTCGTTCACCTCGGCGATGATTTCTTCGTGGCCCGGTTCCCGTTCGTCGATCTTGAAAGTGGCGGGACGGTCGATGGGCTTATCCGAAACATCGGCGATATGATCCAGATGATCCCGGCCGATGCGAGGATAATCCCCGGCCACGGACCGCTTGCGACCCTCAACGACCTTCGCGACTACCACCAGATGATCATCGAGACCTCGCTGATTATTCGGCAGGGAATGGCCGCGGGCAAGACGCTCGACGAACTGAAGGCCACTGGTTTCCCGGAAAAGTATAAGGAAGCAGGCTCGGGCTTTATCAATACTAATGCGTGGATCGAAACAATCTTTCGCAATTACTCAAAGAAGAGCTAATCGTTAACATGCAGACAGCCCGGCCGGATCGAGTTTACGGCCGAGCGGTTTTGCGGAGCGTGACGACGATCGCATCGCCGATCTTTCGTTCGCCGGTCGGGTCGGAGGGTTTGTTGACGACCTTGCCGTCGAGTACCATCGTGGTCGATCCGCCGCCGTCAAGGTTCATCGCGTCGGTTGCACCGATGCTCAGGAGATACTCGGCCAACTCCTGTAGCGTCATCCCAACGCTCACGCCCAGCTGCCGCCCGTCGACTGTAACCATAAGAAACTTGCCGTCCTTCAACTTTGCGACGGCCGTCCGAGGGTGCCGGTTGAAGACAAACGCCCGCGAAGCTTTTTCCTGCTCCCAAGTAATTTCGATCTTTCCGCCCTTGATGAGTTGCGGAACACCGTTCGTAATGTCCTCTGCTTGATTGAAAAAACTATGCTTCTGGGAATCTCCAAGTTTGAATATGTTGCCGAATCTGAACTCTTGCTTTTGCGGGTTCATTGCATAGTTCAAGAATGACGTAAACCCTCTTCCGGGATTTTTGTCGACTACGATTGTGAATTGTTCTGAATTCATTGGCTCGATATCGGTCGTCTCTCCGGACAAGACCTTTCCGCGGCAATATTCGTTAGATACTGAGTCTTCTCTCGGTGTACGACAAGTCAGCCCAAAAGTGATTGTCGTGCTCTCGATGCCTGGGGGAGGCATCTTTCCCACCCCGAACTTATACAAAATCAGCTCGCCAACTCTTCTCTCGCGGTTAATTCCGGAAGGCTTGAAAACCGTGTCGACACCAACACCAATAAAAGATTCGGTTGTAAGGTGGTCAAATTCCACATGGGACTTATCGCTATCGTTCCTGATACCAATTGAAATTCGATTGTTGGTACTTTCGCTGAGAAGTCTGCCGTTGATCATCAGGACACCTGCCGGATCACCTGCGAACTCGCTATTGTCCAATCGAAAAAAGCCTGCATTTATCGCCGCGACGGCTCCGTGGCGGGCAGCGATAGACGATGTGGTCTCGGTGCCGACTATCTGGTCCATGCCAAGCCTTACGTTTAGCCGGACTCTTGTAAGATCGAGCCTCAGAAGGTTTATCTTCACGGGGTCTTCACCGATCTTGTAGTTGACCTGAGCGTGTTCGACGCCCGGGTGCACCTGCTTGAACTCCTGGGCCGGTGTTTTGCCACAGAGAGCACCGAGTACGCAGAGCGCTAAAACCAAAGGCGTCGGCTTAACGAATCGGGATTTGAACAGGCGTTCGAGGAAATCAAGTTTCATATTATTCATATACTCAGTGCACTCAGTGGCCTCTGTGGCAATATACTAAATCTAGATGCGGATCAATGAAAGAGTTGTTCAACTCAACGAAAAGCCGATCAACAAAAGCGCTTGTTATGTTCTCTATTGGATGCAGATGTTCAAGCGGACGTCGCATAACCATGCGCTTACTTGGGCGATCCGCAAGGCGAATGAGTTGAAGTTGCCGCTCGTCGCATACGAAGGGCTGAAATATTACTACCCGTGGGCGAGTGATCGGCTGCATACGTTCATTCTGGAAGGCGTAGAGGAAAAGCGGTGTGAATTTGAACGCCTTGGTATCAACTACATTTTCTATCTGCAAAAGGATGAAAGCTCGCCGAAGAACACGGTAGCGAAGCTGGCGAAGGACGCGGCGATTATCGTTACCGATGATTTTCCGTGCTTCATCATTCCCGGTCACAATCGGCGAATCGCGGAGAGAGCCGAGATCGCCGTTCATGCGGTCGATTCGAACGGCGTCATCCCAATGTCGAAGTTCGACAAGGAGGAGTACGCCGCGTACACGATCAGGCCGAAGATAAACAAACTCCTTCCGACATATCTGAAACCGAGCGAAGAGGAAAAGGTCGAAATAGACGGCACGAGCATTGATATCGATACCGGCTTCGAAACCATCGTAACTTCCGCGAACATTCCCGAACTTGTTTCCGCGTGCGACATCGATCATTCGGTCAAGCCGTCTCAGGTGTATCACGGCGGAACGACAAACGGCCGCGAACGGCTCAAGAAGTTTGTCGAAGAGATCTTGCCCGACTATGACAAAGCTCGCAGCAAGCCGGACCGCGTCGGCTCTTCTCGGCTTTCGGCTTATCTCCATTTCGGCTTTCTTTCACCGCTCGAGGTGGCATTAGCTGTGCAAGAGGCAGACGCTCCGCAGGAATCGAAAGATGCATACCTTGAAGAGCTGATCGTTCGCCGCGAGCTTTCTTACAACATGACGCGGCACAATCCGAACTATGAGTCTCTGGCGGCCCTGCCTGATTGGGTTCATAAAACCATGCGGACTCATGCCGATGACCATCGCGAAGTGACGTACACGCTCGAAGAACTCGAGGCCGGCCAAACACATGACGAGCTCTGGAACGCCTGCCAGCGTGAGATGGTTTTGACCGGTGAGATGCACAACTATGTACGGATGCTCTGGGGCAAGAACGTGATCGCGTGGTCTCGGAGTTACGAGGAGGCGTTCGAAACGCTTGTGCACCTGAACAACAAATACTGTCTCGACGGCCGCAATCCGAACTCATATGCTGGTATCCTATGGTGCTTCGGCAAACATGACCGGCCGTGGATGGAGCGGCCCGTTTTCGGCCAGATCCGCTATATGACGAGCGGAAGCACGGGACGGAAGTTCGACTCGAAGAAGTATATTCAATGGACGAAGATGTTGGGTTAGCCTGATACACATTGCAGTCAACCTTCGCGTTTGAGTGGTGGGGTAAGTGACTTAATCCACCCTTAAATGCAGGAGGTTTTTCGCAATGATCAATCATATTTCTATCGCAGTAAATGAACCCGAGCAGGTCGCTAATTTTATCGCCGAGCTTTGGGAGGGTTACGTCTATCCGTTTCCCCCGGCCCCAAACTCGTTCTTTGTCCTCGCAAACGACGGCAAAGGCACCGCCCTTGAGATCACGCCGGCCGGCACCGTACTTGTACCCGGCGAAGGTTTGCCGGACGAAAGCGATCTAGAGGCCGTCACCGAAGAGCACGAGGCTCAGTTCGTCCGGAGCGAATTTGTACCCAGATATGTTGCGACGCATATCAACATCAATACCCAGAAGAGCATCGAGGAGATCCGTGAGCTGGCCAAACGCGAGGGCTGGCGTGTGCTCGTCTGCAACCGCGGCGGCGGGCTTTTTCAGCTCGTCGAGGTGTGGGTCGAGAATACGCTGATGCTTGAGGTAATGACGCCCGAGCAGACCGAGCGATACATCGAGATCACCGACCTGAAATTCATGGAGGCCGCATTCGCCGACACCCTTCAACAGCATCATCCGGCAACGGATCGCGTACTGCCGAACGAACTGAGCCTTATCGGTTGAGCGGATAGAACCGAAGCGAGATCGACAGAAAGGCCCAAATATTGATCCGCTGATCAACCTGGCCATTCTGTCGATCCCGTTGGGTTCATCCATTCTGAAACTCCCGCCAATTGCCCTTCCAGTCAAAATACTCGGTCGCCCGAAAGCGCTTCTTGTATTCGTAGAACGACTCGCGGTCATAGGCATAGCCGAGATAAAAGTGGTCAAGGCCAAGATCAAGCGAACGCTCGATCTCTTTCAACAAGGTGAATATCCCGAGGCCGGCGGCTGTGATCGCAGGATCGAACATCGCGAAGACGCTCGAAGATGAACGCTCGCCAAGGTCGAAGTAGCTTTCGGCAACGAGCCGATCGCCCTCGCGAATGCTGAGCTGAAAAGCTTCGCATGGTGATGACGTTGCGGTCGCCGGGACAAAATCTTCGAGCCTTTCGGGCCGACCTTCGGTAAAGCGAAGACGGTGGCGTTCGAACAAGCTCCTTGATTCCTCCGTCACTCCGAGCGGGCCGATCGTGACCTCGAGTCCTGCATTCCGCCGCAGGTTGCGACGCTGGCTTTTTGAAAAAGCGAAGCGCTTGAGGTCGATCCGAAGCGGAAGCACACGCATCACTTGGCCGGCGTGGAGCCCGAAGTTGTAGCGAAAGAAGTGCTGCCCGAAATGACGCCAGCCGGCCGCCCAGAGGGCATCCATTGCCTCCGCCGGGGCGAATTCTGAGTGGAAGCGTTCATTGATCAGCCCGGACTCATCAAGCAGCATGGAAAACCAAACGCGTCACAAAAAGCCGAACCTGCCCGAAAAGCCCTGCGAGCAATGCGGACGGCCGATGGCCTGGCGAGCCCGCTGGCGGCGCAACTGGGACGCGGTCAAATATTGCTCCGAACGCTGCCGCCGCGAGCGGCGCAGGGTTACCAGTTGACGCTGCCCTCTTTCGAGGTGTCGATCTGTGCCAGCTCGACGCCCTCGTTGAAGAAGAAGATCTTCATCTGGTCAAACAGGAACTCGTGCGAGTCCGGGTTTGAGACGTCGATGCCGAAGTGGTTAATAAGCTGGTTCTGCTTTTGCAGCCACACTTTCCAACAATCGCCGCAGGTTTCGCCGCCGATCTTTTGCCCGAGCTCGGTCGGGATCGGCGCATAGCCGAGCGGTTCGCCCTTCTGCCCGCAGCGGGCACATTTGAACTTTTCACCGAATAAAGCCATAGAAAAATCTTAGCACAAACGGCCGAAAGGCATTCCCCGTCCATGTTTCATTTTTTCCAAGGGCCATGCATTCCTGAAACGGTTGAAACGAATGAAAGAAATGAACCGCCTGAAAGAGTTGAAACACTTGAAACGCCCGGTTCGGCAATGGATCGCCAAGCCGAAATGCGCACGCGAGATTCCGCGCTTCGCCGTGTTTTGTTTTTTTGTGGGCATCGCGCGTTCGTGAAAACACCGCGAACGCCGGAAACACGCCAGTTGGTCTTGGGTGCTTGGTCTTTGGCTTCTGGTCTTTGGACATTGTTCTTTAATTCCCGGCTAATGGCTTATGGCTAAGAGCTAACGGCTAAAACTAACCGCCCGCCCCATTCCTCCATGCCCGCTATGGCAAAAGTGAATCTCCCGCAAAGATGCAAAGGTTTTCGTTCCCATCACTATTCACGATTCACGAACCTTCGCTGTCCATTCTGACCACTCCCCGCCCGCAAGTGAATGGCGATCCGTGAGATATGGAAGAAATGGATGATATGGATGGGGTGAGTTGCGGAGGTGAGGTCCAGATTCCGCATTCATCATTCCGAATTCCGCATTTACTCGGTTCCGGCTTGAGTTGGCCTTTGGAACGCGGGCATCGTGCCCGCCGCAAGTAGGAACCACGAAGAAAGTAACTAAGAAACCGGAGCTCGCGTTTAGCTTTCTCCTCTGCCATTTATCTTGTTTCCTTTTCGCAGTACACCCTTCCTACCGGTCGGGTTTCCGCCTTTGTGATGGCCGACCGTGCCCGAGACCCGACCGTGAGGAAGAGGCTGCTTTGCAGAAGCCCGCACGTAAGTAAGGGCGTTTGATCCAATGCGGAATGCGGAATCTGGAATTTGGAATCTGGAATTCCCAAACCCTCTTGACACTCCTGCTAAAATTACCCCGTGAGGCAAACCGCCGCCGGGTCTGGAGCATCTCTGATGGTTAGGACTATGCAATTGCGTTTGTTTTTACTGCCCGTGATCCTGTTTTCGTGCCTGGTGACTCAAGCGGCTGAACGCTGCGATGGTGATCTACCGCAACTCCTTCGACGACTTGAAGACGGTACGCAGAAGACAAAGAACGAGGCTCTGGCATGCTTGCTTCGGACCGGAGAACTTAGAACAGCGGAATTGGTTCGACTGCTCGATGACAACGATAAACAGATCAGCCTTCTTGCCCAACTGTCTCTCCGCTACATCGGGGATGAGGTCGGCATGAGAGAACTCCATCAATGGTACGGCCGACAAACCGGCTCGTTTCCGGTAATCGGCCCAACACCAGTTCCGTTGCTCGATTGGGATTATCGGTTTATCGAAGCGAATATGTTGAACACCCCGCCCGATAAGTGGGAAAGCCGCGGAGTTTCTTACATCTACGCACTTGGTCTCGACGGTTCAGAACATTCACAGAAGTTGCTGAAGGAGTTAAAGGTTAAAGCTCAGCCGTTGGCGGTCCGACAGGGTTCGACCCTGTATGCAGCAATTCGCCATACCGAACGGATCAAGCCGTGTGGTTCTTCCGATGATGGAAACTTCCTGAAGATCGCAAAAGTGTACGCATTTTTTATTGAGCCCGACGAATGGAAGCATACGACGGTCAACATGATTGGAACCGATTCGGATGGCTCCAAGGTGCTGGTCGAGTTTTACACTAGTTATGGCCCTCTCGCCGAAGAGGTCGCCGCGGCTGAACCGTTACTGACAACGACCAACGCTAAAGGCGAGGTCGAAGGCGTTAAGTACGACCGGGTTGCCGTCGTTCTTGTAAATGCGGTCAAGGAACAGCAGACCCAGATCGAGACACAGCAGAAACAGATAGAACAGCAGCAGGCGGAGATCGAACAGTTAAAGAAGAAAGCGGCCGAGATCAACGAACTCAAGGCTCTTGTTTGCGGCCTTAGTCCTGACGCTCAGATCTGCAAAAAACCGAACTGAACGCCAAGGTAATCGGTCGTGTCGAAAAACAAGATTGGCAATTTTTGGGAAATGAGCTAATTTAGGAAAATTAAATTTCAAAATGACCGCATTGGCCGACCACAGTCGCCACATCTGCAGCTGTGGTCGGTTTCCTAAAGTACAACGGAGGAACTCAAATGAACTTAATTTCCCGGACGACTGCTATTTCATTAATTGTGATGGCACTAGCGATATCGGCATTTACCCAGACCACGGAGTTTACCTATCAGGGGAGCCTGCAGAACTCGTCTGCACCGGCGAACGGCAATTTTGATTTTGAATTCGCGTTATTTGACGCTTTGTCAGGCGGAACCCAACTTGGTGCGACGCTGACGCGAAGCACCGTGGCGGTCACGGCCGGCACATTCGCTGTCAAGCTAGATTTCGGCGGGCAGTTTCCGGGGGCAAACAGGTTTCTGGAGATCCGCGTCCGCCAGACCGGCGGCGGAGCATTTACTCCTCTTGCACCGAGACAGTCGGTCGGCAGTTCGCCCTATTCTGTACAAAGTTTGAATGCATCAAACGCGACAACCGCAATAACTGCGAATACCGCGACCAACGCAACCCAGCTTGGCGGCGTGGCGGCAAATCAGTACGTTGTGACGACCGATTCGCGAATGACCGACGCGCGGCCACCGACAGCAGGATCGGCGAATTATGTTCAAAACCAGAATGCTGCACCGCAATCGTCGAGCAATTTCAACATCAGCGGAACTGGCACCGCAGATATTTTTAACGCCGCGACGCAGTTTAATATCAATGGATCACGTATTCTTGGAAATCAGGGTAACGCCAATCTTTTCGCAGGCTTTGACGCCGGAGCGGCAAATACGACTGGCAGCGTAAATTCATTCTTTGGTAGGAGTGCAGGTCAATCGAACTTAACCGGCGATGGAAATTCATTCTTTGGAACCTCCGCCGGAAACACCAATACTTCCGGTTCCTATAACTCATTTTTTGGCCGCAATGCCGGAGTTGCCAACAGTTCGGCAAATAACAACTCATTCTTTGGAGCCTTCGCCGGAAACTCAAATTCAATCGGTACAGCAAATTCCTACTTTGGAGCTAACGCCGGCCAAACCAATTCAACTGCCAGCGAGAACTCGTTTTTCGGGGCGGAGGCCGGATTGGTTAACCTGGCGTCCGGCAACTCGTTCTTTGGAAGGCATTCAGGATTATCGAATACGATCGGAGCGGCGAATTCATTTTTCGGAATTGGTTCTGGCGGTTCCAATACATCGGGGGGAAACAACTCCTTCTTCGGTTCGGAATCAGGTCTCGCGAATACGACCGGCGCGGGAAATTCGTTCTTTGGCAGAAATACGGGTATAACGAACACGACCGGCAGCAACAACACGATAATAGGCAACGGAGCCAACGTAAGTTCGGCAGGCTTGAACTTTGCAACCGCGATCGGAGCCGGGGCAGTTGTGTCGACGGACAATACTATCGTTCTCGGTCGTGGAATTCCTAACGATACCGTTCAGGTACCCGGTAATCTAACGGTCTCTGGAGCCTTTTCGGCGAATCTAAATGCAGGCAGCATTACCTCTGGAACTCTTTCAAATGCCCGGCTGGGCCAGATCCCGACCGCAAACATCGCGGACGGAGCCGTGACGGCGGCAAAAATATCATCGGGCCAGGTTGTAAAGGCAATTAACGGGCTACAAGACAACGTCACACTCGCCGCCGGATCGAATATTGCGATCACTCCTGCTGGTAACACGTTGACCGTCGCGTTCACAGGCGGAAATCCGATCCTAAACCAAACAACGCCTCAGTCCGGTGCGAATTTCAACATCAGTGGTAACGGCACCGCGGGCGGCACGCTGTCGGGAAATATAGTCAACGCAGCGAGTCAATACAACATCGGCGGCAGTCGCATATTGAGCAACGCGGGCACGGACAATCTTTTTGCAGGAGTAGGAGCCGGCCAGGCAAACACGGCCGGCTTTGGCAACGCCTTTTTTGGCGTGAGGGCGGGTGGCTCAAACACGAGCGGCGCAGGCAACGCTTTTTATGGCCTCGACGCAGGTACGTCAAACACGACCGGCGGAAGCAACACCTTTTTTGGCTTAAGTGCTGGCTTCGCAAATACGACTGGCTCCATCAACGCCTTTTTTGGCTCAAGTGCAGGCCGCTTCAACACGACTGGCGTCAACAACGCCTTTTTTGGCCGGGAAGCAGGCTACGCAACCACATCGGGCTTCGACAATGCCTTTTTTGGCGGGGATGCAGGCGACGTAAACACGACTGGCTTCAACAACGCCTTTTTTGGCCAGAGTGCAGGCGACTCAAACACGACCGGCGACGGCAACACAATAATCGGCAAGAGTGCCGATGTTGCCTCTGGTGGCCTGACCAACGCAACAGCGATCGGGGCTTTTGCACAAGTTGCTCAAAATAATTCGGTCGTGCTCGGTAGTATCAACGGAGTAAACGGAGCGACCTCCGACACAAATGTTGGCATTGGGACAACCACACCGAATCATCGTCTGACCGTTGGAACGCAGGAAACGCCGGTTGTTACGACTGCGACGTTGGGCGTTTACGGAGCAGGAGCGGCGTTCACAATTGTCCGCGACACGACAAATAACGTCGAGGCCCTGTTCGGTGCAGATTCGGGCGGAGCTCTTTATGGCTCGGTGACAAATCATCCCGCGGTGTTTCGCACAAACAACGCCAACCGGATGATAATCGCTCCAGCCGGCGAGGTCGCCATTGTCACTCTCGGCGCTGCAGGCGCGACCGCGCTGTGCCGTAATGCGTCGAACCAGATCTCGACCTGCTCATCTTCGGCACGCTACAAAAACAGCATCAACACATTTAGCTCCGGCCTCGACCTGATCCGCAGACTGCGGCCTGTATCGTTCAACTGGACGGACGGCGGCTTGGCTGATCTAGGACTCGTCGCCGAAGAGGTCGCCGCGGCTGAACCGTTACTGACAACGACCAACGCTAAAGGCGAGGTCGAAGGCGTTAAGTACGACCGGGTTGCCGTGGTTGCCGTGAACGCGATCAATGAACAACAATCCCAGATCGATGCCCTCACGAAGCGAGTAAATGAACAGAAAGAAGAAAACCGACGACTGCAAGCGCAGATCGATCAATTGAAGCGGCTAATTTGTAGAGCAGAACAGGATCCGGAGATCTGTAAGGTCGAGAACTGATACCTAATACTCCTCAGGACCGCTGCTAAAGAGCCATATTGATTTCCCGCGGATCTCGGCGGCGGCGGAAAGGCCGAGATCAGCAAAGCCCGGGGCTTTATTGTTTTGTGAAGACGAGGGTTGAGGTGTTTGTGCCCATTGGGCCCTCGAGCGAGCGTTTCACGGTTAGCGTTTTGCCATCAGCGGAGAGCGACCAATCTTCCGTGGAGGTGGCGGTGATCTCGCCCATCTGGCCGGAGAAGGTGCGCTTTTGCGTAAGCTTGAGCGTCGCTCCTTCGAGCTTTGCGCTGAGCGTTACGGGCACGGGGCCGCGGGGCGATGCGTGGTCGATGGTAGTCTCGCGTTCCTTTAGGCTGTAAGTAAACTTGCCGTCACCGCCGCCAAAGCGTCCGCCGCCCATCCCGCCGCGTCCGCCGGCCGGGCGCCCACCGCCGCCCTCGGGAGCCATCCGCTTGGTCTCGGTCGCAACCTCGAGCGAGTCGGCGGTCTGCGCTACGGTCATTGTCATCTGCTCTACCCGCGAGCGGTCGTTGAGCTCGGACCGCTCTTTATCGAGCGTCCAGGTACCGGCGAAGTTCGGCGCTTTCTGGGCAAAAGCGGCGGCCGTAACAAGAGCGATGGCCGCGAGGATGAATGCTGCTTTTTTCATGGTAAATGATCTCCTTCTGACGAAGATATTTAGATGCCTGAACGAAGGCAAAAGTCGGGGGCAAGTGTAAAGAAATGTGAGGCGGTCGTCGGGCTTGACGCCACGCCCCCTTCGGCTAGACTAGGCGAATGGACCTGAAGATATTCGGCACCGCCTTTTTAACGCTTTTCCTCGCCGAGCTTGGCGATAAGACGCAGCTCGCGATCATCGTCCTAACGGCAAAAACGGAGTCGAAGCTCGCCGTTTTCCTTGGGGCGAGCCTCGCTCTCGTTCTTGTTTCGCTGCTTGCGGTCTTGTTCGGCGGCGTGCTGAGCCAATATGTGCCGACCGAATGGCTTCAGCGGATAGTCGCCGTCGCGTTCATCATCATCGGCATCCTGATGCTCTTCGGAAAGCTATAGCACCGAAGCCGGCGATTATTCGGATGCGATGAATTCGACGTAGTTGAGTTTGTCGTTCGTTGTGACCGTTTGCACCGGCTGCTTGAAGCCGTGGCCGCGAGCCCGGACAGAAACAAAGACAGTTTCGCCTGCCGGAATGCCCTCGATATTGAAATAGCCGAAGCTGCCCGTGAGCACGCTCCATGTGTTACCTTCGCTATCGATGATGACAACAGACGCGTTTGGAATGCCCGCGCCCGCGGCCGACATCACACGGCCCTCGACCGAGACGTTTGACGAAGACGGTGCCAGCGATGCAAAGCCGATGTCATAGCGGTGGTCGTTTTCGCCGGGGCCGCCTGTCGTAAAGCTAACGACCGGGAAGGTCCCGAGCGGGGAACCGGGCATGTTCGTCGCAGCCGTGGCATCCGAATCGCTTGCTTCATCGTCGCCGGCCTGCGACGTTTGATCTGCGGTCGTGATCCAGCGGCCAAAGAGCGGCCCGCCGACGAGAAAATTGGACAAATTGTCTAGCCTGATCTGATAGGAAGTCCCGAAAGCGAGTCCGCCGTTCACGATGCCGATGGGGTCTGTCGGGTTTGGGTCGACGGTCGTGCCTGCGACGAAATAGTACTCGCCGTTCGCGTCGGTCACTGCTGTACCGACAAGGGTCGAGCCCTGATAAAGATTGACGGTCACCCCGGCGATCGGGCCCTCGCCCGGATCCTGTACGCCATTCGAGTTCGCATCGAACCAGATACGGTTGCCGACCTCGATCGGTGCCGCCTCGCACAGGGGAACAACGTTCCCGATGCCGTTCGCCTTGCCGAAATCGCTGAACGAGTAGGCGAGATAGCCGCGATTCTGGGCTCCGGTGTTGTTCACAAACCACCGAAATCCGCCGGCATCATAGATATTGTCGTTCGGGATATAGACCGGGTCGAAGATTGTCGCAACCAGTACGGAATGGCCCGGTATCTGCGATGCCCCGCCGAGAGCGACCTCATCATGGGGATTGCCGTTCGGGTGGTAGTTATCCTGGTAGTAATACTCGCCGCCGCCGGGGCCTTCATTCGTCGCCTGCGGCGCGTTTCCGATGCCGCCGCAGCGGCCGTTGGCTTCGAGCGTCCAGCCGGAGGTCGGGTTACCGCAGAGCCGAAGCATATCTCCGGCGGTGATGCCTTTGAATAGCTGTGACGGATTGTTCGGGTTGCTTGCGCTGTTGTAGCCCGATTGGTCGCCGTTGCGGTCGCGAAGCGAAAGCACCATGTTGCCGCGGTCGAAGTCGATATCTGTCACCATCGGCTGCGGATAGATGAAGTGCGAAGTGCTGATGGTCTGATAGGTTGCTCGCCAGTTGCGCCACGCGGCACCGTAACCGGGGTCGGTCTCGGCTCGCGGATAGTTGAGCTGAATATTGACGCTCGGCGTCGCGGCAAAGGTGTTCGTCGCCGGATCGAAGCGGTAAACGTACGCACGAAGATTGTTTGAGATCGCCCCGCCCGATGTTTCACGCGAACAAACGGCGCCAACATAAACCGTGCCTTCATACCACGTCACCGCAAAGGGCCGAACCTCGGATGCAGTATTGCAGCTCGGCATTGTGGTCGGGAACGGGTAGCTCGTGATAGTGGTCGAATTTAGCGGACCCGACGTGGGAATGCGATAGAGACGCCGATCGTTAAGATTCATCGCATAGAGAAATGTTTCGTCCGCGTTCAATGCGATACCGCCGAACGAGATCTTTCCGACAGCATTCCAGGTGGTCTGGCCATTGTCGGTGTTGTAGTCGAGCGGATTGTGCGGGTCCGTACCAGCCGTGCCGGCGCCGAAGACGGTATTCAAGTTGACGAATTCGCTGACGACGTTCGTATTCCGGTCAAATTGATAAATGGCGCCTGGCCCGCCGGGACCAAACTTGGCGTGCTTTTTCATGTACGCGGCGGCAAAAATTCGCCGCGTCGCCCGATGATAAGCAAGCCCAAAGGTCGTGCCGACGTCATCGGTGGTTGCAAGCGAGGTATTGCCGGGCGAGGTGAAGTCGGTTACCGGGTTGCCGCCTGTGGTTCGTGTGCTGCCGCCGGTGTAGGGAATCGTGAAAAGGGCTTCCGGTTGCGTGGCGCCGCCAAAGCCGTAGAGCTGCGAGCAGATCTCGGGATTATTCGCACAAAAGTCGCCGGGACGATTAAGTGCTAGGTTGACGTTCGATGTGTTGCCATCCTGAACAAAGTGCACTGTAGAACCGGCCGTCGTTACCGTATTCCCATTGACCGAAGCCGCGCTTCTGGCGGATGGAAAAAAGCCGGCAGGCACGCCTGTGAACTCGATTCGATATGGCCCGGTGCCGGCAGCGTTGAGCGTATAGGTGCCATTGGCGGCGGTCGTTGCCGAACCTTGCAGCGCTCCGGCCGAGTCGTAGGCAGAAACGGTTACCCCGGCAATGCCCGTGTCAATAGCTGCCGGGGCCGCGGCTGTTCCGCCGGAGTTCTCGAAAAGCCCGTTGCCGTTGAAATCCTGAAAAACGCGGCCTGAGATAGCGCCCGCGAACTCGTTTGCCGGGATGGCAAACTGATCGGACTCCTTATCTGAACGGACTTCTTGGGCCTGCGAATCATCAGCGATGTAAAGCAGGCTTGTGGATAGCAGAAGACCGGAAACGAGGAAGATGAGGATGAATTGAGTAGGTAGATTCTTTCTTTGCGGCATCAGAGTAGGCGACCGAGATTGGATTAGGGTAGAACTTGATGATAACTAGCTCAGCGCGGAGTTCATTGCACAGGATGCGGTAAGCAGGGATTTTGAGCAGGGAGCATAGTTGGGAGGATAGGCAGAGAATATCAGCAACTGCTCAACAGTGTCAAACAGTTTTTTACATATTCATTCGATAGTAGCCGCTCACTTTTTGAGGCGGGCGGCGAATTTCTGGCGAAATTTCACGACCTTTGGCGCGACGACGGCGGCGCAGTAGGGTTGGTTCGGGTTATTGGCGAAATACTCTTGGTGGTAGTCCTCGGCCGGCCAGAATTTATCGAAGGCGGTCACCTCGGTAACGATCTTGCCGTCGTAAATGCCCTCGCGGGTTACCTCGTCGATGATCTCGTGGGCGGTCTGTTTCTGCTCGTCGGAATGGTAAAAAACGGCCGAGCGATACGATGAGCCGATGTCGTTGCCCTGGCGGTTGAGCTGCGTCGGGTCATGGACGGAAAAGAAGACGCGGAGCAGGTCCGCGTACGAAAGCTCCGCGGGGTCGAACGTGACCTGGACGACCTCGGCATGGCCGGTGGTTTCGGAGCAGACCTCCTGATACGTCGGGTTTTCCTTGTACCCGCCCGAATAACCGGAGTCGACGTCGTGAACGCCCTTGAGGTCGTCAAAGACCGCCTCGACACACCAAAAACATCCCGCCGCGAGAGTTGCCGTTTCAAGCCCGTTTTCTGCCATAGATAGTTATCCCCTTCTGTTCGATCTTTATCTCATATTATCCTAATCGCGGAGGCGAAAAAAGCATTGCGGCTTGTTCACGGAAAAGAGATCTTTGGCGTTGAGGTCGACGGCGAAACGCGATGCGGGCACTGGCACAGCCCGCTGGACATCATCGCGATCAAGTTCAAGTGCTGCGGCCGCTGGTATCCGTGCTATGACTGCCACGCCGAGGTCGCGGGCCACGAGCCGGCCGTTTGGCCGCGGGCGGAACGCGGCGAAAAAGCTATACTCTGCGGCGGCTGCGGGGCGGAGCTTTCGATCGAAGATTACCTTGCCTCAGAAAATCTTTGCCCGGCCTGCGAACGCGAGTTTAACCCCGGCTGTGCGAAGCACTACCACTTATATTTCGAATGAGTTAGACGGGGACTCGGTCGAATGAATCGACCATCTCGAAGCTGCTTTCCGCAACGGGAGAATTGCCCGGACGGACGGAAAGCAGAACCTGCATTCCTACATCCGCGGCCGCGGAAATTTCTTGGGCGATGTCGGAAATGAAGAGGATCTCGGCGGGCAGAGAATCGAGTTCCCCGGCGATGCGGTGGTAGCTCTCCGCCTCGCGTTTGTGGCCGATGTTGGTATCGAAATAGCAGTCGATGTGGCGGGAGAGGTCGCCTTCGGCCGTGTGGCTGAAGATGAGCTTTTGCGCCAGCACGCTGCCGGAGGAATAAATGGCGATGAGCTTGCCGGCCGCCTTCCAACGTTCAAATGCCGGCGGCACATCGGGGAAGACCTCGCCGACGAGTTCGCCCGCGGCATATCCGTGTTCCCAGATGAGGCCTTGAATGAACTTGAGCGGCGTCGATTTGCGGTCGGCATCGATGAGATGTTTTAGGTACTCGATGACCGAATTCTCGGACGTTTTGTCGAACGGCTTCGTGTAGCTGTCGTCCAGCTCGGCCTCGGCGGCAAGTTCGGCGATCTCGCTTCGGAGCGACACGAAATTCTCGGATACGTAACCCGCGACTCGTGCACGGGCATAAGGGAAAAGCGTCCGATGGACAAAGTCGATCGGGGTCGTGGTGCCTTCGATGTCGAGGAGTATTGCTTTGGTCATTTTTTGCCACAGAGCACACCGAGACCTTGGCGAGAAAATTCTCTGTGCTCTCCGTGCCTCCGTGGTGAAATTACCTTACGCCGAGCGGAATGTGGTTGACGCCGAAGCACATTGGTTCGAAGCCGGCATCGACACCGGAGTTTGTGTAGTGCGGCGTCCAGCCGGAGACGTCCTGAAAGAGGCGAATGGCCCGGATGGTTCGGTCGCCGCAGAGATTGAACCAATGGCGGGTACCGCGCGGAACGCGGATCAGGTCGCCGGCCTCCATCTCGATAGCGACGACATCGCCGCCCTCCGGTGCAATGTGGAAAAGTCCGTGGCCGCGGACGATGAACCGCACCTCGTCCTCATCATGCCAGTGCTCTTTGTTGAACTTGTCGAGCATCGCATCAAGGCCGGGCAGTTCGGGCGTGATGTTGATGACATCCGCCGTGACGTATCCGCCCTTTGCTTTCAACACTCCGATCTCATCGGAATAGAACGCAAGGATCTCCGCATCGCTCGCATCCGGCCCGAGCTCGGCGATGTTGTCCCAGCGTTCGTAGTCAATGCCGACGCCGGAAAGATAGGCTGAAATCTGGCCGGAGTCAGTCAGCCGTAATTCTTTCTTTGGTACATCTACGATTGCCATTCGATTTACTGTTCGGTTCTTTCCTGGAGTGACTCGATCAGTTTACAAGATAGAACTCGGTATCGCCGTCTGTATTCTTATCAAGAAGGTAAATAGGAGTAAAGATCATGTATACGCCATTCCCTGGAAAATGTACCTCGACACACCCGCGGGAAGGGCAGCCATCTCGCTCATGAATAATGGTATTGTTTTCACGAATGATCCAGTAACTTACTACGTAGGTCACCGCGCAAAGGACGACTAACAAGACTATCTTTCTTCGCATTTTGTACCTACAACTTGTCTAACTCGATGCAGGTGCCCCTATCTCAACTGCCTTCCGATAACCTCGAACAAAAACTCGAATATCTCCACGTGCCGTTTTGCGTCGGCGACCGTTTCGCCCCAGGTGTAGAGGCCATGGCGGCGGAGGTAGATTCCGTGGCAGGCCGGGTTTTCGCGGAGCACGTTCTCGATGACGTGTGAGAGCGCGACGTAGTCCTGCGAGTTATCGACTATCGGCACTCGTTCGCGGTGCTCGTGCGTCGTAACGCCCGAAAGGCCCTTGAGCATCTCGTAGCCTTCGATCTCGATAAACCCCGACTCATAAAAATGGTCGGAGAGGATCGTGCCCCAGACCGAATGTGTGTGCAGGATCGACCGCGCCCGCGGCACGTGCCGGTAAATGCAAAGATGGAGCAGCGTCTCGGCCGAGGGCTTCCCAAAGCCCTGCAGGATCTCCGCGTCGTCGTCAAGCTCGAGAAAGTTCGTTTCGTCGAGGTTGCCTTTTTCGATGCCGCTGGCCGTAACCGAAATGCGGAGCGGCCGCCTGGCGAGCAACATACTGAAATTCCCGCTCGTGCCCAGGACCCAGCCTCGGCGGTAAAACTCGCGGCCCGCCTCGGCGAGTTCGCCTGCTAATTTATCTTTCGCGTTATCGGCCATTGGTCGTCCTGCGGCTTTGCCAGAGTAAATATTATCGCAAATTGGAGTCGGCAAATGTGAACTCCTTGTGAATTTGACCGTTTCGGAGATTTAAACACAGAGCACACAGAGATAGGGCACAGAATTCACGAAGTTAGGTTTGCCGCAGCTAGACTATAGAGCCTCCGGAGTTTTCATTCTTCGTCTTCCCTTAGTTTCTCTAGCACTGAGAAATCTTCGAGCGTCGTTACGTCGCCGGCGATGGTTCCGCCGGAGGCGATCTCGCGGAGCAGGCGGCGCATTATCTTGCCCGAGCGCGTTTTCGGGAGAGCGTCGGTGAAGCGTATGTCGTCCGGCTTTGCGAGTGCCCCAATCTCTTTTGCAACGTGGGCGCGGAGCGCCTCCTTCAGCTCTTCGCCGCCGGTCCGTCCGCCTTCGAGAGTTACAAATGCCGAGATCGCCTGGCCTTTCAATTCATCCGGCCTTCCGACAACGGCCGCTTCGGCTACAGTCTCGTGCGAGACGAGAGCGGATTCGATCTCGGCGGTCCCGAGCCGATGTCCGCTGACGTTTATTACGTCGTCAACGCGGCCCATTATCCAATAATAGCCGTGCTCGTCGCGGCGGGCGCCGTCGCCGGCGAAATAGCGGTTCGGTATCTCCGACCAATAGGTTTTCTTGTAGCGCTCGTCGTCGCCCCAGATCGTCCTGAGCATCGAGGGCCAGGGGTGCTTGATCACCAGATAACCGCCCTCGCCCGGGCCGACCGGCACGCCCGCTTTCGTTACTATATCGACCAAAATGCCCGGCAACGGCCGAGTCGCGGTTCCCGGCACGGTCGGCGTCGCTCCCGGAAGCGGGCTGATCATTATCGCTCCTGTCTCGGTCTGCCACCATGTATCGACGATCGGACAGCGGCCCTTGCCGATCACCTGGTGATACCACATCCATGCCTCGGGGTTGATCGGCTCGCCGACTGTGCCGAGCAGGCGAAGCGACGAAAGATCGTGCTTGAGCGGATATTGCTCGCCCCATTTGATGAAGGCGCGGATGGCGGTCGGAGCGGTGTAAAGTATTGTCACCTTGTGCCGCTCGATTATGTCCCAAAAGCGGTCAAAGCCCGGATGGTTTGGCGCGCCTTCATACATAACGACCGTCGCACCGTTCGCCATTGGGCCATAGACGACGTAGCTATGCCCCGTCACCCAACCGATGTCTGCGGTGCACCAATAGACGTCCTCGTCCTTGAGGTCAAAGACCATCTTCGCCGTATATGCCGCCTGCGTCAGGTATCCGCCGGTCGTGTGCAGAATGCCCTTCGGCTTGCCAGTCGTGCCCGAGGTATAGAGGATGTAGAGCGGGTGCTCAGAGTCGAGTTCCTCGGCCGGGCAGTCGGAATTCACCGTCTGCATCAGCTGGTGCCACCAGTGGTCGCGGCCGGGCCGCATCTCGATCTTGGAGCCCGTCCGCCGATAGACGACAACGTTCTCGACCGAAGGCGTTTGGGCGACGGCCTCATCGACCGTTTTCTTGAGCGTGATCTCCGCACCGCGGCGGTAACCGCCATCGGCCGTAACGATCAGCTTGCACTGGCCGTCGTTGACGCGGTCCGCGATCGCATCTGCCGAGAAGCCGCCGAAGATGACCGTATGCGTCGCTCCGATGCGGGCACAGGCGAGCATCGCGATGGCGAGCTCCGGCACGAGCGGCATGTAGAGCGCGACGCGGTCGCCGGTTTTGACGCCGAGCTTTTTGAGGACGTTTGCAAACCGACAGACCTCCGAGTGGAGCTGCAAATAGGTCAGCGTCCGCTGCTCGCCGGGCTCGCCTTCCCAGATGATGGCGGCCTTGTTCTTTCGCCAGGTCGTGAGGTGGCGGTCGAGGCAGTTGTAAGAGATATTTAGCCGCCCGCCGACGAACCACTTGGCAAAGGGCTCTTCCCACTCAAGCACCTTGTCCCAACGCCGGAACCAATGAATCTCCTCGGCCTGCTTTTCCCAAAAAGCCGGTGGGTCAGCCTCCGCCTCTGCATAAAGCCGCTCGTATTCCTCAAAGCTTTTTATATGGGCCGCGGCGGCAAAATCGGCCGGTGGCGGAAAAACTCGGGACTCGCTCAAGATGGATTCGATGGCAGACGTTTCAGACATAGCAGACAAGTATAAGATAACGAGCGAACCGCGGTAAAACCGCAGCGGCGGCCCGGCGAGTTCAGGCTTTGGAAACATCGCGGCGGGCGTGTAAAATCTCAACGTTCCCGTCCGCATTTTCCAGAGCTTTTACATAGATCGATTCGTTCATTATGCCGCTTCTCGAAATGAGAGAGATCGTCAAGGAGTTTCCGGGCGTCCGGGCACTTGACGGCGTCAGCCTGACGCTTGATGCGGGCGAGTTTCACGCACTTGTCGGCGAGAACGGTGCCGGGAAATCGACACTGATGAAAGTGCTCTCGGGCGTCTATCCGGCAGGAAGCTACGAGGGCGAAATATTGATCGAGGGCCGGCCAGCGAGCTTTCGCGGCATTCGCGATTCGGAAGCCGCGGGCATCGCGATCATCTTTCAGGAGCTCTCGCTGGTCAAGGAGCTTTCGGTCGGCGAGAACATCTTCCTCGGCCGCGAGCCCGCCTCGCTCGGCATCATCAATTGGTCAGAGCTTTACCATAAAGCGACGAAGCTGCTTACCGATCTCGGGCTCGATATCGACCCGCGGGTGGCGGCCGGCAATCTCGGCATCGGGCAGCAGCAACTCGTCGAGATAGCAAAGGCGCTTTCGCAGAATGCCCGCATCGTCGTGCTCGATGAACCGACGGCGGCGCTGACGGAATCTGAGGTCGAGACGCTTTTCGGCATTCTCGATGGGCTCAAGAAACGCGGCGTCGGGATGATCTATATCTCGCATAAGCTCGACGAAGTGCTGCGGCTGAGCGACCGCGTCACCGTGCTCCGCGATGGCCGGACGGTCGCAACGCACGCCGCCGCCGGGCTGACAAAAAACACGATAATTGCCGAAATGGTCGGCCGCGAGGTCGGCGATATATTCCCGGTCTCAAAGCATGAACTCGGCGAAACGGCGCTTGAGGTACGCGGCATCACGGCCTTCTCGACCGACCGGCCGGATAAGAAGCTGGTCGATGGCGTCTCGTTCAAGGTGCGGCGGGGCGAGGTGCTCGGGATCGCCGGGCTGATGGGTTCGGGCCGCTCGGAACTGCTGATGTCGATCTTCGGCGCTTATGCGGGAAAAACGACCGGCAGCGTGCTCATCGCCGGCCGGAAAGCCAACATCCGCGAACCGATGGACGCGATCAGCCGCGGCATCGGGTTCGTTACCGAAGACCGAAAACGCTACGGACTGCTGCTCGAGCAGACCATTCTCGACAATATGACGCTTGCCGCGCTTCAGCGCATCTCGGGGCGATTCATCACGCACCGCGAGCGCGAAGCTGCGGCCGCCACATTGCCAATCGCGACGCTGAGGATCAAGGCGACGTCGCCGATGGCCATCGCCGGGACGCTCTCCGGCGGCAATCAACAGAAGGTCGTGCTCGGCAAATGGCTGCTGACCGAGCCGAAGGTGCTGTTCCTCGACGAACCGACCCGCGGCATCGACGTCGGGGCAAAGCAGGAGATATACGCGGAAATAAATACGCTCGCAAAAGCGGGCCTTGCGATCGTGCTTGTTTCGTCAGAGTTGCCCGAGGTGCTCGGGCTCGCGGACCGCGTTATCGTCCTGCACGAAGGCGCCGTCCGGGGCGAATTTACGCGGGAAGAAGCGACACCGGAAAAAGTAATGGCCGCGGCAACGGGTGTGTAGCGAGACAGAGTCTTTCGATGGTTTGGCACGGCTGAGGATCGGACTTATTTTTAACGCGGAGGCCGCAGCGAACGCAGAGTTTTTTTCGGTCAGCTGTCTCCTCGACTCGATAGCGGTTAGATTTAGTAGCACCGAAGATCATTTAAATGAAGAACAAACTTTCAGGCTTGGTTGATGGGTCGTCGCTGCGGGCGTTTGCGATGATCGCGGTGCTGGCGGTCATCTGGGGTTATTTCCATTGGGCGACGGGGCAGATCTTCCTGACGCCGCGGAACCTCTCGAACCTGATGACGCAGATGTCGGTCACCGGCATCATCGCCGTCGGGATGCTGATGCTGATCGTCTCGGCGAACATCGACCTCTCGGTCGGCTCGGTGCTTGGGCTGGCGGGCGGCATCGCGGCTTACACGCTGACCAACCTCGGTTACCCGATCCCGGTGGCGATCGGGCTTGCCCTTCTGGCGGGCATTGCGATCGGCGTTTTCCAGGGTGTGCTGACGGCAAAAGCGGGCATTCCGGCGTTCATCGTAACGCTCGGCGGGCTGCTTGCCTGGCGCGGTGCGGTCAAGTGGCAGCTCGGCGGAAACACGGTCCCGATCGCCGACGAGACGTTCAAGATGATCGGGCAGGGCAACATTCCGGCGTGGGTCGGCTGGGTGCTCGCCGGCATCGCGGTCGCGTTCATTATTGCGAGGGCCGAAAGCTCGCAGCGGGCGTTAAAAGAATACGGGCTCGGCGAAGGCAACATCGCCGCCGCACTTGCGAAGTCGCTTATCCCGATTGGGGCGATACTGATCTTCATCTGGGTGATGAATTCGTATCAGGGCGTACCGGTGCCGGTGCTGATCTTCGTCGGGGTTGCGCTGATCGGCTCTTTCCTGATGAGCTCGACGACCTTCGGCCGCTACCTTTACGCCATCGGCGGCAATGCCGAAGCGGCCCGGCTCTCGGGCATCAATAACTCGCGAAACGTCATTGCAGTTTACGGCATCTTGGGCGCTCTGACGGGTATTGCCGCTTTAATCTATACGGCCCGCGTCGGAAGCGCGGCACCCGATGCCGGAACGCTCAAGGAGCTCGACGCCATCGCCGCCTGCGTCATCGGCGGAGCCTCGCTGATGGGCGGCCGCGGCACGGTCTTCGGCGCGTGTCTCGGCGCGCTGATAATGGCCAGCCTCGATAACGGAATGTCGCTCCTCAACGTCCGCGACTTTATGCAGGACATCATCAAAGGCTCGATCCTCGTCGCTGCGGTTGGGTTGGATATGATGGGCAGGAAGCAGGGTTGATATCAGCCGCCGATGAAGCTCATTGTCCGGTCGGGCTGGATGAAGCCGGGGTCGTTGATGTAGTGGCTCGGTTCTTTTTTCAGAGCGGCGGCCTTGATCACCTCGGCGATCTCATCATCGCCAATGCCGGAGCGGAGCGGCCCGAGCAGGTCGTGCTCTTTGGTTGAGAAAAGGCAGGTGCGGATCTGCCCGTCGGCGGTCAGGCGGATTCGGGAACATTGGCCGCAGAACATCTCCGTTACCGGCGCGATGATTCCGACCTCGCCGGGCGAGCCATCGGCAAAGCGAAACTTCCACGCCGTCTCGCTCCCGCGCGAAGGCTCTTTCAGCTCAAGCGGGAATTCGCGTTCGATGCGTTCGCGGATCTCGCGCCCCGAAACGACCAGCGATCGGTCCCATTCGCGGCCCGAATCAAGCGGCATATATTCGATAAAACGCATCGAGACATCGTTCTCGCGGGCAAAGCGGGCAAGCTCGGGGACCTCGTCATCATTACGACCGCGGACGATGACGGCGTTGACCTTAACGGGAAGAAAGCCAAGACGTTTCGCGGCCTCGATCGATGAAAGAACGCGGCCCAGCGAATCTGAGCCCGTTATCTCGCGAAAGCGTTCGGGACGGACGCTGTCGAGGCTGAATGTTACTCGGTCGAGGCCTGCGGCTTTTAGTGCCCCGGCAAATCGCTCGAAGTCGTAACCGTTGGTTGTAAGTGCGAGGTCGCGGAGCTGCGGCTTCAAGCTCGAGAGCATTTTGACCAGAACCGGAACATCGCGGCGGATGAGAGGCTCGCCGCCCGTCAGCCTTATCTTCTCGATGCCAAGCGAAACGAAAATGCCTGCAAGCCGCGTGATCTCTTCGAATGTAAGCAGCGTCTCGCGCTTTGCCCAGGCCGGTTCGCCGTGCGGCAGGCAGTAAAAACACCGAAAGTTGCACCGATCCGTCAGCGAGATCCGAAGATCGCGAATCGTCCGGTTGTGGGCATCCCGCAGCATCACCTTAATGATACAACAATCAAGATGATGGCTTGGCCGGCTGCATTACTTAAAGGCTTCAGCGATCCGCTTGATGTCAGCCAAAACGGTCTCTCTATCCGGGTGCTCGACCTTTTGCAATATGGCCTCAAATTCGCCAAGCAGCTTTGCGACCTCGGCCTTTTCGCTGGTGTCCTCGGGCGGTGTGTAGCTGGCCGGGCTCTTGGCTTCATCGGCAATGCTCGCGAAGTTCTCCTTCAGCTGAAGGACCGCGGCGGCCGAATGCCGTCCATCCGGATATCGCGAAAGATACTCGCCGAGCGTTATCCGCGTGACGTAAAGACCGCAGTTGAGATAGCCTTCGCATTCGCCGGGGAGCGGGTTTTGTGCAGCCTCCCAGGCGATATCGTCGGCGACCGGAAGGCCGCGATACTTCTTCTCAAGATCCCAAAAAAGCTCCGAGCGGACGTAGTACATCGCTCCGGGCTCGTGGTAAACGATCTTCGACTCATTCGCCTTAAAGAAACGCCTGTTCGGCTGCTTCTCGTAGTCTTCACGCGGAATGCTCTCGAGTTTGTTTTTGAGTTCAAGCAGTTGCTTGAACTCGGCTTTTGCCTTCGCCTCGTCGGCCTTGCCGGGAGTTTGGGCGAGACTTCCGGCGGCGGCGACGGCAAGCACCAAGAAGAGCATTGCCGCGCTCAAAAAGCAGCGGTAAAACTTTGGTAAAAATTCACTATTCGGATTCATTTCGTCTTTCGTCCTCAATAAGTTGTTTCGCATTGCGCATCAGGCCCGGGAGCTTTGCACGCTTTATCGCGCTTCCGCGAAAACGCGCGGCATAACTCTCAGGCGTCATCGCCAATATTTCATTGAACGGTAAAGACGTTTCATTTTTGCGGGGTTCAAAGCGATTTTCTGCGGTCGGCTGCTCAAAGCGGTTCCAGGGGCAAACGTCCTGACAGATATCGCAGCCGTAAAGCCAGCCCTCGAGCCGACCGGCGACCGCTTCGGGAAGTTCTTCGCCGCGGTGCTCAATGGTTGCGTACGAGATGCAGCGGTTTGAGTCGACGACGTAAGGTTCGGTGATCGCACCGGTCGGGCAGGCTTCGATGCACGCGGTGCATGTGCCGCAGTGGTCCTCGGCGGACTCGTCGTAGCTATCTGCTTCGACATCGAGGATCAGCTCGCCGAGAAACACCCACGAGCCCATCTCGCGCGTTATCACATTCGTATGCTTGCCGATCCAGCCGAGCCCGGCGGCGGCTGCCCACGCCTTTTCAAGGATCGGTGCCGTATCAACGCAGACCTTTCCATCGGCTCCGGGATACGCGGCATTGATTCGGTCGAGCAGGTCGAAGAGCCGGGCCTTTAGCACTTCGTGATAATCATCGCCCCAGGCGTAGCGGGAGATCTTGCCTGCCTCTTTTGTGTCTTGATGCTCGTGCGGTGTGTAGTAATTTAGGGCGACCGAGAGCACTGTTTTGGCGCCCGGAAAAAGCAGACGCGGGTCGCTGCGTTTTTCGGGCTCGCGGGCCATCCACGCCATCTCGGCGCTATAGCCGCGGCCGAGCCATTCGAGCAGCCGATCGTGAGCCTCGCTAAGCGCTCCGGCACGTGCAACGCCGGCAAGATCAAACCCCGCCTCGCCTGCCAACCGCTTCAGCTCTTCACGCTCTGCCTGCACGCAAGAATTATAGTCCGCCGCTACCCGAACGAATAGCCGAAACGAAAAAGAGGCCGCCGCAAGCGACAGCCTCTTTTGATGTTCTAAACCTTTCGAGTTTAGAAGTTGAGCCGCAGACCGATCTGGAACTGCCGCGGGTCGAAAGCCGACGTCGAGGCACTTCCGTACTTACTGCCGCGGCGAATGCCGGTCTCATTTACCACCTGATAGAACGGATTGGCAGCCGCCTCGTTGAATCGGTTGAACATATTGAATACCTCACCGATGACATCAAGGCTGAGCCGTTCACCAAAGTTTATTCGTCGCGAAAGGCGGGCATCGACCGAGAAAAAGTTATCGGTCAGGCCCATGTTGCGGCCAAGATTTCCGTTTGCCGGGAAAACGCCGGTCTGGCAATTGGTGTCGAGGCCGGTCTGGCAAAGCGTACCGTCCGGACGGACCGTCGGCCGCTCGTTCGTGCTCTGGAAGTCGCCGTTCGCATCGCCGACGGCGAGGATGTTGAACGGACGGCCCGAGCCGTATTCGACGATCGGTGAAAACTGGAAGCCGTGAAGAAAACGCAGGAAGCCGTTTCCGCTCCGCCAGCTATCCGGTGCCCCAAAGACGCCGCTGAAAACGAACCGGTGACGCTGGTCAAAGAGCGAATCCGATTTCTCAGCACGGAAATTAAGGTTGTCCTGCGGCTTCAAGAGCGTTTGCAGATCGGACGAAAAATCGATCGCATGCGACCAGGTGTAGGTCGCAAAGAACTGAACGTTCGACGAAAACCGCTTCTTAAGCTCTACGTTCAGGGCATTGTAGAACGAATTGGCGTCCGATAGCTGAGCGTTTACGTCCGCATAGGCATTGATCGGGCCCGGCGTACGGACGCTGCCCGCGATAGCTGCGTCAAACGCGGCCTTGTTCACCAGCCCGTTAGTTGCAGAGGCGACGAAGAAGTAATTCGGGCCAAGCTTTCGGAAATAGTTTGCGGCTATCGGGCTGACGATCCTTTGACCGGAATTATTGACTCCGACCAAGCCCGGGATTATGACCGTAAAGCCCTGCGGACATGCCGCTGAGGCAGTACAGTTTGTCGTGGGTAGCGAGAAGAAACCGGCCTGTGTAAGATTTGCCGGGTTCACTCCAAAGAACCTGCGGAAATTCTCCCGCATCGCGTTGGTATCGACCGGGTTCACATCCTGCGGGTGAGCAAGGTGTCGGGCGTTAACCGTGATGTAGCTCGCCGAGATGACCATGTCCTTGCCGATCGCTTGCTCGATGCCAAGATTGCCCTGGAAGGCATACGGATATTCAAAGTCCTTGCTGACGTGGAGCGTAAAGGGAAGTATCGGCCCAAAGCCTGTGAAGGTGCTCGAATCAAACCGCTGGAAGCCGAATTGGTAGCGTGCCGAAGCGGCAACACCGGGTGTCCGTGTGGCACCGCAGATCGACGGGATCGAACCCTGCACGCCGCAGACCGTTCCGTGGAATACCTGCCAGGCGTTAAAGAGACCCGCCGGTGATGGGCCGCCGATCGGAAGTAGCGTCGCCTGCTGCTGTTGCGAGCCATCGGCGATGTCTGAGTTAAAGGCAACCGCCAGTAGCGGGTGGTCATAGAACATTCCGCCCGCACCGCGGATAACGGTCCGGCCATTATTAAAGACGTCCCAGGCAAAGCCGACGCGCGGTGCCCAGTTGTTCGTATCACGCGGAAAACCTTGCGTTACGTTAAGAGCATCTTGCGCCGTCTGAACGTCAGACGCCGACAAGGTGATTCCCGTAAGCGGGTCGGTGAACGGCGTCGGTGCGTATTCATCCGTCAATTCCACGTCGTAGCGGATGCCGTAGTTGAGTGTGAAATTGCGAAAGATCTTCCAGGTGTCCTGAGCAAAAAAGGCGATCGGCTTGTTCTTGAGCGTGCTGTTCGGATCGCCAAAACCCTGGATGAAAACGCTCGGGAAGCCCAGGCCATAGGTCTGGATCGGCGTAAATGCCGGACCGGTACAGCCGGGTACCAGACCACCGCAAGCTTGCTGGCTGAAGTTGTAAAGCGCCGGGAAGTTAAGGTCAAATCGTGCGGTTCCACCTATCCAGTTTACGTCGCCGCCAAACTTAAAGATGTGGCTTCCGGTCGCCCAGGTCAGATTGTCGCGGATCTGGAATCGCGTCTCAACCCTCGACACCGGCGAGAATGGATTTGAGCCGATGAAACCCGTTCCGGCGATCTGATGGGCAACGCTCGGAACCTGCGAATCAAAATTTGCCTTGCGGCGGCCGAAGCTGAAGTATGCCTCGTTAACCAGATTGTTCGGAAGCACGCTCGCAAGCGAGGCCGAGAACGACGTGTCCTTTATCTTCTGGATGCCGGTACGCGAATAGTCGTTCTGGCCGAGCGTCTGGTTCTGCGATTCGTCCTGAATGCCGTTGATGTCTCCGGGGTTGTAGCCAAGCCGGAGCGAAAGCTGATGGCCGGTTTGGATCAGGTGGTCAAGCCGGACCGAGGAAAAGGTCGACGCCTCAGAGATCGGGAAGATGCGCCGGAGCTGATTGAGCGGGCGGAAGGCGACAAACTCGCCATCTGCATTCCGCGTAAGCGGCACCGGAACGCCCGAGAGAAGAAATCTTCCGCCGACCTGCTGTCCCTGCGGAACGCCGATGCCAGGCAGGAAGTTGATCAGCGTGCTTCCTCCGTTCAAGGCCGTCTGGCTGCCGATCGAGGCAAAGTGTGCATACGCGATCGCGGTCGAGGGGCTTGTCCCGAGTGTCGTTTGAATATAAGAGACCTGCGCCGGTGTCAGGTTGGTAAAGGTCTGCGAGACCGGCAAAAAGGGTGCGCCGATCGTTATGCTTGAGGTAGCTCCGCCGACGATATCGCCGGTGAAGAAGCCCGATTCCTGCCTTCGACGCTGTTCAAATGAAGCAAAGAAGAAGGTCCTTTCCTTAAGCAGCGGTCCGCCGAATGTAAAGCCATACTGTGCTCGTGTGTAAGGCGGCTTTTTGGTCGGGTCGCCGTCGATGACCGGAGCGAACGCATTACGCGATTGTATGGACTTGTGTCGCAGATAGCCAAAGACGTTTCCGCGGAAGTCATTCGTTCCGCTCTTGGTCACGACGTTAACGATACCGCCGGTCGCGCGGCCAAACTCCGGCATATAGGAGTTCGTCGTCACCTGATATTCCTGCACCGCTTCCTGCGAAACGGTCGTACGGGCGGCGTTGATCGAGTTATCCGTAAAGTCGGCTCCATCAACCTGCACCAGCGTCGAGCGTCCGCGCTGTCCGCCGATGTTGAGTCCCGATGTCGGGGCCGGGCCGACCGGGCGGCCGTTGTCGCGTCCGACCGTTGAGATGGTCAGTGCAAAGCCGGTCGCGCTTCGTTCATTGATCGGAAGATTCTGGATGCGTGTTTGGTCGATCGTGGTCGAAACGGTTGTCCGCGAAGTTTCGATCAGCTCGACCGATTCCCCGGTCACCGTCACCGTTATGTCTTCGGCGCCGACCTCCATGCTTATTCTCAAAGTGGCGCTCTGCCCGACCGTCAGGCTTACGGGCGAGATGGTGACACGCTTAAATGTCGAGGCCTCGGATGAGATCTCATAATCTCCCGGCGGCAGGGCAATGAAGCGGTACGAGCCGTCGCTTCCGGACGTGGTCGAACGCGTAATGCCTGTGCTCTGGTTGCGGGCCGTTACGGTCGCACCCGGAATTACAGCGCCGTTCGGGTCAACGACGACACCGGCGAGGTCGGCGGCGTTCGCCTGCGCCTGGCCCATCGCTAGGCCTACGCTGAATAGCGCAACTATTGCGGTCAACAGGGCCTTGGTAAATAACCCCGGACACCTTAAAAAAGCTGCTTTCATCGAGATCTTCTCCTTGTACTGAACTTCCGAAATTATGTCTGCGAACCTTTCTACGTGTGAGCCCGGCTTCGGGTTTTGGTACTAATGATCAGCGGGAAAGACTGCCCGAAGCTTGCTACGTTCTTTTTACTTTAGTGCGTGAAGCAACACGTTGCAGAAAAGTTAAGAATTGCTTTGTAGTTTTTACCGCAAATCGGTGATTAAGGCAAGCAAAACATTGCGTTTAGCGGGCGGCGGAGGTTTGCGGGCGCGTCAACCTGGCAAGAGCTTCGGCCGCAAATGGTAAACCGCCGAGTGCTACGGAGACAAAAGTGGCGGCCCGAGTTCGGAACGCGGCGTTCCTGAGCAGCGAGCAAATGAAGAGCCTGCGGCGAAACCGCTTGGCGTAAAGCTCAGCATAAACCTGTCGTGCGTTGCCCGCGGCCGCGAGGCTTTCGGCGAGCACCGCCGAGCTTTCGATGGCCATCAGCATTCCGCTGCCGGTAAATGGATCGATGAACGAAGCTGCGTCGCCGACGGTGAAGAGCCGTTCGCCGTAGCTCAGCTCCGAGCGGCCGAACCCCTCGAATGAAACCGCCATCCAGTCCATCTCGGCTTTCGAACTAATGAGCGCATTTCGCGCGCTTGCGTTCGCATAAACAAGTTTCTCAAGTACATCCTCGACGCGGCCGCCGACGCTTTTCACTGCCTCGCTCCGCACCAGAAAGCAATGATTGACCGCGCCGCCTTCGACGCGGTTAATTCCGCCATAGCCGCCGGGGAAAAAATGTATCTCGCAGCGGCCCGCGGCGAGCTCGGCCTCGCGAAGATGCGCCTTAAAGGCGACGAAGCCGTTCGAGCGCCTTGCCGGCCGTTCGCTGGCATTACCTTGCGTACGCTGAAAAGCCTTGACCAGAGCCTTGCCGCGGCCGGTCGCATCGATGAAAATGTCGGCCGCGATCTCGCGCGTCCCATCGGTGGTCCGGACATCGACCGCACGCAGTTCGCCCTGCTCGGCCGTAGCCGAAGCGATCGCCGCTCCTTCAATAACCTCGACGCCGACGGCCCTCGCTCGATCTAAAAGGATCGCGTCCATCGCCGAGCGGCTCAGCCCGAGTGCCGGCTCGCCGAATGCACGGCCCGGGATCCGCACCGTACGCCCGCTGAGCGGAAAAAAGAGCGTCTCGGTTATTCGCTCGCCGCCCGCCGAAAGCATCGGCTCGAGCACGCCGAGATCGGCAAAATGCCCGAAGCACTCCGGCGAGATAAATTCGCCGCAGAGCTTGTGCCGCGGAAAGCGATCGCGCTCGATAAGCACAACGTCGCGTCCCGCCGCGGCAAGCCGAATGGCCAGGCTTGCACCTGCCGGGCCACCGCCCGCGATCAGCACTTTACCTTCCCGTTTGTTCATATTGCCGCTGCCCGTTTATTATAACCCTTCGGCACGGCCCCGCATTATGAAGATAACGTCGCTTTCCGTCCCAACTCCATTTTACGTCGGCGACGTCAATGTCTATCTCATCCGCGAAGACCCGGTCACGCTCATCGACGTCGGCCCAAAGACCCGCGAGGCGGCCGAGGTTCTCCGCCGCAAACTCGCCGCCGAAGGCGTGCTTTTCTCTGACGTTCGGCGGATCGTCTTGACCCACGCTCATGAAGATCATTGCGGGCTTGCCCGGTCGATTCGCGATGAGGCGAAAGATGCCGAGATACTCGTCCACGATTGGGAGACCGGCCATCTTTTCGGCCGGCTTGCCCGCGAGGAGCATCGCCGGCTGCTGATGCGTTCGGGTGTTCCGGAGAGCGTCTTTGACGAGATGCAGACGATGTACGAGGAGATCAGTCTGCTGACCGATTCGCTTGAGGACGGCGGCTTTCGCCCGCTTGAGGACGAGATGGAGCTTGAGTTCGAAACGGGCTCGCTCCGCGTGCTCCACACACCCGGCCACACGCCGGGCTCGTGCTCTTTTTTCCGCGAAGCGGACCGGACGCTCGTCTGCGGCGATTGCGTCCTG
Source organism: Acidobacteria bacterium Ga0074141 (assembly GCA_001464665.1). GTDB lineage: Bacteria > Acidobacteriota > Blastocatellia > Pyrinomonadales > Pyrinomonadaceae > OLB17. The sequence continues at coordinate 857,932 of LNDP01000024.1, forward strand.
AAGCGCATAACGCCCAATCCCGTGCTCTCGCCCGACCCGCTTGAGCCCGAACGCCGCTTCCGCTCGCTGCAGGAATATCTCGTCAGCCTCGCACGCCTCCGTGAACTAAAACCGACGCTCACCTATGGCGGCCACGGCGAGCCCGTTACCGATTACGAAGAGATCTTTAACCGCTATCTGCGTGCGATAAATGAACGGCAGGCGCGCACCATCTCGCTGGCCGGCCGCGGTGGCGCGAATGCCTTTGAGGTCGCCCAGAAGCTTTTCCCCAACTCCATCGGCCACGACGTCCACCGTTTTCTCGCCATTTCAGAATCCGTCGCCCATCTCGACATGGCCCACGCCGAAGGCAAGCTCGCGCTTGAGCTCAAAGACGGCATCGAGCATTACCGCATCATTTGACCGCTCGTCTCGGGATAGCTATCTGCAGGGAAAACGTGCGCGTGCTTGAGACAAAGATCCTCGATCCTTCTCGAGACCGAGTTCATCTGAGCAAAACCGGGCAGGCTGCTGACCCGCTCGGTGACGGTTTTGTTCAACGTTTCTAGCGCCGAAGGTTCTGTCCCAAATAGCCCGACGACCGAATAGCGGCAGCGGGCCTTGCCGAGAGAGCCTTCGCCGACCGGATAGTAAAAATTCTCAAGCACGAAGCGGGCAAGGCGTTGGGCCGTTTTGTTCTTTCGCAGTTCGAGTCGGGCGACGCTCCAATAAAAATTGGTATGGGCAGATTCTTCTGTAACGATCGCCCGAAGGATCTTCTCGAGTATCGGGTGGCCGGCGAGCTCGATCATCCGCCGGTAGCTTTGGGCGGTCGTCATCTCGTGAACGGCGCCGAAGGTCATATGCGTCGCCGTAAAGCGGCTGCCGGCGAGATTCGTAAGCGCGGTGATGAGCGATGTATTGATGTGATAAAAGAAGGGCACCTTCTTCCGCACATCCGTTTTCCACGCGGCTCCGGTCCGGACCCCGAGCTCATTCAAGAACATATTGATGACCTCGCCGTGCGTCACCTCCTCAATGCCCCAGCGTTCCATGAACTTGCTTATTACGGGGTCGCGGCCCGTGGGCGTTCCGCGCAGCTCTTTGTGATACATGTCGGTAAGTATCTCGACGTCGCGCATGTATTCAAGCACCGGGATCAAGCGGGGGTCGAAGGGATATCGCCGCGACTCGTGCCACGGGATGGCGGCGATAAAGTCGTCGGTCAAGGTTCGCGGCCGGCTCTCATACCAGCGGAGTACTTCTTCTTTTGAATCGAATGACATTGCAGGTCTCAAATTCGCTTTGGGGGCTATAGCAAGGCAAATAGCGGGAAGCCGATTTTTGCGGCACGATAAAATTCGCTATACTTTTTCTTATAGATTCGACCCGACCGGGCTCGAACACAAAGACATTATGCCCAAATTTGCTTTTCTCTTACTAGTCCTATTTCTTTTTGCGTCCGCAACGGTTGCACAGACCACTGACCTTTCGGTGACCGGCGAGAAGCGGTTGCGGAATATCAAGCAGCTGACCAACGGCGGCGAGAACGCTGAGGCGTACTTTTCGAGCGATGGAAAACAGCTTATCTTTCAGTCAAAACGCGACGGCCGCCAGTGTGATCAGATCTACACGATGAACATCGATGGCTCGAACGTCCGCATGGTCTCGACCGGGAAGGGACGCACGACCTGCTCCTATTTCCACAAGGGCGGCAAAAAGATCGTTTATTCGTCCACGCATCTGAGCAGCGACGATTGCCCGCGGAGCCCGGATTTTTCGCAAGGGTACGTATGGGCGATCTACCCGACGTTCGAGATCTTTTCAGCGAACGCCGATGGCACCAAGATCAAACGCTTGACCAATTCGAAAAGTTACGACGCCGAGGCGACCATCTCGCCGGACGGCAAACGGATCGTCTTTACCTCGACCCGCGACGGCGACCTTGATATTTACACGATGGACATCAACGGCAAAAACGTTAAGCGGCTGACTACGGAGCTCGGCTACGACGGCGGCCCGTTCTTTTCGCCCGACGGCAAACAGATCGTCTATCGTGCCTATCACCCGAAGACCGAAGCCGAGATCACCAGGTATAAGGATCGGCTCAAAAATGACCTTATCGAGCCGAACAACTTTGAGATCTGGGTGATGAATGCCGATGGCAGCAACAAGCGGCAGGTAACAAAGCTTGGTGCCGCGTCGTTCGCCCCTTTCTACACACCGGACGGGAGGTCGATCATCTTTTCGACCAACTACTTTGCAAAGGATCCGCGAAAGAGAAACTTCGACCTCGCAATGATCAATGTGGACGGCACGGGGCTTGAGCAGGTGACCTTCAACGAAACGTTTGACGGCTTCCCGATGTTCTCGCCCGACGGCAAGAAGCTCGTCTTTGCCTCGAACCGCAACGCGGCGAAGGAAGGCGACACCAATGTCTTTATCGCTGATTGGGTGAAGTAGCCGCTAGTAAATCGTGAATCGTAAATAGAAAGGGAAGCCCGAGCGATGCCGGACTTCCCTTTTTTCTTTACACCTCGCGATACTACTTTTCAATAATGCGAACGGTCTGGATCTTATCGCCGCGGGCGATCTTATCTACCACGGCCATATCCTTTTCACTCATGCGGCCAAAGACCGTGTAGCCGCCGTCAAGGTGCGGCTGCGGTGCATGGGTGACGAACCACTGCGAGCCGCCGGTGTCTTTGCCGCTGAGCGCCATGCCAACGGCTCCGCGGTCGTAAGGCACCATGTTCACCTCGCAGCGGATGGTCCAACCTGGGCCGCCTGTGCCATCGCCCCGCGGGTCGCCATCCTGCATAACGAAGTTCGGAACCACGCGATGAACCTCTAGCCCGTCGAAGTATTTTGAATTCGCGAGACGGATGAAGTTATCAACCGTCAGCGGAGCATCATCCGGCAAAAGCTCGATGGTAAAAGTGCCTTTTAGGGTCGTGAGCTCCGTCCGCACGGTTCCATTTTTTCTGGCGGCCGCTCGGCGATAATCGCTCTCGGTGTTGAGCACCTGGCCGAGCCTTGTGCCCTTGCCCGCATACCGGCGAACGCGGAGAAGATCGGTGCGGTCGATGTTCTTCAATATCGGTGAAAGCTCGCGGCCTTTGTATGCCTCGTCGTTGAGCATCTGATGAACGCGGCGGCGGATCAGGTTATCCGGTGAACCGGCAGCGATATCGAGTACCGAAAGAGCTTCATTCTTGTTCAGCTTGAAGAGGGCGTTCATCGCGGCGAGTGCGGCGTCGTTCTCGTTCGGGTCGTTCATTATGGCGTATTCGGCGGCGTTCTTAAGCGCATCGAGGCTCGCGTCCGTGGCGGGCCGGTCGCCGAGCAGCGACGCCGCTGCCGTTCGGATCTGAACATCAGGATTGCGAAGCGCCAGCCGCAAGATCTCATCGAGGCTATCGGTCCCAAAACGAGCAAACGCCCGGAGCGTATCCGGTGCCGCAAGGATCGCCTCCGGCTCTTCTTTCGCGTCCGCCTCGGCCATCGCCCTCGCGAGCGGCTCAAGCACGACCGGAGCCTCGGCCTTCAGCTTTTTGCTATCTTCCGTTTGCGGTTCGATGCCGGCAAATTCGCCGACGATCAACGCGAGCGTCCGATATTGCTTCCAGCTCGTAAGCTCGGGCGCATCGCCATCACCTTTCGCAGGGGCGATCCGGACGCGGGCAACATAGACCTCTGCGGTCGCACCTTTATCGAGCGTTGCAAATTCCTTGAAGAGCTTTAGCGCCGCCTCATTAAAGCTCCCGGGAATGATCTGCCCGAGAGCGACTGCGACCTCAACGAACTCACCGTGCTCGGCAGGGACGAGGCCATCGCGGAGCGAACGCTTATAATCGGCAAGCACCATTGTGCCGTGGGTGATCAGCGGTTCAACAGCTTTCGGTTCCTTCAACGCACCCAACGAACGTATCGCCGAAACACGGACGCGGCTGTCGGCATCCGATGTGGACGATTTGATCAGCAGGTCGGTTGCCGTCTTGTCCTCGGCCGCTCCGAGCAGGCGAGCGGCGTTGGCCCGGACGATCGGCTCAGAGCTTTTCGAGAGAAGCTCGCGGGCTTTTTCGCTCGCGACCTTTGAACGAAGCCGGGTGAGCGTGTTTAGCGCGTCAGCGACAACCCGCGGATCCGAATGTCCAAGAAATGGCACCACCGCTGCTTCACCGCCGTCCGGCCTCGCCCGCAAAATGGCCGTTATACCGAGCCGGATCGTCTCGACGGAATACTCGTTGCGGCTCGCTTCCGGTCTTGCATTTTCTGAGATCAGCACCAACTGGACGAGTTGACCGAGAATCTTTGATCTCGGGTCCCCCGCATTTGCCGCCGCGATCTTGCCGGCCGCCTCCAGCAGTCGACCGCGGACGTTCGCTTTTCCGTCGATCGGTCGCTGGGGTTTTATCGCTTCGCGTAAAGCGTCGCCGATCGCATCTGTGGCGTCAGTCGATTCGATCTCGCCAAGAGCAAAGGCAGCCATCTCGCGGACCTCGATCGCGGGGTCGTTTGCCAACAACTCTGCAAGCGGCTTTACCGCGGCCGCATCGCCGATCCGCCCGGCCGCAAGCGCGGCATGGCGGCGAACCTCTGCTTCTTTGTGCTTGAGCAGGTCACCGATAGCAGCGTCGTATCGGAGCTCGTCCTCGGCACGCAGAATCTGGATCTCGATGGTTATCGGTATCTCGGCGATCGCAGCGGCCGACAACAGGACGACCGCAAGAAATATTGAAACAAGGTTTTTGAACATTTGAAATTTACTGGCTCGAACCGGCCTCGATTATCGCGAAGGTGGTTGTGATCATGGCCGTCGGGCGGACGGTGGCGGCGACGGAGCAATACTTGCCGTCTGAAAGCTCGATCGCCCGGGCGACCGCCGCTTCCGAAACGCCGCGGCCTTGCACGATATGGTGGACGTGAAACGTCTCATATTTTCGCGGGTGTTCCTCGGCCCGCTCGCCGCTGACCTCAACGCGGTAATCGGTGACGTCCTGCCGCTTCTTCAATAAGATCGAAATGACATCGGCGGCAGTACACGCCGCGACCGAGACGAGCAAGAGCTCCATCGGCGTCGGGGCCGCTTTCCTATCTCCTTTAGTATCAATAGCAAACGAGTGTCCGCTCGGGCTTGTTCCGATCAGCATCTCGTCGCCTGCGTAACGGATGACCGCCTTTATCGGCGTTGATGACATAGTTTCTTTACTCCCCTTTTTCCCGAATTTGTAAGAAAATCTTAGCACAGCAGAGCGTTGAGGTGCTTCGCAAGAGAATTTGAACAACTTGCGGTATAAAAAATGCTTCAAACGCGATGAGGGATGCGTGTGTCTTTTCCGAGGACGCACGAAGACGGTGAGATTATGAAACGGTTTTTCAACAGCTCGGTCGCCGCGATGCTTTTTGCGGCAATTGTTTTTGGCTTTGCTTCGAGTGCCTCGGCCCAGCAGCCGAATGAACGCGAGGTCCGCGATACGGTCAGGAGCCTTTTGTCCAAGATCGACGATCTGGACATGACGCTCAACTTTCAGCTAAGAAGCAACTCAGCCTCGCGGGCGGTCCGCGATGAGGCAAGCTCGGGCATAGACGCACTCAAGAATGCCGTCAACACCTTCAACGATAATCTCGGTCTTCGCCGCGAGAACCGCAGCGACATCGAACAGATCGTCACGGCCGGCGCTGACATTGCCGGATTTCTCGAGGCAAATCCTCAGAACCGCAGGATCGTATCTACATGGACGGACGCGCGGACGTTGATCGAACGGCTTGCCGCTTATTATGGCGTTCGACCGGATTGGAATGGACGCACCTCCAATGTTTCTAACCAGAGCTCGGACGCGGACGATTACGGGTACCAGCCAACTGGCGGAGCCATCTCGCCCGGGCTCACCGGAACCTACAGGCTTGACGCCGGACGGAGCGAAAAGGCGGCGGAGATCGTCGCCGATGTTAATGTTAATGCAAACGATCGGGCCGATCTTGAATCGAAGCTCGACGCACCGCAATCGATCGCATTGCTCGTACGAGGTAGCGAGGTTACGCTCGCCACGACGAACGCAGACCCGGTGACTTTCGTCGCCGATGGCCGCGAACGGTCTGAAAATTCGGGCGGCCGAACGGTTCGGCTGCGAGCCACGCTTCGCGGCGATGAGATGACCATCTCAAGCCTTGGCGGCGAGACGGATTACACGATCATCTTCACCTCGGTCGACAACGGCCGCGGGCTCAAGGTTACGCGGCGGATCACGACCGATTACCTTGCCGAAACCGTTTTTGCCGACAGCTATTACCAGAAGACCGAGCAGACTGCGGGCTTGGGAATCGATAGCTCCGTGCAGACAGATGTCGTTGCCGTTGATCCGGACGACGGTGGATATAGCGACACCGACGGCGGCTACTCGAGCAACGACAGAGACGACCGAGTCGGTGCGAACAGCCCGAACCCGACGCTCAGCAAGCCGCGGAACGGTCAATTTATTGTGCCGAATGGAACGGTCGTCACGGGCGTTCTTGATACCGAGATCGACACAAAGGCCTCGCAAAACAACGACCGGTTTAAGCTGACGGTCCAGGGACCGATGGAATTTCGCGGGGCCGTGATCGAGGGGTATATCACGGGTGTTGGACGCTCGGGACAGGTCTCGGGCCGGTCAAATGTGACCTTTAATTTTGAGCGGATAACGCTCCGCGACGGACGTGCCTATGACTTTGCGGGGTCGCTGACAGGCATCCGCGATGAACGCGGAAAAGAAGTAAAGGTTGATACCGAAGGCACGGCCCAGGGCGATAGCCAAACGAAAGAAACGGCAAAACGCGGCGGAATCGGAGCAGGCATCGGTGCGATCATTGGCGCGATCGCCGGCGGCGGCAAAGGCGCAGTCATCGGTGCGATCATCGGCGGCGGTGCCGGTGCAGGTTCGGTCGCAGTAATGGGCCGAGACGACGTTAGGCTGATGCCGGGTTCGACGATGACGGTGATTTCATCGTCGCCAGTTCGCGATAGTAGCAATTCGCAGAACTAAGAAGACCGTTCAACCAAAGAGACGCGGGCGGGAGCTAAACTCCCGCCCATTTTTTTGCGCATTGAGTTATGTTTTAATCGCAGGATGAAGCATCTTCCCGACGCGATCGAAGACTACCGCGACCGAAAGTGGCGGCGCGAGGACGGTTTGAAGATCGACACGGCTCAAGAAGCTGAGACGATGGTCGAAGACCTCGGATTCTGTCTCGGGCTGACCGATGTTCGAAAGGCGATGCCTTCTATCTACATCGCCGTTTGCGGCCGGCGGGATGCTCATATGCCGCGAAATGTGCAGAAAGATGAGGAAGCAAGCCGGGCCTGGGTTCTGAAGGACGAGGTAATGGCCCGCGGGAACGCATATTACGGGAAACTCATCAAGGGCAAATCGTGGTTTCTGGCCCGCCGGATGATCCCGGTTTTCAATGCGATCTGGGGTTGTTCAAGGGCGGGCGAAAGCGGGGTGCTGTCAAAAGATGCACAAGCCGTGCTGAAAGTGCTCCGGAAGGAATGGGAAATGGCGACCAGCGACCTTCGCGAAGCGTGTGGATTCAAGGACAAGAAAGACCTCACCAAAGCGCTCGACGAACTGCAGCTTCGAATGAAGGTCGTACCGCAGGAAGCTCTTTACGTGCCGAAGTTCACATACATCTGGACACTGGCCGAGGCCCGATTCCCTGCGGAGATGAAGATCAAGATGAAGCGCGAAGATGCAGTACGCGAAATAGCCCGAGGCTACCTGCAAATGTGCGGAATGACACTACTTGGCGAACTCTCGGGTAAGTTCGGCCTTAACCGCCGGGAAGCGGGAGCGGCAAACCACCAGTTGGTCGACGAAGGCTTTGCGGAACGCCCTGAAAAAGGCGTTTACAAGCTTTCCGGGATTTGAGATCTCCACTCAGCGGCTCAAAACGACCGAATCAGGACGAAGAAACGCAATTCATTGAATTCTCCGTCCGGAGCGGTATTTATCAGTTAAATTAGGGTTGTTCGATGAAAATCGAGCTCTACCTTATAGCTACGTCAAAAGGCGGAAGGCACATCCGGGAAATGGGCCTTCCGCCTCTCCTTTTGACTCGTCAACACAGAAAATGCCCGGTGGACGCATGATCGCCCACGGGCATTTCAAAGCTCTCAGGTGAAATCTATTTATTTAAATATGCTCTTGAAATACTCTTCGATCTGGTGAAAAAAGCATCCGCAAGAGTTGATATCGCAGTCCTTTCGCTGCGGTTCAAACTTTCCATCAGCGGTGTAACATGACAGGTGCCGCTTCTCATCATAGATGCTGGCGTGAACGACACCGACAACGCCCACCGAAACGAACATTACCAAAGCGAACATTCTTGCAATTTTTTTCATTAGGTTCCTCCGGGCTAAACTGAAAAAGGTGGAGCAGGCCCGAGCGGCCCGCAAAACAGGTTCGAGAATTCTATACCAGATCATCCAAAAAAATCAACACAATACCTTTGTGTCGATCGTTCGCCTAAGCGTCTGCATTCAGCGATCAGTCAATTCTATAGATTAGTCTAAGCGGCCCGGAGTTTTCGCTCGCGGAAAATGCGGTCTCGTATTTCGCCCACCAGTTGCTTGGTTTCAGCGGGGAACTGTTGCAGAAGTAGGTTCAATTCTGATGGGAACTCAACTCCAAAAATGCCCTTTTTATCGACAACCTTCGCGTCATAGACCTTCTTGTCGCCATTCAGCCGAACGGCGAGGCTGACACTGTCCGCTGACGCTTTCAAGATGCTTAATCTTATCGTTAAGGAAACCATCGCAATATCACTTGACCTCCCCAATGGGCCAGAAAATCTGCTCTTGCCATCTTATACGATGTTTGGTCAAGGGGATCTTTGATCTTTACCAAACCATTTGAGGTTCTACCATCGACAAAAACTGCGTGCCCCATCGTCAATGGTTCGCAAAAAATTACGGCCCAATTCTTTTGGCGGAAAAGCGTATCCAGACTCTCATCGTCGGTCGTTAAACCGCGCCATAACCGCCCATCGTCAGTCGCCTTGTCAAACTCGTTAAGAGCCCGGGCCAAGCTGCCAAACTCGGCCGGTTCGCCTATGATATCACGTATTCGGGCTTGCGGAACAACAAGACCGCGATCGGCAAGAAGCATCTCATCGACAGCCGAAACGCACGAGAGCCCGCTTGTTTGTTTGACGATCGAGGCGTCAAATCTCTCGTCAATTCTTCGCCAATTGCCGCCTGCTCCCCCGATCATCGCCAACTAGTACTTAACTAACTCTTGCACCGCTTTCTCCACATCTTCGCTCTGGGGCAGGATGAAGTCTTCGACCTGCGGGGCGTAGGCGACGAAGGTATCGGTGGCGCCGACGCGGCGGACCGGTGCGTCTAGGTATTCGAAGAGCTCGTTCGAAATGCGTGCGGCGATCTCGGCTCCGTAGCCGTATGAGATCGGGTCCTCGTGGGCGACCAGAACGCGGGAAGTTTTCTTGACCGATTCCGCGATGGCTTCCCAGTCGTAGGGAACTAGCGTGCGGAGGTCGATAAGATCGACCGTGATGCCCTGCTGTTCAAGCCGTTTCGCCGCCTGATTTGACCGCTCGACGAGCGCGCCGAACGTGACGATCGTAACGTCATTACCCTCGCGGACCTTTTTGGCCTTGCCGAAGGGGATCAGGAAATCCTTGCTCGGATATTCCGATTTGTTGTAGATCTGGCGATAAAGATGCTTGTGCTCAAGAAAAAGCACGGGGTCGTCGCAGCGGATCGCCGTACGCAGCAGCCCGTTCGCATCAAGCGCGGTCGATGGATAGACGATCATCAAACCGGGCGTGTGGGCAAACAGCGTCGTGCCCGATTGCGAGTGGTAAACGGCGCCGCCCTTCAGGTATCCGCCGACCGGAACGCGCATCACCATCGGACAGGTCGTGTCGCCATCGGAACGCCAACGCGTCAAAGCGACCTCGTTGCGGATCTGCATCATCGCAGGGAAAATGTAGTCGAAAAACTGTATCTCAACGACCGGCTTCAGGCCTCGGATCGCCATCCCAACCGCACGGCCGACGATGTTCGCCTCGGCCAGCGGCGAATTGAATACGCGGGCCGAGCCAAACTTCCGCTGCAGGTTTGCCGTCACCTTGAATACGCCGCCCTTGCCTTTAACCCGCTCAAGGTACTCCTCTCGCGAAACATCGGCAACGTCCTCGCCAAAGACGACGATCCGCGGGTCGCGTTCCATCTCTTCGTGCATGCAGCGGTTGATCAGATCGACCATCGTGCCCGGATTGCCCGAGAGCTCGGCACCTTCTTCCGTATCGAAAAGCGCGCGGTCGGTCGGGTCGACATCCGGTGAAAAGACGTTGCGAAGCGCCGATTCGGGCGCCGGCTGCGGCGTCTCGATCGCGATGTCGGCGACCTTGTTGACCTCTTCATCGACCTCCTTGCGGAGAGCCTCGAGCTTCTCGGAGGTGATTACGCCTTCGGTCATCAAAAACTCGGCAAAGGTCGTTATCGGGTCGATCTCGGCATCGGCTTGGCGTTCTTCATCGGGGCGATAGAGCTTTTCGTCGTCCGAAAGCGAGTGCGAATAAGGGCGAATTACCTTGCCGTGAACAAATGCCGGGCCTTTACGCTCGCGGCAATATTCGACCGCACGCTTGAAGGTGGCATAACTTTCGAGCGGGTCGGTGCCATCGCACTTTTGCATGTAAAGGTTCGGGAAGCCCGAGACGAGGGCCGAGATATCGCCGCCGGCCGTGTTGACCTCGACCGGAACCGAGATCGCGTAGCCATTGTCCTCAACCACGAAGATGACCGGCAGCTTGAGGTTGCAGGCGGTGTTGAGCGCTTCCCACCATTCGCCCTCGCTGGTCGTGCCGTCGCCGACCGACATATAGACGACCTCGTCGCCCTTGAATCCTTTGACCTTGTCCTGAAGCTCGGGCAGGAGCGAAGCTCGGTGTGAAACCTCGGCCGCTCCGACCGAATGGAGCGCCTGAGTTCCGGTGCAGGAAGATTGCGACGGAACGTTCAGGTCCTTGTGGCCCCAGTGCGAAGGCATCTGCCGGCCATGTGAATTCGGGTCGAGTTCGGCACCAACGGCGGAGTAAAGCATCTCAAGCGCCGTCATTCCCAAACCGAGCATCAACGCCCGGTCGCGATAATACGGAAAGAACCAATCATAAGCCGGCTTCATTGCCTGAGCCGCTCCGACAAGAAGAGCCTCGTGGCCGGCTCCCGAGATCTGGAAGAAGATCTTGTTCTGGCCCTTAAGCTGGATCTCTTTGTCATCGACCCGCCGGGACATATACATCGTCCGGTACATCGCAACGAGCGTCTCGGGCGAAAGGCCGTGATACTTCTCGGCCGCTGCCGCCGTGCCGCCGCCGCTGTTCGCTTCTTTCTTATCTGCCTTCGAATCGGTCTTTTTTGCAGAGATTGACATCAATAAACAAGTCCTTTCAATAAGATTTTCTGATAGTTGGGTAACTAAAAAGAATAGCAAATAGCAGGCTTTCGGGCAATTTGGGCGCTTGAGCCAAAGACTCGGTCTTCCGAACGCCCAGCAAAACAAAAAGCACAAGGCGAACCGGTTTCCCGATCCGCCTTGCTTTCTCGCGGGGAGGTGCGAGTGTGGGCAGCTATCTGCTATTTCGCCGAAGGTCGCGTTCGTAGCTCATTCGTTTGCGGGTGAGCAGATCGTTGCTTCGGTCGGCGATCAGACGATTCAAGTCCCTGACGGCCTCGATCTCCTGTTCAAGTTCCGCAGATGGGGTGACGGCGAATGCATCGTCGGTTGTCGAGGCAACCATACGCAAAATGCTGGCTGCGTCATCGAACTCACCCTCATCCAGATATTCCATCGCTTCTTTCCGCGCTCGCGCGTTTGTCAGAAGCGTGACGGCTGTGAGCACCTGGTCGTTGGTTCGCAGTTCAGCCACAGCGGCCGCCGTGTCATAGGCGACCTCGGCCTCGGAAGTTGCGGTCATCGGCTTTTGCGTCGCTTGCTCGGTGTAGCGAAGCTCGAAAATAGCTGCCGAAAGCGTCTCGCCGACCTGGCCGGCGGGTATCTTCAGCCTGACCAAAACATCGAGCGGGGAACCGGCCCGAAGATTCGGAAGTAAATACCGGCCCGAGGCGTCCGTTTCGAAGTCGTTAAGCAGGTCGGCGACCGCAACACCCGGCGAGGGCGTAATGCCAAGCGTGACGGTGTGCCCGACCTGAGCCACCAAGCCCTTCAACTCTGTTTCGAAAATTCGAACCATGTCCTGCGGCTCTTCGACGTACCAGGCGTTCCCTTGGCCGGCTTCGGCCATCGGCACGAGGAGATCCTCGTTAAAGCCCTGCCCGATGCCGATGGTCGATGTGTTTATCCCGCGTTCGGCAAGGTCCTTTGCTTGCTGAACGAGCCGGTCCGTCCGCGTCTCGCCGACATTGGCCTGCCCGTCGGTGATAAGAAGCACCCGATCGATGCCGCCGCCGGAAAGCCGTTCGCTGACCTGCAAGCCGGCCTGCACCCACCCCTGATGAAGTGCCGTAGAGCCGCGGGCCTCGATGCGTTCTATTCCGCGTTTTAGCATTTCCTTATTCGTGGCGGACTGATTGGTGAAAAGTACATCCACATGGTCATCGAAAATCACCGCTGAAAAACGATCGGTCGGCAGGAGCTCATCGATGCAGTACTTCGCGGCTTCACGCGCCTCTGCGATCTTTCGGCCACCCATCGACCCCGAGCGGTCAAGCGCGATGCCAATGTTAAGCTTCGGCCGCTCTCCGCTATCGGCGGAAACAGCCGGCGGCACCACGCGGACAAGGACGTCGATCGTTTGCTCCGTGTTGGCGGCGACCCGTTCCTTTTCGATAATGATCTCTAAAGTGGTTTCTTTGTTGTCCATATTGATCTTTGCTTCTCCTTTTTATTTGTCGCCGCATCTTTCGATCGGTCTTTTCTAAGTTGGTTTATGATGTGGAGCCGGCCGGCGATGAACGCTAACGCCGCTCTCTGGCATCCAGAATGCCATCGATGAGCACCAGCACCCGCTGCCGCCAGTTCGCATCTTTCGGGGCACGAAAGCTCCGAGAAACGTTCAGTTCGAGGCCCGGAATGATCTCGTAGCGGCGCCAGTCGGACGTTCCGCGTGAAAGCCGCGGCGCTGCCGGCGGCGGGCGGCGAGCTGGCGGACGCTCGGGCCTGTCACTTCGCTCCATTAGAAGCGATTCGAGATACTCTTTTGCTTCATTCCCGGCAGATGGCGGAGCGGCCGGAATAGTACCTTCGCTGTCAAAAAGGACAACATCACTATCGTCGGTGTGTCCGATGGATGCGCGGAACACATCAAGTTCTTTTTTGTCCGTAAAGACGTGGATCTCCTCGCCGAACAGCTTTTCGAGTTCGTCCTCGGATTTTCCCGCGATCAGATCCTTGATAACGCTGATCGGAAGGCCGAGTGCCTGCAACTTTTTTATCACGAGCAGTGTTAGCAAATGCTCGTAGCCGAAGATCGAGGTCACGCCGCGTTTCTCGATGGCCTGGTCGAGCAGGCCTTCCGTGATGTAGTAGCGGATCGTCCGTTCGTTCGGATAATCGGCGACCGTTCCTTTTTCCTGGGTCGTTCCGATGGACCTGAGGAAATGTTCGGCGGCCCGGGCAAGCTCGCGAACGCCGTGGTATTCCATGTGTTTTAGTGTTTGTAGTAGCTGAACCATGGACACATACTACTGCGAACATCAGATAATGTCAACAGTAAATATTATCGACAGTAGTTAGTGGTAAACATTGCCGCTTAGCACCGCGATCGGATCCTCGGCCGAAGCTTCGGTTTGCTCGTTTCCCGGGGTGCTTCGGTTGCGATATCATTCATTAATGCTTACACATATCGTTTGCTGGAAATATAAGCCGGAGACGGATGCGTCCGCTCGTGAAGATCATATCGGGAAGCTTCAGGCGTTGCAGGGAGTAATACCGGAGATCATCAGTATTTCGGTCGGGAAGGACATTCTCGGGCTCGAACGTTCGTTTGACACGGGTTTGGTCGCGACCTTTGCCGATGAGGCCGGGCTCGCCGCCTATACCGATCACCCGCAGCACCAGGAAGTGGCGGCGATGGGCAAAGTTATAGCCGAGCGCGTCGTTTCGGTGGATTTTGTCGAATAAACTATTTTCGGTATCAGGCCGCGGGGGCAAACGATTCCCGCCGGCCGAACATCTTAAGACCCAGCAAATTAAACCGATGTTTCTGCAAAATTTTTCCAAGAAGCGGCATTTTTTAGCTATCTTTGCGGCCATTGCCTTCACAGCGGCCGCGGCTGAGCTTACGGCACAGCAAAACCGGCGGGCGGCCACGTTCGACGTCAAGGGTTACGTCATCGATGCTCAATTATCGCCCGATGAGAACAAGATCGATGCAACCGTTGATGTGACCTTCACGGCGCTCGAGGAACTTCGCTCGGTGGCGTTTGAGCTCAACGGCTCGCTTAAGATCGACTCGATCGTTAGAGTTAACTCCGCCGCGCAACCGGCCGCAACTGCGACGCCAACCCGCGGACGACAGCCGCGGCCAACCCCGACGCCACGCGGGCCCGAGGTCACGTTTGTGCAGGATCAGGTCGGCATCTCCGATCTCGGCCCGAGCGTTCGGATCGACCTCGGCGAGCAGGTCGCGAAGGACACGGCCGTGACGCTCCGATTCAAGTATAGCGGCGTTCTGAATACGCCTTCCGGCGGGCCGCTGCTCAACAAGCGGCTGGCATACATTGGCGAGGTTAATGGGTATCTTTTTTACGCCGCTCGCTGGTTCCCATTTCATGATTACGCGGCCGACCGGGCTACTGCGGACATTACGGTGACGCTTCCCGGAGCTTTTCAGGTGGTCGGCCATAGCGATACGGATGTGCCCGCGGCTCCGGCCGGAAAGCATCGGTTCATTCAGTCGCGACCGGGCCTAGTAGGTAACCTCGCGTATGGCCGTTACACCAACCGCAACCTGCAGATCGGTGGCTACGAACTTAAGTTTTATACACGGCCGGGCAGCACCGAGAACGTTGAAGCCTACGCCGATACCATTGGAAAGGCTCTTGAATATTACACAAAGCAATTTGGCGAGCCCGAGATGGGCCGCGACCTCTCGATCGTTCAGATCGACGACGAGAGTCTTGATTTCTATTCCGGTGCGGGCATCACATTTGTCTCCGACCGCCAGTTCACCGAACCGAGAAGCGTTACCGAAGAACGGCTCCAACGCGAGGCCGCATATCAATGGTGGGGACATACGGTCGGGCTCAGGTCGTTTGACGATGCATGGGTCTCGCAGGGACTTGCCGAATACAGCGCCTTCGCATTTCGTGAATCGAACGCGACGGGCGCTCAGCTTGATGCGCTTCGCCGCGAGCTGGTTGAAAAGTCGTTGACCTTTGAACAGACCGTCTCGCTCCTTCGCGCACCGGCAAACCTCGACGACCAATCGACCGCCTACAAGTACATTATGTACGGCAAGGGTGCGATGGTTTTTAAGCTTTTGCGGGAAACGCTCGGGAAGCAGAAGTTCGATCAGCTTCTCAAGACCTATCTGGAAGAATATCGCGGCAAGAGTTCCTCGATCGACGAATTTGAACGGCTGACCTCGCGGGTCGCCGGGCAGAATATGCGATACTTTTTCGCTCGCTGGGTTGAGAGTACCGGAGTGCCTGAGTTTACGGCCGATTACGTGATACTCCGCAACCGGGCCGGCAAATTCATTGCCCGCGGCACCGTCAAGCAAAACTACGACAACCTTCGGCTGCCGGTCGAGATACAGCTCAAGTTTGAAGGCGAGAATGGATTTAAGACCGAACAGCTGCAGATAGATGACGCGAGTGCGGACTTTAATATTGAGGTTGACGGCAAGCCGCTAGAGGTCATCGTTGACCCCGGCTTTAAGCTGCTTTGGGTCTCGCCGGAGCTTCGCGTGACCTCGATCGCAAGGCGGGGCATCGAGCTTTTCAAGGAAGGCAACTACAGCGAAGCACAGACGCAGCTTGAGAACGCCCTGAAGCTTGACCGCTCAAATTCGTGGATCTATTACCACCTCGGCCTGCTTTTCCTCGAACAGCGAAATTATGAGCTTGCAAAGGAAAACTTCCGGGCAGCTCTCCTCGGAAACATCAATCCGCCGTGGCTTGCGGTTTGGGCAGAGATAAAGCTCGGCAATGCCTATGACGCACAGGGCGACAGGACACGAGCCATCGCCGCTTACGACCGAGCCGAAAAGACCGGCATCGAATACGACAATGCGCCCGATGCCATCGCCCGATTCAAAGCAACGCCATATGATCCGCGGGCGGGTGATGTTAATTAATGAAGTTTGATCAGATTTCGATGCCGGTCATACGACAACTCTGAGCACTCGGCGAATCCTCAGCGGCCTCTGCGTTTAGTTAAATCTAACGCAGAGGCCGTTGTGTTTTTCGCAGAGTACGCTGAGACTGAAACCTAACCCCAACCTTGCAGCCTTATTTTAACAAGCTTTCTGCGGCAGCTTCGCCGGTTTCGATGGCGCCTTCCATAAAGCCCTGCCAATCGGCGATGTGCTCGCCGGCGAAAAGGACCTTCAGGTGCGGACGGGCGAGGACCGGGCGGACGCCGAACCACTGCCCTGGCCGATAGAGCGCGTAAGCGCCTTCGGTATATTCATCCCGCTGCCATGCGTAGGAAGCGATGCCCTTGGCGAGCTGCGGTGCGTCGTTATTAAAGTCGTGAAGGTCGCGGGTGATTATGTTCATCCGGCGGGTGTCGTCCTGCGAGGCGAGGACGTCGGCCTTTTCGCCGATGGCGTATGCGGTCAGGATTCCCTCGCGGCCCGGTTGGTTTTGCGTTGAGTGGAAATAGTAATGCGAGGTCATGTCCGTAACCATCGAGAAGTTTTCGTCCTTCCAAAAGCGGTTCTCGTAATGGACAGAATTCTTGATGATCCGGGCGTAGATCAGCCTTTCCGCAGCGTTGCGTTGGTCCGCCGGGAGCGGCGGGTTGAACTTGATCTTGCGGAGCGAGGCGACCGGTGCCGTGCAGATGCAGGCATCGGCGGTGAATGTTTCATCGCCAGCCTTTACGGTTACGATGCCGCGCCGCTGGTTGATCTCGGAGACCTTCATCCCGGTCCGTATGTTCGCTTCGCCGATGCGGCGGGCGAGTTCATTGACAAGCCGCGAGTTGCCACCCGTCAGCTTGTAGTCCATCTGGTTCTGCGTTTTCCCCTTTACCTCCGGCTCTTCGTTGGCGGCGTATTCGGCAAGTGCCCCGAAAGCCGAAACGTGGCGGATCGATTCGCCAAAATCGGTGCTGTCCGCGAGCTCGCGAAGTATCAGGTCGGGCTGGGTGAAGCCGCTGTCCGAGAGGTGCGTCCACCAATCTTTCCGGTCGAGCATTCGCTGCTGAACGGGAGTGAGTTTTTCGAAGCCCTGAAGCAATTTCTCGAACGCAGTGTTGGCCTTGGTAGAAAAATCCCAACCGCCGGGCCGGGAGACGCGTCCATTCTGCATCAGATAGTCCTCAAACTGATGCTTCTGCAGCGGGATTTTGAAGTCGCTGCAGAGCGCCTTCACACGTTCATGACTCTCACCAACCCACTCGGCGCCAAGTTCGCAGATCAGACCGCCGCTGTCCGGCATCGTGTGCGAGAAGACGCGGCCGCCGACACGGTTGCGGGCTTCTAGAACGGTCACATCCCAGCCCGCGTTCTTCAGTTTGAATGCCGCCGAAAGCCCGGCGAGCCCGGAGCCGACGATGACGCAGCGTTTCTGTCGGCGAGCCTGGCCGAAAACACCCTGCGAGCCGACCGCAAGTCCCGCGGTCGTCGCACCCAAGATCTTCAAAAAATCACGGCGGTTCGTATTTTGTTTCATAGCCTACGCAGTCTTCTTCAGGGTTTCTTCGATCTCTTTCGCTGTCGTTCGGGCGGTGCGGCCGACGCCGATGAGGGTCGCCGAAGCAAAGCCGGTCCAATTGCCGTAGCCGACGAGCCATAGGTTTGGCTCTTTCTCCGAACGCGTTCCGGATACTTTAACACGGCCATACTCTTCGACGACACCGAGCGGTGCGAGATGGTCGAGAGCCGATTTGAACCCGGTGCACCAAATGACGGCGTCGATCGTTTCGGGTTCGTCGCCTTCTTGCCAGACCACGCCTGTCGCAGTAAAGCTCACGAACGGACGCCGCGATTTGAGCCGGCCGGCGTCGCGCGCTTCGCGAACGGGTTCGACCATGACGATGCTACCGAGCAGGTCGTACGATTTCTTGGTGCCCGCGGCTCCGGTCGTTAGTGCCTTATATTTTTCGCTCGCGGCATCAAAAAGAACCCGGCCATCGACATCGTCCGGCAAGTAGTTCGGCTCATCAAGCGTGACCCACGTCGCATCGGCCACGAGCGAGACTTCGGCGAGGATCTGCGCACCCGAGTTCCCTCCGCCTATTATCAGAACCCGCTTTCCGGTAAATGCATCGGGCGATTCGTAGTTTGCGGAGTGTATCTGGACTCCGGTAAAAAGCTCGCGGCCGGGATAATCCGGGATGAACGGCTTGTGCCAAGTTCCGGTCGCACTTACGACAGCTTTGGCGCTGATCTCGTCGCCGTTGGTAGCTACAGCGAAACGCTCGCCTTCCCGCCTTACGGAAATAACAGTGACCGGCCTGCGGATCGGTAGGTCGTAACGCTCTTCGTATTGGCGAAGGTAGCTGAGCACCTCGTCGCGGGTCGGGTAGTTATCAAGTCCGCCGCCGGGCATCAGCCAGCCGGGAAGCGAGCTCCATTGTGCCGGCGAAAAGAGCCGCAGCGATCGCCAGCCATGCAGCCACGCTCCGCCGGGTTCGTTTTGTGCGTCGAGAATTATGTAGCGAAGACCCGAGCGGCGTAGATAATAGCCGACCGCCAACCCGGCCTGCCCGCCGCCGATGACGACCACGTCGAATTTGTTTTCTTCCAGGTCGGGCATCGGATGCGGCAATTAGCGGACCAATTTGTATCGGCGAATGTCAGCGGGCTCGGCAAGCAGATGCTCAAGCTTTTCGCGGGCGGCCGCGAGGTGGGCAGACTCAAGATGAGCATCAAGCGACGCGTCATCAGTCCATTCCTCGATAAATGTAAAATCCGTTGGATCGGCCGTATTCTGGTGCAGCTCATATGTGACGCAGCCCGCCTCAGCACAAGTCGGCCCGATCAACCCAAGCAATACCTCCCGCGTCTCGTCGATGCTATCAGGCTTTGATATCAAATGTGCTACGACTCGAATCATAAATACTCGCTTCTCATCAGGGCAATGAAAAATATTTCTTTATCGTCGGGTTCTGAATTACGATATGGTCAGCTATGTGGAAGAACGTGTCTCGTTTGTCTGACATTAGCAAATCATCTCGGGATATCTGCCTTCCTAAGTAGGCTTCATCCTTCCAAGGCGAACGATCCCAGTCGACAACCGAAAAGCCTAATTCAACGTCATTGCACCTAAGCTGCAATGCAACTGCGCACGTTTCGTCAAACCCTTCCTTTCCTTGCTGAACGGCAATTGCGAGGTGTACCACCTCGCCATTATCACACTGATGTAGTGCAGCAAGGTAAATACTAACACCCACGCCATCACGATAAACACTACCGCGAGTTACAACAAAGTCGGCTCCACAATGCTCACATTTATTCGATACGTCCTGAAAGTCGATTAACAAATGTTCGTTTTTCTCCTCAGATGATCGTCGTTACAATCTCGCGGGTGCTGCGTTGGAGTTCGCGACGCTAAAAAGAAGATATCTCGCGTTAGTGTTCCGTAATGTACATCAAGGCCTCTTTGCTCGGGTACCGACCTTGAACTATGGATATTGGGCGAGAGTTAATTCAGGAATAAATCGAAAATCACGCATATTCTTGGTCGCGAGTGTCTCGCCGAAAACGATAGCCGTCGCGGCTATTAATGAGTCGGCGATCAAGAGTCCGTGACTTAAATAATAATCCTCAACTAGTTGTCTTGCTTTTACTGAGACCTGCTCATCAATCTGCAGAGTCTCAAATCGGGTGAATAGTTCTATCAACTCACGCATGTGAGCCTTATTCTGGCTACCAACCAACAACTCCATTTCGGTGACAATGCTAAGCTTCAGCGACTCGCGGACATCGTGTCGGTCGAGCCAGTCCACGGCATCCGAATTTCCGTGCGTAAAGTCGATCAGAATATCCGAATCTATGAGCATCTAAGACGACTTTGGCCCCCAATGTGTTCTGCGGATATTGCGAACCCATTCCACACTGTCTTTCATCTCGTCCCGATCTTTCCACATTCCAAATGACTTCTCATCGCGAAAAGACTTTTTCGGTGCCGCGGTCACACCCCCATCTCGCTTCCCTTTGAATAGCATGATCAACTTCTCGATCATTCCCCGCTCTCTTGGCTGCAGGGTTTCCAGCTCTTTTAATAGTTCTTCGTTCGTCATTGCAGAAAGAGAATACTATCGTTGTAACCGCAAATACAAAAAACTTCCGGTCAGATGATTGTGGTTACGATCTCGCGGATCGAGCGCTGGAGTTCGCGGTCGTCGGTGATGGGTGAGACGATGGCGACCTCGGCGGCATCGATCGGCGATATGCCTTTCGCGATCATCTGGGCGGCGTAGATCAGCAGGCGGGTCGAGACGCCTTCTTCTAGCCCGTGGCCGCGGAGGTTCCTCACCTTTTGCCCGATCTTGACCAGGTCGGCGGCCATTTCGGCATCGATGCCGCCTTCCTTGGCGACGATCGCCGCTTCGGCCTCAGCGTCCGGATAATCGAACTCAAGCGAGACAAAACGCTGGCGGGTCGATTGCTTGAGGTCCTTTAGGATCGATTGATAGCCGGGATTGTACGAGACGACGAGCATGAACTCGGGCGGCGCTTCGATGATGGTGCCGCGTTTCTCCATCGGGAGCCGGCGGCGGTCGTCGGTCAGCGGGTGGATTATCACGACCGTGTCCTTGCGTGCCTCGACGACCTCATCGAGATAGCAGATCGCCCCTGCCCGGACGGCGGCCGTCAGCGGCCCATCGTGCCAAACCGTCTCATCGCCCTCGAGCAAAAATCGGCCGACGAGGTCGGTGGATGAAAGGTCTTCGTGACAGGCAACAGTGATAAGCGGCCGGCCGAGCCGATGCGCCATGTATTCAACGAAGCGCGTTTTGCCGCAGCCCGTCGGGCCCTTCAAAAGCGCCGGAAGCTTGGCCGCGTAAGCCGCCTCGAAAAGTTCGACCTCTTTGCCGATGGGCAGGTAGTAAGGCTCGTCCGCGACCCGGTATTTTTCGACCGCAAGTTCCATTAGAAAAATTATAAGAAGAAATCGCCCGAGATGCACACGAAAGAACCCGGGCGGTTTGAATGCCCGGACCCATCCTCGCAAGTGCGCCGTTCGGTCCTAGCCTTTGAACTTTGACCAGTCGCCGCGGATCGCGAGCGTAATTCCGGCGGCCTGTAGGTTTACGAAAAGCGTCGAGCCATCCGGTGAGAAGACCGAGCCGG
This sequence comes from Acidobacteria bacterium Ga0074141, assembly GCA_001464665.1. Taxonomy (GTDB): domain Bacteria; phylum Acidobacteriota; class Blastocatellia; order Pyrinomonadales; family Pyrinomonadaceae; genus OLB17. The sequence goes on from LNDP01000024.1 coordinate 879,409, forward strand.
CAAATTCGCTCCGCGGAAATTCGGCCGAAGCGTTGCGGGCAAAATCGGCGATCTTGCCTTCGGGGGTGAGTATTCGCAAGTAGTTTTTCGACTCTTGGCCGGCATAGTCGCTGTCCTCACAGATGAAGGTCAGCTCGCTTTTCGGCATCATGCAGATATTGTCCGGCATGTGCAGCACCTTCTGATCGGGCGATTCGAAAAGCAGTTTGAGCCTTCCGCCGTCGCGCCCGACGGGTTCGAACATCCAGACCTGGCCGCCCTTATTGTCGCCGCCGCTAGTCGCCGTAAAGTGGACGCGACGCTCCGGATCGATCGCGCAGCCCTCAAGCCGTGCAAACGAGGCCGCTCCTTTGCCAAAGCCTTCCTGAAAAACGGCGTTCGGCTTCGTATCGGCAGCTTCCGGGTCGGGGTCGTTGATCGTTACCCAAACGGTCTCGAGCTCCGTGCCCATTTTTTGGCCCAAGCGGGTGTCGTATTTCGGCTTGTCCTTGATCGCAAGTACCTGCAGCGTGCCGCCTTCGGCAAGTCGCTTGTTGCGCTTCGGGATAAAGCGGAAGAAGCCGGAAGGGTTAAAGTCCTCGGTCAGGTAAACGATGCCGGTTTGGGGGTCGACCGCGACCGCTTCGTGGACGAACCTTCCCATCGCTTTGAGCGGCACGGGTTTCACCTCCGAGTTCGCCGATGCCGGCACCTCAAAACAATATCCGTGCGGCACCGGGTAGCCGCCCATCTTTACACCCCGAGAGTTTGTCACCTCGGTCTTGCCAATGGTCGTCTCTTCGCAGGTGATCCAGCTTCCCCACGGCGTCGGGCCGCCGGCACAATTGATGAGCGTGCCGGAGAGGCTGACGAAGTCGCGGATCACAGTGTTGGTCTTGGGGTCTATGACGAGCGTCGTGGTTCCGCCGCCAGCCATTGGGTCGTAGTGGTTCTTCGATCCGATAGCCGAGCCCTCGCGGGGAACTCGGCCATTGGCGACCTCATGGTTGCGGACGATGCGGAGCTCGTTGCCGACCTTGAATGTCCATTGTCCGTCGTGTGCTGGTGGGGTCGGGCGGCCGTCGGACATCTTGGTGCCGCGTTTGCCGAGAACGTTGTATTCAAAACCTTTCGGCAGGGCGATGAAAGTCTCGCCAGTGTTCTTCGCCGCCATCGGGAAAAGCTCGCCGAAGCCCGCCGCTCGGTATGCAGTTAGGTCGCCGGTTGCGAGGTACGCCTCGGCTCGCCGCCCGAGTGAAGTGCCGGCAAGCGCCAGGCCGCCGGTGAAGACAGTGAGATTCGCGAGAAACGATCGTCGGTTCATAAGTGCTCCTTTTGGATTGCGGCAGGTAACCTTCAGAGTAACTCTTCTTTGCCGTGAATTTCAATAGTTGCACGGCGGCGTGAATTTGATGTGAAATATAAGACGAAATGACGATACGGCAAGCCGAAACGGCCGATGACATCGCAACACTCAGGACACTTTTCCGCGAATACGAAGCGTGGCTCGGCCTCGATCTTTGTTTTCAGGGTTTTGAGGAGGAGCTTGCGTCGCTCCCGGGCAAATACGCTCCGCCCGAGGGCAGGCTTTACCTTGCAAGCGTCGGTGAGGAAGCAGCGGGCTGCATTGCACTTCGAAACCTCGGCGAAGGTATCTGCGAGATGAAGCGGCTCTACCTTCGCGAGAACGCACGAGGACATGGGCTTGGCCGTCGGTTGATCGAACAGGTGATCGCCGATGCCCGCGAGATCGGCTACCGACAGATGCGGCTTGATACCTACCCGCCAAAAATGGGAAAAGCCGTCAGCCTCTATGAGGCCCACGGCTTCCGCCCGATCGATGCCTACTACGACAACCCTCACTCGGACACGCTCTATATGGAACTCGACCTGATCTGATCAGAGCCTTTGCCCGAAGACGCCTTGGTATGCCTCAGGCGGCGGTGGTGCCTGGCCGAATGCGGGCGGGGCAGTATCAGGAAATACCTGCCGGTATGCGAACGCAAAAGCGACCATCATGATCGGGTAAACAAAAAGAACGCCCAAGCAGACCGCCAAAGTTCCAAGCGCGAGAAGGACGCCGGAAATGATGTAGAGCAGAACGAGGCCGGGAAAGTTTGCCCAAGCGGCCCTTGCGCTCAGGCCGAACGCTTCTCCGAAAGAGAGGTTTTTGTCAATAATGAGGGGGATCCAAAAAACGCAGGTCAAGCTCCAGACGATTGCGATGGCAAAGAACACGAGAGCGGCGATCAGGAACATGTTGATGGTTTCCTGCGGGGCATTCTCGATCCGGTCGATGAACTGAGCCATCACCGTGATCGGGGCCCAGGGAAGCCCGGCGACGACGGCGGCGAAAAAGACGCGCCAGCTTTTTCCCTTAAACCCATCACCAAAAGCAGTGGAAAGGTCGTAGTGCTCGCCGCGGAGGGCGCGAAAGACCATGGCGTAGATACCCGCCGTAAGGAACGGCGCCAACAATCCGCCCGCCGGAATGCAGCAGACCGCGATAAGCAATATCGACGAGACGCCAAAGAACGGCCAATAGTTGCTGGCGAGCAGCTTCCATCCGTCGCCGATGGCGGTTATGGCATTAACCGAAAACCGATTGTAGTCCGTGTTCATAATTTTTTGCCGACTGCTCTAGCACCTCAGCCTATCGCCTTATGAGTTCCAAAATTCCGCCAATAAAGCCCGCGACGGCTCCGATGAGCTTCACAACGTCGATCACGCGATCCATCGCGTATGTTTCGCTCGGCACCGCCGGTTGGCTCACCGAATGAACGAACCACGCGAGCATAACGAAACCGAGCAAAAAAAGTAAGCCACTTTTGATAAACCGATTCATTTGCATTTTCTCCTTGAAATGACATCCGCCTGATCTGCAGCTGCAGGCGAACCGAGATTCAAACTAACATCATATTTGTGGACGCCGTAGTGGCCGCTTTCTCACGATGGGCTTAGTCTCACCTTTCTTGCGTCTGAATGTCCTTAATTTTTGTGCTAATTATTGCTAATCGCTACTTTCGCCCGTGTCTACAGTGGTTTTGCGTTCTTTCGGCCGCAAAAGAAAAAGCCGTAAGCCTTAGTAAGGCCGACGGCTTTTTCTCTGTTGGTGCGGTCTTGCGAGCTATTCCATTCCCTGACCGAACGAAGAACCGTATTCATGCGGCGAGGGCGGTTCCATCCTGAGGTTGCTCTCGATCGCCGGAAAGACCTGCCTGTAAGCAAAGGCCCACGCGGCCCAGAATAGCGGCATCACGAAGAAAAGGCCGATGCAGATCGCAATCAGTCCGGCTAAGGCAATAAAGAAGCTCAGGATCGCCAGAACGATGATGCCCCCGAGATTGCTCCATGCCGCCTTTGCGCTCAGCGTAAGTGCATCGACCGGACCGATGTTGTGTTCGGCAATAAGCGGCAGAGCAAAGCTGAACGAGATCGCCCAGACGATCGAGACGACCAAAAAGACCAAGCCTAGTCCAAGGTATACAACCGAGATTCCTTCGGCGAGACCCGGTGCGGAGGATTCCTGAAAGAAAGTGCCGCCACCGAATGTTCCCCTTCCTTGCTCAAGAAAGATCGTCGAGATGTTCATCGTTGTATCGATGATCTGCCAGATGATGCCCGGTATCGATTGGATGAGGCCGACGACCATCGCCGGGACGAATTTCTCGAACCCCTTGAACATCATCCCGAAATCGACCGTCTCGCCACGCATATCGCGGAGCAGGGTGTAGTAAACACCCACGAGCACCGGGCCCATCAGGATGTAGTTGATGCACGGAATACAGGAGATGATGACCCACGTCAGCAACGCAATGCCGAAGTACATCCAGTAATTAGGCTTGATGAGATTCCAGCCATTGCTGATGCACCCTGAGGGGTCGATCGCACCGGGATAATATTGAAGATTGGACATAAGCGGGAAGAAAGCGGACGCCCTTTCAGCGCCCGAGCCATGTCAGCGTATAGGCCGGCGGGATGTTTTTCACGATCAGCGGGCTCCGCCGCGACCGGCCGTAACGCTTACGCATAAAATCACGAAGTTTGATGGCAGAAGGCGAATAGTACCCGTGGGCGTATTGATACATTCGGAACATGCAGCCCTCGGTCATCAGCTTTTCAACCTCAGCCAGGATCTTTCCGCCGACGTCATTTGGAAGCGAGACGAACGGCAGACAGCAGACGATATAGCCGACACGGCCGAGGCCCGAGCGGCGGTGGATCTCGGCGATGTCGGATGCATCGCCGGCGACGATATTTAGGTCGTGAAAACTTCCGCGAAGCGAACGCACAAGCGAAGGGTCGATCTCAATGCCAAGGTAATTTTCGGAGTTCGCTCCGGCACTGCGAAGCTGTTTCGTGATGGCACCGGTGCCGACTCCGAGCTCGAGAACTATGTTGTCAGGCCCGGGCTCAATGCCCTTGACCATCGCCCGGGCAAGCTCCGGCGAACTCGGGGCAATGGAGCCGACCGATGTCGGGTTTTTTAGAAAAGCCTGAAAGAACTGAATGCTCTCGTTCATAGCGCTCAAGCGGCGGGTGCGGCGGTGTCGCCCGCGGGGTCTGCCGCTTCAGATGTATCGACGATGGAAATCTTATAATCACACGCCTCATTTTTGCAATAGCGGACGGTGCCATCTTTTTTGGTGGTCCTCTGGAGCGTGATCGGTGCCGAGCATTCAGGACACGGCTCGGGGATGGGTTTATCCCAAAATACCTCGTCGCATTTCGGGTAATTTGCACAGCCGTAGAAGGTCTTTCCGCGCTTTGATTTCTTAACCGCGATGTCGCCGCCGCACTTCGGGCAGGCAACTCCGATGGTCTCGCGCTTGATGTAATCGCACTTCGGATAATTTGAACACGAGATGAACTCGCCGAAGCGGCCCTGGCGGCGGACAAGCTGGCCGCCATCCTTCGGGCAGATCTCATCGATCGGCTCGGGCGGTGGAGCGGGCTTCTGGTCGCCCTTTGCGATCTTGCGAATGTTCTTGCATTCCGGGTAACCGGTGCAGCCATAGAACGGGCCAAAGCGGCCTTTCTTGAGCGCCATCTCGCGGCCGCAGAGTTCACAGACCGGAACGGCCTCGGCCTCGCCCGATTCGCCATCGGCTGATTCGCTCGAACGCTTGCTCGCTACCTCGCGGGTGTTCTTGCACTCCGGATAATTGGAGCACGCCAGGAACTGCCCGAACCGGCCGAACTTGATCACCATTCCGGCGCCGCATTTTTCACAGATCTCGTCGGTCGGGATCGAGGTCTGCTTTTTGTTCTTGATGTTCTCGATGGCGTGTTCGAGATCTTTGGCAAATTTGTCGTAGAAGCCGCGGAGTGCAGTTCGCCAATCGAGTTTGCCTTCCTCGATCTCGTCGAGGGCAAGCTCCATACGGGCAGTGTATTCTGCGTTGAAAATATCGTCGAAACTCTCAAGCAAAAGGTCATTGACCGTCATTCCGAGCGGCGTCGGGTGAAAGCGGCCCTCGACCTTTTCAACGTATTCGCGATCCTGAATGGTGGTCATGATCGCCGCGTACGTCGATGGGCGGCCGATGCCTTTTTCTTCAAGTGCCTTGACGAGCGTGGCCTCAGAAAATCGCGGCGGCGGTTCGGTGAAATGCTGGTTGGGGGTAATGCCGTTGAGCTTGAGCGTCTCGCCTTCTTCTACTGCCGGGAGTTTGAGTTCGGCGTCGTCGTCCTCGCCGTCTTGCGGCTTATCGTCGCGGCCTTCCTGATAGACCTTGAGAAAACCGTCAAACTTTTGCACCGAGCCCGTCGCCCGGAAAGTGAATCGTCCGGCTTTGATGTCGATGGTCGTTTGATCAAAAACTGCGGGCGTCATCTGCGAAGCAACGAATCGCTGCCAGATCAGCCGATAGAGCTTCAGCTCATCAGGCCCGAGCAGCGAGCTGAGGTCATCGGGCGTGCGATTCACGTCCGTCGGGCGGATCGCTTCGTGAGCATCCTGCGCGTCTTTCTTGCCTTTATATAAGTTCGCCTTGCCGGGCAGGTAGCTCTCGCCGTATTGCTTACCGATATATCCGCGGGCATTCTCGATGGCGGCCTCAGAGACGCGGACCGAGTCCGTACGCATATAGGTGATCAAGCCAACCCGGCCTTCGGTCGCGAGATCGATACCTTCGTAGAGCTTCTGCGCCGTCATCATTGTCCGCTTGACGGAGAAGCCGAGCTTGCGGGCCGCTTCCTGCTGGAGCTTTGAGGTAATGAAAGGTGGTGTTGCGTTCCGCTTGCGTTCCTTGCGAGTGACCGTCTCGACGATGAATGCTTCCTTTTCGGCCTCTGCGACTATCGCCGATGCTTCATCTGTCGTTTTGACGTGCGTTTCGCCGGGCTTGACGTCCTCATCAAACTTTCCGGTCTTCACCGACTTGTCTTCGATGCGCGAAAGCTTCGCCTCAAAGTTTGGCGGAAGAGCGGCGGTGAGATTTGCAACGATCGACCAATATTCTGTCTTGACGAATGCCTCGATCTCGCGTTCGCGTTCAACTACAAGCCGGACGGCGACCGTCTGCACTCGGCCGGCTGAGAGCTTTCCGCCGATCGACTTCCAGAGGATCGGCGAGACCTTGTAACCGACCAGGCGGTCGAGCACGCGGCGGGTCTGCTGGGCATTGACCAAGTTGCGGTCGATCTGTTTTGGTTCGACGAAGGCTTCCTTGATGGCGTTCCGCGTTATCTCATTGAACATCACGCGAAAAACGGCCTGGCCGCCTTTCTTAGGGACGATCTCTTCGGCAAGATGCTGGCAGATCGCCTCGCCTTCCCGGTCGGGGTCGGCTGCGAGAAAGATCGACTCGCTGAGCTTTGCCGCTTTCTTTAGTTCCGCGACGATCTTCTTATTATTGCGTTTCTTGGTGTCGGGAATTACTTCGTATGTCGGCTCAAAATTATTGTCAACATCAACCCCGAGTTCCTTGGCCGGCAGATCTTTGATATGCCCGATCGAGGCGAGAACGGTATAGTCCTGCCCGAGGTATTTATTTATCGTTTTGGCCTTCGCCGGCGATTCTACTATTACAAGATTTTTTGACATCGGAAAAAAATAGTCAGATGCGCCTCTATCCAAAAGACGCTCTGACATTCTGACTTCTAACACCTCACGGCGAACTCTGTCAATCTGCCCTTTGACGATACGCCATACGAACTGTTTCGGCAAATCTTAAGTTTTCGGATGCGCCGGAGGGCGATCGGACTGTCCGGAAAGTGCGCTCCTCTCGGTGATCAGGGCCTCGGCGGTCGCTAATTTTATCCCTTCAAACTCGAATTGCCGCCACGTCTCGACGGCCGGATCGAAGGAATGAATGGTCCGCTCCTCGCCGCCAGCAAGCCAGACGCGGATGCAAAGTTCGCCGCTCCGCTCCGAGCGTTCGGTCGCGACACGGGTAATTATATCGGGGGAAGGCGGGGTTCGGTCGCGTTCGTCCAGCTCCGTTCTCGCAGACATCATTTCATCGAGGCTCAGAAAAGGTTCGATACCATAAGCTCGGCGAAGGGCGTGGCAGCGGTCGCTCCCGGCTTCAAACTCGCGGCACATCTTCGGGCGGGTCTCGTAGATTCGGCACGTGGCGTGCTCGCCGAGCGTGCCTTCGAGCGCCGAGCAGGTGTATGTCTCTTCATCGCGGCGAAGATACCTGTCGACTTCCCATTCGCCCTGTTCGTCGGAGCGGGTTATGCTCCAGGTGAGTTCCTCGGCCGGTTCCTCACCCGGCCGTACTCCAACGCAAAGCATCGAAGCGCAGCATACGCCGCAGGTGATGCAATCCGGTATCTCAGCCTCGGGCGGGGTGACGACGGACTTGGCAACACGCGAGCTTAGCCGGTCGGTCTCGATCTGCGGTGGAAGAAGCCGCTCCCACACGAGCTCGTACATCCGGTTGATCGCCGGATAAAACTCATCCTCGGGGATCGACCGCTTGCGGGTTATCTGCACAAGCTGTTCGTCATCCATTGCCGACCTCAGATCCTCCTCGCGTAATGCTTGCCCGGCAGGACGCGGATCAGGTCGCGGATATCGAGCCCGACGAGTGCGCTATTGAGGTCGCCGAACGAAAGCCCGCTCGCCTCGAGAAGGACGTCGATATGCATCGGCTCATCGGGCAGCAAATTTTGCCAGACCTTTTTCTCTGCGGGAGAAAGCCCGGAGGGTTCGAGCTCGGGTTGCGAGGCGGCCGTGCCGTTTTCGTCCTTTGCCATCTTTGGCGGAAGTATTGTCGCCGTTATCTCGTTCGGCAGTTCGGCGACGACGTCCTGCCATTGCTGGACGAGCTTTGCACCGGCTTTTATCAGGTAGTTTGTGCCGATAGATGTACGCGAAGTTATGTTGCCCGGAACGGCCATCACCTCGCGGCCCTGCTCGGTCGCAAGCCGGGCGGTGATCAGCGAACCGCTTCGCTCGGAGGCCTCGACCAGAAGAACGGCGAGGCTCAGGCCGCTGATGATCCGATTGCGATACGGGAAATTCTCTTTGAGCGGCGGCGTCCCGAGCGGAAACTGCGAGACGATGGCGCCGCCCTCGGCGATGATCTCCTCCGAGAGCTTTTGATTCTCTTTCGGATAAGGATCGTCAAGGCCCGTGCCGATAACGGCGATGGTCCGCCCGCCTGCAGATATCGCTCCGCGATGTGCCGAGGTATCGATCCCACGGGCAAAACCGGAGACGACCGTGAAGCCCTGGCCGGCGAGGTCGCGCGAAAGCATCTCGGAGGCATTGCGGCCATAGGTCGAGCAATTTCGCGAACCAACTACGGCGACGCACGGCTGATCGAAACAGGCCTGCCAATCGCCGCGTACGTAGAGCGTCATCGGCGGGTCGGCGATCTCGCGGAGCAAGGCCGGATAGCTGCCGTCATCAAGCACGAGAATATCGCCGCCGAGCGATTTTACGCGGTCGAGCTCTTCGCCGGCCTTCGGCTCGAACTCGCGCTTCATTATGCTCTCAATGGTCTCAGGGCGAAGCCGAAGCTCCTCAAGCTCGCGCCGCCGGGCGGCAAAAACCCCATCCGGCGAACCGAACCGCTCAAGCAGCTTGGTAGCCGCCCGCGGCCCAACCCCCGGCGTCATATTAAGAGCGATCCACAATTTCATAAGGATAAAGGCGAAAGGATAAAGGATAACCCGAGCGGAAGGAAAGAGCATGAGAGCCGCTGCTTTCTCCCTTATCCTTCATCCTTTCTCCTTTCAAAACTGGCGGAGGCGTGTGGGAGTCGAACCCACCCAGGTACGCTCTCGCGCACCCGCTGACGGTTTTGAAGACCGCGCCCATCACCGGACAGGATGCGCCTCCGAATCAAAATCCTACTATGCGTCCGATCGGACCTATGGGACCTATAGGTCGGATACAAGGAGCGTTACTAGCGTTGCGCGATTCGCAATATCACTCACCAAAATATGCTCGTTCAGCGTGTGGGCGCCGTTGCCGGCTATGCCTAGGCCGTCTAGGACGGGGATGCCGAGGGCTCCGACGAAGTTTCCGTCGGAGGCGCCGCCGACCTGGGTTTCGCCCAGCTCGTAATCGAACGAGGCGGCGGTCTGGCGTGCTTTCTCAAAAAGTGCGACTACGGCATCGGTACGTTCCATCGGCGGGCGGTTGATGCCGCCTGTGACCTCAAGCGAGACACGCTCATCGACCGGCGTGAGTGCCTTTATCGCCGCGTCTATCCGATCGGCCTCGACCATCGAGGTGAAGCGGACATCGACAGAGCACTCGGCGTGTTCGGGAATGACGTTCGAGGTCGTGCCGCCGCTCGCGGTGCAGACGTTGACTGTCGTGCCTGCCTCGGGCGAGTTCATTGCGTGGAGCCGCTCGATCTGCCGCGAGAGCTCAAGTATCGCACTTGCGCCCTTCTCGGGGTCGAGCCCCGCGTGGGCCGGGACTCCGTGTGCACTTACAACATACATCCCCGTGCCCTTGCGCCCGGTCTTGACGCGGCCCGCGGCCGAGGGTTCAAAAATAAGGCAACAGTCTGCCTTCATCGCCTCGCGCTCAACGTATTCGCGGCCGGTGTAGCTGCCGACCTCTTCATCACAGGAAAGCAAAATATTGATCGGCCGCGAGGGCCGCGTCCCGCTCGTCTTGAAATAGCGAAGCGCCTCAAGCATCAAGACGATATTCGCCTTCATATCAAAAATGCCGCAGCCGTAAAAGCGGTCGCCCTCGATCCGCGTCGGGTTCTCGGCTCGGGCTCCGACCGGGTGAACCGTGTCCGTATGCCCAAGCAAAAGCACCGGCTTCGCTTCGCCCGGAAACGCGCGGATGATCAGGTGGTCGCCGTCATTCTCGGTCGGGTAACGCTCAATGGCGAGATCAAGTCCCGTCGCCCTCGCCGTATTCTCCACCCAATTGACCACCTCGCGGCTCCGCTCGGCATCATGCGAAGGCGACTCGATCTCGACGATCTCGCGGATCTGCTCGATGATCGAATCGCGGCGGCCTTCAAAATATTCAAGCGTTTCTCTCGGCGTCATTTATCTCCCAAATATGTCGTTCAACGTTTCGCCCATTCGGTAGCCGGCGATGGTCAGGCGGCGTTCGGAAACGCTGAGAGCGTTGCGGCGGTAAGCGTCGCTTGGCGTCTCAAAGCGTTTGAGGTCTGAGCGGAAGACCTCCGTCTGAGCGAGCTTGAGGCTTTCGTCTTTCCACAATGTGTAATTTGAAAGAGCAAGCCCGCCCTTCTCTGCCTCAATGCTGTAACGTGATGTGAATGCCTCGGCGATGTGCTTTACGTAGCAACCCTCACAGAAGCCGAAATCAAAAGGAATGTTCCGCGGGACGATCGAATCCCAGAACCAATGCAGATTTTGCTGATCGGCTCGCGGCGTGCCTTCGGGTGTGATCTGAACGGTGTTGCCGCCGAGGTCGCCGTTCGGCTCGCGGTCCGTCACGCGGCTTGATGTGTGCAGCGGTTGGTGAATGTCGCCGCCGATGTGAAGAAACCACGCAAGTGCGATCGACTTCTCTGTATCGCTGACGGCCGGGTCGCGGAGCACCTTTTCAAATTCCGCGAGTTTTTCGATCGCCTGGCCATCCGGTTTTTTATCAGCGATCAGCTCCGCCCGTCCGCCAACCTCTCGCCAAAAGACCGACGTATAGTGCCAATCGCCCTTGTTATATTTCTGGAAACGAACCGGGAATGCCCGGTCGCGGACGATGTCTGCCCAGGTCGGCACGAGCATGAAATACTCAAGCTGCTTATCCGCCTCGGAGCGAACTCCGTATGACTGATAGTAAACCGAAAGGTGCGAGTCCTCCGGGGCCGAGCGGAGTATCTTGATCACATTCTCGCGGGCCTTTGGCGACATCCGCTGCCATGCGATATAGCCGGTTATTTTGTGGCCTACGTCGTCCCAGGCAAGGGCCGGCACGGAAAGAAAAATGGAAATCAGCGCTACTAGGACTATCTTGATACAAAGTGAGGTCATTGGTTTCTCCTGAATCGTTTAACACGAGTTTACCGAATATACGATCGAAGAGAAAGATTCGTCGCTCTTTTGCGTCTATTGAAATATAGAAAACCAAAGCGGGGTGGGAAACATCTTAAATAATGCAAAAACTTTCCCCTTTGGTCGTTCTAATTACAGCGGAAATCACGCGTTAGTAAATGAGTGAGGGAAGCAAGGAAAGGGAAACATGCAGAACGTAATCGAAAACACCGTTAACTACAGCCCCGCGGCCTCGGCCGACGGTGCAACCCCGGGAAAGCGGATCGGCATCATAGGGAAACTCTTCGGATGCTGGCACAAACGTTTGAGCCGGCCCTTTTCGGAAAGGAACGTCTCCTATCGCTCATGCCTTGAGTGTGGCGCGCGGAGAAAGTTTGACACCGAGAGTTTTAGGACCTCGGGTCCCTTCTATTATCCTTCCACGGTGCGGCCGGAAAATTTCTGAGCAACACCTTATACCTGTCTTTATCACCTACCATAAATACCTACCGAGTGCGGCCGACCAATAAGGCCGCACTCTTGATTTTAAAGATCGTTTCGCCACAGAGGGCACAGAGAACACGGAGATAGGCCAGATTCGCATTTCACGGGAATCATTTAATTCTTAGTCGAAGGTTAAAAAAACCTCTGTGTCCTCTGTGGCTAGACCTTCTTCAAAACCAGAGCGGAGTTCTTTGACCCGAAGCCGATGCAGTTGCAGAGGGCAACGTCCACATCGTGCTCGCGGGCGGTGTTGGGTGTGTAGTTAAGATCGCAGACGGGATCGGGTTCGTCGAGGTTAATGGTCGGAGCAACGACGCCGGTCTTGAGCGTCATCAGTGCCGAGGCGATGCCGGCGGCTCCGGCCGCACCCTGCGGATGGCCGACCTGTGATTTGGTCGCGGACATCGGCACGTTGTAAGCATGATCGCCGAGCGCGATCTTGACCGCTCGCGTCTCGATGCGGTCGTTGAGCTGCGTGCTCGTGCCGTGGAGATTGACGTAGCCGATCTCTTCGGGCCGGACGCCGGCATCGGCCATCGCGAGGGACATTGCGCGTGCGGGCTCGACGCCATTCTCCTCAAGCCGGACGCGGTGATAGGCATCGCAAGTCGCGCCGTATCCAGCGATCTCGGCATAGATCTCAGCACCGCGTCGGCGGGCCGATTCGTATTCCTCGAGCACAAAGACCCACGAACCTTCTGAGATGACGATGCCCGAGCGATCTAGCGAGAATGGCCGCGAGGCCCGTTGCGGTTCGTCGTTCCACTTATCGGTGACGACCGTCATCACCTCAAACCCGCGCAAGATGCCCGGAGCGATCGGCGAATCGACACCACCGGCAAGCATCCGGTCAACGCGGCCGAGTGCGATGTGTTCGGCGGCGTAAAAGATGGCGTCGGTCGATGAAGTGCAACCGGTCGAGATAACGTGCGAAAGGCCGTGGAGCGAGAACCGCATCGAGAGCTCGGAGGAAAGCCCGCCGTGGGTCGAGGAAGGAATGGTGTAAATGCTGCCCTTTTTTTCGTTGCCGGAGAACCAATGACCAAACTGCCGCTCGGTGAAGGCAAGCCCGCCGCCGCCGGTCCCGATCACAACGCCGAAAGCTCGCTGCTCTTGTTCGGTGAGTTGCGCAGGATCAATGCCGGAATCGGCCAACGCCTCGGTCGCAGAAACAAGTGCAAGCGGAACTGTTCGGGGAACGTGTTTGCGATCCTGCGGCGAGAGAAGCGAATCGATATCAAGCCCCTCGACCTCGCCCGCGACGCGAACCTTAAAGCCCGAGGCATCAAAGCCGCTGATCGTCCGCGTTCCGCTCCTGCCCTCGCGAAGCGATTCCCAAAAGGCTTCGCGGCCGATGCCGAGCGGCGTCGCGCAGCCCATGCCTGTTATCACCACTCGCCGCGGCTCTGAAAACCCCTTGTACATAAAATTTGCGGCAGGCTAACGGTTGATTTCCTGTTGGATCATCGACCGCAGCTCGGGCTCGCTCAGGCGAAGCATCCGGCGGCCATTGACGAAAAACGTCGGCGTTCCGCGAACACCGGCCGCACGGCCATCGGCAAAGTCACGCTCGACCTTTTGATTGTGCTTTGGGTCTGTGACCGAGGCTTTGAGCTGCTCCATATTAAGCCCAAGCTCGCCCGCCCATTTATCAAAAAGCGTGCTTGGCTCAGGCCTGACGGGCTGCGGTCCGCCGCCGTGGATCTCGCCCCACATCGATTGATTTTCGAACATCTTGTCCATCATTTCCCAGTACTTGCCCTGCTCGCCGGCGGCCTCAAGATAAGCGGCGGCAAGCCTGGAGTTTTTGTGGAAAGGCATATAGCGGATAACGAGCCGGACGTTACCCTGAAACTCGCTCATCACCTTTTTGACCGCCGGTCCAAACGCAGCGCAAGATTCGCACTCGGGGTCGACGAATTCGACGACCGTGACCTTTGCATTCTCAGGCCCAAGCGTCGGGCTATCAGGTCGGATCAGTGTTTGCACGACTTCGGCCTTGTCTATCGTCTGGACGGCCGGTACGCTCGATTTTTGGTAGAGGAATATGCCAATAACGGAGGCGGCGACTATCACGCCGCCAACGAATAAAAGGTTTCGAACTTCTTTTGTCATTATTATTTTTTAACTTCTGCAACGGGACGGTAAATGATCAAACACAAAAGTATCACGGCAAACGAGCCAAGCGACATCAGCGGAATGGTGATAAAACCGAAAAGCTCAAGCTGACGCGCATTGCAGGGAACACCCTCGGTACACGGCGTTATTTCTTCCGGAATGATGCCGTAATAAAGCAAATTGTGGTAAACGGCGATGGCAAGGCCGATCACGGTCAGCACCATCGCGTATCGCCGCCAGCCCGCGTCGCGGTAGGCAATGCCGATACCGATAATCACCACCAGCGGGTAAAGCGCGATCCGCTGATACCAGCAAAGCTCGCACGGCGGAAATTCAAGCACCTCGCTTAGCAAAAGACTCCCGACCAGGCCGGCAAGCGCTATCGCCCAGGCCGCATATGCTGCCGCAATCGGGCCGCCTGTGCCCGAAAGGTTTTCTCCCGTTTCGCTCACACTGATATTTAACCATTGCGCTGTGCTGAAGGTGAACTGGCCCTCGACCGATTTTTTTGCCGGGAGCGGAACTTTTTTGCTCGCAGGGTCGTTAGACTCAATTGTCACAAGGCGGTTGGAGGTATTTTTACAGTGAAAAAGATTGGAATTCTTATATTTATCTTAACTCTGGTGGTCGGGGTCGTGATCGGCAGCTTGTTCTCGTTCGGCAAGGTCTCGGCGGGTAAACTGGTCAATTTTTCTTTTGGTAATGGAGTCCGCGGCTCGGGCAACGTAGTTTCTGAACAGCGTTCGGTTGCGGCTTTTGAGGGCATAAAGGTCAGCGGCATTTTCCGCGTCGAGGCGGTCGCCGGCCGCGAACAGAGCGTCGAGATCGAAGCGGACGACAATCTTCTTCCGCTGATCACGACCGAGGTCCGCGACGGCATGCTCGTTATCTCGACCAAGGAAAACATTCGCCCGAGGAGCACGCTCGTTGTTCGAGTATCGAACCCGACGATCGCAAAGATCCAAAGTTCGGGCGTTGCAAAGGTCACGGCTTCGGAACTTTCTGGCCCGTTCGAGCTCGATATGAGCGGAGCCTCGAAGGCCGAGCTCAAGGGCAACGTCAGCGAACTTAAGGTCAGGGTCAGCGGTGCGGCAAAGATCGAGGCGACTGAGCTTGAGGCCACAAATGCTGAGGTCCGGGCAAGCGGTGCTTGCAAGGTCAATGTATCGGTAACCGGCGAGCTGAAAGCGACCGCCAGCGGCGCAAGCAAGATCTATTACACCGGCGAACCGGCAAGTTTGATCAAGAACGCTTCCGGTGCTTCCAGGGTGAAGCAAATGTAGGGTGAAGACCGTTCCTCCCTTCACCTAAACAGGGGCCCGATCTGCGGAGGCAAAGCCGCATTTCGGGCTTTTTCATTTGCCCGAATTGGCCTTAAAATCCTGCCATGGCGATTTTGCTCAAACAGCGGACCCACCTTCTCGCGACGACCGCCGTGCTCGCGATCCTATTTATGGCGGTCGTGCAGATCATACGCGTTAACCGCGAAGAACCACCCAAGCCGGTCGCGATTCAGCGAAGCTATACGAGCGGCACCTTTGCCGCGGGCGAAGAGCTGATAGCTGCCGGCTCGGCCCGCGAATTTACGATCAATCTCAACCGGCGAACGCGGCTCCGCGGTTCATTTGAGACTCCGGACGAGAAAAGCAAGCTGGACCTCTACATTTTGAAGGAAGACGACCGGCCGAAATGGGAAGCCGGCTCCGACTTCAAGCCCGAAGCTGCGGTCCGAAAGCTCTCGGCCGCCGAAACGAACCTGACGCTCGGCCCGGGGACGTTCATTTTGATACTCGATAACCGTAGCGGGAAAGAAGATGTGACAGCCGTGATCAATTACTCGGTCGATTAGGTCTCAACCGCCCGCGTCCGGAACCCCGCAACTGTGTCATCGTCCGCTCTCCCAAATACAAGAATTTCTATCTGAACCCGGCCGCTACGTACAACGCGTAGATCGGTCAGGTGATCCTCGAGATATTCTCTAATCTTCGAATAGGCGGTCGTCCGCTTCCGGTCCGCGGCCGTGTGCCATTCTTTTTTCGCGGTCAGGCGGTCGAAAAATTTTGCGAACGAGATTTCTTCAATGTCTTTCGAAGTGCCTTTTGAGAGCGGCGGAATTTCCGTCTTGCTGTCCTCCGTTTGGAACGGCTCAAGCTCGGCGTCGGTTTCGCTAATGTAGATCACGCCCTGGGTCAACTCGGTCAGTTCTTCGATCGAGAATACTTTCTTTTTTGTTGCCGAGCGAAGATTTTTTTTGGTATTTTTGGTCATTTTCGGCTCCGTTTTCGGCCTTGCAAGTGCCCCGGATCGGCTCCAAATCATTGTAGAAAAAAGGGCTTAGAAGCAAAAATCGGCCACTCCGATTTTCTGTGGATTTTCGTTTGCAATGGGTGTATCCCTATGTTAATCTGGCACCCGTTTCGAATGAGTTAACCCTTGTAAATAGTTGAAAACAAATAACTTAAAGTGTCACTTTAGGTTTATGTTTCATTTCCACAGTCCTGTGGAAAACTTTGTGGAAAAACTATAGAAACGGCCAATGCGAAGCTCCGGCCCGCACGGTAAAAGCCTTTTATCGAGAGAGTTTTCGCGGCTTATTTCTCCCAATGCTTTAACCTTCGGCGTGCTGCCGATACCGCAAGGAATATTGACGAATTTTTGGAGTCACATTTAGTGTCTGATCTTTTGGCAAAAACCGAAATTTGGAACGAAGCTTTGGCGATGGTCGAGGCTCGGCTCAACCGCCACATCTTCGATTCCTGGTTTCGTTCAATACAATTTCTCGGCTTCGATGATGAAGCGAAACTGGTCGAACTGGAAGCCTCCGACGTTACGGCCGATTGGGTCAACCGCTATTACACGGAGCTGATCAAGCATTGCCTTAACTCGCTGGGCAGAGATGGGTATTCGATCAAATGGTCGACCAAGCCCAGCGAATCGGAAGCCGCCGATGACGAAGCGGAGCCCGAGGCCGCGACCGAAGAGCAGATCGCCGGTGCGATCCTTGAGCTCGAACGCTCGCCCCGCTCGACCACAGCTCGAACGACGACCAACTTTGTCGATATCGAACCGGTCGAAAATTCGCTCAATCCAAAATATACGTTCGACAAGTTCGTCGTCGGTTCAAGTAACCAGTTTGCCCATGCAGCTTCACTTTCGGTCGCCGAAACTCCGGGCAAGGCCTACAACCCGCTGTTCATCTATGGCGGCACAGGTCTCGGCAAAACGCACCTGATGCACGCCATCGGCCACTCGATAAAGCAGAGCAACCGCCATACACGCGTCGCGTACATTACGAGCGAAAAGTTCATGAATGAGCTGATCAACGCGATCCGGTATGACAAGACGCACTCGTTTCGTGAGAAGTATCGTTCGATCGATGTGCTCTTAATGGACGACGTCCAGTTCTTTGCCGGCAAGGAGCGGACGCAGGAAGAGTTTTTTCACACTTTCAATACGCTTCATAACGACCAGAAGCAGATCGTCATTTCAAGCGACTGCCCGCCGCGGGATATTCCGACACTTGAAGAAAGGCTGCATTCGCGTTTTGAATGGGGTTTGATCGCCGACATTGAGCCGCCGGACCTCGAGACGAAGGTCGCCATTCTCAAGCGCAAGGCCGATATGGACGGCCTCGACCTCGATGACGAGATCGCGATCTTTATTGCGAGCAAGATCCGCAGCAACGTCCGCGAGCTTGAGGGCTCGCTTGTGCGGCTCGTGGCCATCTCGTCGCTCCGCGGCGTTCCGATAACGAAGATGCTCGCCCAGGATGCTCTCAAGAACATAATCGATAGCGAGCGGCCCGAGGGCCTAACAATGGACCGGATAGCACGGATGGTTGCCTCGCACTACAAGCTTTCGGTCGATGAGATGAAGTCAAAGAACAACAGCCGTGCGATCTCGTTTCCGCGGCAGGTGGCGATGTATCTCTGTAAGCGGCTGACGAAACACAGCTATCCGGAGATCGGCCGTGAGTTTGGCGGCAAGCACCATACGACCGTTATGCACTCGGTAGACAAGATCGACACGATGGCAAAAGAGAATCGTGATTTCCACAAGACGGTCAGCGGCTTAATCGATAATCTTTGCAACTAATTAGCGGAGGACAAGGCGGTGAAGAAGACGGAAGATATCCACATGAAGTTTCGCGATGTTGTTTCGGTAAACCTTTTATTTGCAGCACTTGAAAAAGATTTTCCACTTTTGCACAGCAACCCGCCGGAGCAGGTTGTGGACGCGGTGGAAATTGCCGGCCGCGAACGGGTTTTTAACACGATCAGGGAATTTTCCACAAGTTTTCCACATTTTTCAACGGCAAAAGAACCGCAATAAACATTGGATAATTAGCTCTTTATCAACATTTGCACAGGCAATACTACTACTATCTAAAAATATAAATTTAGTATTTTAGTAAAGCAGAAGTTAAACGCAGCGAGCGTAATGGGCAGTTAGTGGCGGGTAGTTTATAATCACGGAAATACAATAAACAGGTCGAGGATCGAGTTATGGAATTTTCAATCAAGCAAAGCGTTCTCAAGGAAGAACTCGGATATATCCAGGGAGTTGTGGAGCGGAAGAACACCATTCCCGTTCTATCAAACATTTTAATCGAATCGCTCGGCGAAGGGTCGATCCGGATAGTCGGCACCGACCTTGACGTCACGATTCGCTGCGACGCCGAGGCGAATATCAAGACCCCCGGAGCGATCTGCGTTCAGGCCCGCAAGCTTTTCGACCTTGTCCGGACGATGTCGGAAGGCGACGTTCACTTCAAAAAAGACGAGAACGAATGGGTGCAGATGAAGGCCGGCCGGGCCAACTTCCGCCTGGCGGGCGTTAACCGCGAGCAGTATCCCGAAATACCGATCTTCAAATCGGCACCGCTTTCGTTGCCGGCTGATGTCTTTCAATATTTTGTCCAGAGCACGGCATTTGCGATCACCAGCGAGCAGAGCCGCTTTACGCTTTCGGGAGCAAAGTTCATCTACGGCGATGGCGTCGTCAAAATGGTTACGACCGACGGCCATCGGCTTGCCTACATCGAACGAGCGATGGAAACCGGCGAAGACGCGAAGATGGATGTCCTTATCCCGAAAAAGGCCTTGCTTGAGCTGATCAAAATATCACGCGACGCGGGCGGTGATGTTCAATTTGGCGAGGATCAAAATCATATTTATTTTGAGACCGGCGGAAGGCTCCTGATCACCAGAAAGCTTTCGGGCAACTTCCCGAACTACGAGATGGTGATGCCGAAGGATAACGATAAAACGGCCACCTTCGAACTCAGCGAAATGCGTTCGGCGGTCCGCCGCATTGCCCTGATGGCCGATGAAAGGAACCGCTCGGTGCGTCTCATCGTCCGCGATGGCGAGATAGAGATCGTTGCCCAATCAAGCGAGGAAGGCGAGGGCCACGAGGTCGTCCCGACCGACTACGCCGGCGAGGAATGCACGATCGGCTTTAATCACGTTTATCTGCAGGAATACCTCAATACGGTAGGTGCACTTGTCGGCTCAGGCGATGCGGCGGCAGAGGAAACGTCGGATTCTGCGACCGGAAACGGCGAGGGCTCAGCAGCCGCTCCGGCAAGGGAAATGAAGTCGCCGACTAGGATCTCGTTCGAATTCAAAGACTCGAACGCCGCCACCCAAATGCGGATCGCCGGCGAATCGTCCTACGACTATAAATACATAGTAATGCCGCTGCGGATATGAAATTCGAAGTTCGTGAATAAGGAACATGTTATTGATGTCAATAATATGTTCGATTTTGATACGCTAGATTTTTGATTTGGATGATTAAGAAAGAAATAATCCAGGAATTGTTGGGAAGATTTGAGGCAGCTCGTCATGAACTCAAAGGAACCGATTGCTGGAGTGCTAGAGAATTGCGATCGATTCTGGGTTATTCAAGTTGGCAGTCCTTCCAGAATGTGATTGAAAAGGCTAAAGAGTCATGCAGACAAGTTGGTGAAGACGTTTCGAATCATTTTGCGGATGTCTGGAAGACGGTGATAGTTGGAAACGCAGCTCCTCGCGAAATTGAGGATATAGCGTTAACTCGGTATGCATGCTACCTGATAGCCCAGAACGGTAATCCGTTAAATTCCGAAATCGCATTCGCTCAAACATATTTCGCGGTTCAAACACGAAAGCAAGAGATTATCGAAAAACATCTTTTGGATGTTGAACGAGTTGCCGCTCGTGAGAAGCTCTCGGCTTCGGAGAAAAGACTGTCAGGAGTTATTTATGAACGCGGGGTAAACGACCGAGGATTCGGAATGATTCGTAGTAAAGGCGACCAGGCATTGTTCGGGGGATTTACGACGAACGATATGAAAAGAAAGTTATCTGTGCCTAAAGGACGGGCACTGGCTGATTTTCTTCCGACTCTTACGATAAAGGCAAAAGACTTCGCCACGGAACTTACTAGTCACAACGTAATTGAGAAGGACCTCCGAGGAGAAGGCTTGATCACTCAAGAGCACATTGACAACAATTCTGCGGTAAGAAAAATACTTCACGAACGAGGAGTAAAACCCGAGAATCTTCCAGCCGCTGAAGACGCAGGAAAGGTAAAGCGGAAGTTGGAGGGTCAAAAGAAAAAGGTACTCAAAGAAACAAAGAAGATTGGCAAGCGATGATCATTCTGCTATGTCAATTATTTCCCGTCGAACAGGAAAAGCCGGTCACGCTACTACCATCATTAATCTAAACGAACTTTGCGGAAAGCACAGCGGCCTCGGCGTTTTTCATCAAACGCAGATGGCCGCTGTCGGCTTTTGAAGAGAAGTCTAAACCTTTGTATTAACCTTTCAGATCATTCTCATTCGAATTGCTTTTGAAGCATTTTTACTTGCTTGTCGGCGACGCGGCCGGCTTGGTTTCCTTCGAATTGACGTTAGCCTTGTTGGCATCCTTCTTGTCGTCGTCTTTATTGGTGTTATCCGAAGCCGGAGAGGCCGTCGGCGAAGCGACCGGGTTCGAGGTCGGAGCTGCGGTCGGGCTCGGGGTTGCCGAGTTCGGCGTGGTGGTGGTTGTCGTGCTGCCTCCGCAGGCTCCGATCACAAAACTCATTGCAGCAACAAAAGTTGCCAGAAACATTGGTCTTCTCATTACTTTAGATCTCCTGTCTGATCGCCGCTTCTTCGCGGCTTTTCGGTCACCGGAAAAACCTCCGGCCGGCCCGGCGAAATCAGTTCGCCTTCGCGGCTTATTAGTCCAATACCTTTCCGCCTTTCATGGGCTTGCTCAGGTGCAAGCCATTTGCACCCGAAGCCCCGGAGAGATAATGAATTTCAAGCCGCGTCCGATAGAACGGGCGGCCGAAAGTTTCTTGCAAGAAAAAGTTTGCAGTTATTTCGAGTAGAAATAGAACTGAACAGCCTGGCCGATGCCGATCAGGAGACCGAACAAGGCACCGAACAGCTCGATGGTCCTAAGGTGTTCTTTTGCAACAGATAGCACGAGCTCTTCGAGCTTTTCGGCAGGGTAGTGCAATATCTTCTCCCGAACGACGTTGCCTACATCAAATTCGCGCACGGCCTCGGGGAGTTTCTCGCGAATCGCGTTGATGATGGTTTCGGTGAGCGTATTGCCGGCGGCGAGGAGTTTTTCTTCAGAGATATGGTCGGATAGCTTGCCGATAGGAGCTGAAAGCAAGCCTTCGATCTTGCTTGAGAGCATTTCGTTGATGATCCGCGAAGTATCCGGACGCGAGATGACACTCATCATTCCATTGGTCAGCATCCGCTTGAGTTTTGCTTCGGATTCAGGGTTGAGCGTCCGCATTATCGAATCAAGGCTGTGTGGACGAAAGCGGGCAAGCGTTTCGCGGACGTATCGTTCTATCTGAGCGTTGAGCGTTTCGCTGCGAAGCAGGCCGAGCACAGAAGATGCGATCTGCCGCTTTACGCTTTCGAGCTGTGAAGGCTGAATGGTCCCAATAAGTTCGCCGAGCGGTTTTGAGAGTGCCCCGTCGATGCTCGTATCAATAAAGGACTTTGCTTCGCCGGCAAAAACGTCGCCCTTCAGTGTCTCTTCGATCCGCTTCGGGAGGCTTTCATTGACAAGGTCATCGACCTCTTTCAGTAAGTTCTCCCGCGAGACGAATATCTTCTTAAAGAATGGCAGGTTCTCGTAGTAGTTGTGGACCTCTTTCTTGACGAGAGCGGCGATCTGGTTGCGTGTCCGCTCGGCTGCGGCGATCTCAGATAGGTGGTGTGCGATCGGCGATACCTGTTCGCCTGCCTTTTCTTTCAGAAGCCCGACAGCCTCTTCAGTAAACATCTCGCCGAGCGGGCTCGCGGCCTGGATCAAATTATCGACGCTGTTATCGATGAACTCGGCGACTTTTTCCGTTAGACCCTCAGACGAGATCGCCGAGCGGATCCGCTCAACGAGAAAGCCGACGATATCGTCGAACGCTTTTTCATCGATGACCTCGGAGACGCGTTTCGAGAGCACCTCATCGACCCGCCGCTCGATAAAGCCGGCGATGGTCTGCTGCGTTTCTTCGCTGCGGAGGACTTCCTCGATGTGCTCGGCGACCTTGAACTGCAGTGCTGTGATCGAATCAAGAACGGGTTCGCGGAGGCTTGATGGAAGCGACTCGATAAGCGACGGGTAGTTTGCCTTGAGCAATTCCTGGCTATAGGAATCAACAACATCGCGGATCTTTTTTCGCAGGAAATCTTTGCCGAGAAGCTCCTCAAGGATGGTTTCCTGCGAGACAAGTTCTTCGCCGACCGCCTTCCCGATCGCATTGGCGAGCCGCTCGCGATGCCGCGGGATCATCCCTTGCGGAAAGAGCGTAATTCCGAGCAATTTGAATGGCTTTCGCGGGCGGAAGAGCATCCTCACCGCAAGCCAAGCGGCCCCGTAGCCATGGAGCGTGGCAATCAGGATCAACATGCCCATTTGCATCCAGATGCTCGAGAACATCGGGCGGACAGCATTTACGATCTCGTTGAAAGACTCCATTACTCGATCGGCGAACTAAAAGATCTGAAAGCCCTTTGAGCGAAGGCAGAAATCCGAGAACTCCTTCATCCACTCGTGCCCGACGCTGTAGTTTCGCCACTGCTCGTCCTCATCGCGATAGATCGTGCCGTCGTCGGGCTCGTCCGTCACGCTCAGGTCAGCGAACATCCTCTTGTTCGGCGCAAGCTGCGGCAATATGCGATCGCGAATTCGCTCGCCGAGAATGTGAGCCTCCTCTTTATCCACCTTGACGCCGAGGGCGTTATAACCCATCTGGCGGACCATGGCCTCGCTAAGCACGTCAAGGCTTTTGATCACCTCGAGCGCCGCTTTCCAATTCCATACGTTGGCGGTGAACTCGTAGTTCTCCGATCCCATGTCGATAAATGTGAAGCTCACGATATTTTCCTTCGCTCTGTACTAAAAAGCCAAAACCACCAGTCGGCCAAGAGTGTTGAGACGTTACGATTTTCTCATAACTCACGAACTTTTGCGTACCTTTGAAAATCACAGGTCTGAGGATATGCTCGACAAATGGCCGAGTGGCACTTGAATGATCTGAGAAACGCGTTGGAGCGGCGGGGTTGGCGAATTGTAAACGAACTGCCGAGCCGGCATCTTTATATCTCCGGGACATGGGAAATCGAACGTGATGGAAAAAGGCTGTCGATCGACTTCAATGGAATCGATGATCTAAACACCCTCCCTATGGAAAAGAGTTATGGCTGCGGCGTTGAAGGTCAGATCGACGGCCTATATTTTTCCCGAAAAGGGACCAAAGGCAGCGAGCGGGCAAAAGCTTGGAAAAGCGAACTAGAAAAATTCGTCTTGGAATTAGATAACGTTTTGGACGAGCCTGTACGGCAAGAACATACCGAAACGAAAGAAATCGACAAAACGTAATACGCGTAGTAAAATGTATTACATGAAATACGATACTACCATCACCAGCAAAGGCACGATCACGATCGCGGCCCCGATCCGAAAAGCCCTCGGCCTGCGGCCCGGTCAGAAGGTTCGGTTGTTCGTAAACACTAATAATAATGTGGAGATGGACGCCGGGATTTCGGTGGCTGAGTTTCAGGCTCGTCGGGATCAGATGCTTAAGAAGGTCACGTTACCAAAGAAGTTAAAGGGACTTGCCGCACGCGAACTTCGCGACATCGCCGCGAGAGAGGGCCGCGGAAAATGACGTCGACCAGCCTGGATGCAAATGTCGTTCTCCGCATGATCCTCAACGATGTCCCTGAACAAGCAGATCGAGCGGCTGAGTTTCTCGAGCGACACGCATGTTATCTGACCGATGTGGTCGTTTCGGAGTGTGTCTTCGTTCTCGAAAAGGTCTACAAACTGGACCGGCTCTTCATCAAAGGATCAATGGAAATACTTTTCGAGATCGAAACAGTAAACTTTAACGAGAGCTTGATAGAGGAGGCGTTTGACCTCTACGTTGCGCACAAGGCTCTTTCATTCGCAGATTGCTACTCGGCCGCGGAGGCCGCTCTGGGGCAAAATGAACTTCTTACATTTGACCGGGCAATAATCAAGAAATGCTCGACGGTCGCCAAGGAACCACAATGACCAAATCGATCTCTTACGCCGATGCCGGCGTTTCTATAGATAACGCCAACAGGGCCGTGGCGAAGATCCGCGAATATGCCCGGAGCACTTTTAATGAACGCACGCTGACCGAGATCGGCAGCTTCGGCGGGATGTTTTCGGGAGCGTTTCCGAACATGGCCGATCCGATCCTGGTCGCCTCGGCGGATGGCGTCGGGACGAAGCTGAAGCTCGCGTTTGAGACCAGCGTTCATAACACGGTCGGAGCGGACTTGGTCAATCATTGCGTCAACGACATTTTGGTCCAGGGTGCCCGGCCGCTTTTCTTTCTTGATTATTTCGCGACCGGGAAGCTCGAGCCGGACGTGACGGCCTCGGTCGTCGAGGGCATGGCCCGTGCCTGCCGCGAGAACGGCTGTGTCCTGCTCGGCGGCGAAACGGCGGAGATGCCGGACTTCTATCCGCCGGGCGAATATGACCTCGCGGGCTTCATCGTCGGCGTGGTCGATAAGGCAAGGGTGATCGACGGCAAGTCGATCGAGCCCGGCGATGTCGTGCTCGGCATTCCCTCGAATGGCCTGCAGACCAACGGCTATTCGCTGGCGAGAAAGCTCTTCTTTGAGGTCGGCGGATACAACGCCGATTCCTACATTGACGAACTCGGCACGACCGCAGGCGAGGCACTGCTCGCGACGCACCAAAGCTTTTTGCCGCAGATCGGGCCGCTGCTCGATGGCGGCCGAATCAAGGGCCTCGCACACATCACCGGCGGCGGCTTTCTTGAAAACATTCCCCGTATTTTACCAGAGGGCGTCTCGGTCGAGATCGAACGCGGCACCTGGCCCGAGCTCCCGATCTTCGGCCTGATGCAACGCCTCGGCAACGTCGCCGACCAAGAAATGTTCCGCACCTTCAACATGGGCATCGGGATGGTCGTTGTGTGCTCAGAAGCTTCTGCGGACCAGATCACTGGCTCGGTCCCCAATTGCAAACGAATAGGTAGGGTGACCGAAGGAAGCGGTACGGTATCGATCTGATCGGCTTAAGCAACCAAATTGGCGCCGCAAGAACTCTAATCGAGTTGTGACCAGGAAATTAACTATATTTGCATCGGGCATCGTCGTCCTGCTTTTCTTTTCGGCGAAGGCTTTCGGGTGCTCGTGCCCGCCGCCGCCACCCGAATCATCAAAGAGTATTGAAGAGAAGAGATCTGAAAAGCGAAGCTATTTTCTGACAGAGTTTTCGGGGGCCGCCTTTGTTGGAAAGATCATCAAGCGTGAACGCGTAAACGTGAATTGGGTATCGAAGACCCTCGACGGAGAACCATCCATTTCTCAAATGTACAGGTATACAATTCGCGTGAAAGAGTATTGGCTCGGGGTTAACTCGCGGACAGTGATCGTCTATGGTGAACCCACGGAGCAGATCTTCGGCGAATCCGGAAGCGGAAGCTCGTGCGGGTTCAAACTGAAAACAGGCCGCACGCTATTCTTCACTCCTAGCCTGTATCAGAACAATCTAACAATCGGCATGTGTGACTACGCGGGAGCCGGATCGGCCCCAGACGCGCATCAAGCAAACGAATTCAGAAAGATGATGGGCGAACCTAAGCGGTTCTGAACGGAACCATCCCTGCCTTGAGGCTTTAGCCCGCGGCGAAAGTGATTTTCGAAAGGCAATCAAAAGGAAAATGCAATCAGGCGGTTCGCCTTCTTGATGCTTTTTTTACCGTAGGAACAATTTTATAATTCGGAATATGAAATGTTTTGACCCAGTTCGCCTCACTTTCCTTACCGGAGTTTTTGTCCTTTTTGCCGTTTCCGCGGCCGCGCAGACGACGGCGGCGGAGCATTTGAAGCGTGGGAATGATCACTACAAGAGTAAGAATTACGCTCAGGCGATAGCAAGTTTTTCCGAGGCGATACGGCTTGCTCCGCGGGCACCGGAGCCTTGGTTCAACCGCGGGCAGGCTCGTTATTTTTCCGGCGACATCCGCACGGCGATCGGTGATTTTCAGCAGGCAGCGACGCTAAAGCCGGACTACGTTGACGCCTGGTTCCAGCTCGGGCTTGCCCGAAACAAAACCGGCGACCACGCCGGTGCCATCGCCTCATACAACCGCGGGATTGCCATAGCCTCGGGCGACGCACAGCTTTACTACAACCGCGGGATCGCTCATGCGGACAGCAAACGCGACGACCTCGCCCTTGCTGATTACAACCGAGCTCTCCAGATCCAACCGAATTACCCGAAAGCACTCGTTAACCGCGGGGCCGTACATTTCCGAGCCAAACGGTACAACGAGGCTCTTGCGGATCTTAGCCGGTCGATCGAGCTCGACCCGGGTTACGCCGAGGCATGGAACAACCGCGGTGTGGTCCAAAACAATTTGAATCGCCCGCAACAGGCAATAGCGGACCTTGACCAGGCGATCAAGCTAGACCCGACGCTGAAAAAACCGCATCTGGACAAGGGCATCGCACTCAACAAGCTTCGCCGGAACACCGAAGCCATCGAGAGCCTGAACGCAGCGATCAAGCTCGACCCCAAATATGTGAACGCCTACATTTTTCGCGGTGCCGTCTATTTCGACATAAAGAAATTCGACCTCTCAAAGGCCGACATGGAGCAGGTGCTAAAGCTCGATCCAACGAACAAATTTGCCGCAAATCTTTTGACCCGAATAGCCGCTCTGCCGAAATGAAAACGGTTGCCCGCCGGAGCTTAGTAATGATACCGGGCCTGCAGAAATTCGATCCGATCATCCCGAACCCGATAAATCACGCGGTGCTCTTTTGTAATCCTTCGGGACCAGGTGCCTGAGGCTTCGTGTTTTAGCGGCTCGGGTTTGCCAACGCCGGAGAAGGGGTCGCGGACAACAGCCTCCATTAGGTCGAGCACCTTCAGGAGCAATTTCCTATCGTTCTCGGCCCAAAATCGAAGGTCGTCGCGGAAAGCATCACTTAGAACGACCGCGCGTTTTTCGGATGGGCTTTTCGGCATCGAATTCCTTTCGCAACTCTTCGATAGTGGTTACTTCTCCACCACCTGCCTCGGTTTGTTTTATCGCGCTTAGTAACCTTTCGGCGTTCTTTGGCGAGCGGAAGAGATACTCCGTTTCCATAAGGCTCGAAAGCTCGTCGGCGTCGATCATTGCCACGGACGAACGCCCGCGTCGTTTGATCACCACGACCTCAGAATCATCTGTGACTTGATCAAGGATCGATGCTAAATTGTTCCTTGCTTCGCTATAAGTGACCTCTATCGACATGTACAAGATTATTGTACAAGTTCGGGATCCCTGTCAATGAATTTTTTTGTGCTCTCGGCAGCTAAACTTTGATGATGAAAATCGACATCTGATCTCTCGCCATGAAAAGAATCAGTTCAGACAACAAGTTAATTTCTGACACCAGGCCTTACACGGCGAAAGGTTCGTTGGTCGACCTCGCCCCAACTAAACCATAAAAAGTCAACATCGTTCTCTGCCACTATTCGTTGATTTGCTAATTTGGTGAGACGTCCTGTGAGTACTATTCCATTCGGCTTCGTATCTTCGAAGATTCCATCTGTTAGGAAGCGCCCCGTAAATCTGTAACTCTGACCTTCGTGTTCGTCGGTAATAAAGGCAAAACTATCTGCTGAAAGATCCTCGTCGAACCACGCATAGTTGTGATCTTTCGTTATCAGGAGTCCTCTCTTTGCTTGAGGTTTCCAGTTAACCCTGTTTTCAACTGGCGGAGTTGGCGGCGGTGTACAGGGCTTTGGCGCACAAGCACTTCCGTAAGCGACATCGGTGCCTGTGAATACAGACAACCAAACAACATCTCTAAATTGTTCAGGAGGCATCGCGGCAAACTCATATCCGCCATCAGGACGAAAATCGCTTTCCGACGAGCTTATTGGTTTCTCTAAGCCGCCAACTGTAACTGCCGTTGCGAGATCGTTAGAAACGGAACAACTAATTGTCGTGAAACACACAATAACGCCAAACGCACATAGAATCTTACGAGAGCCTATTATTAATCTCGGTTTCTGTGGGTTTCGTTCGACGTCGACAAGTACTCTGCGACTATCGATGACTTGTTTAAGAATTGATGCTAAGTTCTTCTTTGCTTCGCTGAAACTTATATTTTTCGGCATTATTAGTGCTCCGTGTTCGCTAATATTGTCTAGATAGATCCTACAGAAGTCAATGAAAATAGGAATTCTTATTTCGGGCCGCGGGTCTAATATGGTGGCCTTGGTTGAGGCCGTGGGGAGCGGCGAGATACCGGGGTCGGAGGTCGCGGTTGTCATTAGCGATAAGGCGGACGCGGCGGGTTTGGCAAAGGCGGCGGAACGCGGCGTTGAGACCTTGGTCATTGAAAGAAACGGACGCAAACGCGAAGAGCACGATGCGGAGATCGTCGCAGCTTTGAATGACCGCGGAGTTGAACTCGTCTGCCTGGCGGGCTATATGCGTCTGCTTTCGCCACTTTTTGTCCAGGCATTTCCGGACCGCATCATCAACATCCACCCGAGCCTGCTGCCCGCATATCCCGGCCTTAACGTCCACGAACGAGTCATCGCCGCCGGCGAAAAAACCTCGGGCTGCACCGTCCATTTTGTACACGAAGACCTCGACGCCGGCCCGATCATCCTCCAACGCGAAGTCCCGGTCTTTGACGGCGACACCCCCGAAACCCTCTCCGCCCGAATCCTTGAACAAGAACACGGCACCTACGTCGAAGCTGTCAAGAAGATCTTGGCCACAAAGAGCAATGAGCAAACAGAGAGAAATTG
The DNA here is from genome assembly GCA_001464665.1 of Acidobacteria bacterium Ga0074141. GTDB lineage: Bacteria > Acidobacteriota > Blastocatellia > Pyrinomonadales > Pyrinomonadaceae > OLB17. The sequence goes on from LNDP01000024.1 coordinate 908,769, forward strand.
ATCACAATTTCGCTGCATCGCGTTCGCGACGAAGTCGTTTACCCAATATCGCCGAATATACCGTTCCGTGCTCTCTGTGACCTCGATGGCAAACTTCATATGTTAATTGAGTCGCCCTACTTTGACATTGGGCTCCGTTATTCCGTAAAATCAAGGTTTTCACTTTCGGGTGAATTCGATGGAGAGCAATTATGCCGAAGAGAACGTTTCAACCAAACAACCGAAGACGCGCAAAGAAGCACGGGTTCAGGGCACGAATGGCGACCAAGAACGGCCGGGCCGTGATCAATCGGCGCCGGGCGAAAGGCCGCAAGCGGCTGACTCCGCATCATTATTAAGCTTTGGTTTGCCGAAGGCGGCGCGGATAGCTAAACGCGCCGATTTCCTTAGGGTTTACCAGCAAGGTGTGTGTATAGAAGGCCGTTTTATGACGGTTTTCTTTTTGCCTTCAGGCCGCGATGTTCACCGTGTCGGCATTACGGCGACGAAAAAAGCGATCGGCAAGGCGCATGACCGCAACCGTGCGAAAAGGCTGCTTCGCGAGTGTTTTCGCCTAAGCCGAGCGGAGCTTGATGCGATCGAGCAGAAATGCGACTGGGTGATCAACGCCCGCAGGATTCTGTTGAAGGAAAAGCTCGATAGGCCGCTAGCCGAATTTCGCGAAATACTAAAAAAGGCCGGAGCGAAATTGTGAATTGTAAATTGCTGAATTGTGAATTGGTTTCGATATATCCGGTGATTCCAATTTACAATTGATCAATTGGCAATTAACAATTGAGGGCATCCTTGGATGAAGTTTTTGGTGCTCGACATCCTAAGTGTTTATAAGGCCGCGGTCTCGCCGTTCCTTCCGCCGGCGTGCAGATTTGAGCCGACATGTTCTGAATATGCTCGGGAGGCGGTTGAAAAATACGGTGCGCTAAAGGGAACCTGGATGGGCCTGAAGCGTATTCTTAGGTGCCAGCCACTTTGCAAAGGCGGGCACGACCCGGTGCAGTAAAGCGTTCGAAAGTTTGTACGATGGATAATTCTGATAATCAGGGGCAGTTCCGGCTTTTTGCCGCCGTCATTCTTTCAATGCTGGTGCTTGGGCTTTGGTCGTATTTCAACCCGCCCGAACTTCCGCCTGACCCGGCGCAGACCGAGATCGCCGCAGACCAGCAAGCCACACCGCAGGCGAGCGAGACGCCAGCCGTTCCGGCCGAAACTCCGGCTCCGCTCGTAGAGGAAGCCCCAAATCGGCAGATAGTCATTACGTCGCCGCTCTATCAGGTAACGCTCGATAGCCGCGGAGCCGTCGCGTCGAGCTGGATCCTGCTCAAGAACAAGGTCAATGGCCGCGAGACGCCGCTCTTTGCCGATGGCGGCACGGCGGAGAACCCGAAACCGCTCGAGCTTATCTCGAACGAGGCCCGGAGCCGCACCCCGCGTGAGCTTCCCTTTCAGCTCTCGACCGGCGACGCCGCTCTCGATACGCTGCTCAATGAACGCAATTATCAGGTCAATGCCGAGGGCGACACCGTAACGCTCAACGCCGGCGAAGAAAAGACGATCGAATTTACGCTAACCGACGGGGCAGGGCTTGAGGCCCGCAAGCGTTTTCTTTTTCGTGCGGATGGCTACATCGCGGACCTCGGGCTGGAGGTCAAGCGAAACGGCCAGACGGTGCCGAACACAAAGCTCCTGATCGGCCCGAGCATCGGCGACCACGCCATCAATAACCACACTTTCTACCGCATCGAATCAGAGGCGATGGCCTACGTCGGCGACGACATTCATCGCCATCAGGGCTATTACTCATTCGACTTTGACGCTCAAAATCGCGGCTCGCTGACAGTTCCGGGAGCTGTAAGTTGGGCGGGAGTCGGTGACGCGTATTTCGCGATGGCGGCGATCCCGGCAACTCCGGCCGAGGGGCTTGAGGTGCGGGCATCGCGATACGAGGTAGAGACGGAGCCTTTCTTCCCGAGCATTTTTAGCTGGATTCTCCGTAGCCCGGAGACAAAAGAAAAGCGGCACCTCGTGACGGCCTATGTGCCGGTTGCGGCGGATGGCTCGGTGACGAAGGTCTATACCGGGACAAAGGACTACTTTCATCTCTCGTCGATCTCTGATGACCTAGATGCCTCGGCGGGACGCGAGCTTGATTTCGTCAACGTCATCAATTTTGCGACGTACAGCATCGTCCGCTTTTTCGTAAAGCCGCTTTCGGTTCCGATCCTTTACGCACTTGATTTCTTCAATCGCCTGACCGGCAACTACGGCGTGGCGATCATCGTCTTCACGTTCCTTTTCTATTCGCTGCTCTTCCCGCTCCGCTGGTCGCAATCAAAGAGCTTTAAGAAGGCGGCCGGCAACGCTCCGAAAATGAAGGAGGTCCAGGACAAGATCAAGGACCTGCAGAAGAAGGGCGTGCCGATGGACGACCCGCGGATGCGCGAGCTCCAAATGGAGCAGCTGAAGATGATGAAGGGCGCCGTGCCGATCGGCGGCTGCCTCCCGATGCTATTGCAGTTTCCGCTACTGATCGCGTTTTACACGGCGATAACTATCGCTCTCGACGCACGGCAGGCGAGCTTCGCTTGGCTCCCGGATCTCTCCGGCGCCGACCCGTGGCACATACTCGAGTTTGGCTTTGCGATCTCGATGGTGCTTGCGATGAAATTTACACCGACCGGTGCGGCCGTTACGCCCGAGCAGCAGATGCAGCAGAAGATGATGATGTATCTGATGCCGGTGATGATGCTCTGGGTAATGTGGACGGCACCCTCGGGACTTTTGCTTTACTGGTTCTTTGGTAATATCGTTAGCTTCGGCCAGCAGATGATAATCAACTATATGAACAAGACCACCGAGCCGGAAACGACGACCGTGGTCAATGATCCGCTGCCGAAGAACATTAAGAAGGTAAAGGGCGGGAAGAAGGAAAAATAAGGACCAATGAGCGACGTTTGCGAAAGATCAGAAGAATTACTCGAAGACCTGTTTGACGACATGGGGCTCGACCTTGAGCCTGATGCCGAATGGACCGACGAGGGCTGCTACATCAACCTTACGGGGAAGGATGTCGAGCTTGCCGTGGCGGAAAATGCCGAGCTGCTCGACGCACTCGAAACGCTGCTTTTTCAGATGTACGGCCGCGAGCTCGAACGCGAGCACCGCTTCGTTTGCGACGCGGACGGCTTTCGTAAAACCCGGAAGGCAGAGCTCCACGCGATGGCTCGCTTTGCTGCGGACCAGGTCCGCAAGACCGGCCGGCCGTTCACCTTCGGGGTGCTGACCTCGACGGAACGCCGCATCATCCATATGTCGCTTCGCGAGGTGGAAGACCTGTTGACAGAATCGGTCGGAGCCGGACGCGACCGACGGCTGCAGATCAGCCCTAAGTAAACGGCTTGAAAGATCGCGATATTTGAAAGAGTGAAAGGGCCGAGGGTCTTTTCACTCTTTTTGTTTCGAACGAGAGATGACAGATACGATCGTGGCACTTGCGACGCCGCTTGGGCGGAGCGGCATCGGGACGGTTCGCTTGAGCGGGCCTGATGCGGTGCGCATCGCCGAGCGATTCACTGGTGTTTCGGATTTTGAACCGCGGCGGGCGACTCTCGTCAAGCTCGCCGATCCAGAAACGAGCGAAGCGATCGACGAAGCGGTCGTTGCCTTTTTCCAAAGGCCGAATTCCTTCACAGGCGAGGACGTCGTTGAGATAAGCTGCCACGGTTCGCCGGTCGTGCTGCGGCAGGTGATCGATGCTTCACTCCGACTGGGTGCGCGAATGGCCGATGCGGGCGAGTTCTCGCTTCGTGCACTGGCGAACGGCAAGATGGACCTCGCCGAGGCGGAAGCGGTCCGGGACCTTATCGATTCACAAACTGCGACCGCCGCCCGGCAGGCCGTGAGGCAAATGCGGGGCGAGATCTCGAAGACGCTCGCACCGGTGAAGGACGAGCTGCTCGACGTGATCGTCGTGCTTGAATCGGCACTCGAGTTCGTTGAGGACGACCTGCCTGACGTTCAGTCGGCCTCGATACGGGAAAAGCTTGACGGGGTCGCCGCGGAGCTTGATCGCTTTGCCGCGACCTTCAAGGCCGGGCACCTGATCCGCGAGGGGCTTCGGGTGGCGATCATCGGTCATCCGAACGTCGGCAAGTCGAGTTTATTTAACGCACTTCTGGGCAGCGAGCGAGCGATCGTCACCGACATCGCCGGGACAACCCGCGATCAGCTTCACGAGCGATTCACCATCAACGACATTCCCATTTCGCTTATCGATACGGCTGGCCTTCGCGAAACGACCGACCTGGTGGAAAGCATCGGCGTTGAACGCTCGAAGGCAACAATGGCGGATGCCGATCTGGTCGTACTGATGCTCGACGCTTCGGTGGAGACGTCCGAAGAAGATCGGCAGTTGCTCGAGAGCGTCAAGGGGCTGAACTACATCGTCGCTCTCAACAAGATAGATAAAGTGCCTTCGTCCGACGTTGACCGAATGGTCGCCGCCGAGCATTCTCCGCTTGCTTATCTGAGGGACAGGATCATTCCAATGTCGGCGAAAACAGGCGAGGGGCTTGAGGATCTAAAAGCTGCCATCATCGAACCCTTCGCGCCCGGCGATGTCGATGCTTCGGGTTTTCTGGTGACAGACGCGCGGCACCACGACCTTCTGCTCCGTGCTCGCGATGAAGTTCTCGGCTCCGTCCGGCTTATCGAGGAACGGACGAGCGAGGAAATAACGCTGATCGGGCTCCATAATGCGCTCCGCTACCTCGGCGAGATAACCGGCGAAACAACGACCGAAGATATGCTGACGCGTATCTTTTCTACCTTCTGCATCGGAAAATAATCTGCACACCACGCGCGTGCTTTTACGCGCCTTTATCCTCTCGTTCCTCACAGATATCTCCGAATCCTAAGTAAATTACAGTCGCTGTTTGAGTTCACTAAAAGGCACGGTGATTGCCGTCACACATTGCGGTAACTGTTTGAACCCATTGCCGTTGGCTGATTGCGGCCCGGCATTATAGGGGAGGACTCGGACAATGAAGATACTGATCGCAACGGACGGTTCTGAATTTAGCGATGCGGCCATTGATGAGGTTTTGCGCTATCATACACGGGCTGAGACCGAAGTGATGATCGTCGCCGTAGTTGAGCCATTGGTCAATACGGTCGGAGCTCCGTTTGGTGTTTTAGATACATACTACGCCTCGTATCTCAAGGACGCTCGCGAAAGGGCCGCAAAGGTACTGGAAAAAGCAGAGAAGCGTTTCCGCGATGGCTCCGGCGAGCGAGCCAAGGTCTCATCAAAGCTACTCATCGGAAAAGCCGGACAGGAAATTGTTGAAGCGGCCACAAAATGGCCTGCGGATTTGATCGCGGTCGGATCACACGGCCGCGGATTTTGGGAGCGGGCGTATCTGGGTTCGGTTTCGAACGCCGTAACGCACCACGCTCCATGCAACGTGCTCGTGGTTCGCGGAGACGCAACCACGGACGTTGGGGAGGAAATCCCGTAATGACCCTGCCGATCTTAAATGTTGAACACAAATGTCCCGAATGCGGGCTGCAGAAGGACGGTTTTTTCTGTAGTGTTTCCGAGCACAGCCTCGACCTTTTTCAAGTAACAAAGATAACGAACACATATCCGTCCGGCAGTATGCTCTTCATCGAAGGCCAGCCGGCAAATGGTGTTTACATTCTCTGTCAGGGGAGTGTAAAGCTGTACACTTGCTCGCAAGACGGCAAAGTCGTCATCCTGCACATCGCCAAACCAGGCGAGATCCTTGGCCTGAGTGCCGTAGTAGCCGGCGGCGAATATGAGGTCTCGGCCGAGGTGATCGAACCCTGCCAAATAAATTACGTTCGTCGAAAAGAATTTCTCGACCTGATGGAAAAGCGTTCGGATATCGCTATGCGGGCGGTCGAGCACCTGAGCCAGCAATATTACGATGCTTATGATCAGATCCGCTCATTCGGGCTTACGAATTCGGTTGCGGGAAAGCTTGCCGGTTTAATGCTTTCCTGGTGCCGCGAGAACGGCAACGGTAAAAGCAACGGAGCGGTCAAGCTTAAGCTGCCGTTCACCCACGAAGAGATCGCCGAGATGATCGGCACCTCGCGAGAGACGGTCACGCGGCTGCTGAAGGACTTCAGGCAGAACGAGCTTATCTCGCTGAAAGGCTCGGACCTTCTGATTCACGACCCGGAACGGCTGCGTTCGGTTGTTTCACGACCACGCGGTTCGCGGTCGCGAAGCTGAGAACCGTTGTGATGCTGGTCACACCTTCGTGTGACAGTTGTCCTATCTTCCATCGCCCGATACTAAAAGACTAGCGGATGTTCTCTCCCGCAGGGAGGCCGCTTGATCGAACCATCGGAACGCAGCTTCTACCCGCGAAAAAAGGTCTCGGACCGACAGGTACCAATTCGCCCGTTTATCTTCCACGTAGGTGATGACGCGGGTTTGCGGTTGCTTGAATATGGAAAGCAGATCATCGCGGTCGCCGGCGAACGCATTCTGGCCGCCGAGGAAGTGCCGCGAAAGGCGATCTTAATTCTCAAAGGCCGGGCGTCGCTACACCCTCTTGATACATCTTTTTCAGATCTCTTCGGCCGAAGCGAACTCATTGGGCTTACCGAGACGATCTCACGTCGGCCAACGTACTATTCCGTCGTTGCCGAAAGCGAGTGCAGGATAGAACTTATTGACCGAACGAAGCTTCTTCTCGCAATAGAAAACGACCAGCATTTAAGACACGGCCTGATCCTCAGCCTAGGCGCAGAAGTGCAAGAAATATATAGACTTTTTGCATTTTTGTGACACCTGTCACAGAGCGGCCATTGATATCGATGTAGAGTTACTCGGCATAACAGCTAAAGATTTACCATTTTGTTCCCAAGCGATAAGGGAGGCGACCATGGCTTCAAAAACATTTATCAAACTTGTTCTGGTTTTATTGACCGTTTCAGTCATTGTGATCTGGGGTGCTTTCGGTACGGTTTCACAGGCGACCAGTACTTCGGAAGTCGCCCTTTATAGTGCCGAGACCGTCTATCAGGTTGGCCAAGACGACTACGTCGGGTCGGAATCCTGTAAGGCGTGTCACGAACCGCAGTACAACGACGTTGCTAAAACGGTCCACGGCAAACTCGGCGAACTCGCCGGTTGGAAAGGTAAGGTCGTCGGGTGCGAGTCGTGCCACGGCCCGGGCCGCGAACACGTTGAGGCAGGCGGCGACCGGACGAAGATAAAGATCTTCAAGGAAATGGACACTAAGGCCGTTTCCGAGAGTTGCATGACCTGCCACGCGGGCCGTGAAAACCATAACAATTTCCGCCGAGGCGACCACTTCCGCAACAACGTCGGATGCACCGATTGCCACTCGGCACACGGTACGACCTTCGGGCCGGAAAAAGCGGGTTCGATCACGTTTACGAACCCAGCGACGAGCGACCGCCCAACTCTGGCAAGCCGTGCACTGTTGATCGCAGCCGAACCGCAGCTCTGTATAAGCTGCCACACCGAAACGAAGGCACAGTTCTCGAAACCTTTCCGCCACAAAGTGCTCGAAGGGACGATGAACTGCAGCGACTGCCATAACCCGCACGGTGGATTTGAGACCAAGCAGGCACGACTCGCACTCGGCTCAGACACTTCGTGTGTCGGTTGCCATACGCAGATGCGTGGCCCATTCACGTTTGAACACGCGCCGCTTACAACCGAAGGATGCGCTGCTTGCCACACCCCGCACGGCTCGAACAACCCGAAAATGCTTAAGCGTAGCTCGGTTCGTCAACTCTGCCTCGAGTGCCATACAAATGTATTTAATGTGGAACTCGACCCGGACATTCCGACCGGCCCGCACACACAAACGAGCATTCGTACACAAAACTGTACGGTCTGCCACTCGCAGATCCACGGTTCAAACAGCAACAAGGCTTTCTTCAGATAGGGGGCAAAAATAATGATCTCCGCAAGAAAAACAATCGCTCTATTTAGTGGACGCTGCGGCCGCATGGCGAGCCTACTTTCATTATCCGCAACAGTTCTGGCGGCCGTGATCACCACGGCCGCACAGTCCCCGACGCCGACGCCCACGCCGAATGAGCGCTACACCGTAAAGGGCAGCACCGAGATCGGCGCCCGTTGGGTTGAGGTTGAGGGCAACGAGAACAAGTTCCGAAGCGACCTGAACTACAAGCGCGGGTTTCGCGTATTCGATTCCGGCTTCACGATTGAGGATACAAGCACGAACGAAGGAAAGCCGTTCGACACGTTAACGTTACTCGGCTCAGGCTGGGGAGCGGACCCGAGCGGTTATTTCCGTGCCGGAATGGAACGCTTGGGGTACTATCGCTTTGACGCGAACGTCAGGCGTGTTGCCTATTTTAATAACCTGAATAACCACGCAGTCGGCAACGACCGCCGCAGCCTTAGCACCGCGGACCGCCGAAGAAATTTTGGCGATCTTGATCTGACGCTACTTCCGCAAAACCCAAACATAAGGTTCCGTGTTGGCTATTCGTTCAACATTGCCGACGGAACCGGCACGACCGCGATGCGTATCTCACGCGGTGACGTATTCCCGGCCGTGCAGGACCTTAATTACAAGGCCGGTGACTTTCGAGTTGGGGCGGACGGCAAGCTTCTCGGGTTTAATCTTTCGGGGACTTACGGCTACCGGTCATTCAGGGACCGTACGCTTTATTCCATAACCAACGATCCTGGCGATGTGACGACAAACACCATCCGGGTTGAGTCGATGAACCGCGCGAGCCCGATCGTCGGCGATACGCACTTTGGTGTTTTCAGCGTGCAGCGTACTTTTGCGAAGGTTTTCGACGTGGCGGCAAAGCTCGTTCATACATCCGTTTCGAACGATTTTAATTTTGATGAGACGGTTGTGTTCCGCAATGCAACGAATGTCCAGGTTAGGGACACCTATAGTTCGATCGGTGACGCTAAACGGCTACAGACGCGTGCTGATCTTGGATTCACCTGGCGGATAGCCGAGAAGTTTCGGCTTTCGAATACTTTCAATTTCGATGGGTTCAATATCAACGGCGGCAACGTTTACGTGAACATAATTACGCCGGGACTCACAACGCGGCAGCTTAACTATACTTCGACCCGATACCGGCGTTACACCAATACGCTTGAAGGCGACTATCAGGTAAACAATCGCTTCGGCTTCAATATCGGCTGGCGATATACGCACCGCGAGGTCGCTCTTGGCATCTCGACGGTGAATTTCGGTTCGCCGATCCCGCCGCTGGTTCCCGAAGAGGCCGAGAACTCCACCCACACATTTCTCGCCGGGACAAAGATCAAACCAACCAACAACTGGACCATTTTTGCCGGCATCGAGGCAGGAAAGGCGGACAACGTCTTTACACGTCTTGCCAACTACGAATTCGCGAATTTCCGCGTCCGAAGCCGAACGAACTTCAATAAGTTCTCGGTCAATGTTTCGTTCATTTCAAAGGACAATGACAACCCCGGGCAGGCGGTCATTGCACCGACCGCATCTTTCGTAACGCAGATACGAAGTCGGATCTTCTCGAGCTCGATCGACTGGGATCCGATCAGCGAAGTAAGCATCAGCACCGGTTACGACTACCACTGGCTGACAAGCGAGGTCTCGGTGCTGGTACCGCTCGGCGGGCCGGCGACCGCGGGCCTGAGCCAATACTTCGTCCGCGACAACTATTTCTTTATTGATGGCCGTTTCCGCCCGCACAATCGGGTCAGCCTCTTTGGAAGCTTCCGCTGGAACAAAGATAACGGAGCAAACGGTATGGTCATCCCGCCGCTTAATTCGCCGCTGGTCCTGAGTTCCTATCCCATCGATTTCAAAATGCCCGAGGTACGCGGAACTTTCCGGCTAAGTCGGTACGTAGATTGGAGTGTTGGATATCAGTACTTTGATTATAGCGAGTTGACGCCACAGCAAGTGCAATATGGCATCGCTCCGCAAAATTACAACGCCCACCTGCCCTACACCTCTTTGAGGATCTATCTGGGCAGGTCGAAGAGCGATCGGTGATCGTACTTGAAACGGATCCGACGGCCGAGCCTATGATAACTTCATAGGCTCGGCCTGCGGCATTGAAACGCCGCCTAAAGGCCCGAGTTGCAGTAGGGCAAAGGCTTCGCGAAACGCCTGGAATGAAGACATATATCAAACTAGCGATCCTTGCCGTGTCGGTCTCGTTATTCGGAGCGCTATATCTCTTGCGGACGGTCCCTTCGGAGGCCCAGAATAAGGAAGATCCTTACCTCAGTGCAAACCAGCAGAAAGACCAATTTCCTTCGAACCTGAATCTTGATTGCGCCGGCTGCCACGGCGCCGGCAAAGATCTGCCGGAGCTTGCCGGCGGCCAGTTTCATAAGGATTCTCACGGTGCTTTCATCGGAAGTGTTCACGGCCGGCCGAATGCTGAAGGAAGACCGGCGGCGAGCTGCCTCGACTGCCACGCAACCAACAAGGACCAGACGACGATCCTTCGGGCCGAGGACCCGCGCTCAACGGTCAACCGGGCCAACCTTCCCCAAACATGCGGGTCATGCCATCAGGACTATCAAGCGAGCTTTGAGCACAGTATTCACGGGCTAAAGCTTGATGAAAAGGAGAACCGGCAGAAGGCTGCCTCATGCGCCGATTGCCACGGTTCGCATAGCATTACAAGCGGGCGCGACGTCGGCTCGCCGACCAACAGGCTTAATACATCCTCAGCGGTTTGCATAAAATGTCATCAGGATGCGGTCCACGATTATGACATAAGTGCCCATGGCACCGCGCTCCGCAGCGGAAATGAAAAGGCTCCGTCGTGCATCACCTGCCACACGGCGGTCTCGCATCTTGAAGCACCGCTTTCGCTTCGCGACTTCAATATGCGGTCGGTTACGACCTGCGTCGCCTGCCACGAAGCGCAGGCACCGACATATCGCGATACCTTCCACGGCCGGGCGAATGAACTCGATTTCAAACTCGCGGCTTCATGTGCCGATTGCCATACGCCGCACCGGAATTTGCCGCAGAGCGATCCGCGTTCTTCGGTTCATCTGGACAATCTTGCCCAGACGTGTGCGACCTGCCATACGGGCGTCAATCAAAATTTCATCGGCTATAGCCCGCACCCGGAACCTCATAATCCGGAAAAGTCGCAGCTTGTTTATTACGTGACTTTGTTCATGGAGCTGCTTCTTATGAGCGTCTTCACGTTCTTTGGCATTCATACCATTCTGTGGCTCCAGCGGTCCGTAGTTGCGTATGTCTCGGAAAGCCGGGAGGCCCATGCAAGCGACGAACAATGGGTGGTGCGTTTTGCTCGGGTACATCGGTTCACTCACCTCCTGATCGTCGTAAGCTTCATCACCTTGGCTGCAACCGGGCTTCCGATGATGTTCAGCTATACCGGCTGGGCGCAGACGCTTACCAAAGTATTTGGCGGCCTGGAGGTGATGCGGGTACTGCACCGGATCAGTGCGGTGATAACGCTAATTTATGCGCTTATCCATGTTTACTATGTGGTCCAAAAGGCTCTGATAGAGCGAAAGTATTCGATCCTCTATGGGCCGGATTCGATGATCCCGCGTTGGCAGGACGTGGTTGATCTTTACAATATGGTCCGTTGGTTTCTTTACCTCGGGCCGCGGCCGAAGCTCGACAGGTGGACCTACTGGGAGAAGTTTGACTACTTTGCGGTGTTCTGGGGTATTCCGGTCATCGGGATCTCGGGTTTGATGCTGTGGTTCCCGACCTTCTTTACGCGCTTTCTCCCGGGCGAGGCGCTGAACGTTGCGATGATCGTCCACGGCGAAGAAGCGCTCCTGGCGACGGCGTTCATCTTTGCGTTCCACTTCTTCCATAATCACCTGCGGCCGGAAAATTTCCCGATGGATACAGTGATCTTTACCGGGAAAATGACGCTAACGCGATTTAAGGAAGAAAGGCAGACGGAGTACGAACGACTGGTCGAGGAAGGCAAACTCGAGGAGATCCTAGTCGATCCGCCGTCGCGGGCCGCCCGGATAGCTTCAAAGATCTTCGGATTCACAGCCTATATCGCCGGGCTGCTGATGGTGTTCGCGATTTTCCTCACACTTCTGCTTTATTGATCGCCGGCAGCAAAAAGAAGAACCCGAAATGCCAAAGCATCTCGGGTTCTCTCGTTTTCACTAGCTCTAAAATCCCTTGATTGGATCGCCGGACTTTAGCTTCGCTAATACATTTATTCGGCTGCAGCTCGCAGGCTTCGCATGTATGTTACGAGAGCCTGGGCCTTTTCTGCATCAATGCCCTTAGTTTCGTACTCGGGCATATGCGGCGGTTTCTCTGCCTTCGCGCCTTTCAGAATTGCGTTGACGTGGTGCTCATCGGATTTCTCCAGGTCAAAAGCTTTCGTGGCCTTCGGTGCATGGCACATCGCACATTTTGTCTTGTAGATCGTTGCGGTATCATCAGCCACAACAACCACAGGAATGAGCGTTTCGGCCGAAGCATCCGGAACAACACTACGGAATGCGACCGAGCCTACCATCGCAAAAACGAATACAATGGCTGCGGTTAATTTTAATCGTCGGATGTTCATATCTTTTCAGGTCTCCCTAAGTAATTCCGGCGGACCGGGCCGCCAATTGCAGGCCAAAGGGCCTTTCATAATAAATAACTGCAACCGGTATGCCGATACCAGGTATTTCAATGGATTCGTGGTTTCCCGCACGTAAGGCCGTTTGCGGGCTCAACCGGTACCGGTATCTCGCGCTTAATTCGTGCAAGACCGCGGAATTTCACGCGCATCTAGGGCATGCTGAAGTTTGAACCCTCGTGGCAAAGCTTACAGTTTGTGAAGTCGTTGCCGCCGAATGCACGCTTGCCGTTATGGCAGGTTGCGCAACTCGTCGCCCGGCCGGCGGGAAAGTGCATCGCAAAAACGGGCGAGCCCACTTGTCCACTACGCATCGAACCGGGCCGGATCGTGTGGCACGAGGTGCAGCTCAAGCCGGCCCGGCCGGTATGGTCGCGATGGCTAAATCCGCCTGCATAATTACGAGGGGTCGAACGCTTTGGCGTACCTGGCGTGTGGCAAGTATTGCACGTTCCGATCGGTTCCTGTGCCGTGTGGCACGCAAAGCAGGTCGTGTGTGCCGCAGAGCCTCTCGGCATCGAGAATGAGGCTGCCTGCCTCATCGGTGCATGACACGTAGTGCAGTCTGTTATCCGAAGGTGGCGGCTGTGGTCGAACTTGACGTTAAAGCTTCTCAGAGGAGGGAATTCCTTCAATGCCCCGGCTTCGGCGTCCGTATGGCAGATCGAGCACATCTTGCTGGCAGGGTTCGGCTTTGGCGATGAGAACTGCTCAACGTGGCAGCCGGCGCACGGGCTGTGTGCCAGGCGTCCCGGAAGGTCGAGCTTGGCTGAATCGGTTTCGCGGGCATGGCAGAGAAGGCAGTCGACCTGAGCATGGGCCGAGCTCGAGTGGCTGAACGACGAATATTCGTCGCTCTCTGTCAGGACAGCAAATTCGAGATTCGCTGGGCTCTCCGGCGTCGGAGCTGTCGTAATATTCACGTTTGTCTGCTCCGGCGACGAACCGCAGGCAGCAAAATAAAGCGAGGCGGCAAGCACTGCGCAGGTGACCGCGACGAGCTTTAACGCCCGGATCGTGGTGTCGCTATTTGCTGGACGACTTGTTCTTTGGCCTTCCATTTATTGATCTCAGTTTCCTGCCATCGCCGCGACGGCCTTGATGTGCGACTCCGGTATCGGCTGCGAGCCGAAGGACAAGTGGCACTTAATGCAGCGGAACGAGGCATCGGCCTTTCGCGAGTCGATCTCAAAATTCAAAACCCCGCCGTCATCTGAGGTCGCTGTGATGTGGCAATTGTTACACGATGTGATCGGGACCTTCATCGAACGCGGGTCGAGGGTCTTCATTGACGAAACGTCGTGGCACGTTGCGCAGTCAAGTTCGGCATGGCTCGGGAACTCGTGGCGATATGTGCCGGAGGAGTAGCGCGTTGACCAGGCATCGCGGATGATGCGGTCGCGGAGCCCGACGCGTGCCCAAAGTGCCTTGTCAAAATCGGCCGTCGGCGCCTTTTGTTTTGGCGCATGGCAGGCGGCGCAGTTCGATGGTGCCGGTTCAATGCCTGTATCGGGCGAGTGGCACGTAAAGCAAGTAGTATGACCGATCGGCGAGGTTTTGAAGGTGCCCTTTTTCAGCCAGAAATTGTCGCCAATGTCCTTCGGCGGTGCCGCGGCGAATTCTTCTTCCGAGTCGCCCTGCGGCATGTGTGTTTGATGGCAGACCTTGCAGCTTTCCTCGCTCCGGCGCATCGTTGTCCAACCGGCCCGAACAAATTCGACCTCCCGCGGGCGAAGTTGGGATACGATGCCTATGTGCGTCTCATGCGGAAAGTTGATGTCGAACTCAGACTCGGCGTCCTTGCCTTTCGGCGAAGCGTCAAAAACCTCACGCGGATTTGGGAACGGATGACGGGTGCTGTTTCGCGGACCGGGATTCGTATGGCAGATGGTGCAGATCTGCGGACGTGCCCCGCGAAAGAACTGCTGCCGGTGGCAATTGATGCACGATGCGTGGTTCGGGTATTCTGTTATATCCGCGAATGCGCTATCGGCCGGCCGGACCGCTTTCCAGTTCTTTGATGGAAAAGTATGGCACTTCGAACAGGCTGTTTTATGAGCAGCGATATCGTGAGAGAACTTCGAATACCGTGCTTGCCCGGCGGCTGATTCTTCTTCGAGCGATGATCCTTCGATCACCCTCGCAGGCCCGAGCAATGCGAACAAAGCAAATCCGGCCACCGTGCACAGCAAAGCAGCGAAAAGCTTTAATCTAAGTTGAAGTCCGGGCCGACGCATCTATTGTCTCGTGCTTTAATCAGTAAACCAAAAGCGCAGTTCGATTTATTCTATTCGCTAAACCCTCGGGGCAATGTGATGAGTGTCACATCGGTCTGAACCGCTCGCGATTAAACTTGCCTGCGGGAAACTTCGCAACACGGCAGCCGGCCGTATGTGTTTTTCTGTGGTTCCGGCCCGGAAATCCGCATAATGTGCAGCGGCATAGAGCTTGCGGTAGGTTTGTAGGAACAAAGGACAATTGGCCGCTTTCATTCGCATAACATCATGATCAACAAAGAGAACATTCTATTTTGCATCGTCGGGCTTTTTGGCGGCGTCATCATCGGCTTTATGTTCGCCAATTCGATAAACCAAAAGGCGACGCTTCAGGCCGGACAGCCGACACAGCAAATGCCTGGGCTTCCCTCGGGACATCCGAACATTGGCGACCCTCAGACCGGCGGCTCGATACCGGAGGTTCAGGCCGCAATTGACAAGGCTCGGGCCGAACCCGAGAACTTTGAGGCCCAGATAAAGGCCGCTGAAATGTATTACCAGATACAGCGGTTTGATGGCGCGGTCGAGTTTCTTGTGCAGGCTCGGAAGATCAAGCCCGACGACTACGATACGATCGTCAATCTCGCCAACGCGTATTTCGACTCGAACAAGTATGACGATGCCGAGAAGACCTATCAGCTTGCGATCGAGAAAAAGCCGGAGGACATAAACGTCCGCACGGACCTCGGCCTGACGTACGTATTTCGGCCGAACCCTGACTACGACAAGGCGATCAAAGAATTTAACGGTGCCTTAGAGAAGAACCCGAATCACATCCAGGCACTGCAAAACCTGACTGTCGCCTACACAAAGAAGGGCGACGCGGCGAATGCAAACGCCACGCTTGCACGGCTTAAGATGGCCGATTCGACCAACTCGGCGATCGCCCGGCTCCAGACAGACATCGAGAAGATCGGGCAGAATTGATCGGTTCAACAAGGCAGAAAAAAGGCCGGGCTTGGACCCGGCTTTTCATTTGGCTTTAGATCGGAAAGGCTACCGTACGACCTCGACCGTGCAATGAGCACGGGCGGCGACCGCGGAGGATACGCTGCCGAGAAGGAATCGTTCAAGCTTGCTGCCGAAAGCATTGGCTCCGACGACGATCGAATCCGCTCCCCATTTTTCGGCTTCTTCGACTATGACTCGCTTCGGTGCTCCGGCGATGATCAGATGGGTGGCGGCGACGCCTGCACCGGCGAGGTCCTTGATCGCTTCCGCGGCCTGTGCTGTCAACCAATCTGTTTCTGCCGCGTTGACCTCTTCGATCGCTGCGTTGACAGGCGGGACGAAGCGGCCGATGGTTGTCGGTGAGATCGGATCGGTCACAGAGATAAGTTGTGCCTCAGTGCCTTCAGGCCACGTTCGTGAAATTACAGAATCGACCGCGGCACGGGCGCCTCGGCTACCGTCAAAGCCGATGGTCAAGCGGATCGGTGCCGGATCGACCTCATTCTTGCCGCGGGCGACGCGGACCGAGCACTTAGCTTCGTTCAAAACCTTTTGCGAAACACTACCGAGCAGAAAGCGGCTCAGCGCCGATTGCCCCTGCGAACCGGTAACGATGAGGTCGGGCTCGAGTTCATCGGCCTTTGCCAGAAGCTCCCAGGCCGGCGAGCCATAGGTCGCCTCGGCCGTGATGCTCCAATCAGGAAAGAGCATCCGCATTCGCGATTCCGCGTGGCGGGCATAGGCCTCATATTCGGCAAGCGCCCGCTCGCCCTTTTCCTGCCGGCGTTCGACCATGCTGCGAATATACGGATCATCCGTAAGGCTGCCGTTCACGCTTTCAGCAGGCGGAAGCCAAACTTCGGCGACCGATAGTATAAATGCCTCGCCCTCGGCTGGAAGCCCCGCCCGCTTAAGGTCATCAAGTGCGGCCTCAGCACATCGGGAACCGTCATATGCGATCAGTAATTTCATAACCCTCTTAACGTCAAAACAAAAATTCTACCGCAGGTACGGCTCGAAAGTGCAATGGATGTGCCACCATTGCCAAATTTACTCGTCGGTTGCGACTTTCGGCTCTTTCCTATAGAACAAATTTCACTTGCGCGAAAAAATTCGCGAATTTGGGCTTGATGCCCGAATTCATTCGCGATATACAATTAGCTGAACGCGTCCTGCACGGCTTTGGCTTCACATTTTTCTTGATGCCCGAAAAGAACGAACGAATTCTGATAATCGACGACGACGGCTTCATCCGGATGGCTCTCGCTGAGGCCGTCGGCAGTTGGGGCTATGAAACCAAAGCGGCCGAGAACGTCAGCTCTGCGATGAAGGCTTTTGAGGAGTTTGAACCCTCGATCGCGCTTATCGACGTAGAGCTACCCGATGGCTCAGGCATCGACCTTCTGGCAAAGTTCAAGGATATCAACCCGGAACTTGTGGCGATCATTGTTACGGGCAATGTCGATGTGGAGCATACCGTCGCCGCACTCCGAGCCGGAGCACACGACTTTATCGGGAAGCCGGTGCGCCTTGAAGAGCTTGAGGTCACGCTTCGCAACGCTGTCGAAACGCGAAAGCTGCGACGCGAGATAAAGGCGGCAAGGCGGGAACGCTCAGCCTCACTCAGCTTTGACGAGATAATCGGCGAATCTTCGGCAATGGTAAAGGCAAAGGAACTCGCCCGCCGGGTCGCCGATTCGGACGTAAATTCGATCCTGCTTCAGGGCGAGACCGGAACCGGAAAAGATCTGTTCGCCCGGGCGATCCATTTTGCCTCTGACCGGGCAAAGGCACCGTACCTCGCTATCAACTGCGCCGCGCTTCCGGCGACCCTTATCGAATCAGAGCTTTTTGGTTACGAGAAAGGAGCTTTTACCGATGCCAAGCAACGGAAGGAAGGGCTTTTTGAACAAGCACACGGCGGGACGATCTTTCTGGACGAGATCGGCGAGATGGAGCTGCCGCTGCAGGCAAAGCTCTTGCGGGTGCTCGAGAACGGGCTCTTCCGCCGCGTCGGTGGTCTAAAGGACATCAAGCTCGATGCCCGAATCATAGCTGCCTCAAACCAGGACCTCAAGCGTGCCGGCGAGGATGGGCGTTTCCGCTCGGACCTCTACTTTAGGCTTTCGGTGATACAGGTCGATATTCCCCCGCTCCGCGAACGCGGCGACGACGTAATGCTCCTCACGAATTTTTACATTGACCGCGTCAACATAAAGCGGAAGCAAAAGCCGCTTAAGGGGTTAACGCTGGCGGTCGAGCAGATCTTTAGAACATACGACTGGAAGGGTAACGTCCGCGAGCTGAGGAACGTTATTGAGCGGGCATCGATACTTGAGGACGGCGAATACGTTACGACCACACACCTTCCGCACGATATGCTCGGAGAATTTGCACCGGCGGAAACGGCCCGCAGCGGGATCATGCTCCCGGCGGCAGGTGTTACGCTCGACGAGGTTGAGGCCGAACTTGCCCGTCAGGCAGTTGAACGCACCTCGGGCAACCTGACACAGGCCGCAAAGCTGCTCGGCATCTCACGCGACCAGCTTCGATACAAATTAAGAAAAGCGGGCCTCTACGACGCGGTCAGCGACAAGGAACCCGCCGTCGCCAAAAGCTAATGACTGACCCTGCAAACAGTGAAAGGCCGAATGACGATGTTCTGAAAGAACTCTCGGACCTCAAATTCGCCATCGATCAATCCGCGATCGTCGCGATCACAGATCAGCGCGGGCGGATAACCTACGTAAACGATAAGTTCTGCGAGATCTCAAAGTTCTCGCGTGAAGAGCTCATCGGCCAGGACCACCGGATAATCAACTCCGCGCATCACCCTAAAGAATTCATCCGTGATCTTTGGACGACCATCGCCCGCGGCCAGGTTTGGCGCGGCGAGATCAAGAATCGGGCGAAAGATGGCAGCATCTACTGGGTCGATACGACCATTGTGCCGATGCTCGACGCGAACGGAAAGCCATTTCAGTACATCGCCATCCGCTACGAGATAACCGAGCGAAAGCAGGCGGAGGAACGTATCCGCCAACAGGCCTCGCTCCTGGAAAAGGCGCAGGACGCGATCATCGTCTGCGACCTGAACTACCAGGTGATCTTCTGGAACAGAGGAGCCGAACGCATCTACGGACGCCCGATCGATGAGGCTCTTGGCCGGCCCTTTAATGACGTTGTGCTCGGCAGCGGACCGGAGCGGATACTTGAGATACGACGCGAATTCGAGCGCCACGATGAGCATCGCTTTGAGGAGCGGCAATTTACCAAAGATGGAAAATCGCTGGTGGTTGAGAGCCGCTGGACGCTTGTCCGCGACGACCACGAACAGCCGGATTACATTCTGGTCATTAACACGGACGTCTCGGAAAAACGCCGCACCGAGGAACAGCTTTTCCGTGCTCAGCGGCTTGAATCTATCGGCACGCTTGCCGGCGGCATCGCCCACGACCTGAATAACATTCTCTCGCCGATCCTTATGTCCGTCGGCATGCTCAAGCTTCGCGATCCGGACCCCGAGACAGCAAAATGGCTGGACATGATCGAGAAGAACACCCAGCGGGGAAGTTCGCTTGTTCAGCAGGTGCTGACCTTTGCCCGCGGACTCAAGGGCGAGCGTATCGCCGTGCAATTGCGGCACATGGTGAAGGACCTCGTAAAGGTGCTCTCGGAAACGCTTCCAAAGAACATCGAGGTCAAGTTCAATGTCCCCGCCGATCTTCCGGTGATCTCAGCCGACCCGACACAGGTCCATCAGGTGCTGATGAATCTTTCGATCAACGCTCGCGACGCGATGCCGGAGGGCGGTACGCTCGCAATAGAAGCGAGCCGTATCAATATCGACGACCACTACGCGCGAATGAGCCCGGAGGCGACCCCTGGCGAACACATCGTCATCACCGTCATCGACTCGGGCATAGGTATGCCGCCAGATGTGAAGGAGCAGATTTTCGATCCCTTTTTCACAACCAAGGACATTGGCCACGGAACAGGCCTTGGCTTGTCCACCGTGCTGACCATCGTGAAGAGCCACGGCGGGTTTGTGAATGTTTACAGCGAACCGGGCAAAGGCTCGCGGTTCTCAATATACTTTCCGGCAGCGGACGCGACCGAGATCGCCGAGTCTGCCCCGAAGACGACCACTGAACTCAAAGGCAATGGCGAATTGGTGCTCGTTGTCGATGACGAAGAATATATCCGCGATGTCACGGCCGCCACACTCGAGAAGTTTGGTTACCGGGTTTTAACGGCGGCGGATGGAACCGAAGGGCTTTCAGTCTTTGCCCAGCACAGTACCGAGACAGCCCTGGTCCTCGCAGACGTCGCGATGCCTTATATGGATGGGCCTTCGATGGTACGGGCGATGCGGAAAATGGATCCCGACCTCAGAATGATAATGATGAGCGGGCTGATGAACGATAACCAGCGAAAGGAGATCGAATCGCTCGGGATCACCTCCGTGCTTGCAAAGCCCTTTACGGCCGAGCACCTACTCGAGGAACTGAAGTCGGTGCTTGGAACCTGACGCTGAGCGAAAGTCCGATGTGATCTGATGGAGGCAGGCGGCAACGTCTGCCTTTTTTGGTATTGCGATTGCACTGTTCATTGATATCCGGCAATGAGATCGTCAAAGATCCCGGGCCTGCGTTACAGAAATTATCTTGGGGAGAATCGAAATGGACAGCGCTCATTTGCACTTAATACTCAACCACTTTCCGCTTTTCGCTTTAGTGATCGGGCTACCGGTCGCGCTCTACGGTTTGATGCGAAACTCACGGGTGATGTTGAACACAGGCTTGATCATCATTCTAGCAGCGGCTGCCGTTGCAGTGCCGACATATCTTACGGGCGAACCCGCCGAGGAGATCGTAGAAAAACTTCCGGGAGTTTCAGAAGTATTCATCGAAAGTCATGAGGACGCGGCAAAGTTCGCTCTCGGAGTTGCCATCGTGACGGGCATCGCCGCTGCCGTAGGACTTGTCATCGGGCTTATGAAACCGGGCCTACAGCGCGTTAGTGCAATGCCGGCTTTATTGTTTGCATTGGTTACTCTAGGCCTGATGGGCTGGACGGCGAACCTTGGCGGGCAGATACGCCACACCGAGATAAGGGCCGGAGGTACCACCGCAACCGAAGTTGACGCCAAGCGGGTCAATGACGACGATGATCATTGATTTCTACGAAGCCTGAAAGCAATAAGCGGAGCAAAGAGCAGAACGAAAAGGCCAAATAGCATTAGCGATCCGGTGCGCGGGTCGTACTCTGCAAGGATGCGGTCCCAGCCGAAACCGAATGCGTAAATGCCAAGAACTGCTTCAAAGCCGAGCGTCAGAAGCATCCATATGAAGCCAATGGCGAGCAGCGTTGATTTTGAACGCGCGCCGATCCAGCCGATAAAAAGATACGCAATACCGAGAATGATTGCCGAACCTATGAAGAGAGCGATCTGCCGAGCGCGAAGATCGCCGACCCGCGGAGCGAGCAGAGCCACCCGCAGAATGCCGTGAACCGTCTCCGCCGCCATCATCAGCAACCAAACCGCAATTGCTCGAAACCAGATCATTGCTCACCCACCGGCTCACTGCGAACAACCAATACCGAACAAGGTGCGTGGTTAACAACCGAGTTCGAGACCGAGCCGAGAAGGCGTCCCCAAAAACCACGGCCATGTGAACCGACGACGATGTTATCGGCACCGATCCGCTCCGCAAACTCGACGACTGCCGTGGCGGGCTTCCCACTCATGACCTCGATGGCAATCTTCGCTTCGGGACAACCCGAGCGGAGCTCATCGGCGGTCTGCTCGGCAAAGTGCTGAGCTTGGTTACGAGCGGCATCGATCATTTCTTCGTAGTACTCGGGCGGCAGAGCAAAGGGCTCGGTCGCCGCGATCGGGATATCCTCATAGACGCACACGACCGAAAACTCAGCGTCCTCCATGTGGCCGAAAAGCCCGCAGGCTTCGCGAGCAGCGGCAAGGCTGAAACTCGATCCATCTGTAGCAATTATGATTTTCATAGTCCTCTCCGAACTTATTCTTCATAAGGCTTGAACGGCAAACCCTGTTCCATCTCCGGCCATCCGACAGGGAACAGACATTGCATCTCATCACTATTAGATACTGCAGTCGCGGAGCGACCGTAATGCTATCATAGGGCTTAAAGTTATGATCGAAGTAGTAGAAATGAATCCTGGCGAGATCGAGCAGTTGCTCGATGAGGTTAACTACGGCCACCTCGGCTGTTCACAGAACGGGATGCCGTATGTCGTACCCGTGCATTTCGCTTGGGCAAGGCCGGTCATCTACATCTACACGACCGACGGCAAAAAGGCGGAGATCATCCGCGGCAACCCGAAGGTGTGCCTTCAACTCGAGAAGGTTACGAGCAAACGCGATTGGAAGAGCGTCATCGTGCAGGGTGAGGCGGCGCAGGTAACCGACAAAGAAGAGCGGGAGAAGGCTCTTCAACTCGTCGCCGAGATAAACCCAACGCTGACGCCGGCGATCAGCATTCGCTGGATGGATAGTTGGGTGCGGGAAAACGTTGAGGTCATATTGAAGCTGACGCCGTCAGTGATGACCGGTCGGTACTCCGTGGACAGACAGGGCGACGAGGTTCCGATGGTGCCGGCCGGAAGTCGGGAAAGCACGCGGCCGCAATAGGCAACGGCTGTGAAGATCAAAGAAAGGATCGGCACCCGCCGAGCCTTTTCTATTGCGAACAAACACGCGCGAGGGCCAGGCGATGTGCGGAGGATTTCGCGGCCGCAACCCGTGCAGATGCTGATTTTACGGGCAAACCAGATTGGCACACGCGTTGCACTTTACTTAGGGCAAGAAGACCGGATTTTCTGCCACTCAGGCAGTAGGAGGCTTCTTGAGGAGAGATATCATGCTGACAAAGATATACATCGCACTCTGGTTGGTGATTGCTTTCGCCGCCCTCGGGTTTGTCGTTACTGGCAACATGACGCTTATGGCGGCCGTAGTGTTTGGCTTTGTCTGCTTCGGGATGGTCTTTATGGGCATGATGTCCGTGTTGCCGACCGCGGTTCACGATTCGCTGGTCAGGCACTAGGCCATTGATCCGTTGTAGACAGGGTTTTGCGAAGGGGCTTCGGCCCCAACGCGAAACAAGGGGCTCGTTCCGATATGCAGGGTCGGAGCGGGCCCCGTTTCTTGCGCACCGCGAGTGCTCTACTCAAAGCTGAGTGCCTCGATCGGGTCGAGCTTTGCTGCCTTCCAGGCGGGAAAAATGCCAAACACGATTCCGACCAAAGCCGAAACGCCGATCCCGACGAAAATAGTCCAAAGCGGAACGAAAGCCGGGAGAGGCGAATAAGCATTGATAAGCCAACTCGCAACCTGCCCGACGACCAGCCCGATAAGCCCGCCGATACCCGTCAGCACGACCGCCTCGATAAGGAACTGCGAGAGGATGACGTTCTGCGTCGCCCCGACGGCCTTTCGTATGCCGATCTCCTTCGTCCGCTCGGTGACGGATACGAGCATGATGTTCATTACGCCGATGCCGCCGATCATCAATGCGACCGCGGAGATCGCCGTCAGCACAAGATAGGTCGCGCCGGTCAGTTGATTGTATATATCCAGCAAAGCGTCCTGCGATGAGATGTAGAAGTTATCGGGCTGGCCATAGCCGACACCCCGGACACGGCGGAGAACGTCTCTGGTCTCGTCGGTAACGGATGTGACATATGAGCGATCCACCGGACGGACCACGATGATGAAGACCATTTGTGGGTACGGGATGTCACGCCAAAACTTCTGAAACGTCGTCAGCGGAATAAATACCGAATTGTCGCGCGACTGGCCAAAGATCGAACCGAGATCGCCCATCACCCCAACAACCTGAAACGGCCGCCCTCCGATCTTTACCTCCTTGCCGAGCGGTTCCTCAGCAGGGAAGAGTGCCTTCACCACGTCCTTGCCAAGGACGACGATGTTTCCTCGCGAGCGAAGGTCGGCATCGGTGATGAACCGCCCGCGTTCGACGAATTGCGAATGCACTTCCTCGTAATGGCGGGTGGCACCGATAAGGATCGGGGTATCGCTTTGCTTTTCGCGGTAGCGGACCGTCTCCGAGAGCGTTCGTTGTATGGGCGAGACGCCGACAATGTTGCGGAGTTCGGCACCGAGAGCTTCAGCCTCGGCTAGCGAAAGATCTTCGCGCATCCGCTCTTCCTGATTCGGTTGGCGGCCGAAGGACGAGTCGAACTTTGTGATAAATACGATGTTCGAGCCGATCGCCTCGAGTTGCTCGGCGAACGAACGGTTCAAGCCCTGAATGATCGAGACCATCAGCATTACGGTAATAACGCCGACCGAAACGCCGAGGATCGTAAGGCCCGAGCGGAGTTTGTTCGTCCGAACGGTATCGAATGCCATGATGGCCGATTCTCTGAAGTGATCAAGCCTCATTCGCGTCTCATTGCCTCCACAGGATTGAGCTGGGCGGCCCGCCACGCCGGATAAAGCCCGCTGATCACTCCGACCACGGATGATACCCCGATACCGAGAACGACCGACATCAAGTTGATGAGCGTTGGAAAGCCGATCAACAGCGAAATAAGGTTTGCTAGCGCAAAGCCGAGCACCAACCCGATCACACCACCTGCGGCCGCGATGACCACAGCCTCGGTCATGAACTGCCGCATGATGTCCGACCTTCGGGCGCCGACCGCCATCCGAAGGCCGATCTCCTTTGTTCGCTCCGCCACGGAAACCAACATTATGTTCATCACAACGATCCCGCCAACTATCAGCGAGATGGCCGAAACACCGATCGTGACGAGATAGATATTGCTCGTCGCATCGCTATAAAGCCCGACGAAAACATCGGCCGACTCGACCGTAAAGCCTTCGTCAAATTCCTCAACGTCGCCTGTACGGATCGCGATCATGCCGCGTCGGGCACGCATCACTGCTGTCGCCTGGTCCTTGGCGTTCTCAAGCTGCGACGGATCTTGGACCTGGACATTGATGACCAACGAGCCTCGGCCGGGCAAGATCTTGAGCGAAGTGTTATACGGGACAAGAATGAAGTTGTCGCGTGAGACACCGAGGATCGAACCAAGCGGTGCAACGATGCCGATAACGCGGACGGTTGCTCCGCGGATGCGCAACTGCCGGCCGATAACTGTCTCGGGCGGAGCATCGCCAAAAACGTTCTTTACAATGTCGGCTCCGATCACGGCGACATAGTGGCCGGCGTCAGCTTCATTCCCGGTCCAAACCCGGCCGGTCTCGGCGGCAAGGTCTTCGATATCAAATTGTGATAGCGTGATCCCGCGGATCGTCACGTTCTCTTCTGTCTTTTCCGCGTACTTTACGATCTCCGACCCGCGTGCCGAATAGCCGATACGCCAGCAGAGCGGGCAGCCGCGTTCGACCGCCTCGGCATCTTCCTCAGTGACGTCACGCCGCTTGCCGACCTTCAGCATCTGCTCCCGGCTAGTGATCACGCTCGGGCCCTTTGAGATAGAAAAAACTGTCGAACCATTTGCGGAGAAGGTGTTCGCGACCGTTTCATTAAGGCCCTGGATTATTGTCACGACCGCGATCATCGAGGCAACGCCGACAATGATGCCAAGCAGCGTGAGAAACGTCCGGAGTTTATTTACGAAAAGGTTGCGTACGGCGAGGGCGGTGATCGACCAAGCGCGGACGAGCGAGGCATCGGCCGCACGGAGCATTCCCGGCCGCTGCCCAAATGGCCTTCTGTTCATTTTCTTGCTCTCGGCTGTGCCCATAATTCCGTGCCGAAGATCTGACCGACAAACAAAGGTTCAATTTCCGTTCCGCCGAGGCTCCAACTGAAGTATAACCCCAATTTTCTGAGAGCCGTGATCGGCGCTCGCTGTCTAGGCGAACGATTCAGTACACCGCGCTGAATTTCCCGCGATAGACGTGCTTTAATTCCGCGCTCGAGGCGGACTGCTTTGTGTAAGTGCTCGCGAAAACGAAGGGCACATGATTTGCGGTCAGAGGAGTTGAATACCAGTCTGGCATTCGGAACTTTCGTATTTGGAGAGTGATGTATGGAAAAAGAAGTCAAACTATTGGAAAAGGCCGACGCAAAGCCGGCCGTATCTCCACTTTTTGTCGATGTGGAAAAGATGTTCGAGCGTTCAACGGAGATCTTCCGCGATGTCGCCTCAAGGGCTTTCGAGTTCTTTCAGGAACGGGGACATATGATCGGAACGCATCTCGATGATTGGTTCAGGGCCGAATCGGAGATCCTGCGGCCGACGCCGGTCGAGATAACCGAGACCGACACGGCCGTCATGCTTAAGGCAGCGGTTCCGGGCTTCCGGCCGGATGAGATCGAGGTCAGCGTCAAAGGCGACCGCGCATTCATCAGCGGCAGGGCCGGCACCGAACTCAGCAGCGAGGATGAGAAGAAATTCTATTCCGAGTGGACAAGCGACCGCTTTTATCGTGAGCTGTCGCTGCCTTCACTCGTTGATGAGGAATCGGTCAATGCCGAACTTAAGGACGGTATACTGACGCTCAAGATGAATAAACGTGCCGAGAAAGAGGCGACGAAGGTAGCTGTCAGGTCAGCATAGAGCAAATACCGGGTAAGCCTTGTTACGGACACGGTAAGGGGTTACCATCGCCGTGGAATTGTCTGTGAAGAACGAAGAGGCAAAGAAGCGGCGGTGGGCTTTTGTCGCACTCGGCATCCTGATAGCGGCCGTTCTGCCGCAGATCTTGGTTGAGAGTGCGCTGTTTGCACGTGTGCTCTCGGTCGCGGGCGTTTGCCTGATCCTTTGGCTCAGCGAGGCGACGCCGCCTTTCGTTCCCTCGCTCTTGCTCTGGGCACTGATACCGCTCGTTCTCGGGCCGCTTGATGCAACGCTCAGCTTTGCGCGGGTGATGGCATGGGCGGCGGATCCGGTTCTTGCGCTCTTCTTTGGCGGATTTGCACTAGGGGTTGCGGCGGAAAAGTTCGGTATCGACCGTGAGATGATCCGCTATGCTTTTCGGGTTTCGGGGACCTCTTTTTACCGTCTTCTCCTTCTCGTAATTTTGATCACGGCCTTTCTCTCAATGTGGCTTTCGAACATCGCGGCGGCGGCGCTGATGATCGCGTGTCTTCGTCCGGCTTTCAACGGGCTCGAGGATGGAAGCTTGCCCCGCCGCACGCTCCTGATCGGCGTCGCTCTCGGTGCGGATCTAGGCGGAATGGCCACGCCCATCGGAACCGGTCCGAACGCGGTGGCGATCGCCTCGCTTGCCGGGAGTGTCCATGTCTCTTTCATCGGGTGGATGGCATTCGCGTTTCCGTTAACGATCGGGATGCTTCTGCTCGGCTTCGGGCTTCTTTGGTTGAGAACTCGAGGTCGGGTCGCCAGAGGCGCCGCGGCCGGATTCGACCTTTGTTCTCTTGAACCTGCGGCGGTCGCTGACGGCAACAGCCGGTCGAGCCGCGGGAAATTTCTGATGATCATGGCGGCGACGGTTGTGCTCTGGCTTGCCGAACCGCTCCATGGCATAAACTCGGCCGTTATCGCCATCGCGGCAAGTGCCGCTCTCTTTTTGGCAGGACTGCTCGATCGTGAATCGCTCCGCAGGATCGATTGGTCAACGCTCCTACTGATAGCCGGCGGCATCACGCTCGGCAAGCTCTTCGAAGCTACAGGGATAGTTGCCGCTGCTACCGAGTCGATACCGTTCGGAAGCTATTCGCCGACGGTCGCGCTTTTCATTGTTTGCCTCTCGGCGGCGTTCTTTGCCTCCATAATGAGCAATACGGCCTCGGTGATCATGCTCATCCCGATCGCGACAGCACTTATACCGCTGCCCTCGACGGCGATACTCGTTGCGATCTCGGCCTCGTTCGGCATTCCGTTCATTATCAGCACTCCACCCAATGCAATGGCCTACGGCGAGGGTGGATTGAGGTCGGGGGATCTCTTTTGGCCGGGGATTGTCATCATGATCGTCGGCTGCGTGCTTGTAAGCACAACGGGCCCTGCTGTCCTCTCGCTCGTTGGTATCAGGTGACCGTTCCGGTTCGAAAGGCGAAGGATGTTATACTGCGGGCGATCGAAATAGATAAATAGGAACGGAGAACGGCCCTTTAGTAATGGCGAGAAAAGATGAGCGGCAGCCGGTTGCGGTGGAGATCATACTCGACTCGGCCGCCGGGAAGCGAAGCACCCGGATCAGCGACCTCAGCCTTGGAGGTTGTTATGTCGAATCGATGACGAATTTTCGCGATGGCGAGGAGGTCGCCTTCGAACTGCAGTCTGCGGATGGCAAGACGCTGCGGTTCACCGGTACGGTTGCGTATGTCCTTGACGGGTTTGGTTTCGGTTTGAAATTTGACGAGTTGAGCGAGGAACAGTCGCGGTTTGTCAGAACTGCACTGGGCGAATAGGCTTACGCGGAGGAACAAGATGGCTATAGGCGGAGAAGGACTGGAAGGGATGTTCACGCTCGAATCGGACAAGGGCGGCGTTGTCGAAGAGCCGCCTTTCCGTATGCTCGTGCTCGGCGATTGGATCGGCGACGGCGTGCGAAAGCCGCTCGGCGAAAGAAGGCCGATCGAGATCGACCGCGATGACTTCGATGACGTGATGAAACGGCTCGGCGTGGCACTCGAGCTTGATTATAACGGCGAACCGCTTCGACTTGAGTTCAATGAGCTAGATGATTTTCACCCGGACAAGATCTTTCAAAGCGTCCCGATCTTTGAGGAGCTGCGTGATCTCCGCCGGCGGTTAAAACAGGAGAGCACATTCAATTCTGCAGCCCGCGAGGTACGCTCGATGTTCGGCGGCCCCGAGCGATCAGAGCCCGCACCGGCCACGAGCGAGAGGGCCGAGGCAGCGGCGGATGATCTTCTGGGGGCGATCCTTGCGAGGCCATCAGGTGGTGCCGCGGTTCCGAAGCCGAAGCCGTCTTCCGACCTCGCACGGCTTGTCAGCGATCTGGTCCGCCCGCATTTGGTTGAAGTAGATGAAGGCGAGCAGGCGCAGTTGACCGCGGCGGTCGATGCAGCGACCAGCGGGCTAATGCGCGGGATACTCCACGACAGGCGTTTCCAGGAACTCGAGGCAGCGTGGCGAGGGCTTTTCTTTCTGGTCAGGCGAACTGAGACCTCAACCGATCTGAAGATCTTTCTGCTGGACGCGACGAAAGAAGAGCTTGCCGAGGACCTGAAGTCGTCGGAGAACCTCTCGGGGACGACCTATTACAGGCACTTCGTTCGAGAAGCGGTCGAAGCTCCCGGCGGCGAGCCATTTGCCTTAGCACTTGGCAACTACGCGTTCGATGCGAATGTTGACGATGTCGCAACGCTGATCCGGCTTTCGAAGATCTCGGCCGCGGCAAACGCTCCGTTTATTTCGCACACGCGGCCGGATGTTTTTGGCGTGCATTCGCTGGCCGGGCAACCCGATGCCGCTGCCTGGAAGCTTGCCGAGGATTCGATGGCGTCAAAGCTTTGGCTCGCCCTTCGCGACCAATCCGAGGCTGTCTATCTCGGGATGGTAATGCCGCGTTTTCTGGCAAGGCTCCCTTACGGCCGGGAAACGGAACCGCTCGATAATTTTAATTTCGAGGAGTTTGACGCAATACCCGAGCACGACGGCTACGTCTGGGCGAACGGATGTTTTGCTGCAGGCCAGTTGCTGGCGGAGAGCTTTGCCGCCTATCGCTGGGACATGGGGCGGGCACTAAAGCAGGACATCGAAGGCCTGCCCGTCCACGTTTACAAGGATGGAACGGAAACGGTCTATAAGCCTTGCGGCGAGGTGCTGCTGAACGACAACGCGATGCAAAAACTGATGGACTTCGGCTTTATGCCGCTTGTGACCTATAAGAACTCGGACCGTGTAAAGCTCGCTCGATTCCACTCGATCGCTGACACCGCACTCAAGGGAATGTGGACGTAGGCCGCGATAAAGCTTGGAAAGGGCGTCATTTTTGCTACAATCAGGGTTTTGACAAAGATAGCGGGCAGGCCCGCTATTTTTGGCTGTAAAGTACGATGTTCGACGAGACGTTTGATGTCATAGTAATCGGGGCCGGGCATGCAGGGTGCGAGGCGGCCTCGGCGGCGGCGCGCCTTGGTGCGAAGACCGCCCTTGTGACGATCAATCTCGACCTGATCGGGCAGATGTCGTGCAATCCCGCCGTTGGGGGGATTGCAAAGGGCCACGTCGTTCGCGAGATCGACGCGCTCGGCGGGATCATGGGACGGGTCATCGACCGGACGGGCATTCAGTTTCGCCTTTTGAACCGTTCGCGGGGCCCGGCGGTCCAGTCGCCCAGGGCACAGGCCGACCGCAGCCTTTACCGGACCGAGATGCGGCGGGTGCTCGAGGCGACGCCAAACCTGCATTTGCGGCAAGGTGTGGTTGTTGATCTAATTGTTGAGAATAATAGAGTTATCGGAATTGAAATGCAGGACACGCGGCGTTTTGCGGCGAGGTCCGTCGTGGTCGCGACCGGCACTTTCCTGAACGGAACGATCCATACAGGCCGGCAGACCTTTTCGGCAGGACGTGCGGGCGAGCCGGCTTCGATAGAGCTTGCCGAGTCGCTCCGCCGCCTTGGCTTCCCGGTCGGCAGGCTTAAGACCGGTACGCCGCCGCGGCTTGACGGCCGGACGATAGACTGGGACGCATTTGAACCGCAGCCACCGGACGAAAAGCCCGTGCCTTTTTCCTTCGCCACCGAACGGATCGAGCAGCCTCAGATCAAATGCTACATCGGCTACACGAGCGATAAGATTCACCAGGCTATTCGCGATAACCTGCACCATTCGCCGCTTTACTCGGGAAAGATAACCGGCGTCGGGCCGCGGTATTGCCCCTCGATCGAGGACAAGGTAGTCAAGTTTGCCGACAAAGATCGGCACCAACTCTTTCTCGAACCCGAAGGTCACCACACGAACGAGGTCTACCTGAACGGTTTCTCTACCTCGCTCCCTTCCGCGCTTCAGCTCGAATTGCTGAGGATGGTCCCCGGATTCGAAGAGGTGCAGATCATCCGTCCGGGCTACGCGATCGAGTACGACTTTATCGACCCGCGGGAGATGAAGCCGACGATGGAATCGACGCGGATGGGCGGGCTTTTCCTGGCCGGGCAGATCAACGGGACGACCGGATATGAAGAAGCGGCTTGCCAGGGGTTGATGGCCGGGATCAATGCGGCATTTGTGGCGGAAGGCCGTAAACCCTTTATTCTGCAACGAGATACGGCCTACATCGGTGTTTTGGTCGATGACCTGATCCGCCACGGAGTGGACGAGCCCTATCGCCTTTTCACGTCGCGTGCGGAAGCTCGGCTGACGCTTCGCCACGACAATGCGGACGCTCGTCTTTCGCCGCTCGGGCGTGAGGCAGGCTTGCTCGGGGACACTGACTGGGAGCGGTTCAACGCGAAACGCGACCGGCTTGCCAGATTACGGAATGCACTCGACGGTACCCGGTTCAAGCGGTCGTCGGTCGAATATGCCTCGGTCGCCCAGTTGCTCGGCACAGACCTTGGCGATTCATTCACGATCTCGCAGCTTGCGATGCGGCAGGGTGTTACGCCCGAACTCATCCATCGTCTTCTCCCCAACGGACTTAGGTCCGAGGTCGGGGAACGCGACCTCGACACCGCTCTAGCGGATTCGCTTTACTCGGGCTACATCGAGAAGCAGACGGCCGCAACCGAACGGGTGAATCACCACGACGCGCTGAAAGTGCCTGAAGCCTTCAGTTTTGGAGAGATCAGCGGGCTTTCGAATGAGATGGTTGAGCGGCTCGAGCGGGCACAGCCGCGAAACTTTGCCCAGGTTCGCTCGATCGCCGGATTAACGCCGGCGGCGCTTTCTACAGTCCTCGTCCACCTAACGGCTGCGCAACCGAAGGGAACTGATCAAAACTGAGATTGTGGAACGTTCCACACCAAATGGCTAATATTTGTGGAACGTACCACATCCGTGGTTTGCTTTGACCCGCGCATAGCCTAGAATCAGTCTACACGAGCTTTTTCTGGCAAAATTCCCGAAAAGTGCTCAATTTTCGCTAAAAATGGGAAAAATCATAGCGATCGCCAATCAAAAAGGCGGTGTCGGTAAGACCACGACCGCGATAAACCTCGCGGCGGGGTTGGCGCTTGAGGGCAAAAAGGTGCTGCTCGTTGACGCCGACCCCCAGGGAAATGCGACCTCAGGCGCCGGCATCGAGAAACTCCCGAGCCGCCGTTCGCTCTACGATGCGATGATCTCCGGCGATTCTGTACGGGAACTGGTCGTCCCGACCGTGATCGAAAAGCTCTGGGTCTTGCCCTCACACAAGAATCTAGCCGGCATTGAGATAGAATTTGCCGATGACAAGAACCGGGCAAATATTCTGAAGGGCCTTCTTGAATCGATCCGAGAGTATTTTCATTACATAATCATCGATTGCCCTCCGTCGCTCGGTATCCTGACGGTCAACGGCCTGACCGCCGCTGATTCGCTGCTCGTCCCGATCCAGACCGAATATTTCGCGCTCGAGGGCGTTACCGAGCTATTCGAGACGCTTTCGCGACTCAAGCGGGAGCTAAATCCGGGCCTCAAGATCGAGGGGTTGCTCCTGACGATGTTTGACGAGCGGACGAATCTTTCAACCGCGGTGGCAAAGGACCTGCGAGATTTCTACGGACCGCAGGTGCTTCGGACGGTGATCCCGCGCAATGTACGGCTCGCCGAGGCTCCGAGCTTTGGGAAACCGATCCTGCTTTACGACCCGAAGTCGCGAGGCGCCGAGAGCTATTTTCAGTTGACGAAGGAGATAATCGAACATGGCTAGAAAACCGCTAGGCCGCGGACTCAGCGCTCTGCTCGGTGAACCGGCCGAGAGCCCTGCGGCGGTCATCGAGGCGGCCGAATCGACCGGCACCGTCAAGGAGATCGATGTTTCGCGTATCTCCGGCAACCCTCAGCAGCCGCGGACCCGTTTTGACGGCAAGGCGCTCGATGAGCTTGCGAGCTCGATAGCGGCAAACGGGATCGTGCAGCCGATCGTCGTCCGGCGTGTCGGTAATCGATACCAGATCGTTGCCGGCGAGCGGCGTTGGCGGGCGGCTCAGCGTGCGGGCTTGCACAAAGTACCGGTGGTGATCAAGGAGGTCTCCGATGACAAGATCCTTGAGATCGCCCTTATCGAAAACATCCAGCGGGAAGAGCTGAACCCCATCGAAGAGGCAAACGCCTTCCGCAAACTCATTGATACGATTGGACTTACGCAAGAGGAACTGTCCGGGCGGGTTGGGAAAGAGCGTTCGCTGATCGCCACTTCGATGCGGCTATTGAAGCTGCCGGAAGAGATCCAAAAGCTGATCGAAGAAGGCAAGTTAACCGCCGGTCACGGCCGAGCGCTTCTTCTCACAGATGATAAGGCGATCCAAGTGCGGACCGCACGAGCGATCATTGAGAAACAAATGTCCGTTCGCGAGGCGGAGCGGACGATCAAGCGTGCGGCAGCCGATACAAACATAACTGCTAAAAAGACACAGGTTACTCAAACCAGTGACCCGAACGTCCGGCACGCTGAAACGAAACTTATGCGAGCCCTCGCGACGAACGTAAAGATCCGCCAAAGCGGAAAAGGAAACTCGGGCAAGATAGAGATCGAATACTACAATGCGGACGACCTTGATCGGCTATATTCACTGCTGATGGGTGAAAAGGATAGGACGGCCGGATCGGTGTAATTGTTGCAAGCACTGGGTTTATAAATTTCGAAAGGAGGAATGAAGAACCGATGACCAAGCGTTTGACGGAAATGGTTTCCTGTGCGGGTTGAGTGGCCAAACTCGCCCCCGGCGACCTTGCTCAAGTTTTGAGCAAACTTCCGTTACAACCTACCGAAAATGTGATCGTCGGTTTCGAGAATTCCGACGACGCGGGTGTTTTTCGCCTTTCGGACGACCTTGCGCTGGTCCAAACGGTCGATTTTTTCACTCCCGTTGCCGATGACCCGGTGATCTACGGCCGCGTGGCAGCGATCAACTCGCTGAACGACGTTTACGCAATGGGCGGCCGGCCGGTGACGGCACTTTCGGTGGTGTGTTACCCGCAAAAGGGCGATTGGGACGTGCTTGGACAGATTTTGCTCGGCGGGCAGCTGGCGATGAACGAGGCCGGCGTCGTCGTCATCGGCGGCCACTCGGTAGATGACCAAGAAATGAAGTTCGGCTATGCCGTGACGGGATTTGTGCATCCGGAGAAGGTGATAACGAACGCGGGAGCGATGCCGGGCGATGCTCTGATCCTGACCAAATCGATCGGGACCGGTGCGATCAACACGGCTGTCAAACGCGGCGTGGCGAGCCAGGAATCGATGGACGCATGCATTCGGGCGATGACCACATCGGCCGCCGAAGCGTCTAAAGCAATGATTGAGATCGGCGCAAATGGCTGCACGGATGTTACCGGGTTCGGTCTTCTCGGCCATGCGTTCGAGATGGCAAAGGCAAGCCGCGTTACGTTTACGCTAGAGTCCGCCGCTGTGCCGCTGCTTCCGGAAACGCTGGAGCTGATCGAGCAGGGAATGCTGACCCGCGGCGACCGCAACAATCGCGTTTATGTAGGTGATACAATCAAGTTTGATGCGTCGGTTTCGGGCGTAATGCAGAGTGCACTTTTTGACCCGCAAACTGCGGGCGGATTGCTGATCAGCCTCCCGGCCGAGCGGGCGGAAGAATATATTGCCTCCGTTGCGGGCTCGCATGTTATTGGAAGAGTCGGGCCGTTTGGCGGCAAGCTGATCGAGGTAGTTTAGCCGGAGTTTTTTGTGCTGTTGTTCATTTTCCAGTCCATCGGAACACAGGAACTTATCCTCATCGGGCTCGTCGCGCTCATTTTTTTGGGGCCGCGGAAGTTACCAGAGTATGCCCGCAAGATCGGGAAAATGATGGCCGATCTTCGCAATACGGCGGGCGAATTCCGCTCGACCTGGGAACGCGAGGTTGACCTTGAGAGCGAGGTGAAGGCGTTTGACCTCGACGCGATCGAGAGCGAAGCTACCGCCAAAAAGAGCGAGCCGCGGATCGCTCCGGCTCGCGAGGTAAATGCCATTGAGGCTCCGGCAATAAGAGAGGTTGACGCGAGTTCCTTTCACCCAGAGACTCAGCCCGAAGAAGTTCCGGCCGAACCCGCCGAAGACGTAGACGACGCGAACGAGCTCGACAAACGAAACTGGCTCTGAACCGCCCGTTTAGAACACCCAATAGATGAAGCAGATCGAGAACAGAATGAATGGGCCGGCGCACGAGATGTCGTTCTTGGACCATCTCGATGAGCTCCGGAAGCGTATCGTCCGTTCGGTCGTTTTTATCATCTTCGCATTCATCTTCTGCTTCGTCTTTGCCGACAATATCTATGATTTTCTGAGTGTGCCGATCCGCAAGGCGCTCTCCGAGGCCGAGCGGCGTGAGCTGCCGGTCGAGGGGAGAACGGGCGAGGAACGAATACTTCCGCTTTCTTCTTTGAAGCCGGGAGATAGCGGCCGCTACGTTTTTGACCGCGCCACGACCCTCGGAGCAAGCGTTGTCCAACCCGGGACTTCCGTAAGGGCTGTGGTCGGGCAGAATGCGGAAGGCAAGATCGGGCTTTTCACCGACGAGCCGATCTATACGATCAACGCTGTCATTCCCGCGGGCGTCCTGCTGCCGGTCGATCTCGCTCCGGATGCGGTGTCGGAAACCGCGGCAGATGAGCGGATGATCGTGACGACCGCCCAGGAGCCCTTTACTCTTTACGTAACGGTTTCGCTCTATGCGGCCATTGCTCTTTCGGTACCGTTTCTGCTCTTGCAGATCTGGGGGTTTATCTCGCCCGCGCTTTATCAGCACGAAAAGTCTTACGTTACGCCGTTCATCTTGCTTTCTTCCGTATCGTTTGTAGGCGGAGCTGCGTTTGCTTACTACATACTCTTCCCCCCGGCCGCGAGGTATTTGCTTGGGCTCGGGTCGGACTTCAGGCTGCTGCTTAGGGCGACTGACTATTTCGATCTGATCACGCTGATAATGCTCGCGATGGGCGTTATCTTTCAGATGCCGGCCATTGCCTACGTTCTTGCCCGCATCGGGCTCATCACGCCGCAACTTATGCTGAAAAGCTGGAAGATCGCATTGGTCGTAATCCTGATCGTCGCTGCCGTTATTTCGCCGACCGGCGATGCTGTAAACTTGATGCTTTTCGCCTCGCCGATGATAGCTCTTTACGTCTTTTCCATCTTTATTGCGTGGGCATTTGGCAAAGAGCGGCAACACGAAAACCCAGTTGCGTGATCCACCACAGCAGCAAGCAACCCAAAATGGGGCTTTGTGCATCTTGAACAAGCGGGGATAACTGTCTAAAATCTAGAGTAGGGAAATTTACCCATTTCTTCCGGTTACCTGTGCGTCTTTCGCCTGAAGTTTAGGAGCAGTTTTTATGACGAAGATCTATCTTGTTCGTTTCGTTTTTCTGGCCGCCATTTTGATGTTAGCGGCAAGCGTTCCGGTCTCGGCCCAGCGGGATAAAGATGATAAGAATAGGCCGACTCAGGACCCGACCGAGCGTTCGCGCAACGTCAGGCCCGAGCTGAAAGAGGCCTACAAGCGTTGGCTTGACCAGGACGTTCCGTACCTCATCACTAAAGAGGAACGCCGTGCCTTTATGTCGCTGCAGACCGATGAGGAACGCGAAAACTTTATCGAGAATTTTTGGCGTCGGCGCGACCCGAACCCGGACACCGAAGAAAACGAATTCCGCGAGGAATATTACGAGCGGATCGCCTATGCGAACGAACGCTTTACCTCGGGCATTCCCGGCTGGCGGACAGACCGCGGCCGCATCTACATAGCCTGGGGCAAGCCGGATTCGATCGAATCGCGTCCCTCGGGCGGCGCTTACGACCGGCCTTCATATGAAGGCGGCGGAACGACAACGACCTATCCCTTTGAGATCTGGTTCTATCGGCACCTTGACGGCGTCGGCGACGGTATCGAGATCGAGTTTGTCGATCCGACCGGAACGGGCGAATACCGCATTGCCCGCAACGCGAATGAAAAAGACGCGATGCTCTACGTTCCCGGTGCAGGCTTGACGCTTTCAGAATCGCTCGGCCTCTCAAGCAAGGTCGACCGCATTGGTAACTTCAACATCAACAACCAGTACATGCGCGAGCAGGATACGCCCTTCCGCCGGCTTGAGATCATCAACAATCTCTCGCGTCCGCCATCAGTCAAATACGGCGACATGCAAAGCATCGCCGGCGGCGATTCGGGTGTACTCGATAACAACCCGCTCAATTTTAATCTTCGCGTAGATTTCTTCCGCCAGTCGGAGGAGCGAGTTGTCGTCACCTTTACGGTGCAGACGCCGAATCGCGAGTTGCAGTTTGCAGATGACGGCGGCGTTCAAACGGCAAAGCTTAACATCTTTGGCCGCATCACGGCCGTCTCGGGCAAGCGCTCGGGCATCTTCGAAGATGCGGTGACCACGTATGCGACGCGGGAAGAGCTTGCAACGACCCGCGACCGCCAGTCGGTTTACCAAAAGGCATACACGCTGACGCCGGGAACCTACAAGGTTGACGTCGTCGTTCGCGATGTTGCTACCGGTAATCGCGGTATCATCAATCAGGGCTTCACGGTCCCGCGTTATGATGACAAGTCGCTTTCGACATCAACGCTCGTGCTCGCCTCGACACTTCGCCCGACCGAGGAACGCGACATCGGCGCGATGTTCGTTATCGGAAACGCGAAGGTGATCCCGAACCTCGAAGGCGTTTACAAGAAGGGCCAGGACGTCGGGGTCTATATGCAGGTATATAATGCCGGCATCGACCAGACGACGCTCCGCCCGGCGGTTGCAGTCGAATACATTCTGACGAAAGGCGGCAAAGAGGTATTTCGCCAGCCGGAAAATTGGGAGGGGCTTTCCGATTCCGGCCAGCGGTTGACGCTCGCCAGGCTGCTGCCGACCATCGGCCTCGAGACCGGCGATTACGAGATCAAGGTGCTGACGACCGACCAGGTCAGCCAACAGGTCGTCGAAAACAAAGGCAAGTTTCGCATCGTTGATTAACGAATGCGGCCTTGAACGATAACGAAAGCGGCTCCGGCGAAAGACCGGGGCCGTTTTCTTTTTCGGCAGGCGATGTCGGGCGTTGGTGACATTGCCGGCAGAATGCGTTATATTTTTTTCACGAATCGGCATTGGCGGAGACTCACACCGCCCGAGTTCGAAAATGTATGCCGCGGCAGCCGACCGGACGGAAGCCGCACCATCTTGTCAAAACCCTGATGATCGTCGGAACGGAATGGCTTATTGAAGCTGAAGGATGCGATCCCGAACGCTTGCGGGACGAAGCTTTGCTTCGCGATGTTCTCGGGCGCGTTATCGCCGGCCTTGAGCTGAAGTCGATCGGAAGCGTTTGGCATAAGTTTCCCGGAGAAGGCGGAGTTACAGGCCTGATCGCGCTAACCGAATCGCACCTTGCCTGCCACACGTATCCCGAATACGGAACCGCGACATTCAATCTATATTGCTGCAAGACGCGGCCGGAGTGGGGCTGGGAGGTGGAGCTCAAGGCCTTGATCGCGGCTGCAAATGTGACGATAACGAAGATCGAACGCGGTACCGCCATGACAGAAGATGCTGACCCGATGACCCGGTCAGCCGGAGGTGCCGAATGAGCGTGCTTGCCGCAAATTGCCCTTCGTGTGCCGCACCGATCGAGTTCAAAAAGGGCTCGACCATCGTGCTCGTTTGCCCCTTTTGCCGCTCTGCTATAGCACGGACCGACCGCAAGCT
The DNA here is from genome assembly GCA_001464665.1 of Acidobacteria bacterium Ga0074141. Taxonomy (GTDB): domain Bacteria; phylum Acidobacteriota; class Blastocatellia; order Pyrinomonadales; family Pyrinomonadaceae; genus OLB17. Next base: position 947,467 of record LNDP01000024.1, read on the forward strand.
CGAAGACCTTGGCAAGGTCGCGGAGATCGCCGATTCGCAGTCGCCGCTCAAGCTCGGCCTCAAGGGCGAATTTAAAGGAAACAGATTTGAGCTGACCGGGCGTGCTCAGCTCAAGCACGAGCTTGGTGGATTTTGGGACGAGTGGTACGCAACTTTTTCAAATGGCTGGGTCGGCTGGCTCGCGGAAGCGCAAGGGCGCTTCTACATGACCTTTTTTCAGCCGATTCCGGCCGGTACCGCAATTCCTGGCTTTGATGAGATCGAGGTCGGCAAATACGTTCCCCAGATACCTTCGGACGGGCCGCTGATGGTACTTGAGAAGGGCGTCGCAACGGCGGTCGCGGCCGATGGCGAGATCCCCTATCAGCTTGTACCCAATGAGCAGTCGCAGTACGCCGACCTGAGCGGAAAGAACAACCAGTTTGCGACCATCGACTACAGTGTCTCACCGCCGTGGGTTTTCCTCGGGAATCAGGTGACGCTTGAAGAGATCGGGCTCGGCGACGCACGGCCCGCACAGCGCGAAGCACGCCGAACGACCGCGGCTGGAATGGGCTGCCCGAACTGCGGAGGCCCGCTTTCGCTTACGGCCCCGGACAAGGCCGAGCGCGTTTCTTGCCCAAACTGCTCTTCGCTGCTCGACGTAAACCAAGGGAACCTCAAGTATTTTAAGGCGCTCGAGCCCAGCCCGACCTCGGACCAGTTTCTGCTGAAGGTCGGACAAGAAGGCGTGTTCCCGGGCGATGTGAAGTTCCGCATCATCGGCCGAATGGTCCGCAGCGTGACGGTTTACGGCACGACGTATTACTGGCACGAGTATCTGATCTATAACCCGATGGTCGGCTTCCGCTGGCTGGTCCATTCGGACAACCACTGGAACTTCGTCGAGCCCGTAAATCCGGCCGAGGTCGGAATGCCGGCGACGATCGGTGCCGGGGCGACGGCAAGCTATAACGGCCACAACTTTAAGATCTTTCAGGACACGCCCGCGACGGTCCGTTACGTGGATGGCGAGTTCTATTGGCGCGTCGAACAAGGCGAGACCGTCCGTGCAGTCGATTATGTTGCCGCACCGCTGATGCTCTCGCAGGAAGTTACGTCCAGCGAGATGAATTGGTCGGCCGGCGTTTACATGACCAACGACGAGATCGAAAAGATCTTTAGCATCTCAGACCTGCCGCGGCCCTGGGGCGTTGCACCAAACCAGCCTTTTACCGGTTCGTGGTATTACACTTGGGGCGCGGTGCCGCTGCTTTTGTTGATCATCGTCGGCATCTTTATGCTGCCGATCGCCGGCACCGGGACGACCGTTCTGAACCAAAAGATGGAGATCCCGCCGCTGGCCAATGCAACTCAGCCCCAGGCGATCTTCAGCCAGCAGTTCGAGCTGAAGGCGAACCGCAATGTGCGCATCCGGGCGTTCGCGCCGGTCAGCAATTCCTGGGCAGATCTCGACGTTGACCTGATCAACGACCAAAGCCTGGAGGTCGAATCGGTCAATATCCCGATCGAGTACTACAGCGGCACGGACAGCGACGGAGCCTGGACCGAGGGCAATCAATTCCAAGACGCGACCGTTTCATCGCTGCCGGCCGGGAAATACACGCTCCGGGTCGAAGGCACATGGCAGAACTGGCAGCAGTCAATGCCGATATCGGTCAGCGTTGCCCAAGGCGTCAACCGGGGCGTCAATTTCTTTTGTGCGTTGCTGGTGCTTCTGATCGTTCCGGTGATCGGGATCGTCAGGAAGCTCTCTTTTGAATCGCGACGCTGGAGCGAGAGCATGTTTGGCTCAAGCGGCAGCGACGATGAATAGGTTGATATGGCGAGAATACTTTATTTAATATTCGGGATGTTCGTGCTTGTACTCTACACGTCGGCCGCGTGGTTCGGCTGGGAGCTTGCCAATTCGGGCAGCAAATCGAGGCTCGGCGTGCCGTTCTTTTATTCTGGATTTCGTGGAGGAAAATAGATGTTGATGAAATTGGCCAGCTTAGGGTCGCTCGGCGTTGTCGTACGTTTCGATCAATTAGCAGAGATACTTGTGACAACATTGATATTTGTCATTATCGGACTAGTGTTCTTTGCGGTGGCATATTTTATCTTGAGCCGCATTTTTGATATTCACCATGAGATCGAAAAGGATCACAATACTGCGCTTGGCATTATCATCGGTTCTATCATGATCGGTATTGCGATCATCATCGCGGCGGCCATTCATGGCTGATCGTCTGATCCCGGGGTCCGAACAGGTAACGAGCCTGAGAATTAATTAAGGTAGTTTTGGAAATCCTGTTTTGGATCATTGAATGAAGAACATTCCGCTTCTTTTTTTGAACGTAGTCGTCATCGCCACGTGCGGGCTGATCTACGAACTGCTAGCCGCGACGGTCTCAAGCTACGTTCTCGGCGATTCGGTCACCCAGTTTTCCCTCATCATCGGCATCTACCTGTTTGCTATGGGCGTCGGCTCATGGCTTTCGGGTTTTTTGGAGAAAGAGCTTGCGAGGAAGTTCGTCGAGATCGAACTTGCGGTCGCATTGATCGGCGGGTTTTCCGCACCGCTGCTTTTTCTGACCTTTGCGAGCGTCTCCTATTTCGGCATCATTCTTTATTCGATGGTCTTCATCATCGGCGCGCTCGTCGGGCTTGAGATACCGCTGCTGATGCGGATTTTGAAGGATGAGCTCGACTTCAAGGACCTGGTCTCGAGGGTTCTTGCACTCGACTACGTTGGGGCACTTGTCGCCGCACTGCTCTTCCCGATCTTCCTTGTACCAAAGCTGGGCCTGAACCGGACCTCGCTGCTTTTCGGTATGCTAAACGCGGTCGTCGGGCTCTGGGGAACGTGGCTGCTTGAGCCGCTGATCCGCCGCCGTTTGACCGTGCTCCGCGTTAAGGGTTTCATCGTTCTGGTTCTGCTCGCGATCGGGTTCATAAAGGCCGACTCGCTGACGACCATGGCCGAGGACGGGCTCTTTCCGGACCAGATCGTTTACGCCAAAAGCTCGCCGTATCAGCGGATCGTCGTCACCCGCGGCAAGCTTGGCCATTCGCTCTTCCTCAACGGTAATCTGCAGTTCAATTCCTTTGACGAATACCGCTACCACGAAGCTCTCGTTCATCCCGCGTTTGCGGCATTTGAAGGCGAACCCCGGCGTGTGCTTGTGCTCGGCGGCGGCGACGGCCTTGCGGTTCGCGAGATCCTGAAGTATCCATCGGTCGAGAGCGTTACGCTGGTCGATCTTGATCCGCTGATGACGGGGCTCTCGAAGGAGCTTCCGGCACTCGCGGAGCTCAACCGCAACGCGATGGATGACCCGCGCGTCGAGGTAATAAATTCGGACGCGTTCGTCTGGCTCGACAATGTCGAGTTGCCGCCGTTTGATATCGCGATAATCGATTTTCCCGACCCGAACAACTTTGCACTCGGCAAGCTTTACTCGACCCGTTTCTATCGCCTGCTCCGCGCCCGGCTGCAGCCCGAAGCGGCCGTCGTTATTCAGTGCACCTCGCCGCTCTACGCACGCAAATCGTTTTGGTCGATCATCAAAACCCTCGAAGCCTCGGGCTTCACGGTCAAGCCGTTCCAGACGACCGTCCCGAGCTTCGGAGTTTGGGGCTACGCACTCGCCAAGATGCAGCCATTTGAAAGACCAGCCGCTCCTCGCACAGGTGTCGAATTCAAGTTCCTGACCGAAACGTCCTTCACCACGCTCTTCGATTTTCCGGCGGATATGGCACTGCCCGACGAGGAGATCGAGATCAACCGACTCGATAACCAGGCTCTCGTTCGGTACTACGAAACCGAATGGCGCAGATTCGAATAGGTAAGGTAAAAACACAGTTTCCGAATGAATCTTTCCAGGCGTGAGTTGCTAATGACCTTTCTCGGAGCGCCGATCGCTTTAGCGGCGTGTGAGAGAAGCGCGCCGCGGGCGTTTCCGGAGGGGGAGATCGTTGGGGCGAATTGGCAGCTTGGGCATGTGCTCCGCGAGGGGCGATCGTTTGAGGTTGCGGCGGATAAATGGCAGCAGGTGCGGGTCGCGATAGTCGGCGCAGGCGTGGCGGGGCTCGCGGCGGCTTGGCAGATGAAGCGGAAAGGCGTGAATGACTTCGTCGTTCTCGAGCTTGAAAAGGAAGCGGGCGGGACGTCGCGTTCGGGCGAGGGCTCGCCGGTCGGGTTTCCGTGGGGAGCGCATTATTTACCGGTGCCGTTTCGTGAGAACGCGGAGCTGATCGAGCTGCTAGATGAGATGTCACTTATCGAGGGGCGAAGCGATGAAGGCGACCTGATCATCAAAGAGCAATACCTTTGCCGCGAGCCCGAGGAGCGCGTTTTTTATAAGGGCCGCTGGTATCCGGGGCTTTATCTTCACGTCGGCGAAAGCGAGGCGGACAAACGCGAGCTCGCTGCCTTTGAAGAGAAGATGAACGCCTGGGTCAATTGGCGTGATGGCAGCGGCCGAAGGGCGTTTGTCGTGCCCGCGGCACTTGGGTCGGATGACGCCGAAGTTGCGGCGCTCGACCGGATCTCATTCGGCGAGTGGCTTCGGCGTGAAGGTTTTACCTCCGAGAGGCTTTTTTGGTATTGCGACTACGCCTGCCGCGACGATTATGGACTAAAACTCGAAGAGACATCGGCGTGGGCAGGGCTTTTCTATTTCTGTTCGCGGGTGCGGAAGAGCGGCGACGAGTCGCAGCCCTTTATCGCCTTTCCCGAGGGCAACGGCCGCTTTGTCCGGCATATGGCGAACCAAGTTGCGGAGCAAATGCGGCCCTCGCACGCGGTCGTTTCGATCGTCCCGGGCGATGGCGGTGCCGAGGTGGTCTGTCTTGCGGATGGCGAACTCCGCGGCTTTCGCTGCGAGAAGGTTATCTTTGCTTCGCCGGTTTTTACGGCACCTTTCGTGATTCGAGGCTTTAGCGAAGAGCGGCCTTTTGATGCTTCGGCGTTTCACAGCAATTCGTGGTTCGTAGCCAATCTGCAGATGAAGGATCGGCCTCGCTCGAGGTTCGCGCGCGACTTTCCGCTCGCCTGGGACAACGTGCTTTACGAAAGCCCGTCGCTCGGTTACGTAAACGCCACGCATCAGAAAGGCATCGACTACGGCCCGACCGTATGGACCTACTACTACCCGATGTGCCACGAAGAAAATGGACGGACGAAGCTGCTTAACTACGATTGGCGGGAGCTCGCCGAGGTCGCTTTGACCGACATCGGGCGAGCACATCCGGAGATCTGGGAACTGACGACGCGAATCGATATAATGCGTTGGGGCCACGCAATGATCAGCCCGCGAACGGGATTCATCTGGGGCGGCGAACGGCAGAAAGCAATGCAGCCCTATCGCAACATACACTTTGCCCACACAGACCTCAGCGGCCTCGCACTATTCGAGGAAGCATTCTTCCACGGCCTCCGAGCCGCGAAAGATATATACGGCGACGAACGGAAGTTCGCAGGGCGCTAATAAAAACAAGAGTAGATCTGCTATCAGATTATGCTATCATCACAATTGAGCCGTAAACATCGGCTTACTCTAAAATCGATATTTGAGGCCCCTACGAAGTCGAGTATACGCTTTGCAGATATCGAGAAATTGTTCACCGCGCTTGGCGGAAGGGTTGGCGAGGTAAAGGGTTCGCAGATTTCCTTGGAACTTTCTGACAACGAAATCTTTCTACACCGACCTGAACCCGGAAAGGAGGCGATGAAATATCAGGCTGAGGCGGTCCGCGAGATACTTTCCGCGGCAGGAGTTGAGAATGGATAGCACACTTAAATATAAGGGCTTTGCGGCGAAGATCGAGTTTTCGGCTGATGACGGCGTTTTTGTTGGGCGTGTGCTCGGGGTAAAGGATATTGTTGTGTTTCATGGGAAAAGCGTTGCCGAGCTAAAGCGCGAATTGAAGGAATCGATCGAATTCTATCTGGAGGTTTGCGAAAAGCAGAACAAAGAAGCAAAAAAACCGTTTTCAGGAAAAGTACTCTTTCGCTTGCCGTCCGAGCTTCACGCTCGCATGTCTGAGGCCGCCGCCCGCAAAGGCAAGAGCGTCAACGAATGGGGTAAGGAAGTTTTTGAGTCTGCTGTAAACGTCTAGAGATCACAAAGATCGAAGTGAAACTTAGGAAGCAAATTATCCTTTTTGTCGGACTCTTCTTGGGTCTTCTTGCAGTCTTGGTTGTCATTCAAATTTCTATTCATTCGTACGCCGAGAGAGGGATTGCGTATCATATTGAGATCTATGAGACCACGGGCAACGCCGAGGGACTAAAGGCCTTCATGACTGAGTATCATGGCGAAGCTGAAAACCATGAAGCTGCGATCAAGTTCATTAATTGGGGAATGAATAATCCGGATCGTTTCGTGCAGATGACGACTCTTTTTTCCGAGAGAGAATCCGAATTGACCGCGTCCCGGCTTGCCTTCGCTCTCTCCGATATAGGATCTGAGAAACGATTCGATGAAGCGTTCGGCGGCACTGAATCAGGATTCATCCAAAATATCCGATCTAAACTTCAACTATCGAATAAGAATTAGGTTTGGAGAACACCAACGAGAAAGGTATTTGGCTCTTTTCACGCGGCATTGACCTCACGGTCTTTCTTGGCAGTGCGGTCGTGTCGCTTTTGCTGCTTGCGATTGGTTGGCAGCTTGGGATACTCGACGAGGCTTCGCCGGAATGGACATGGATAACGGCGATCTTGCTGATCGATGTCGCTCATGTTTGGTCAACCAGTTTTCGCGTTTATTTTGACGCCGAGGAATACCAACGCCGCTTCTGGCTCTATACTCTTGTCCCGGTTTTCGGTTATGCGGTCGGCGTCGCGCTTTATTCTGAGGGCGAGCTTATATTCTGGAAGACACTTGCGATCGTCGCGGTCTTTCATTTCGTAAGGCAGCAATACGGCTGGGTCGCGCTCTACCGGCGAAAGGCGGGCGAGCGCGAGCGTTGGACTTGGGCTATCGATGCGACGGCCGTTTATCTCGCGACCCTGTACCCGCTCGCCTTCTGGATGACGAGCCTGCCGCGAAACTTCAATTGGTTTCTCGAGAACGACTTTTTCGCCCTGCCCGCCATCGTCGAAGACGTTCTTTTTCCGATCTACATCCTCGCCCTCGCGGCATATTTTCTAAAGTCGATCTATCTTTACTTTACGGCGGGCTTCCTTAATATCGGCAAAGACATCGTTGTCGCGACGACCGCCATTTGTTGGTATGCCGGCATCGTCTTTTTCAATTCCGATTACGCCTTTACGGTGACCAACGTGATCATCCACGGCGTGCCGTATTTTGCGTTGATCTACATGTACGCCCGGATGCGCCACGAGACGGCCGGCAAGGTCTATCGCGGGCTTTCGAGCAACTGGCTGATCTTTCTCGCCACGCTTTGGGCACTCGCATATATTGAGGAGCTTTTCTGGAGCCGCGGCGTTTGGCACGAACGGACATGGCTTTTCGGTGCGAACTGGGACGTTGCCGAGTGGAAGATGTGGATCGTGCCGCTGCTCGCCGTGCCGCAACTGACGCATTACATACTCGATGGCTTCATCTGGCGGCGGCGCGGAAATGCGGGCGTGGCCGTTACGGGTGGATAGGCGGGCAATTGTGTTAAATTTAAGCTGATGGGCGCCGCTTGGCTTACAAAAAAACTCCTCCTACTCGGGCTGGCGGTCGCCGTCGCCTCGGCCGGCGCATGCAAAAGCTCGGGCGGGCTCGGCGACATAGTCGCGTTTGATGAAACGGGCGAGGCGGGGAAAATAGTCGAGGACGCCAACAAAGACCTCAACAAGATCAAGATCCTGTACCGCGATAATGAAGGCAAGCGGCTTGAGATAAGGCAGGCACTTGAGACCAACAATACCGAGGACGTACGGCGGCTTGCTGGCGAGATCGTAACAATAATAAACGAAGGAACGAACACGGCCGCGGATGCGATAGAAAAGCTAGAATCGGCGCGGGCGATGAAGATAAACCCCGACTACGAACGCTATCTAGAGCTAAAGATCGATTCACTCAGATCGCAGCTCGAGGCTTTTCAAAATTTTCACAAGGCGGCCCGAACGCTCCGCGACAACTACAACCCCCAAGACGGCGCCGCCCGCGACAAGGTGAAGGCAGAGTTTGACGAGCTGACCGAAAAGTACCGAAAGACAATGGAAGACGCCCGTGCCCGGAGCAGCGAGGCGAACGACCTCTACAAAGACACGGTCAGAAAAGAAAGGCAATAGCGGCGATCGGCAAAAACCAAACGGCCTCTGCGTTCGCAATGTCTGAACGCAGAGGCCGAAGTTTTATACAGGACCCTTTAGACGACCCGCCCGGGAAAGAAAAACTCACCCATCGGACGCGGCGCTGCCGGTGTCGCCGGGGTTCGCGGAGCCCGCGGCGGAGCGGGAACGCTGAAGAAGTTGTCAGGATAGCCCGTTGCGGCCTCGGGCGCGACGCGAATGGTTTGCCGGTTGCGGTCGCGGACAATGCCGAGCTCGACGTCGCCTTCCTTCTTGGCCGAAATACCGCGGACGACCTCCATCTCATTCGAGATCTCTTTGCCGTCAACCGCGACGATTATGTCGCCGGCACGAAGCCCGGCCTTTTCCGCCGGCGAGCCCTCGTGGACGTTGTTGATCATCACGCCTTTCTCAACGCCAAAGTGTGCGGCAAGCTGCTTGGTCAGCGGCGTTAGGCCCACGCCGATCTGCCGCGAGCCGGCCGTGCGGAAAACGAAAACATCGCCGTCGCCGCCACGCGGCATCGGGAAGTTCTCGATTCTTGGGATCTCCGGCAGTTCAGGCATCTGGAACTCAAAACCTTCACCGTCCGGAACCTGGATGCGGAAGCGGCCGTTCTCAAACTGCGGCATCGGGCGCTTGCCGATGGTTGCCGCGATCTCGGTCTCCGAACCGCCGCGGACCACGGTCAAGCGAACGGAATGATCGGGCGAGACCTCGCCAATAAGCCGGGTCAGCTTTCGGGTGCTCGTCACCTCTTCACCGTTAAAACGGACGATGACGTCGCCGGCACGCAAGCCGGCCGCTTCAGCGGGCGATCCCTCGACCACCTTCTTTACCGCGACTCCGCGGACCGAAGCGAGACCATAGGACGCGTAGTTATCGCTGCTGACATCTGCCGTTTCAACGCCCAGAAAGCTGCCCGAAAACGGCATTGACATTGACATTACACGCGGTGCCGGCGGCTGGGCCGGACGCGGGGGCGGAGTTTGTGCCGAGAGGGCAAGCGAGCCGAAAGCCAGAACCAGAAGCAAAACGAAAGATCTTTGCATAATCAGAACCTCCACAAATAATCTACTGCTATGTGAAAACACCGCACAAAGTAATTTTGTTGCAGCAACGCGAAAAAAAGGTTGCCTCGACAAGGTCAAATGTCATATAAACTCGATGTATGTCTCGTAAAACTCCGCGCCAAGTATCCCTTTTTGTCCTTGCCGCTCTTTTCGTATTATCTACGTCCACGTTATCGGTTAAGCCGACAGCACCGGAAGACCTACGCAAATATCGTTTAGTCGTTTCCGTGGAGCCGAATGTGTTTCTTTCTGCGTCGATGGACAGCATAAAGAAGGTATTGAAGGCACGTGGAGAGGCTTTGGGTGGAACAGCAGAGATCTCGGCCTTTGATCCGAAACTTAGAACATTAACTATCGAGGTCAATTGTAGTTGCTCTATCGATACAGCAAGAACCGTAATCGAGAATGTTGATTTGGGGTTCCACCCGGTGTTGTCAAAGCCGAGTCCTGCTTCCGTCGAACTTTACGAGTCTTTAGCTGAGGCTACGAAGATCGCAGGGGAAGAGTTTCTCGTTCTGCCGTACAGAATGGAAGGGGAGCCTAACGATAAGTTTGCCATTATCGAACGATATGCCTTTGTTGGCTCAATTGATATAGCCGATGCAAAAGCAGTAGAAAATGAGGATGGTGGTTACAGGATCCCATTCACTCTTCACAAGGACGGCGCTCAACGGATGGCGACATGGACTGAGTCAAATATTGGTAATTATCTGGCAGTTGTTATGAATGGCAGAGCAATCCAAATTGCATACGTTCGAAGCATCATCTCAGACCAAGGCGAAATATCCGGCAGTCTAGAAATGGCCGAGGCTAAGCGAATTGCCGGCAGTCTGGCAAGCGGGCGCTTACCAAGAATGAACCTTATATCAGAGTCTGTTATCCTTCCGGCAACCCCGTCACCTTAGACTCCGGAGCCGTTCGGCGGCGGCCTCTAGCGTTTCGTCGCGTTTGCAGAAGCAGAACCTGACCATCTGGCTCCCGCCGCTTGATTCGCGATAGAACGAGGACATCGGCACGACCGCAACGCCGACGTTCCGGATCATGTGCATCGTGAACTCCACGTCGTTCGCAAATCCGAAGCCCGAAATATCGGCCATCACATAATACGCACCCTCGGGCGGGTCGCAATCGAAGCCCGCCTCGCGGAGCACCGGCACAATGAAGTCCCGTTTGCGTTGATACTCGCTCCGCACCTCTTCGTAATACTCCGGCGGGAGCGACATCGCGTATGCACCGGCGTGCTGGAGCGGGTTGGCGGCTCCGACCGTCAGAAAGTCGTGAACCTTGCGGATAGCGGAAGTTATGTCCGGCGGCGCTATGCAGTAACCGACCCGCCAGCCTGTGACCGAATAGGTCTTCGAGAGCGAATTTACAACCACCGTCCGCTCGCGCATGCCGGGCAGCGTCGCCATCGAAACATGTTCGCGGGGCCGGCCGGTCGCGGGGTCGTCATAAGTGATGTGCTCGTAGATCTCGTCGGTGAAGCAAAGCGTGTCAAACTCGCGGCAGAGCCCGGCGATGTATTCCATCTCGTCGCGAGTGAAGACCTTGCCGGAGGGGTTGTTGGGGTTGCAGATGATGATCGCCTTGGTCCGTTCGCTAAAAGCGGCACGGAGTTCTTCGCGGTCAAATGTAAATGTTCCCTCGCGGCGATAAAGCGGAACGTGGACCGGAACGGCATCGGAGAGAATGGCGTCCGGGGCGTAGTTTTCGTAAAAGGGCTCGAAAAGTATCACCTCGTCGCCGGGGCTTACGGTCGCGAGCATTGCCGCGATCATACCTTCGGTCGAGCCGCACGTGACAGTTATCTCCTCCTCGGGGTCTATATCAAGCCCAAGGAACCACTTCGTCTTCGCCGCAATGGCATCGCGAAAAGGCTTAACGCCCCAAGTGATCGCATATTGGTTATGATCGGCCGCGATCGCTTCCATCGCCTTTTGTTTGATGTCCTCCGGTGCCGCCCAATCGGGAAAGCCTTGCCCGAGATTGACGGCATCATACTTGGCAGCCTCGCGGCTCATTTCGCGGATAACGGATTCGGTAAAGCTCGCCGCCTTTGCGGAAATGCGCGGCTTAACGATGCGTGGTTCTGTGCTCATAAAATTTATGGAAATCGAGTTTACGTTTTGGGCGATAGATAGGTCGATTGCCCTAACCGCCGCTTAGTGCTCTTTGTGCGATTCCTTTGCGGCCTTTGTGTTTTAACTGCCCTTTAACCACAAAGGTCACAAAGCTTTTGCACAAAGCTAACAAAGGTAGGCCCAGTTATAGACTGACTCTTCCGCCAACGTAACCAATATGCGATCTACTTGTAACCTTCAGGGTGCTCGGTGTGCCATTTCCACGCCGAGGCGATGATCTCTTCGATACCCGTGATCTTCGGCTGCCAGCCGAGAACCCGTGCGGCCTTTTCGGCGTTGGCGATCAGCTTTGATGGGTCGCCGGGCCGCCGCGGTGCGTTCGCGACGTTGATCTCGCTGCCAGTAACTCGTCGAGCGGCGGCGATCACCTCGCTGACCGAAAACCCGCTGCCGTTGCCGAGGTTAAATGCGTCTGAGTTGCCGCCGTTTCGGAGATGATCAAGCGCCAGCAGGTGCGCCTCTGCGAGGTCGCTGATGTGGATATAGTCGCGGATCGCAGTGCCGTCCGGCGTAGGGTAATCGGTGCCGAAGACCGAGACGTGCGAGAGCTTGCCCAAAGCGGCGAAAAGCACGAGCGGAATCAGGTGCGTCTCGGGAAAATGATCCTCGCCTCGTGTTTCGGTCGCACCCGAAGCGTTGAAGTAGCGCAGTGCGACGCACCGAAGCCCGTAGGCCGCGGAGTAAGCCTCGAGAACGCGTTCGATCATCAGCTTGGTCCAGCCGTAGGGATTGGCCGGCTGCTGCGGGTGCTGCTCGTCTATCGGTGTATATTGCGGCTCGCCGTAGGTCGCACAGGTCGAGGAGAAAACGAACTGCTTCACATCATGTTCAAGCAGAACATCGAGCAGGTCGAGCGTTTGGCGGACGTTGTTTTGAAAATATTTCTGCGGCTGCTGGACCGATTCGCCGACATAGGCGAATGCGGAAAAATGCATACAGGCCTTTACGGAATTCTCGGCAATTATCCGCGAGACGAGTTCCTTATCGCCGATGTCGCCTTCGTAAAACGGCACGGAGGCATCGACCGCCTCGCGATGGCCGTAAACGAGGTTGTCGATGACGGCGACCTTGAGCCCTCGTGCCCTGAGAGCCTCGACCGTTACGCTTCCGATATAGCCGGCACCGCCGGTAACGAGGATCGACATACTTACAGGATCATTTACCGGCCAGCCCGAGTTTGCCGGGTTGGGCAAATGCCTTGCCGGTCTCGGCATCTTTCTTCGCGGCGGGTTCGGCGACATCGGTTCCGCTCAGCGATGCCTCGGGCAGAACGTCTCCAAAAACGCCGCGGATCTCAGCCTCGTTCCTGAGCTCGACCGAACGCCGAAAACGCTCGACGATCTCCGCAACCTGCTCTTCGGTATAGGCCGCGATCTTGCCGATAAAGATCTTCGGGTGACGCGTCTTCAGCAGATTTTCGCCGGTTATCTCTAGCTCTTCAAAAAGCTTCTCGCCTTTCCGAGTTCCGGTAAATTCAATATCGATCTCTTCATAGGGGATCAGGCCCGAGAGCCGGATCATCTCTTCCGCAAGGTCAACTATGCGGACCGGCTGGCCCATGTCGAGGATAAATATCTCGCCGCCCTCGCCGAGTGCCCCGGCCTGCAGCACCAGCTGCGACGCCTCGGGGATGGTCATAAAGTAACGCGTCATGTCCGGGTGCGTGACCGTGATAGGTTCACCGCGGCGGATCTGCTCGCGAAAGATGGGCACCACCGAGCCCGCCGAGCCGAGCACATTGCCGAACCGGACCGACGTGTATCGCGTCTTGAATCGGCGGCTGAGGTCTTGCACGACGATCTCGGCAACACGCTTTGAGGCGCCCATCACCGAGGTCGGGTTGACGGCCTTGTCGGTCGAGATCAGGACGAAATGGCTTGCACCAAATTCACCGGCCAGCGAGGCAACATTGAGCGTGGCGAAGATGTTATTCGTTACGCCCTCGATCGGGTTCGCCTCCATCATCGGCACGTGCTTGTGTGCAGCGGCGTGAAAGACGACGTCCGGGCGATGACGGTCAAAAAGCTCCCGCATACGAGCCTCGTCGCCGGCATCGGCAAGCAGCGGTCGCGTTACAAGCTCGGGCATGTCGTGCCTCGCCTCGCGTTCGATACTAAAAAGATTGAACTCGGCCCGTTCGACGAGGAGAATCTCACGCGGCTTGAACCGGGCGATCTGGCGAACAAGTTCTGAGCCGATCGAGCCGCCGGCACCGGTCACCATAACGGCCTTGCCCGAGAGAAATTCGTGCAGGTTGCTTTCGTCGAGCTTTACCGGGTCGCGGCCGAGAAGGTCCTCGATCTCAACGTCGCGGATGCGGTTGATCGAGATCTTGCCCTGGGCTATCTCATTGAGATTCGGGATCATCTGCGCCTTGACCGGGATCGAGCGGCAGATCTCGAGTATGCGGCGGAGATCTTTGCCGTTGCCTTTGTCGATAGCGATGACGACCTCTTGGACATCAAGTTCTTCAACGAGCCTCGGCAGGTCGTGAGTCGTACCAAGTATTTTGATTCCGCTTACGCTGCCGCCCTGTTTGCGGCGGTCGTCGTCAACAAAACCGCGAAGCAGAAGCCGCGAATCTGAGCGGCCAACGACCTCTTTTGCGAGTGCCGCCCCAGTTCGCCCGGCACCAACAACCAAGGCCGGCTTTCGCTTCATTCGGCGATGCGGTACGAGCAGCGTTCGTTTCTCGCCAAGCTCATAAACAAAGCGGCGGCTGATCCTCAATGCCAGCAAGCCGCCAAAGGCGAGCACCGTGTCGATCAATATCACAGAGATCGGCACCTGCCAGAGCGGAAACTCGGCAAAGCTCAGTGAAAATCGAAATACTATTAGAACAGCTCCGGAGATGGCCGCAGCCCACATAAAGACCTTTAGGTCCTCGATGCTGACATAACGCCAAAGGATCGAATAGGCTCCGGTCAGGAAAAGCGATGAGAACTGGACGAGGATGACCAGCGGAAGCTGGCTGAGGGCCGTGTTGAAATAAAATTCACCGAGCTGAATATTGATCGCCGGGAGATAAGCAAGGAAGAACGCGATCGTCATAACGACGAGATCGGCGGCCACCTGCGTCGGCCGCCGGAGATACCAAAATCGTTCGCGATAGTTCTCCTTCACGTTAAAAACCCGAAAAAACCGTGGGAATATTAATACTTTGAAGCGCTCAGCCCTTTGGCGCAAGTGCGGGTTGGTGGTTTGTTACATCGCTGCAAACGTATCTCCGGGCAACGGCAAGTGCGGAAAATTGAATCGTATCGGCTTATAAGATAGTCTGAGGACTGTTAGAAAGCCCGGAGAAGTATGATGTTTAAGAAATTTGCCCTATCGCTATTGCCGATCCTATCGCTAGTGTTCGTCGTTTCGGCACAGGTGCCGGAGCCCGCCGAAGGCCCGCAGGGTTACCTTATCGGCCCCGGCGACGAGATCACCGGCAAGGTGCTCGGCGAACCGCAGTTCGATTTCGTGGCCACAGTTGATGAGGACGGCAAGATCGAAGTTCCGTTCTTTGAGGAGCCCATCGTTGCCGGCTGCAAGACCGAACGCGATCTCCGGGGCGATGTTGCGAAGCTTTTGACAAAGTACCTTCGGGCCCCGCAGCTTAGCCTCCGCGTTACGAAGCGGGACAGCCGTCCGCCGGTCAGCATTTATGGCGAGGTGCGGCAGCAGCAGCAGGTCAATCTTACACGCCGTGCCTATCTTCTCGAACTCATTTCCTTTGCCGGCGGCGAAACGGAAAAGAGCGGCGGGATGATCCAGGTCTTTCGTACCCGGCCGCCGATGTGTTCCGAGGCGAAAGAGAATTGGAGCACTTCCGGTGCCGAGGTGCCTTCGCGGATGTACAGCCTTGCGAGCCTCCGGCAGGGCCGCGAGGAATCGAATCCAGAGATACTTCCGGGCGACATCATCATCGTCCAGAAAGCATCACCGGTTTACGTTACCGGTGAAGTGATCAAACCGGGCGAACTGAGCATTCCGGAACGCGGGCTGCCGCTAACGCAGGCGGTCGCGATGGCCAGCGGCATCACCCGCGAGGCAAAGACAAAGAACATTAAGATCTATCGCCGGCAGCAAGGAAGCGCCGAGCCCGAGGTGATCGTCGCCAATTACGATTCGATCAAGAAGGGCGAGCAGAAAGATGTTATGCTGCAGCCATTCGACATCGTCGAGGTCGACAAAGCAGGAAAGAAATTTACGGATTATCTGTTGGAATTCGCAACGGGCGTGCCGAATCGCATCCCGATCCGCCCATTCTAGCGAAGGCTAATCTTCCTCGTACAGCTTTTCGATCACCTCAGCGTATTTCTCATCGATGACCCGGCGCTTTACCTTAAGCGTCGGGGTCATTTCTCCGCCCTCGACCGTAAACTCTTCGGTCAAAAGCGTAAACTTTTTAACGGTCTCAAAGCGAGCGAGGTCCTTGGTCGTCGCCGCGATCTGCCGTTCAAAAAGGTCAAGAATCTTCGGATGCTTCACGAATTCATCGGGGCCCGAGATCTCAAGCCCTTTATGTTTAGCGTAAGAAACAAGCATGTCAAAGTTCGGAACGATCAGCGCCGCGGCAAATTTCCGCTCGCTGCCGATGAGCACGGCCTGGCTGACGAACTTCGACATTTTGAGCATCTGTTCGATCGGTGAAGGTGCGATGTATTTCCCGCCCGAGGTCTTGAATAGCTCCTTCTTGCGATCGGTTATCCGCAAAAAGCCATCCTCATCAATCTCGCCGATGTCGCCTGTGCGGAACCAGCCGTCGTCGGTAAAAGCCTCGCGGGTCGCCTGTTCTTTTTTGTAATAGCCGAGCATGACGCCCGGGCCGGTAGCTTCGATCTCGCCATCCTCGGCGATGCGCACCTGAAAGTTGCGGATGGGTTTACCGACCTTGCCAAGCCGAACATCAAAAGGATTGCTCGAAGTAATAACGGGCGAGGTTTCGGTAAGTCCATAGCCCTGCATGATGCTGATCCCGGCGCCGTTGAAGATCAGATAGATGTCGTCCGAGAGTGCGGCACCGCCCGTGATGCAGAACCGCAGCCGCCCGCCAAAGAAGTCACGCAGCTTCGAAAAAACCAGACGATCCGCAAGCGAATGTTTGAGCTTTAGCGAGAACGGGACGTTTGCGTCGCCTTCGCTAAGGAGCGCGTATTCCTTCCCAACGGCGATCGCCCAATCAAAGATCTTCTCTTTCAGCCCGCCGCTTTCGGCCGCTTTGAGTTTCGCCTTGGCATAGACCTTTTCAAAGATGCGTGGCACGCCGACGAGTATGTTCGGCTGCACCTCGGCGAGGTTTTCGGGCACCTTTTCGATCGATTCGGCATAGTTAACGCACATTCCGTTAAAGATGTAGAGATACATCGCCGAGCGTTCAAAGATATGCGAGAGCGGCAGGACCGAAAGGCAGGCGTCCGTTGGCGAGAACGAGTACTTTTCACCGGCATCGATCACATTCGAGACGATGCACGAATGCGTAAGCATCACGCCCTTCGGCTCGCCGGTCGTCCCGCTTGTGTAGATAAGCGTTGCGACGTCCTCGGGGTCCGTTTCGGCTTCGAGCTTTGCCAAAAGCTCCGGCTCGTCGGCGCGAAGTTCACCGCCGCTCTTTTCAAGTCGCTTAAGGTCGAGGGCCGAATGCTTCTCGGCAGCGGCCGGGTCGAAGAAGATTATGTGCTCAAGCTCAGGACAATTCGGCAAAACATCGGCGATCCGCTCGAACGCCTCGGCGGTATCGATGAAGAGCGCCTTCGCCCCGGAATCAATCAAAATGTACTCGACCGAGGCCGGCGAAAGCGTCGTGTAGATCGGAACGTCGATGACGCCTGCGAATTGGCATCCGGCATCCGAAAGCGTCCAGGAGGGCGAATTGGCCGCGAGAATGGCCGCTCGCTCGCCCTTCCGCAGTCCAAGCGAATAAAGCCCGAGGGCGATATTCCCGGCCCGCTCGAGCAACTGCTCAGAGGAGATCGAGATCCAGCCTTCCGTCGTGCGATAACGGAGAGCATCAGGGCGAGTTTTCTTCGCGGCGGCGTACTCGAACAGCCCGCTTAGCGTTCGCGGCTCATCGGGAAAGAGCGGAAGGCCGCGGCCGGAGTTTCGGCGGGGCGAGTGGATGCCGGTTTCAAGCGAGATCGTCACTTAACTGCTACACCTCCGAGAAATATCTTTGTTACTTCCGCCGCCATCGGCCCGAGCGGGTACGAGCGTTTTGAAAGTATCCAATTCGTGACCATTTCATCGAGCGCACCGTAAAAGATCTTTGCAGCGACGACCGGCTTGATGTCCTTTCTAAAGTCGCCGGCCTTTTGGCCCTCGTCGATGGTCTTTTTGATTATGTCCAGGTACTCTGCAAAGCCCGCACGTGAGAATTCGCTCATAAACTTCGTAGAACCGCGAAGCTCTACCTGAAAAACAACGGCAAGATCACGATCAGCCCCGAGCCGCTCAAGGTGCAGTTCCGCGACCCGGCGAAGCTTTTCCGCCGGGCTCTTGATCGCGGCAAGCTCGCGGAGGCCGTCGCCAATGAATTCCTCCATCGCTCGGTCAAAGATGAAGTGGAGTATCTCCTCTTTGCTCTTGAAATAGAGATAGACGGTGCCGTCCGCAACCCCGGCCGCCGAGGCAATGTCCGCCACTTTTGAGCTGAAATAGCCCTTCGCGGCAAAGACCTCGACCGCCGCACGGTGGATCGCGTTGCGCTTATCTGTGACGACCGAACGGGTCGCCGCGGCGTTTTTCTGGTTGCGTGACATTAGACGAAAGAAAGCCGAATCCCAAGCCGGAGCGGGCAAATGAATGAACCATCATTCATTTGCAAAAGTACCCTAATTCTCTGGCGGGGTCAACAAATTTCGGTCGAAAGGGTCGTGGATTTGAGATGGCGGAGGGGACAGGACTCGAACCTGCAAGCGATCACTCGCGGTAGTTTTCAAGACTACTGCCTTACCAATTAGGCTACCCCTCCGGCTGTTGCGAGGCGAAATGAGAATATAGCGTAAATCCGGCACCGGGACAACCCCAATTGTGGCTGGTCGGATGAACGAAACGCCCGCCGGGCAAAGAAAAAAATGTCCGGCTGTTCCCCAACAGCCGGACTTTTAAGGAGTAAAGAGACTGATCTAAGCTCTCTAGTCGGAAACAAGTAATTTTTGTATCTGTGCGTCGATGTTCGAAGCCTTGTCGAAACCATCGGTCCGGTGGCCGATCTTGCCCGAGCGGCTGATCAGGAAGTGCGCCGGATATCCCATGTTCACGCGTCCGCCGGCGTCCATATCGGCAAACTTGAGCAGAACACCGAAGCTGTTCGGGATGATGCTGAACGTGAACGGGTTTTTCTTGAGATAGGGCTCGATTCGGGCGTCATTCTCCATCGTCAGTGCAAGAAAGACAACATCTTTCCCGCGGTAACGTTCGACGAGCTGGTTCAGCTTCGGGATCTCGCCGTGGCAAACGGCACAGCGGGTTGACCAGAAGGTCATTACGATAACTTTGCCCTGGAGCTGCTTCGAATCGAAAACGCCGCCTTCGAGCGATTGAGCCGTAAACTCAGGTGCCGCGTTACCAATACGCAACTGCTGCTGCCCGGCGGCACCGCCGGCGATCAGAAGCAATGTAAATATTATAGTGGCTAGACGCATTGTTTGGGAGACCCAGATGTTTAAATGTCGTTAAAGAACGTTTAACGTCCCTACATTTAAATATAAACGGAATGGCTCTAGCTTCCAGAAACTAGCGATTATTTCTCTGATCGTGGGCTCGGAACTCCGAAATTCCGCTGGCGTGCTAAAATTTAGCCAATGCTGCTCGAGAATCTCGAGGCCCGGGCCTTTCGCAACCTAGCCGGAAATATCGAATGGGGGAATGGACTAAATGTCCTAATTGGCGACAATGGCCAAGGTAAAACGAACTGGCTTGAGGCGATCTACCTGCTTTCAACGACCCGATCATTCCGGACCGCTAAACTTCAGGAAACAATTCGTTTTGGGGAAGAACTGGCGATAGTTCGAGGGCGAGTGCGCCAGTCCGAGGGTATTGCACGTGACCTCCAGGTCACTATAGAGAAGACTATAAAAAGTTTCTCGATAAACGGCAAGCGCGAAACTCACTCTCGTTATTCAGAGGAAATGCATGCCTTTGTCTTTAATGCCGAAGCTCTTGATGTTGTTCGCGGCCAGCCCGAAGCACGGCGGCGGTTTCTTGATGAGAGCATCATCGCCGTTCATCCGCCTTTTGTGCAGACATTTCGCGACCTCGCTAGGACGCTGAAGCAGAAGAATGCGTTGCTTCAATCAATTGCCGAACGCGGCGACCCGCTGGAAAAAGCGGCGGAATTGCTCGACCCCTGGAACGAGCAGCTTATTTCGCTTGCGGCGCGCGTCCACCGCGGGCGGGTGCGGATCGTCGAAAGGCTCAACGAAGCGCTTGAGAAGCGGCTTTTCGGCAATGAGGAGGTGCAGCTCCGCTATGCGTCGTCGCTTGAGGGCAAAGGCGATCTTTCGGACTACGAGGCCCTGCTTACGGAGCGGCTGCGGCTCCGCGTGCAGGCGGAGGTAGCTGCGGGGCGTTCGCTGATCGGCCCGCATCGCGACGAGCTTGAGATCACGTTTGACGGACACGACATCCGTAAATTTGGTTCTTCGGGCCAGCAGCGAAGCGCAATGCTGGTGCTTTTGCTGGCAAATCTTGAGGTTTACAACGCCACGCGGGGCGAATATCCGCTCTTTTTGATAGACGATATCGATGCTGAACTCGACTTCAAACGCATCGGCAGCCTGCTCGAGTTTCTCGCGGGCCGCACGCAGACCTTCGTAACCACCTCGAAAACCGCATTTGTCACTGAATTCGGAGCCTCAGCGGCTGTTTTCAGGGTCGCGGACGGCACCGCAGAAAGTGCCGCGAATGCCGCCGTTTAAGGGCACCTGCCCGCTACCCTAAACCCACGCAAAATGTTACAATTAAGTATTGTTTTAGAGGCCTAAAACCTCGCTTATTTACCGCATCTTGAACGTAGTGTCTCACACGAAATTTTTAGATCGAAAAAGAACAAAAAACACTTATCTCTAATACGAGGTTGTTAATACTTTGGCGAAACCAAAAACAGAATACGGTGCAGATTCCATCACAGTATTGGAAGGCCGGGACGCGGTAAGAAAGCGTCCGGCAATGTATATCGGCTCGACGGGCGACATTGGCCTCCATCATCTCGTGTACGAGGTGGTCGATAATTCGGTTGACGAGGCTTTGGCCGGCTATTGCGACACGATCGAGGTGGCCATTCACATGGACAACTCGGTCACCGTCATCGATAACGGCCGCGGCATTCCGACGGATATCCATAAACAGGAAGGCCGTTCGGCGGCGGAGGTCGTAATGACCGTGCTCCACGCCGGCGGAAAGTTTGATACTAACTCTTATAAAGTATCAGGCGGCCTGCACGGCGTCGGCGTAAGCTGCGTGAATTTCCTTTCCGAATGGCTCAAGCTTGAGATCTGGCGCGACGGCAAGACGAACGAGATGGAGTTTCAGGTCGGCATTCCGGTCGCTCCGCTCAAAGAAACTGGCACAACACAGAAGCGCGGGACAAAGATCACCTTCAAACCCGATACCGACATCTTTGAAACCACCGTTTACAGCTTTGAGAAGCTTTCCGAGCGGCTTCGCGAAAAGGCCTTTCTCAACAAGGGCATTCGGATCTTCATCAAAGACGAACGCGAGGAAGAGGAAAAGTCGCACGAGTTTTACTACAAAGGCGGGATCGCCGAATTTGTAAAGCACCTTAATCGCAACAAGAGCCCGCTCCACAGCGAACCGCTCTATTTCGAGATGGTTTCGGATGAGCTCTCGATCGAGGTGTCGATGCAGTACAACGACAGCTACGACGAGAAGATCTTTACCTTTGCGAACAACATCAACACGGTCGATGGCGGTACGCACCTTTCCGGATTTCGCGGAGCGATCACCCGCACGATCAACGCTTACGCAGAGACCAGCGGTCTGACCAAAAATGCAAAGGTCGTTCTCTCGGGCGATGACGTCCGCGAAGGGCTGGTCGCAGTCATAAGCGTAAAGATACCGCAGCCGCAGTTTGAGGGGCAGACAAAGGGCAAGCTCAATTCGCCGGTCAAAGGGCCGGTCGAATCGTTCCTTAACGAGAAACTCGGAGAGTTTTTCGAGCAAAATCCAACGGTCGCGAAAAAGATCGTCGGCAAGGCGGTCGATGCCGCACGTGCCCGCGAGGCGGCCCGAAAGGCCCGCGAGATCGTCCGCAAGAGCGCGATGGCGGGCTCCGGCCTGCCCGGAAAGCTAGCCGATTGCCAGGAGAAAGACCCGGCGCTATCTGAGATCTACATCGTTGAGGGTGACTCCGCAGGCGGTTCGGCAAAGCAGGGCCGCGACCGCAAGAACCAGGCCGTGCTGCCGCTCAAGGGTAAGATCTTGAACGTGGAAAAAGCTCGGTTCGATAAGATGCTCGGCCACGGCGAGATCAAGGCTCTGATAACCGCTCTCGGCACCGGCATCGGCAAGGAAGATTTTGACGTCACAAAGCTCCGCTATCACAAGATCTGCCTGATGACGGACGCCGACGTTGACGGAAGCCACATCCGCACGCTGCTGCTCACATTCTTTTACCGGCAGATGCCGGAGCTGGTCGAAGGCGGCTATGTTTACATTGCCCAGCCGCCGCTTTACAAGGTGAAGCGAGGCCGAAAGGAAGAGTATCTCAAGGACGAAAAGTCGATGTTCCGCTACCTTATGCGGCAGGGCACGACCGACCTCATTGTCAGCGCCAATGGCGGCTCGCTTGAGGGGCGGCAGCTTACCAAGATGCTCGAAAATACCATCGAGCACCAGCGCTATGCACAGCGATTTTCCCGCCGGCTTGGTCATGATGAAGTTTTGCTCGGGGCGATCCTTGAGGCCTTTGCCGGCCGCGAGGGCGTGCTCAATCGCCATAAAGTAAGGCTCAAGAAGGTCTTTTCAGAAGAATCGCTGATGGCCGAGGTGCAGGCAACCGTCGCCGCGGCCGGTTTTGAGACCGAGCTGATCCCGGACCTCGAACATGGCCTTTGGGAGATCGAGATCAGCTACCCAAACGGCTCAAAGACCATCTTTGACTGGAACATGGCGAGCTACGTCGAATTTCAAAAGGCGGTCGAGCTCAAACGCGACCTTGATACAGACTATCCCGGCCCGTTCATGCTCGGTGAAAACGGCAAGACCGAAGATGTGCCGACCCGCCAGGTTTTGCTCGAAAAGGTCACCGCACTAGCCAAGAAAGACCTTTCCATCCAGCGCTACAAGGGCCTCGGCGAGATGAACCCCGAACAGCTCTGGGAAACGACGATGGACCCCGAAAAGCGGACGCTGCTGCAGGTTACGATCGAGGACGGCGTAGAGACCGACATGCTCTTTACCGTCCTAATGGGCGACCAGGTCGAACCCCGCCGCAAGTTCATCGAAGACAACGCTCTGGATGTGAAGAACCTCGACGTCTAAGCGGAAGTTGCGGAGTTGCAGAGTTGCAGTTTGGAGTTCCAGCTTTAGCTGGCTCCGGGAACGCGGGCATCCCTGCCCGCCCGTTCCAAATGCACAAGCCTGCACGTTAGTAAGGGCGGTTCATTCAATTCGGATCATCGAAATCTAACAGTCGTCGTAGACGACGCCATTGAGGTAGCCCACGTCGTAAGACGTGGGTCGCCAGTGAGCGATCTTCGGGAACCGTTGAAGACGGTGGCATTGGAACCGCGAGAATGCCGTCGTCGGAGACGACTCATGGAACGTCGCTACCCTTTCCCATAACTTACGTTATGGGCTACATTAATGCCGCGGTCTTCGACCGCTTCATTGCTTCAAGACCTCGCCGGCAACACCCTCTACCTTTCCCTCGCCAAAACCATCTCCGTCGCCACCCGAAAACGAAAGCATCACTCGCGATCTACGATTCCTGAGAAGAGGTAGTAAAGTTACAAGATTTCGGATGATAGCTGTTCAAAACATTTATTATCTTCTGAGCTACCTCACTGCCGCCATAAGATTTTTCCAAATCATCCAGGTTAACGATGTCCCATTCTTGGGTCGGTGCGTGAACCGAATATACCTTTACAAATCTAGCCGCTTCGTTTCGTTGATGTTCGTCATCCCATGCCTCGATCTCTTCACGTAAATACTGTAGCCGTTGATGCCAGTCGTCGTATTTGAAATACCTTCCATTCCTTTTTATTTTAACGGTCGAGAGATCGCATCCGTTGCTGAAAGCGGGGTCTCGAAGATCCGCATTCTCAAACGAAACATTTAGCATTTTGTTTTGTTTAGGCTGTCCGAATTCTGAAAAGAACGACTCATGACCATACGTGCCTCTAAACCAGACATCTTCCAATACGCCTTCGAACCTGCAATTTTCAAATGATGAAGCATTGAAATCAACGCCATTAAGCTTGCAGTTGGTGAACTCGGTGTCGACAAACTCAGCTCTGGTGAAAACAGCCCTTTGGAAACTGCATCTGTCGAGCGTGCAGGTATTGAACTGCGTTCCTCTGTAACCAATCGCAGACATGCGAAAGTTACAATTCACAAAGACACAGTGTTAAAAAAATGTTTCCGTGGTCCGAAGCACCTGAGAAATCAGTCTTTTCAAATAGGCAGTGTTCAAAACGATTGGTTTCCAACCAGGAATTAGAAAAATTCGCACGAGAGAGATCGATATCCCTCAAGAATACATCTTTTACAAGTATTTTATTTGCATCATAGCCTCGGAAATCTATCAGGTCTTTTTCCGTTCGGCCAAACGGCGTGTGATCAATATTTAACGCACCGCCATGCTTGAAGACATTGAATATTCGTTCACTAGCCCGATCATTTTCTGCGGAAGCTTTCCATCTTGTTATGAGTTGTTTGACTGACATGAAAGATTTGGGGTCGGGCCTGCGATATTGCGATTTTTCCCAACTCGTTGTGCAATTTTAGGCCTTGGGGTGTGAGATGGCAAGAAAAATTCGGTTGGAGGTCGAGGGTGGGCTTTATCATTTGATCGTTCGGGGCAACGACCGGAAGGATGCATTTCATTCGCGTGGGGATCACGGGCGGTCTCTCGCGATGCTCGAAGCGGTCAAGGCGGAATTGCCGGGTTCGGAGTTTCAGAGTTTCAGAGTTGCAGAGTTGCAGAGTTTCAGAGTTGCAGAGGGTGCGGAGCTGCGGAGTTCGGGATTCAGCTTGTGGTTTGAAGTTCCAGCCTTACAACAAATCAAGACTCGCAATATCGCAGGCCTAAACCCGTGGCTGGCGGCTCTCAGCGTTCTTTCCTAACCAATAGAACTTCGCCACCTCCGCAGACCTCGTCAACCGTTGCACCTAGGGTAATAAGCAGTTTGGCTGGCCTCGCACTCGACCGAAGCCTAACGGGAATGAAAAGAGTAACAGCATTCTCTCGCGAAACGATCAACATATACTTCCCGTCCGCAATATCAGATACCTCAAATCTCCCTTCCGCGTCGGTTGTAGTCTCGAATATTTCACGCTGTGTATCTTCTTTCGGCGTTACCCTAACGCTCGCTCGATTGGTTACTGATTCCTTGTTAACGAACGAGACGGTGCCCGAAAGTCTCGGCAAGGTCTTCTGCCCTATTACGCATATGTCTCGGCCAAGCGCTTCGTTCCCCGAGCCGAAGAGCGCAACTACAAATGTCAATACAAAAATCCAGAGAATGTGCCGTACATTTATCATTACCTCTTTCCTTCTTCACGCAAGTTCTTGAGCAGTACAACAAAACAAGAATCGCAATTTCGCAGGCCCGACCCCGCCGTTGTTACTATGCGCTGTTACTATGTGTTGATCGAATCCCAAGGTTTCTATTTCGAAAGGAGTTCAAAGGTCACATATATCTTATCCGAAACCGAGATCTTCCCGAGGGCGAAGGTCACGGTACGGGAATAGACACTTGGAGCCGAGAGGTCATTTCGTTCAAAGTCACCGTCGCCCATGCCAGAACCAAATCCTGAACCGATTCCGGTTGTATATCCCGGAGTATCCGCGCTTTCCTCACGAATCACGTAGGCGCGTCCGATCTTTTGACCTAACCTCATTGCATAAGATTCTGCTTTTGCACGGGCGTCATCGATGGCAAGAAGC
Source organism: Acidobacteria bacterium Ga0074141 (assembly GCA_001464665.1). Lineage (GTDB taxonomy): Bacteria > Acidobacteriota > Blastocatellia > Pyrinomonadales > Pyrinomonadaceae > OLB17. The sequence goes on from LNDP01000024.1 coordinate 973,036, forward strand.
CGAACTTCCTGTTCGTATTTTTCGAGGTCACTGTTCTCGATACTAATATTCACGATCCGATTGACGCCGGCGTCGATCACTTTTGCGAGAAACTCATCGATGCGATCGAGTTGTTTCAAGGTCACAATTATCCGCTTAGAAACTTCGTAGCCGATCACGGTCCCCCTGCCGCGTGGATCCTTATCGCCTGCTAGACGAGGCACGATAGTAAGTCGATCTGTTTGAAGATCATCATCTGAGATTTCAAAGCTTTTGGTAACGGCAAGCGTTTTAGCGGCGGCTACATCATTCAGGCGTTTTGCCTCCGCAATGGCGGCATTGGTGGTCACAACTTCGAACGTAAAACTCACCTGATTCGGAGCGACCTCAATATCGGCCTCACCGACAACAGATACCGACGGCTGAATAACAACCGTTTGGGAGAATGCCGAAAAACTAAGAGCACATACTGCTAGCAACAGAGTACAAATTTTCTTCATATGAAGCCTTAGTAGCGGGACACCTATCAAGGGTTGTATATGGTAGGTGAACGTTGCCGTCGCCTTCACGAACGGTCAATCAATATCCTGCCACGCGGTGCCTTCGATCTCTAGGATGAGGTCGGGGCCGTAGGCCATTGAGGGGGTTTGGAAGCCGGGTTTTAGGTCGCCGGCGAGGATGCGGCGGGTTATCTCTAGTGCGGCGAGTGCGGTGGTTGTGTAGCCCTCGGGGACGGTGAGCCGCTCTTCGATGCGGTTGCCGGCGTCGTCGCTGGCCTCGCCCCAGAGAAGGGTCTTGCCGCGGGCGCGTTCCGCGTCGCTCGGGCCGCCGGGCGGTATCTTGCCTTGCAGATAACGCTGGACCGGGCCGGTCGCGAGCAGCGGGCCGATGAATCGGCTGAGCTTCATAAGCCGTAAGGCGCTCGGCGGCGCGACGGTATAGACCTCGATGTTCGGGATGCCGGTCGAGTAAAACGCGGTCGAGACATCGCCCCAGGGGATGGTCACGCCGAGCTTTACGACGCCCTCGCCAAAGTCTATCTCGCGGGTCCGCCAGGCAGCCGGAACTGGCTTGATCTTGCCATCGCGGCGAACGGCGCCGCCCTTGTCGATGTTCATCGTCATCGTCGCCTGTGTGCCGTGCGAGATGCGGCCCTTGCCGTAAAATGCGAGCATCAGGTTCGTGGCCGAAGGGAGCCGATCCTTGAGCCGGCGGGCTAGGCAGTCGCTCGGGACGACGTCAAAGCCGACGCCGGGCATTATCATTATCCCGGCATCTTTTGCTTTCTGGTCGCCGGCGGCGCACGCCTCAAAGACGGCGATCTCGCCCGTGATGTCCGTGTAATGCGTCGCGGTCCGGAGGCACGCCTCGCCCATCTGCCGCGAGGTCAGCGAGAACGGCCCCGCACAATGGAGCACCATCGCGACCTCGTTCAAGGCCGCATCGAGCTTCGCCGTATCATCAAGCGAAAAGTCGCGATGCTCAAGCCCGTGCTTTTCTGCAATCGCCCGTATCGCCGCCTCATTCCGCCCGGCCACGATCGGCCGCATCCCGCGCTCGACCGCCATCCGCGTGATCAACTCGCCGGTGTAACCATTAGCTCCGTAGATTAGAAAATTGGTCATTTCGATATCATTCCTTGATGCTCTGAACGCGGCCGACCTGGCCGTCAGTTAGTCTCACTTTGATGCCGTGCGGGTGGTTTGGGGAGTTGGTCAGGAGATCTGCGACGGTGCCTTCGGTCAGCTTGCCGGTGCGCTGATCTTGTTTGAGGACGATGGCGACCTTGAGGCCGGGGCGGATGTTCTTTCGTTCGCGATGCGGCATATCTAAAAAAGCTTGTGGCCGAGTGCCTGGGTAGTTTTGAGTTTAGTCAAAAACTCGCGGCGGTCAATCTCTTTGGCGCCGAGCGACCGCATGTGCGGGGTCATTACCTGGATATCGAGCCACGTTGAGCCGCGCGAAGCGAGGTGCTCGATGAGGAAGAGCAGCGAGAGTTTTGAGGCATTTGGGCGGGTGAAGAACATCGATTCGCCGCAGAAGACGCCGCCCGCATCCACGCCGTAAACGCCGCCGACGAGGTTGCCGGCATCGTCCCAGGCCTCGACGCTATGCGCTCCGCCGGCCTCGTGGAGCTCGGTGTAGCGTTCGATGAACGCCGCGGTTATCCATGTGCCCTTTTGGCCGGGTCGGCGGGCGAGCGCGCACTCTTCCATCACATGTCGGAAGTCCTCATCGATGGTGAAGCGAAGGCCCGAGCGGCGGCGGGCACGGGCAAGGCTCGCGGGAATATGGAGGTCGGCAAAGTTGAGAATGGCACGACGTCCCGGGCAGCACCAGGGCAGCGGCACACCGTCCATGTGCCACGGGAAAATGCCTTTTCCATAAGCCTCGCGGAGGCTCCGCACCGAAAGCTCAACGCCGAGCGCGACGACGTCCGGGCCGTAGTACATAAAATGGCCATACGGCACCCAATCAGGGAAATCATGCTCGCCGGGGTCGGGGAAGATCACGAGTAGATTCTAACCCAGAGATGCGTTGACTGGAGACAAGGAGAAGAGGAGAAGAGGAGAACAGGGACCGATGGGACCGATCTGCCCCATCGTCCCCATCAGTCACATTTTGCCTGCTCCGCTAGACCACCTGCTGCTTCCATTTGCCGCGGCGGAAGACAAGTGCCGAGGCAACGGCAAGTGCCGAGAAGGCGATCGTGATCGCCCAGAAGACGCCCTGCGGGCCCATTTCGAAGTGATAGGCGAGCACATAAGCCAGCGGTATCTCAAAAAGCCAGAAGATGACGAAGTTGAGATACGTCGGCGTAAGCGTGTCGCCGGCACCGTTGAACGAGCTTTCCATCACCATCCCGAGCCCGTAAAAGGCGTAGCCGTAACCGACGATCCGTAGGCAATCGATGGCATACCGCGAGACCTCGGGGTCGGTGGTAAAGATCGAAACGACCAGTTCGGGAAAGACGATGAAAAATATCCCGGCGAGCCCGAGCAGGACGGCGTTAAGTATCGCCGCCGTCCAGACGGAGCGCTCGGCGCGTTCCGGTTGCCCGGCACCGAGGTTTTGCCCGACGAGCGTTGCCGCCGCATTCGCCAGGCCGACCGCCGGCAGGATAACGAAAATGATCACCCGCAGGCCGATCTGATAACCCGCAATGGCGACCGTCCCAAAGCCTGCGACAACACGCACGAGCCCGCTCCAGCTTAGCGTCGCGATCAGGAATTGCAGGACCGCAGTCCCCGAGAGCCGGACCAAAGCTACGAGCAGCGTCGGGTCAAAGCGCCAGTGTTCGGCGCGGATCTCAAGCCTTCCGTTGCCCGGCCGGAGCAGCGTCCATGCTGCAAAGGCGACGCCCGCCGAGCGGCCGATGACCGTCGCGACGGCTGCACCCGTTACGCCCCATTCCGGAAAGATCCAGATGCCGAAAATGAAGAGCGGGTCGAGCACGATGTTGAGCCCATTGGCGATTATCAGCACGCGAAGAGCTATCGCCGCGTCGCCCGCTCCGCGAAAGATGCCGTTGAGCAAAAAGAGGAACAGGATGACGGCGTTCGTGCCGAACATTATCCGCATGAACGGGAGGCCGAGTTCGATGACGTCCGGCTCCGCGCCGAGCAGGCCGAAGATCTGCCGGGCAAAGATGACGCCGGCGATCCCCATCGCTGCCGATACGAGCAAGCCGAGATAAATGACGTGTGTCGCGGCCCGGGCGGCTCCGTCCATGTCCTTTTCACCGACGCGGCGGGCGACCGTTGCCGTTGCGCCGATGCTAAGACCGACCGCGACCGCATATATGAGCGCAAGCACCGACTCCGTCAGCCCGACGACCGCGACAGAAGCCGCTCCGAGCTTGGCCACAAAGAACGTATCGACGATGGCGAAGAGAGCCTCCATCGACATCTCAAGGATCATCGGAATGGCGAGAATGATGAGCGCGACCGGGATCGAACCGCGGGTAAAATCCCGCTCGGTGCCGACAAATGCCTCACGCAAAACGGAAAAGAAAGTGTTTTTTTCAGCCGCCAAAGACGCGCTTTCAGCATTGAAAGACATACAAACCTACCTAAAAATAAAGCTATACATTCGGCACGGAGCGTGCCCGGAGCGGTCAGCGGGCGGCCGCGGGCTGCGGTGCCTGTGACCCGAAGGTGACGTGAGTTTTAGACAAGCGGCTTCAGCATGGTCTTATGAACCTACCACAATTGATCGAGCGAATGAAGTTCTACGCAGGTGAACTCGCAAAAGTTCAGAAAAATTTCAGCGCAGTTCGCTCTTAGTTTTACAGACGCATTCGCTCTCAAAATGCGGACTTTGCACTGTGCAACCGTTTACCCCTCTAAGGCAACTGAGTTATCATAATCTCGAAAATCGAGGAGAACGGCTATGATAAATCAGATCCGCGGCAGCACCATCTGATAACTAACGCGGGAAGAGTTTGAGGAATGTATCAGCCCGTATCGAGAGGTCGCTATTGACCTTGGTACGGGCGATGGGCGTTTCGTTTTGGACCTGGCCAAGCGGGAACCGGAAACGTTCGTCATAGGAATAGATGCGAACAAGAAGCCGCTTGAAAAGCCCTCGGTCAGGATCACTCGCAAACCTGTAAAAGGCGGACTTCCGAACGCGATGTTCATTCAAGCTGGGGTTGAGGATCTTCCGGGTGAACTCGCCTCGGTTTCCGATCGGGTTACGGTCAATCTCCCGTGGGGCAGCTTGCTCCGGGCGGTTCTTCTGACCGATGCGGAAGTTCTTCGAGGTATTCGTAGTCTGATAAAGCCCGGCGGCACTTTCGGGGTTGTGACCGCGATCGATCCGCTTAGGGATAGCCAGGAGTTGGAACGGCTCGGGCTCGCCGAATTGACCGACCGGCATCTTGATGTTGACCTGATCCGGTCGTATCAGAACGCCGGTTTCCGGCGGGCCGAGAATATGAACTCCGAACCGGAAGATGAGTCTCCGCTAGGGACGACCTGGGGTAAGCGCCTTTCCCGCTCGCCCGGCCGTCTGGTACGCCGGTTCGATTTTGTTGCGGAATGAGCAGACTCAATTGCTCGGCCCGCCGCCGAAATTCAAGTCTGAAAATGTCCGAAAGCTTTCGCCCTACAAGACGAGAGATGCTTCGCGGCCTGGCCTCGCTGGGGCTGGCGGCGGCGCTTTCGGGCAACGGATTTTCCTTTTCGCGGCGGGATGAGATCGAGATGCTCGTGCTTGGCGATTCGCTTATCTGGGGCCAGGGGCTGCGTGAAGAGGAGAAGTTTTACTACCTGACGAAGCGCTGGCTTGAAGAAGATGTTTTCAAGGGCAACGGGAGCGTAAGGCTGACCGTGAAGGCTCACTCCGGTTCGACCATCAAGCTCGACCCCGATGAGCAGGCCGCGCTCGAGCGCGGGAATCGTTCTGTTTTTGAAGAGCTTCATCCCGAGGTAAACGTTTCTTTCCCGACCATCGAAAAGCAACTCCGGTCGGCCCATTCCGAATACAGCGATCCGGCACGCGTTGACCTGCTAATGCTTAGCGGCGGCATTCCGGATGTCGGCGTCGCGAAAATAATCAACCCGCTCGAAAGCAACAAGAAGCTCCGCGAGCGGATCGACCTTTACTGCCGCCGGCACATGGGCGAGCTAATCACCGAAGCGGCGGAGAAGTTCCCCGCTTCGCTTATCGTTCTGGTCGGTTATTATCCGATCATCACGCGCCACAGCCCGATGAAGCGGATCGTCAACGACGTAATGGAGCTCTACAGAGTGCCTGGTTGGGCAAAACCGCCGATCAATAATCCGGCGACGCGCGCCATCTGGCGGCTCTGGCGAGGGAAGATGATCAAGCGTTCGCGTATCTGGCACGAAGGCTCGAGCGCGGCGTTCGCCTCGGTCGTTGAGGAGCTTAACGCCTTGGCCGGCCGTGAGCGTGCCGTATTCGTGCCCTCGCCGATCGATGAACGACAGGCCTTTGGCGCAAAGAATTCGCTGCTTTTTACCGTCGGCCGCAAGGGCAGCCCGGCCGACGCGATCGGCGAGACCCGTCTCCGAGAGTGCCCGCCCGCTCTTTCCGATCTCCGCCGAGAAACGCGTCTAAAATACAGCACCCGCTTCTGCGAACTCGCCAGCGTCGGCCACCCGACACCGGAGGGCTCCGCCGCCATAGCTGCCGCGATCCAAGAGAGGCTCGTTCCGCTTCTCGCCCGTCGTTTCAACGGCCGGGTACAGCCCGCTTCAAAATAGAAATGGACGCCGCACGTTGCCGTGCCAGCGTCGATCAAATGACCCTACGGTCCAAAAGGTTGATCTAGCTTCCGATTACGCCGCCGTCATCCTTGGTGATAACCACCAGCGCCGAACGCGGACGTCCTCCCGCTTCGCCCTCGGGCCAGGAGCTATAGCGCTTCGGGGCTGCGGCATCGTTGCGGCTGCCTGGCGATTCACCGGGATGCTGAATGCCGACGAACATCGTTTTCTCATCCGGCGTCACCATCACGCCCGTGACCTCGCAGACATTCGGCCCGGTGAGAAATCGCCGCGTTTCTCGCGTTACCGGATCGGCGCAAAGCATCTGATTGTTGCCAAATCCCTTATACGAATCGGCACGATTTTCAGGGTTGATGCTGCCTCCGGACACGTCCGTTTGGATCCAAAGGCGCCCACTCGGCGCTACATAAATGCCGTCGGGCGAGCCGTATTTATCACCTTTTATCGTCGAGCCATGGGCAGGGTTTTCCGGGTCGCCGCAAAGCGCAAAGAAATCCCATTCGAAAGTATCTTCGGTCCAGTCCTTGCGATGGAACCAGCGAACGATGTGGCCGTACGTGTTCGTGGCCCTTGGGTTGGCAGCGTCGGTAGCCGGATCAGACTCGCGGCCGCGGCGCGAATTGTTCGTCAGAGTCACGATGCCGGTCAGTGAATCTGAGAATGTGTCGATCCACTCGGGGCGGTCCATCTTGGTCGCACCGGCGAGGTCCGCGGCCTTTCGAGTGTTGATCAGGATCTCAGCGAGCGTCCAATCTTTCAACGCCGGGTTCGAGGGCGATAGCTCAAGCCATTGGCCTTTTCCGTCGGCAGTAAACTTGGCGACGTAAAGCGTTCCATCCTCAAGCGGGTCGATCCCGCGTTGCCGAGACTGCCGCCACGGCAGCCGAGAAACGTATCGGTATATATACTCGAATTGTTCGTCATCGCCGGAATAAACGACGACGCGGCCATCGCGAGCCTCCTGGACCTTTGCCCCTTCGTGTTTGAATCGGCCGAGCGAGGTATGTTTGACCGGGATCGCTTTCGGTGCGAACGGGTCGATCTCAACCACCCAGCCGAAGCGGTTCGCTTCATTCGGCTCGGCGTTGGCGTCGAAGCGTTTGTCGGTCGTATGCCAGAGATAGCCGGGAACAGATGTGATCCCATATCGCGTTTCGGATTCGGTCCGGTCGCCGGTCTTGCGGAAATAGCCGTTGAAATTCTCTTCGCAGGCGAGGTATGTTCCCCAGGGCGTAACGCCCATCGCACAGTTATTGATCGTGCCGAGCACCTTCGTCCCGGTCGGGTCGGAGGAGGTCTTGAGCGATGCGTGTCCCGCGGCGGGGCCGGAGATCTTCATCGGCGTTTGCCCCGTAATGCGGCGAGCGAAACGCGACGGGCGGACGACGCTCCAATCTTTGCCGTTCGCATTCTGCTTAATTTCTATTATCGAAACGCCGTGTGCGTTCTGCGATTTGGCGGTCTTCTCTGCATTCCAATTCGCCATTCCATCCGGAAAGAGAAGGACGTCGTCTGTGTATTCATTATTCTGGACTATCAGACCGTGACGCGAGCCATCGATCGGGAAATAGACGAGGCCATCATTGTTCATTCCCCATTGGAGCGATTGATCGGCTGCGGAATTGCTCGCATCGGGCTTGAATGCCGGGCCGTTCGATACGGGGTCGCCCCATGAGATCAGGACCTTTGCCGTATAACCTTCCGGCACAACAACACGATCAAGCTCCGAAGTCGGGATCGCCTTGAAACCGAGAAGCGAGCCATAGCGTTCAGCCGTCTGGGCCGAAGCCGGGATCGTATTTACAAGCGAACCAGCACCCGGAACAAGCGCGGCAGCACCCGTCGCCAGAGCAAGGCCGACAAACTTTCGCCGGGAAAGAAACGCCTCGGCTATATCTTCAAACAACTCATTTGCAGACGGATTTACACCAATATCTTCACTCACTATCGATTGCTCCTTGATGGTTAACGGACGAAATTTGCAGGAGTTCTGATTGTACTCTATCAACCTTACGATTATGTTAAGTCCTGTGGGGTTGCCGCAAGGCCGCTAGGCTAATCTTGAAATCGTTTGAATTGTGGAGATCGAACTGTATCCTAGAAAGAGATGAAGATCGCGGTGGCAATGAGTGGCGGGGTCGATAGTTCGGCGGCGGCTGCGTTATTAAGGGAGCAGGGGCACGACCTAGTTGGCTTTACGATGCAGCTGTGGAACCAGCGGCGGCATGTGAATGTTGATGAGAACGGCGACCCGCTGCCCTCGCGATGCTGCTCGCTTGACGATGTTTACGATGCGCGTCGGGTGGCCGATAAGCTCGGGTTTCCGTTCTATGTGCTCAACCTTGAGAAGGACTTTGACCGCGACGTGGTCGAGCCCTTTATCCAGAGCTATCTTTCAGGCGAGACGCCGATACCCTGCGTTGCCTGCAACTCGCGGCTGAAGTTTGCCTCACTCGACCGGATGGCCGTTTCGCTTGGCTGCGACAAGGTCGCGACCGGCCACTACGCCCGCGTTGAATATGACGAGGCGGCGAACCGCTACCGGCTTTTTCGCGGGCGGAACCACTGGAAAGACCAGACATATTTTCTCTGGGAGTTGACGCAGGACCAGCTCTCGCGGGCATACTTTCCGCTCGGCGAAATGCTCAAGAGCGAGGTCCGCGACATCGCCCGGGATGCGAAGCTCAACACGGCCGAGAAGCAGGAATCGCAGGAGATCTGCTTTGTGCCGGACGGCAAGTATTCGGAGTTCATCGACCGTTTTCTTGAACACGAAGGCCGCGAGACCGAGATTCCTGAGGGCGGCGAGATCGTCAACGCAGCCGGCGAAAAGCTCGGCGAGCACACGGGCATTCATCGCTACACCGTCGGCCAGCGACGGGGGCTCGGAATCGCGCACGAAAAGCCGCTCTATGTCGTCCAGATCGAACGCGCCCGCAACCAGATAATCGTCGGCGAGGCGGATGAGCTGGATACGATCGAGTTCACCGCCAAAGGCGTAAATTGGGTGGCATTTGACGAACCCACCGAACCGGTACGAGCACTCGTCAAGGTCCGTTATCGCCACGACCCGGCACCGGCGACCATTCACGCACTTCCGGATGCCCACGCACGAATCGTCTTCGACGAGCCGCAGCGGGCCATAACCCCCGGCCAGGCGACCATCTTTTACGACACCGCCACCGGCGAAGAGGTCGTCGGCGGCGGCTGGATCGTGCGGGAAACTAAGGACTCGTAAGCTATGGGTAAAACACTGCTTTTTGTGTAGAAAAACGTGTCTCTGCCGACAAGTTGAAGCTTTTTAGTTCTGTTTACTTTGTGAGAGACTTGAGCATGTGGAGGATCTTCAAATGTCGACCAATTCTGTGGTTACCGTAACGAAAATGCTCGAGGGGCTTCCTCAATCCGTGCAGGACAGGGCGATCGAGCATTTGCGCGAATACCTTGACGAGATTACAGAAGAAATTCGTTGGGACGAGAGCTTTGCCACTTCATCCGATAAACTCTCGCTCGCAGCCCGACGCGCGAGTGAACAATTCAAGGCCGGGAAAACCGAGCCGCTCGACCTCGAGAGGCTATGAAGTCGGAAACGACCCCCGAATTCTGGACCGAGTATGCGAAGCTGGATGAAGATTTGAAAAAAGCAGCCCGAAAAGCGTATTCGCTTTGGACCGAGAATCATTTTCATCCTTCACTGCGATTTAAGTGCATTAACTCGGATGAGAACATTTGGTCCGTTCGCATCTCGAGGAGCCATCGAGCCTTATGCGTCACAGAAGCAGACACGGCTATATGGTTCTGGATCGGGAAGCATGATGACTACGAGATGTACTTCGGGTGAGTAAGCACCACTGTTTGATTCGAGAGTACTAAAATGCCAACACCAAAAAAACGACCCAGCAAGGCGGCGAAGTCCGCGAAAAAGATCGTTGAGAGTTCAAAGCTTTTGAACGAGAAGACGGAACGCGATCAGCAGAGCGGTTCCGAGTTTAAGGAATCAGTCGTGACGCCGCGTTCCAACAAATCTGCAATGAAGCCGCGGCCGGACAAGAAGCGCGGGTAGCGAACCGATGAAGAAGGCCGAGCTTCGCAGGCTTTATCTCGATAAGCGGCGCGGCCTCGCAGCGGGCGAGGTCGCCCGGTTTAGTACTCAGATCGCTGAGCGGTTCTTCAATGAGGTCGATCTCGCGGCCGTCAAAACGCTCCACACCTTTATCCGCATCGCGAAGTTCAATGAATTTGACACCTCGATGATCTACTACCGCATCTGGCACGAGCGGCGGGGCATCGCGACCTGTGCCCCGGTTACGGACCGCGAGACCGGCGAGCTTGAGGCCCGCTATTTTGACGATGCGGCCGTGCTTGCCGAAAGCGATTGGGGCATCCGCGCACCGGTGGGCACGGAAAAGGCCGACCCCGAAGAGATCGACCTCGTTATCGTGCCGCTGCTTTGCTTTGATGAGGCGGGACACCGCGTTGGCTACGGCAAAGGATACTACGACCGCTTTCTCGCTCACTGCCGGCCGGACTGCCTAAAGCTTGGCGTCAGTCTTTTTCCACCTGTCGCGGCAATTGAGGACATCCACGACTCGGACGTCCCGCTCGACCTTTGCATCACACCCGACCACACTTTCAGATTCACTGAACCCGACGGATGGGTAAATTGATACGAAAGTCGCAATAGAACAAGTTGCATCAACCTACTGCTGAGCGGAAAAGCTGTGCTTTTCCGAGGATCCTTCTATATAGATCCTTGCGGCTATGCCGCGGGCGGCATAGCCGCAGATCTTTTAGGGGAGCTTCGGCGAAGCTAAGCTTCGCCGCTCGGCGATAGGGGCAAGAGCAAAAGAGGCTGTTGGGCTAAGCCGCACTATCGGTCATGTCCTGCTTCGCCTTAAGAATATCCCGTATCTCCGTCAGCAGCGTTTCCTCAGCCGAAGGTGCGGCCTCGGCTTCGAGGCCCTTGAAAACTCCGATCGCATAACGCGCGAGAAGGAACATCACGAAGGCGACGATCAGAAACGTGATGATCTCGTTGATGAATTGGCCGTAAAGTATCAGCGGCTGTTTGGCGGCCTGTGCGGCGGCAATTTGTTCGGGGGTCGAGACCGGCATATTGCCGAGGTTGATGACCTTGCTGGAAAAATCGATGCCGCCCGTCAGCACACCGACGACCGGCATTATGATGCCGTCCGTGAAGCTTTTTACAACGGCGCCGAAAGCCGCTCCGATAATAACGGCGATCGCGAGGTCGAGCACATTTCCGCGAGCGATAAATTTGTTGAAATCGCGAAGCATTGTTAATCTCCTTTATTGAAAAAAAGGGCGGACACATTATTGCCCGCCCTGTTTCTATCCCGATGCTACAACGGCGTTAACCTTTTGCGGCCTCTACCAGTTCGTCGTCTTCCGTTTCTTCCGATCCGATCTCGATCGCGTCCGGCTCGTTGTACATGCTTGCTTCGGCTTCGATCTCCCGGGCAGATTCGATCGCCTGCTGCTCGATGGCCTTTCGGGCACCCATCATCGAGCACATTCCTTCAAAGATCGCGCCGTCCTCGATGATCATCCGCGGTGTCTGAATGTTCCCGACGACGCGGGCCGTCCGGCCGAGCTGAACGCGCTCCGTGGCGATGATGTCACCGTTAACAACGCCATTGACGACGGCCGCCGCGACCGAAACATTGGCATCGACCTGCCCGTTCGAGCCGACGATGAGCGTACCGGTTTCCGAGCTGACGTTCCCGACGAGCTGGCCGTCAACCCGGAGCATCGCCTGAAAATTCGTCTCGCCGGAGAGCACCGTCCCGTGGCCGACGAAGCCGCTCAGTCGGCCTTCCTTAATGTCGCGGGCCATCGCCTCGCTGTCCGTAACGGCACGCGATGATGAAGGCGATGCGGCCGGTTCGGCCGAGTATGGCGCGGTCTGCGTCGGTTGGCTGTAGCTGTTTGCCGGTTCCTGAGGTTCCGTTCTGGAACGTCCCATTCTGATCATAGAAAAACTCCTTATTTATGTATTTTGGAACGTTAGGCAAAGTAAACCGAGAAGAAACTGCGGTTTGCGAAGTGCGCTTCGCGGGGGTGCTTTTCGTCGCCTCGTATGCCTGAAGGGAATGATAGTTCAGCTTTGCCGCGGTGTCTAGTAAACGGGCGACTATTGCTCATCGGGCAGCATCTATGTAAGTATTAAAGGTTTCGGAGGTCGCGGACCAATTTTGTTTGCAGAGAGTAAGTTAAAATCTAAGTTGCTGAAGAAGATGGGCCAGGCCATCGGCGATTTTGGAATGATCGCCGAGGGCGACAAGGTGATGGTCTGCCTTTCGGGCGGAAAGGACAGCTACACGATGCTCGACCTTTTGCTCGATGTCCGCCGTCGAGCTCCGGTCAACTTTGAAATTCTTGCCGTTAACCTCGACCAAAAACAGCCCGGCTTTCCCTCCGAGGTGCTTCCGAACTATCTTGACGAGGTCGGCGTTCCGTATCGCGTGATCGAGGAAGATACTTACTCGGTCGTAATGAAACACGTGCCGGAGGGCAAGACGTTTTGCTCGCTCTGCTCAAGGCTACGCCGCGGAATACTTTACACCGTCGCGGTCGAAGAGGGCTGCACAAAGATCGCGCTCGGCCACCATGCCGACGACATCATCAACACGTTCTTACTCAACCTTTTCTTCGTCGGCCAGCTCAAGGCGATGCCGCCGATCCTCCGCAGCGACGACGGGCGAAACACGATCATCCGGCCGCTCGCTTACTGTCAGGAATCGGACGTTGCGGCCTATGCCGAAAAGAAGCAGTTCCCGATCATCCCCTGCAATCTCTGCGGTTCGCAGCCGAACTTGAAACGTGCCCGCGTAAAACAGATCGTCAGCGAACTCGCAAAGGAAGTGCCGTTTCTCCGCAGTTCGATGCTGACGGCGCTGACCAACGTAACGGCCTCGCACCTGCTCGACCCCGAGCTTTACGACTTCCGCAATTTTGAGCCGCTGGTCAAGCAAATACCGGCCGGCCACGGCTCGGTAGAAAAAGAGCTCGATGCGGTCTTTGACCACAGCGAGCCCATGTTCACCCCGAACCTGATGGAAGCGGCCGGGATTCAGTAGTAATATCTTTCCCTTTGTGTGCTTTGTGAAAAAACTTAGCGGCCTTTGTGTTTCGTTTGCTTAAACACAAAGGCCGCAAAGGCATTCACAAAGTTCTCGGAGTTCCGCCTTACGCCCGGCCCTCCTTCGCAAAGGGAGTTGTAAACTAGAACTTCAGCTTCCGAGTTTTAAATACCTTATCGCTAACCTTTGCGTCGTGTTTGACGTCGCGTATCTGCACGACCACGCGGCCGTTGCTCGGGCTGTTTTGAATTATGCGGAACGGGATCATAATTCCGTCAACGCTACGATAATCCTCAAAGTTCGTCGTCAGCGGTAGCTGCTGGCTGCTCGTGCTTGACGGCATGAGCGAATCCCTTCGGACGGTAAGGTATGTTTTTGTCGAAAAGTAATCGGTCGTCTTTGTTCCCTTTTCCGAATCAAATTCGACGACGTAGCATTCCTCCTCGCCGCATTTTGTCTTGCGGAGCACAGAGGCTTTGTCGTAGTTGGTTTTCCAATTGAGCGGAGAGTAAAAATCCGAGTCGATGCGTCTGTTTTCGAGCTTCTTTCCGGTCATCACTTCAGACGGGGCGAAGGTGTATGATTCCTCGCCGCGGGTTCCGTCGAAAAAGTCGTAGCCCTTGGCGATGACCTTTCCGGCCGCTGACATCGTAAATTCCGAAGCGGACATCGTCGGAGCTTTGGTCCATGAGGTGCCGGTTCCGGAGACGCCCTGATTCTCAAAGTTGATCGTCGAGGTGGTGACCCGCGTTTTGTACTTGCGGATGTTCGCTTCGCCGCCGTATGCTTCGATCACCTTCGCCATCAACTCATCTATCGAAGGCAGGTCCGCCGGGGCGGCATCGCCCTTGACGCGCGTAAAGGTAAAGCTGCCCTGCGGCTGGTCGAGTACGATCGCTTCGACCTGTTTTCCGGCGTCGCGTTTGACGGACATTGAGAATGAATCAGGCAGCGGCGTCATTGCAAACTTGCCGTCGGTTTTTGGTGCTAGAGCATAAGGCTGCTGGCCCGGAACGACGAGCGAGATCTTGCCCGCAACCTCTTTGATCTCGATGGTCCCTTCGCCATTTGGCGTCAGATACTTGCCGACAAGGTCCGCAGGAACGGCACCGCCCGCGGCCGGTTGCCCGGGCTTGTCGGCCGGCTTAGCACCTTCGGGCTTGCCGAGAATGTTTTCCCAAACGATCGGCATCAGCTCATTGCCGAGCGAGGAACCGGAGACGTTCGTCAACATTACAAAGCCAAGCTTTTTCTCCGGGATCATCGCCACAAGGGCGTTAAAGCCATCGATATTTCCGCCGTGCTCTACGACCTTCATCCCGTTCCAGTCGCGGACGAACCAGCCGAGAGCATAGCTGACCGAACCGTTCGGCGTAATTTTCGTCTGCGGCTTCATCCACTCCTCAAAGCTCTTTTCTGAAATGAGCCGCTTGCCATTGTGCACGCCGCCGGCGAGGACGAAGCGGAGCCATTCGGCCATTTCATTTGACGAGGAGTTGATCGAACCCGCCGGTGCGACCTGCTTGATCTCGCGATAGGGAAGCCGAATGGTTTCCTTCGTATCAAAGTTGTAGTTATACCCGAACGATCGGTCGGCTACCTTCTCCATCTGTTCGATGGTCATCGTGCTCGTCGTCATCCCGAGCGGACGAAGGATGCGTTCGGGGATGAACTTTTCCCATTCCTTCCCTTGCGCAACCGCGACGACCTCGCCGGCTGCCGTGTACATCAGGTTCTGATAGCCAAAGCTCTCGCGGTGCTTTGCGATCGGTTTTGCTTCGCCGGCGACCTTGATGAGCTCCTGCCGCGTCAGCCGTCCGGTGATCATCGCCAGGTCCGTACGGTTGAGGCCTGACGAATGCGTAAGCAGATCGCGGATGGTGATGTTCTTGTCCGTTTCGGGGTCGGCCATCTTGAAATAGGGCAGGACCGTTCGCGGCGAGGCATCGAGCGAAAGCTTGCCTTCATCGGCAGTCATCAGCACGGAAAGTGCCGTAAATGCCTTGGTCGCGGAGCCGATGGCGAACTGCGTATTTGGCGTGACAGCGACCTTTTTCTCAAAGTCCTTGTAGCCCAGGCCCTTTGAATAAATGACCTTGTCATCTTTGACGATGGCGAGCGACATTCCCGGAATGCCGAGCTCCTTTCGGCGAGCCTCGAGCTTCTCCTCTATTGCCGCCAACGCGGCGGAGTAGTCCGCAGCCGGAGCCGCGCCTTGAGCAAAAACTGCTCCCGGCATGGCCGTAACGACCATCACAAATGCGAGAACGAAGGCGTAGATAGAACGAGTGCGGGTATTTAGCTTCATAGATTTCCTTTTGTTTCTAGATGAGAATACGGCGGAAACCACCATTTGGTTCACGCTTTTGCGCCGAAGCCTGCCCTATTCGGGGCTTACATTTTTCTTAACAAGCTCGGCCGCACCGAGCGCCGCCGCAAGATAAAAGGCCATCGCGACCTCGCCATCGCCGAGATTATTGTGGACGATGCCCGCCGTGAAAAAGCCGGCGACCCCGCCGAGCACGCCGAGCGCTATCGCATACGGCACATCCGGCACGTCGCCGCCGAGCCGAAGATATCGCCAAAGGCTACGGACATAAGCTCCAAGAAAAAGCAGCCAGAACAGAAGTGCCGGGAGTCCCCGTTCGGCGGCGATCTGGATCGGCGTTGAGTGAAAGTGGCCCATCGGCAGCCAGCCGCGGTCGAAGAGGCCCCATTCCTGCCAACGGTTTTTCAGCGAATCCATTCCAACACCGACCAGCAGATGCCGCGGGCTTTCGGTCGCGAGCCGAATGCCATCGCGCCACATCGTCTTGCGGTATTCGTTGGTCTCGTCCTGCTGGCGCGTTTGTTGAACCACGTAGTAACCGCCGGCCGCCGCGGGTATCAAAACCACGAGCATCAGCGCGATAAGCCTGCGATTGCCGATGGCGAGCACCATTACGATGCCGGAGACAAGCAAACCGAGCTGCGACGCGCGTGTTCCTGAAAGCAGCAAGGCAACGCAGATCAACGCGAGACAGACCGCGGCAACGAGTGCGATGCGAAGCCGCTGCGACTTCAGAAACTCACGGAGCGCCGAGCCGCGACCGAATGTGAGCCCGAGCACTAGGCCGAGAGCGAGCGACGCGATGATCTGGAGCACCTCGCCATAGGTCGTAAAATGGCCAAAAAAGCCCTGGGCTCGCCATCGGTGGCTCTTTTTCCACGATGCGAAGCCAAGCCGCTCTTCGGCCGATGTGCCGCTGGCTAGGTCCGAGCGACGGAGCGTTAGGGTGCGATAAATGTCCGGCCGGTTGAATGTTGCCTCGGCTGTTTCGTTTACCTCAAGCGCGGAAATGATCTCGTCGGGCGAAGAAATTCGCTTGCCGTTGATGCGGAGAATGGCGTCGCCATTGGCGAGCCCTGACTTTGCCAAAGCTCCATCCGCCCGAAGTCCGTGGACCTCGACGCCGCGGCCGATGATGCGCTCGACCGGCTGCCAGACGACGTTGACCATCGCCGAGCCGATCATCAAAAATGCAACCGCGGCAATGGCCGAACGCGTTCGCAGATTAAGCCTCGCAAGAAAGAAAATGAGGAAGAGCCCGACGCCGCGGAGCTTATCAAGCGAGATCGCCGGTTCATAAGAAAGTGCGGCGCTCAGCACGCTCCAGCCGATGAAGGCGAGCAGGAACGCGTCGAAAGCAAAGAAGCGAAACCGCGGCCGCGGCGTGATGAAAAGCCTCGCGGCCGAGAGCGTCATCCCGAGCAGCCAGGCGATCTGCGTCGCTGCGATCGACTGCGGAACCGACGCCGCCATCAGCAAAAGGAAGACGAACGCGCCGCGCTCGAGCCAGGCGGCAAGCGGGCTTCCGGGCTCGATGCCGGCGAGCTGGTCTAGTTTGCTGAGGACAGATTTCATCGCGGAGACGCCTGACCGACAAGAATAAGGCCCGCGGCTATGCCTTGTCTATCGGCGGGCGATTTGGTTGAATTGAGTTTTCTTATGAGCGAAGCGGAAATACAACGCGACCAACACATAACGGCCGAGATCAAGCTCTACTACGACCTCCTCTTGCCGCAGGACCTCGCCGAGCCGGCGCCGCTCCTGATCGCCGTCCATGGCTACGGCGCGCACAAGCGGTACATGATGCGCGAGGCACGGCTGATCGCGCCGGAAGGTTTCGCCATCGCCTCGGTCGAGGCACCGCACCAGCACTTTCGCAAAACTGACGACGGCTACCGCGTCGGCTTCGGTTGGCTTACGGACCATCGGCCGGAGGACTCGGTCGCGCTCCATCACCGCTTTTTGCTCGACCTGATCGATCGCCTGAGCGAGGAAGGCGCGGTCGACGCCTCGCGGGTTTATCTCTTTGGATTCTCGCAGGCGTGCGCTCTCAACTTTCGCTTTGCGTTGACCTATCCGGAGGCGGTCCGGGCTGTTATCGGCGTTTGCGGCGGCATTCCGGGCGACCTTGAAACGAGCCCGCTTTACAAGCCTTTCGACGGCCGCGTGGTTTATCTCTACGGCGACGACGACGAATGGTACACGAACGAGAAGTTCACCGACTTCGCCGAGCGGCTCACGAAACGCCTCCCCAACACAACCACCCGCCAATACCACGCCGGCCACGAGATAACCGAAGAGATGCGAGCCGACCTAAAAAAATTCTTGGCAGAGGAGTAAAGCTTTGATATCATTCCGCCGATGTTTTATTCACGCTCCTGCCTGTGTATCGTCGCCCTGCTGGTCCTAGCTTTCCCGCTATCAGCACAAGACGCGCCTTCGCCTGACATCCAGGGCGTCCGCTCCTTCAACGAGGGAAAGTACAAACTCGCGATCCGCGAGCTAAGATCGGCGCTGAGGAATGCTCCGGTAAAGGACGACCCGAACATATGGAATATCCTTGGAACGGCCTATTACGAGACTGGGGACGCAAAGGGCGCGGTAGAAGCTTATAAGAAAGCAAAGAGTCTTGTTCCAACAAATCCGACTTTTCGGACAAATCTGGCTGCCGCCCTTCTTAGAATCGGAAAGTTTAAGGAATCAAAATCAGAGGTCGACGATGTCCTCACGAGCCATCCGATATTTCGCAACGCACTCTACTTTCGCGGGATCCTTGGGCTTGCCGAAGACGATATTACCGTAGCTGAGGGGAACGCTGAGGTGCTGGTCGAGCGCCATCCGACACACTCGACCGGTTATGATCTGATGCATCAGGTAGTTCTTGCGAAGATCACGGTAGAAAAATTGGCAAGCGGACCTATAGCACCGGTATTGGAGAAATTGAAAGACGCGAAAGTGTGGAGCGAAAAGGGTCTCGTTAATGTTACCGACAAAGACTCGAGAGACAGGCTCAAGGTTCTTGATGACGAACTCGGCGTTTTGATCCATCAGATAGAAGAGCAAACACTGAGGGATACAAATGACAGGCAAGCACCCAACGCAGGTGACCAGACAAGAACGCCACTTAAGGTCCTCTCAAAACCGCGCCCGGGTTATCCCGAAGGAGCTAGGAAGGCCGGAAGAAAAGGCGCGATCGTATTACTCGTTATGCTCATGAGTTCAGGCCAGATCGGAATTACCTTTCCATTGAATTCGCTCGGACATGGCTTGGACGAAGCGGCAATGGCGGCGGCTAAGAAGATTCGATTCGTACCCGCGAAGGTCAACGGTCAACCCGTCACACTTGTTCGGAGAGTTGAATATACATTCGACCTATATTGAAGGTTATCAGCTTGGATTACCTCCCCGCGAACTCTGCGTTCTCAGCGTTAAAAAACTGCAGTAAACACCAGGTCCGCACAGGCATTCATATCACCTATCTAAAGTGCGAGTTTTCTTATCTCGACCTTGCCTTCTAGGTTACGGGGAAGGGTGAGTTTGAGAGAGGTTTCGCCGTTTTCGCTGGTTTCGAGCGTAACGTTGAGGTCGCTGGGTTCGACCTGGAGCAGCGGCGTCCTCGGGCCAAAGAGCACGACCGTTGCCCGGCGGCCGCTTTCATCTGCAATGGGCACGAGGAAGATGCGTTCCATCCGCTTTTCGCCGATGCGGATGGTGACGTCCACGTAGGGGTCGAGCAGGTTTATTTTCGCGCTCGCGACATTTAGCCGGACCTGGCGGACGACGACATCCGTTTGGCTTCCGGCGATGTCGATCCGCTCGGTTGAGACGCTTTCAAGGCTCCGCACGGCGCTCTCCGGCCCGCGCACCCTAACATTTGTCGGTACCACCGCTCGCGAATATTCTTCAAATCCCTCCGGCAGTTCGCCACGTGTTTCGATCGCTACGCTGACGGCCCGCTCCTGCACCGCCTCAAGCCGGACGGGAACGTAAGCAGGGCTTATTTCCTCGACCTTTACGCCGCTCGGCAGGTCGAGTGCATCGGCCTGCGGCAGAAGGTCGACGACGTGCTCGCCCGGCCCGAGCCCCGTAAGGTCAAGATAAAAGCGGAGTGCCGAGCGGTCGATCTGCCCGAGCCGACGCTTATCGCCGCTGACGACGATGCTCGCCGTTTCGAGCGGAGTATTGCTGACGACAAAATCTTCGGCGGTGCGAAGCGTTATCGGAACCGCCGGAATCTGTTCTCGGGTCGGTGTGCTGAGGCCCGTAACGCCGACCCAGAGCGCGAGCGTTACGCCAAGCGCGACCAGCTTAATGAGCCAATCCTCAAGAAACACCTTCCGCAGAATGTGTTTGATGAAGAGCCCGACGGAACCTGCCTCGGCAATTTTTTCCTTGATCAGATCCATCTAGGTCGCGGCTTCGCTTTTCGCCTCCTCGATGTTCTTAAGGGCCTTTTTTTGTGCACTGGAGGTCGGAACGCCCATCGCGGTAAAGAGCAATTTGCGAAGCTGTGCTGTATCAAGATTTCGGCGAACACGCCCGCCCTCAACCCAGGTAACGAGTCCGGTTTCTTCGGAGACGACTATCGATATGGCGTCCGTGCCTTCGGTGATGCCGATGGCGGCGCGGTGGCGGGTGCCGAGGTCGCGCGAGATCTCCGGGTTTTTCGTCAGCGGCAAAAAGACCGAGGCCGCGGCGATCCGCTCGTCCTTAATGACAACGGCGCCATCGTGGAGCGGCGTCGCCGGGTCAAAGATGGTGACCATCAGGTCGTAGCTGATGACGGCGTCAAGCTGAACGCCGGAATCGATAAAGTTTCTGAGGCCGACATTGCGCTCGATGACGATCAGCGCTCCCGTCTTTTCAGATGAAAGCGTAGTTACGGCAAGGACTATCTCGTCAAAAACGCTGCCGCCAAATTGGCCCCGCTGCCGGTTTACGATCGGGAACCGAAGCCGGTTGGCAAAATAGATAAGCGCCTGCCGGATCTCGCTCTGAAACAGGACGATGATGGCAAACGGCAGAAGCACGACCGCCCAGCGGAGCACGAATTCAAGAGTCGCAAGGTCCTGCGCGACCGAGAGCCAATAAAGCAACGCGATGAGCACGATGCCGACCATCGTCGGAACTGCTCGAGTGCCGCGGAGGAGCTTGAGCACGACATACACAATGATGAAAACGAGCGTAATATCTAGCAGATTACGCAGCGTGATCAGCGAAGGCATGTAGTCGTTCATTTCCATTTTCGGCGGTTCGAAGCACGGCTTCGAGTTTGTTAAACACTTAGAATATCACAGCTTTTCGCCCGGTGTGTCGGCTAACTTCTAGCCGCGAAAAACGCCGACCAGTTTTCCCTCGGCGTTGACAATACAGACGGCGCCGATGCCGTTTCTCCTTACGGCCTCGCGGGCTTCGATCAATGTTGTATCAAGATCGACGAAGTGCTCGGCCGCGATGGGCCGCATAACGTCGCTGACCTTGGTCGCGTGCCAGGCCTTCGGGTCGAGCTCGCGTATCTCGGCAAGCAGCAGCATTCCAAATAGCTGCTTCTCGCGGGCGACCGGGAAGACCGGCTGACGGTTCATCGGCAAGATGTTTTCCACGACCTCGTGTATCGTCCGCTCGGGTTCGATGGCGACGGCGAGCTTCATCACATCTTGCACCCGCATCTGCGAGGCCGAGTTCATCTCGCGGATGATCGACCCGGCCGCGTCAAAGAGAAAAATGCCGACGATAACGGCCCACAGCCCGGTGAAACGATCCTGCCGGGCAATGACGATCAGAATGCCGAAGGCGATCAGCGCCGCCGCGATCCATTGGCCGCTCCGGCCGGTGAGGATGGTCGCTTCGGTCAGGTTTCGTCCGGTCCGCCAGAGATATGCCCGCAGGACGCGGCCGCCATCAAGCGGATAACCCGGAAACATATTGAAAGCCGCGACCAGCAAATTGCCGATCGCAAGGGTCAACATCAGCCGCGAGAGCACGTTGAGCTCCGCCGCATCTGCCGCGGCCGCCGCCGCACCAAAAACGACCGCCAAGACAAAGCTCGCCGCCGGCCCGGCGATCGCCACCCGAAACTCCGCCCGCGGCGAATCGGGCTCGCTCGCAAACCGCGTCAGCCCGCCAAAGGGATGCAGGACGATCTCGACCACGCGGAGCCCTTCCATCCGGGCGACCGCCGCGTGTGAAAATTCATGAAGAAAGATCGAGACAAAAAAAACGAGCGTCGCCGAAAGCCCAAGCACAAAGCTTAAGCCAAGGCTGCCCGTTATCGGCTGAATGCCGCCGGCGATAACGCCCGAAATGACCAGAAGCACCGCCAGCCAGCGGACATCCGCACGCACCGGAATGCCCGAAACGTGCAAAAGGACGAACTTGTGGCTAAGGCGGCCGAGAAGCTCCATCAAAAACGTTTGATGCCGAAAGCATACCAAACGCGCGACCGAACCTGCACCTCGCCCGTGTAAGATGCCCGACCGAAAGAAAGGACTCGTCTTAGTGACGAGTGACAAGTGACAAGGGTAGAGCCAGATTTGCAAAAGCCCGCGCGTCAGCAAGGGCGTTTCATCCAAATGAATTTTCACCCAATGGTTCGGACTTCTAGTTCCGATCTAGATTGCTCCCGAAATTCGCAGTCCCCGATCAATGATCCTTCGCACCATGAATATAAAATTCAGACGTTTCGATCATAATCGGCTTGTCTACCTTTGTGTGTCCGAAATAGGTTGCGACCTTAATAAGCCTTCTTGAATCCGCCTTGGACATAAGGGAGCTGAAATCAAAATGAGCTCCCTTTTTTAAACGACGCGGTACCTTTTCATCCGCCGGTAAAACCTCCCAATCAAAGATCGGAATGGTCCATTTTTCTTGAGTCACATCGAATCTCAGAAGGTGATACCAAACGTCAAACTCCTTGCCGTATTTGCTACCGAATATAAAGACGTCCCTATCCCGTCCATTTGTGATACGGAGATTCAAGCGCACATTCGCCGGTGGTAGATCGCGAGGTTGGCGAGGACTGATGTTCTCGATAGAAAGAACCGTTATTGTTACGCTGTCGCTATTCTGCGCCGGTGCAACTGCAGTGCAGATAGAGAAAAATAATGCCACTGGCAAAATCCATCTGTATCTCATCGTCTTTTCACATGCCATTTTTTTCAATCTTTCCTCGACCAATTCTTTCTGAAATGATCAAAACGGGCCTGCTGAGTTCCGTCACATAACCCTGAGATGTCGAAAAACCTTTTTCCTTTTACGATGGTCGCGATCCAGCGGAAGAAAAGAAATGGAGGAAGAACAAAAAGACGCCTACCCCGGAAATGATAAAACCCACATTCATTAACCTCCGATACGATTCGCTGTCGATCGCCGCAACCTGAAAGCGATCTATTTGGATATCATTTGAAATAAGGCCTTTTACGGCTGACCCTTCCGCATTTTCTAACCAGATTGTTGCAGGGTTCGACGTCAATTCCATCGCCAATATCCTTTCTCTTTCCTCTATTGAAATATAGGACGACGAAACGAAGAACTCACCCGCTGCAGTTTGAACCCCTATTGATTCCACTCCCTCGAGTTGCTCAAAGGCATATATTTGAGTGGAGATCTCAAAATAACTCGTCGCCTCTATCGACTTATTCGTGTATGCCCAAAAACTCAGGAATGCTCCTGCGATCACTACAATCGCAGCAAAATAGTAAAACCGCCGCTCACTTCGGTCCAACATTGCCGTAACGGATACAACGACAAAAGCGATCAATGAGCAGATGATAACCGTCATTTTTGCAACCCCTCAAAAACACAAGGCGTCACGCCTGCGATTCTGCGATTCTTTGGGACGTCTTATCCTCAGGTAAGAAGCAGCCATACAAGTCAGGCCATCCCGGGCAATTCGTGAAGCTCAACTTCGCCAATGATCAGGCTGATCAATTCCTGCAGGTTCTCAGGAAAGCTCTTCAAGTGTGATTCATAGCCCAAAGCTATTCTGCTTTTATCGAGGTAGATGTAATAAATATAATCGTCGTCCGAGACAGTTGTATCATCTAGGTAAATTGTCTCCTCGTTTTGAATTAGCCGTGCAAGTCGCTCAACCTTATCGGCCGGAATTTTACGACTTTGGGGCGCATATTTTTTGTCTACGCTAATAAGTGCTGGGTCGAAAGTCTTAGGTTGATGGTTCTCCGAGTGAGTTTCATCGAATGTTGTCAAAGTGTATGCTGCAACGGAATATTGCAGATCTCCGGCCTTATCAATCGAAATAAAATGCCCATAACAGCAACCGCCCCGTCCAATAAAAATCACCATTTCCTTGGGGAGTATTTGCTGCTCCTTCGCAGAAAACGTGTTGCTAATCTCGCGTTTATCGAGACCATTATCCACTGACTGCGGTGGTGTACACCCGACCGCCACAATAATGAAAACAACCAAAAAAGATAATTTCGCTTTTACCATAACAAAAGAGTAATGCCTGAGATTCTGCAATTCTCTTGGAAAAGCGTGATGCGTTTCGTTTTGTCGGGCGTTCGCAATTGCATGATTCTAACCATCAAAGATGCTCCGCGCCCGGTGGCGGTTGGCTTATTGGGTCGATTGTAACAGGGGTGTCAAGGGGAATTGGTAATTCCAGATTACAGATTCCGCACTGGATGAAAAGCCCTTTACGTGCAGGCTTCCGCAAAAAAAGCAGCCTGCGGAGGCTGCTTTGATGGGGTTGAAAGTATTGAACGGGCTAAGCGACGGTGACGTCCTTGCAGAGGTACACGTCCTGGATGGCATTGAGGAGGTCGACGCCTTCGGCCATTGGGCGTTGGAACGCTTTGCGGCCGGAGATTAGGCCGGTTCCGCCGCCGCGTTTGTTGACCACCGCGGTGCGGACGGCATCGGCAAGGTCGCCGGAGCCCTTCGACTCGCCGCCGGAGTTGATCAGCCCGGAGCGGCCCATGTAGCAATTGGCCACCTGATAGCGGACAAGGTCGATCGGGTTGTCGCTGGTCAGCTCCGAATAGATCTTCGGGTTGGTCTTGCCGTAGCTGCTTTCGGTGTTGAGAATGTTGTAGCCGCCGTTGCGCTCGGGCAGCTTCTGCTTGATGATGTCCGCCTGAATGGTGACGCCGATGTGGTTCGCTTGGCCCGTAAGGTCGGCCGCCGTATGCATATCGCCCTCGGCCGTTTTGAACTTCGAATTGCGGAGATAGCACCAGAGGATGGTCGCCATTCCGAGGTCGTGGGCATAGGCAAAGGCCTCGGCGACCTCAGTGATCTGCCGCGTCGCGTTGTCCGAGCCGAAATAGATCGTCGCACCGACCGCGACCGCGCCCATGTTCCGTGCCTGCTCGATGGTGCCGAACATCACCTGATCAAAGGCGTTCGGATAGGTGAGCAGCTCGTTGTGGTTGATCTTTACGATGAACGGGATCTTGTGTGCATACTTGCGGGCGACCGAACCGAGCACGCCGAAGGTCGAGGCAACACCGTTGCAGCCGCCTTCAATGGCAAGTTCGACGATATTCGAGGGGTCGAAATACTGCGGATTCGGTGCAAAGCTCGCACCAGCCGAGTGCTCAATGCCCTGATCGACCGGCAGTATCGAAAGATAGCCCGTACCGGCAAGCCGGCCCGTGCCAAAAAGCGTCTGCATCGACCGCATCACCATCGGATTGCGGTCCGACTGCGAAACGACGCGGTCAACAAAATCCCCGCCCGGCAAATGCAGATGGTCCTTAGAAATTGTCTTCGATTCATGCGAGAGCAGCGTCTCCGCCTCGCTCCCAAGCAGTTCCTGTATCTTAGCGATGTCGAGTGCCATTATTTTGCTCCAAAAAGTTGTTTATTATGTATGACTTACTGATAAAACGCGGATTATACCATAACCCTTCCGCCGTCTCTATGCCGGTGCGTTGCTCTCCGCCCAGCCGCCTCGCCGATGGCCCGCTTTGTCTTATTTCGGCCGATTGTAAAAAAAAGTTATTGATTTCTTGGGCAAACTCGCCTAAAATTTTCAGAACCCGAAACGATACAGTTTCCCAAATTGGTTTTCCCGCGAATTCGGCTTAGCTCACTAAGCCCGCGGCCCTTCGAAAGGCAATCAAGATATGTGGTTCCCCAACGCCGTTTCCCGCCGCGGTCTTTTAGTATCGGCAGGCGTGTGCCTTGCCGTGGCATTCTTGTGCCATTTGGCCGCCGCTCAAGTTTGGCAGCCCGTTACCCCTGAGGAACTCGCAATGGCCGAGCCGAAGGTCGAAAAGGGCGCGGATGCCGAGGCCATTTTCTGGGAAACGCGGCTCGATGACCGCAAGCTTTCACGGCTTACCGTCTCACATTACGTCCGGCTCAAGATCTTTACCGAACGCGGCCGCGAGAAGTTCAGCAAGGTCGAGATCCCCTTCGCCAAAGGCAAGACCGTTGAGGACGTTGCCGCACGCGTCATCCGGCCCGATGGCTCGATAGTAAATCTCGCTCCGAGCGATATCTTTGAGCAAGAATTGATCCGTATCGGCAAGGCGACCGTCAAGGCAAAGTCGTTTGCCGTGCCGGGCATCGCCCCGGGCGTCATCGTCGAATATCAATACACCGAGACCATTAAGGACGATTCGGTCGGCGGCGAACGGCTTATCTTTCAGCGAGAGATCCCGATGCACCGCGTTACCTACCGCGTGCGGCCCTATCGCAATTCGACGCTGCGGTTCGATTGGTACAACCTGCCCGAAACCGACTTTGCGGATGACCCGCATAACAAGGACTACAAGATCGCGACGCTAACCAACGTTCCCGCCTTCAACGAAGAGCCATTTGGTCCGCCGGCCAACGAGGTAATGAAATGGGCCTATGTCACCTATGGCATGGGTGGCTTTTTCTCGGGCTGGGGCTTTTTCGGGTCTTCGGTTGGGTCCGGCTTTGCCCAGAACATCAAGCCGACGAAAGATATTGACCGGATGGCGGCCGAGCTGACCAAGGGCCTTGCGACCCGCGAAGA
This sequence comes from Acidobacteria bacterium Ga0074141, assembly GCA_001464665.1. Lineage (GTDB taxonomy): Bacteria > Acidobacteriota > Blastocatellia > Pyrinomonadales > Pyrinomonadaceae > OLB17. The sequence continues at coordinate 999,673 of LNDP01000024.1, forward strand.
AAAGGTCGAGCGGCTTTTCTGGTTCGCTCGCCGGGAGATCGTTAACGTAAGCTTTGATCGCAGCGTTACGGACGATGAAAGAGCCCGATTTTCGAGCAAGAATGTTACCCAAACGCTCAAGCTCAAGCGCGGAAATTGGTTCGACGTCAATCTTCTTTTCGCCTCGCTGGTGAGGTCGATCGGCCTTGAGACCGCATTTGTTCTCGCGGCCGACCGGAGCGAGGTGTTTTTCCATCCGGACAAATACCGCAACCGTGCGTTTCTTGAGCCTGCCGGCGTTGCGGTCAGGATCGACAACAGGTGGAAATTCTTTAACCCCGGCTTTCCATTCCTTACGCCCGGCCAACTCCCCTGGCAGAACGAGAGCGTTGCGGCATTGATGGCGGGCGAGGGCGGCAACGCGTGGAGAATGACAACGGCGACCGATGCCAAGACCTCCGTCGCTCGCCGGAACGGCAAGTTTACCCTGAGCCCCGAGGGAGATCTGATGGGGCAGGCGAAGATCGAATTTGAGGGCCATCATGCCGCGTCGCGCCGCCGCGAGGAATACCGCGAGACCAACACGAAACGCGAGGAGTCGTTCATTGCCGATCTTCGCCGGCGAATACCGAATGCCGAGGTGACGAATCTGCGGATCGAGCACTTCGACGATGCAACAAAGCCGCTGACGTATAGTTTTGATCTTAAGGTACCAAGCTACGCCCAAAGGACCGGCCGCAGGCTGCTCCTCAAGCCCGGCGTTTTCGAATCTGGGTCGGCGCCGCTCTTTACCGCTGAAGAACGAAAGACCGATATCAACTTTCCCTATCCGCTCTCGTACGCGGACGACATCGAGATAGTGATTCCCGAGGGGTTCGAGGCGGAGGATCCCGAAGTTCCGCCGGGCATTGCCGATTCAAAGCGGACCGCGACGCACTCGATACGAATGACGATCAACAAGGAAAAGCGAACGCTCGGCTACAAACGCGATTTCGTGTTCGGAAGTGGCGGCGAGACCGTTTTCCCGGTCGCTTCCTATCCGGCGATCAAAGAACTTTTTTCGAGGTTCAACCAGGCAGATACCTGGATCATGAGCCTATCCGAGGCCAGATAGTAGGTTGCCTGCTTTCCTGTGCCTCTTGGCCCACACCCCATTTCAAGCTTTTGCGAAGATGGGTTCTAAGAGGTAAATGATGAGAAGAAATTTCGGGTCTCTACCCTTGCATGTTTGTTTTGTTCTCGCGGTTTCATTCCTTGCCGCCGGGACGGCCACGGCCCAGCGTGACTGGCAGCCTGTATCGCCGCAGGAACTTTCGATGAAGACCTCCGCGGTCGAGCCCGGTGCCGATGCCGAGATACTCAACTGGGACGTCCGCATTGACGACAGCGGCGCCGAGCGAATGGTCCGGGAAAACTACGTCCGGGTCAAGATCTTCACCGAAAAGGGCCAGGAAAAATATAGCAAGGTCGATATTCCCTATCGCAAGGGCACAAAGATCCGAAACATCAGGGCCCGCGTTATCAAACCCGATGGGACCATCACGGAGCTCGAAAAGAGCGACGTCTTTGACCAGGAGATCGTCCGAGCGGACAAGATCAAGGTCCGGGCAAAGTCGTTCGCCGTTCCGGGTATCGAACCGGGCGTTGTCGTTGAATACCGGTTTCAGGAAGAGATCGCCGGTGCCTCCGCAAACAACATGCGGATGGAATTTCAGCAGGATGTACCGGTCAAGCGAAAGAGCTATTTCTTCAAGCCATATGCCGATGCCCGCGTGCTGACCTTCAATATGCCCGACAAGGGTTTCGAGAAGGACAAAGGCGGTTTTTACCGTGCGACGATGGAGAACGTTAAGTCCGTCAAGATCGAGCCGCAGATGCCGCCGATCGACGAGATCCAGTCCTGGTTGCTGGTATATTACGCGTCACGGCAAATAAAGGATTCGGGCGACTTCTGGTCTCGCTATGGCGGTTACATCGTCGCAGAGTACGACGTCAAGAAGACGCTGAAACCGGGCAAAGACATCACTCTCAAGGCACAGGAGTTGATCGCCGGTGTGACGGACCCAATGGAACAAATGAGACGGCTTTTTGACTTCTGCAAGGCCGAGATAAAGAATCTCGACTACGATACGGCACTGACCGAAGAAGAAAAGGACGACCTCAAGCCGAGCAAATCGCCGCTCGATACGCTCCGCAAAAAGCAGGGAACGACCGCCGACATCAATGAGCTTTTCGGTTCGCTCGCTGCCGCTACCGGGCTTGAGACGCGATATGCCTTTAGCGGCGACCGGAGCGAAAAGTTCTTCAGCATCCGGGCTGCCCATCAATCCTTTATTCACTTTGCCGGCATTGCCGTAAAGATCAACAACCGATGGACGTATTTCTCGCCGGGCGATTATTTCGTCCCGTTCGGAATGCTCGACTGGCGCGAGCAGGATACAACCGCCCTATTGCTTGGCTGGAAGGACTACATCACGGTCGAGACCCCGCTTTCGGGCCCGGCCGCTTCGAAGGCGACCCGCCGCGGCAACTTCAAGCTTAGCGAGGATGGCACACTCGAGGGCGACGTAGAGATCGCCTATACCGGCCATCTTTCGACCCGGCACAAGGTGGACAATTACCGCGAAACCGAGAACAAACGCGAAGAGATACTGAAAGAACTCGTTAAGGCAAATCTCAGCACGGCCGAGATCTCGGACATCTCGATCCTGAATCTCAACGACCCGGAAAAGCCGTTCACCTATAAATACAAGATCAAGGTGCCGGGCTACGCGACCAAGGTCGGCCGCCGGATGCTCTTCCAGCCCGGCGTCTTTGAGCGGGGTTCGAGCCCTGTCTTCTCAAGCGAAACGCGCAACTATCAGGTGTTTTTCCACTATCCGTGGTCGCACGATGATGAGATAAGGATCGCGCTTCCGGCCGGTTTTGACCTTGATGGAGCTGAAAGGCCATCGCCGGTAAAGGACGCCGCCAATGTCGGAAGCCTCGATATCACGATGGGATTTGATGGAGCCTCGCGGACGCTCATTTACAATCGCAAGTTCCATTTTGGCGGCGGCGGCAATACGCTCTTCACCGTGCAGGTCTATCCGGCATTGAAGGGAATGTTCGATCGTTTTCATGAGGTCGATAGCCATCAGCTCGCGATCGCTACGAAATAGGCCCGTGCCGCGGCCGAGCACCTGAATGGCCGCGGCACTTTTGCAATATGGAGGTTTTACTGATGAAGCAGAGAATGTTTCTTATCTTTGCAATGTGCTTTTTGGCGGCGGTCCCCGCTCTTGGCCAAAAGGCTCCGGCCTGGCTTACGGGCGCGGCCTCGCGGGCGGTTCCGGCCTATGACAAGGACGTCCCGGCGGTCGTGCTCTTTCGCGAGACTCACAACAAGCTTGAGGCAAATGGCAAGCTGATCACGACCGAAAAGTTTGCCATCAAGATATTGAATGCGGACGGAAAGGACCACGCCGTCGCCCGTGCCTTTTATCTCGTCAGCGCCGAAAAGGTCCGGAATATCGAGGCTTGGGCGATCAGGCCGGGCGGCTCGATCAAGGATTATGATAAGAAGTCCGTAGTCGATATTATTTCGGACCGAAACGACGTTTATAACGAGTATCGGATCAAGATAATCGACGGCTCGAGCGATATGGACGCCGGTGCGGTCTTCGGCTATACGGTCGAGACGGAATCGACGCCGCTCTTTTATCAGGACGTACATCTCTTTCAGACCGGATTGCCGGTGCTCAATTCGCGATACGTTCTCGAACTGCCGCAAGGCTGGGCGGCAACCTCGAAGATGTTCAATAGCTCGCCGCTTGCACCGCGGACGAGCGGTAGCAGCTACACATGGGAACTGGCCGACCTCAGGCCGGTGAAATCAGAGCCGCTGAGCCCATCGATCGTCAATCTCGTTCCGCGGCTGGCCGTCAATTATGGCCCCGAAGGAGCTTCGACCGCGGCCCACAAGACCTTCAATGATTGGCTCGATGTTTCGCGTTGGGCGTCTACGCTTTATGAGCCGCAGGTCATTATCACGCCGGAGCTTACGGCAAAGGCGAGGGAACTCACCGCCGGAGCGAAGACCGAACTCGAGAAGATCCGGGCCATAGGCTTTTACGTTCAGAACCTTCAGTACATCTCGATCGACATCGGCGTCGCCCACGGCAATGGTTACAAGCCGCGGCGGTCCGACCTTGTTTTCAACCGCGGCTACGGCGACTGTAAGGACAAGGCGAACCTGATGCGGGCGATGCTGAAGGTCTTCGATATCGAGGCGTACCCGATAGCGATCTATTCCGGCGACCCGTCGTACGTACGAACCGAATGGGCCTCGCCTCAGCAATTCAACCACTGCATCATCGCCGTTCGCGTGAGCAAGGACACCGATGCTCCGACCGTGATGGAGCACGCAACGCTCGGCCGGCTTTTGATCTTTGACGCAACCGACCCATACACGCCGGTCGGTGATCTTCCGGATTATCTGCAGGGCAGCCATGGATTGATCATCGCAGGTGAGAGCGGCGGGATAGCCAAAATGCCGATGACGCCGCCCGAGGCAGACGTCCTCGACCGAGAGCTTGAGGTGACGCTTTCGCCGACCGGCGACCTCGCGGGCACCATCCGCGAACGTGCCAACGGACAGACCTCGACAGCCTTCCGCTCGGAAGCTCGTCGGCTCTCGGCCGCGGATTACCGGAGAATGATCGAGGGCTGGCTGACCCGCGGCTCGACCGGAGCGAGATTGGTCGAATTCACTTCGGCCGATCGTCATGCGGACGCGGCCTACGACCTTGATGTAGAATTTGCCGCCCCGCGATACGGGCAGTTGATGCAGAACCGTCTGCTGATCTTTAAGCCGGTGGTCGTCGGCCGCCGGCAATCGCTTTCGCTGACCGAACAGACGCGTTCGAACCCGATCGAGCTCGAGTCATTGTGGATGCGGGAATCGGCAAAGATCACTTTGCCGGCAGGTTTCGCGATCGACGAAATGCCCGATCCGATCGATTTCGAATCGGAGTTCGGAGCGTACCGTTCGAGCTATGAGGTGAAGGAGAACAAGCTCCACTTCACCCGCTCGTTTCGCATTAAGCGGTCGCTCGTCGGGCCGGAGAAGTACAATGATGTTCGCGGGTTCTTTAAGAAGATACTCGACGCCGAACAGTCGTCTGTGGTGCTTATCCGAAAGTAAAATAGCTGCGATCAAAGCAAAAGGGCCGGAGCATTGCTCGCGGCCCTTTTTTATTTTGATCGGTTCGAATTAGGCTGATGTCTTTGGTACATCTATCTTGGCAGCGGCCGCGATCTTTTCACGCTTTGAACGGACGACACCGCCCGGCTTTTCAATTGTGACAGCAAACAATGAAGGATTCTTTGCCTTGAGCTTGGCATCAATCGGAATAACGACCTCGCCGTTCTCGTTAACGTCAAAGACACCGCCGTCGATCGGAGTCTCAGGATCTTGAGTCTCATCAAAGATCCATAGCTGATAGGCCTCTTTGTTCGGGTCGTTTGCCGGCAGGCCCTTAAAGGTCATGTAACCGGCCTGTTTCTCATCGCTCCAAACTACCTCGCCGCCGATCTGTAAATCTTTAACATTACCGGGTCCCCAATTGGCTTTAATGACATCACGTGCCGAAGCAAGCAATTGATCACGTTCCTGCGCCGGGGTCAGCTTTTGCTCAACCTGCGGCGTCGGCTGCTGGACTAAAGTCGGGGTCGAATTGTCCGTCGCCACATTCACTGCAAGAGCAACGCTCGCCGCAGCCGCAATGCCCCAGGGCAGCCAATTCCAAACCGACCAGCCTTGGGTATTCTCATCGGCTGTCGGACGTTTCTCAGTAGCCGATGAAGCGGCCGCAACCGGGGAATTCTGCTCCGCAAAGAAGCGGTCCGCATCCAAAAGGATCCGAGCCTCAACGTGCTGCGGCATTGGTTCAAATTTGTCCAGCGAGGCAATGCTCAAGGCCGCCGCCGCAAGCTCGAAAGCCGGGCCGTCAATGCTGCCGGTGCCTTGTGTATCTAATTGCTTCAACTCTCTCGACTCTTCCTCGGTCAAACCGATGGTAGCCTGTTTTACCAGGAGGTCGAGCAAAGTTTCTTCGCGCTCTATGCTCATACTGCTACCTCCTTCTTCGAATCCGTCGAACCGACCCCAAGGTGCTGTCGCGCCTGGATCAGTCCTCGCCGGGCGTGTGTTTTCACCGTTCCCAGCGGCATCCCCGTTGCATCCGCTATCTCCTGATGCGAAAGCCCGTGGATGATGGACATCTGAAGGACTTGTTTCTGCTCCGGACGCAGGACGTCTAAAGCTTTGAACGCCTCGCGAGCTTCAACCACGGTCTGAACGTTCTGGGCTGAGCGGTCGGCCGGTTCGGCCAGAATATCGTCGAGTGAATCGGCGGAGATACGACGCTGGTTGAATCTCAACCTGTCGATCAACCGCCGGCGGGCGATCATTGCTACGAACGTGGTTTCTGACGATTGTGAGGCGTCAAACCTTCCTGCGTTCTTCCAAATATCAAGAAAAATTTCCTGAACCGCATCTTCCGCATCTTCTTGATTACGGAGCATACGCTTCGCCAAAGACCAGACAAGACCTCCATAGGTCTTGAGTGCGGCCTGAACCGCATCCTGATCACCTTCAGCAATTCTTTGTAAGATAGCTTCTGCCACTGCTAGTTAAATATATAAACTATAAAGCTACCTTATTTCAAAGTGTCTTGCCAACTGGAAAATGCCTTCCGGGGGGCATCTTCCCTTCACAGTAGATTTCGTTTGAAGCGGGAAAGCAGTTTCAACTATTCGAAGGATGTTTTTTCGCGGGTAAGGGCCGCGGCGATAAAGATACCGAACAGCGTAAGCGAGGTCGCCGCCGATATGAGACAGAACTGGCAAAACGCCCCGATGACGAAAGCCTGTAGATAGATCAGCCAAAGCGAAAAGCCGGCCATTAGCGTCGCGAGCCCGCCGAAGAGCTTCCACATCCGCTCGTCGCCATAGGCCGCGAGCACGGCAAGCGAAAATGCCGTGAAATAGGCCAGGGCACCGGCCGCCGCGATCGGAACTCCTGCGACCTCGGCGTAGGGGCTCGATAGCACCTTTTCACAACCTTCGACCAGGCTGCACGGCACAGGCTCGGCGGTGAAGTGCTTGACCGAAAGATAGACGGAATCTGCCAACCCTACGAGGGCGACAATGCCCGCGGCTAGCGGAAGTTTCCGCAGCCCGGGCATCTCTATCTCTGTTACTTCCTCTTCGGCCACTATTATTGATTCGAGCTTGCGGCTGCTGGAGCGGAGTTCGCTGAGTTCGACTGCTGCGTCGCGGCGACGGCTGCGATCTCGGCATCAACTATCCGCCGGAGCGACGCGATGTTGTTGAGCTCTGAGAAAGGCACGGGCTTTCCATTGACGAATACGGTCGGGGTCGAGCTTACGCCCAAGGCCCGGCCGCGTTGGATATCGGCATCAACGCGGTTCTTCGTCTGAATACCTGCGAGGTCGGCCTGAAACCGCTGAACATCCATTCCGAGGTTCGTTGCATATTCCGACCAGATCTGGCGGTAATTCGGGTTTGCCGTCCAGGCTGCCTGATTGCGGAAAAGCTGGTCCTGCATCTGCCAAAATTTGCCCTGCAGCCCGGCGGCTTCGGTCGCCGCGGAAGCTTCGAAAGATTTATCGTGTGCCGGGATCGCAAGCGGATAATGCCGGTAGATGAAACGGAAATTTCGGTTGCCGGCATATGCCGAGGCAAGTTCTTTCATCACCGGATGCACCGCTGCACAGCCGCCGCATTGATAATCGGCAAATTCCTCTACCGTTACGGCCGCCGTCTGCGAACCGAGCATATTCACGCCGATCGGCGCACCCGCCGGAGCGTTGGCCATGTTCGGCGTCGGACGGGCCGCGGTCGAATTGCTTGAAGCGGTCGTCGCGGGCGAACTCGTCCCCGAATTGTAAAAATAGATGGCTCCAATAACCGCGGCCACGAACACAAGGCCGATGATGAGGAGCGGCATTCCGCTCGTTTGCTTTTGTTGTTTCTTCATTGCTGAAAGTTAGATCTAGTAATTATTTTACCGCCCGAAGCCGCGTCCGCAAGTTCTTCTTTGACGCCGGCAGTTCGGCGAGCGTTTTCTTGGCCATTTCGCGGATGCCGTCTGCGTCGAGGCCATACTTTGCGAGCAGGAGCTTTGCATCGCCGTGGGTCACAATTCGGTCCGGCACGCCCATCCTTACGACTCGCAGGCCTTCGAGCAGATTCTTGTGCTCGTAAAACTCAAGCACCGCTGAACCGAATCCGCCAGCGAGATACGCTTCTTCGACCGTGATAACGAGCCGGTGCGTTTCGGCGATCTCGGTCAAGAGCGCTTCATCAAGCGGCTTTACGAAACGGGCGTTGACGACCGTCGCATTGACGCCATCGGTTTCGAGCGCCTTGGCGGCATCGAGAGCCGGCATCACCATCGAGCCATAAGCAACGATCGCGACGTCCTCGCCCTCGCGGACGATCTCGCCCTTGCCGATCTCTATTAGTTGCGGCTCGCCCGAAATATCCACGCCGATGCCGTTGCCCCGCGGATAGCGGATCGCGGCCGGGCCCGGATGCTCGATCGCCGTGTGCATCATATCGCGGAGTTCGCCTTCATCCTTCGGGGCCATCAGCACGATGTTCGGATACCCGCGGAGATAGGCGATGTCGAGCAGGCCGTGGTGCGTCGGGCCATCGGCACCGACGATGCCGGCACGGTCCATGCCGAACGTAACGTTAAGGTCCTGCAGGCAAACGTCGTGGATCAGCTGGTCGAACCCACGCTGCAAAAATGTCGAGTAGATCGCGGCGACCGGTTTCATCCCTTCGCAAGCCATTCCTGCCGCAAAGGTAACGGCGTGCTGCTCGGCGATGCCGACGTCAAAAGAGCGGTTCGGGTGGCGTTCGAGAGCGATGTCGATGCCCGTGCCGTCCGGCATTGCGGCCGTGATGGCGACGATCTTGTCATCCGCGTCCATCAGGTCCGAGAGCGTATCGCCAAAGACCTTCGTATAGGTCGGAGCCGGTGCTGCAGAGGTCTTAACGGCCTTGCCGGTCTTCGGGTCGAATGGGCCGGTCGCGTGATAGGCGTAATAATTTCGCTCAGGATTCGGGAAGCCCTTGCCCTTGGTCGTCAGTGCGTGGACGATGACCGGGCCGTCGTCGATCTTCTTCGCTTCCTCAAGCGCACGGACGAGCATCGGCACGTTGTGGCCGTCGACGTATCCGATGTATTTGAAGCCAAGCTCATTGACCAAGGCACCCGGGAGAACTGCGGCGGCGATCGCGTCCTTAACGTGCTTTGCCGCACGGCGGAGGCTGTGGCCAAATCCGGGAACGCTCTCGAGCGCGTCGCCGATCTCTTCTTTTAAATGCTGATAACTTTGCGCCTCTTTGATGCGGTTGAGATATCTGTTCAGAGCGCCGACGGCCGGAGCGATCGACATCTCGTTGTCATTCAAGAGTACGATCAGCCGCGACTTCAAATGCCCGGCCTGGTTTATCGCCTCCATCGCCATGCCGCCCGCAAGCGAAGAATCGCCGATCAGCGCGCAGACGTGATGATCCTCGCCGAGCTTGTCGCGAGCGATCGCCATACCGAGTGCGGCCGAGATCGAGGTCGAGGCGTGGCCCGCTCCAAAGGTGTCGTATTCCGATTCGTCTCGGCGGAGAAAGCCCGAGAGCCCGCCGTATTGCTTTATGGTGTGAAAGCTCTCGCGGCGGCCGGTCAGAATCTTATGCGCGTATGCCTGATGGCCGACGTCCCAGACGAGGCGGTCATTCGGCGTGTCGAACACATAGTGCATCGCCACGGCAAGCTCGACCGCTCCGAGCGAGGCTCCGGTGTGGCCGCCGATGCGGGCACAGGTATCGATAATGAATTGCCGCACCTCGTCGGCGACCTCTTGGAGGTCTTCTACTTTTAATTGCCGCAGGTCGGCCGGTGAATTTATCTCAGACAAAAAACGCATTTGGCTCCGTGGCTCCGTGATATTTACGCAAACTCCGCATTTTAGCCTTTTAGTTCGGCAATGTTCAATTCGCCGATTTCGCCCGGTCGGTTTTCGGCTCGCAGGGTTTACACATCTTTACACCTAATTTTCGACTAAACGTCGAGGAGCGCCGTCTAACGTGGTGTCGTAAGTAATGCGATAAGAAATTATCCTAGTTCTTCAAAGAGGTAAATGATTATGAGATTGAGAAGCAAATTGATGTCGCTCGCAGCAGGTGCGGTGCTCGTTACGGGCTTTGCCGGAGCGGTCACGGCCCAAACGACCGATGGCGGCGAAAAGAAAGAGGGCCGCAAATATGAACGCCGCGGCGGTAAGGACGGCCTTGGAAAGGGAATGCGCGGCGTCCGCGGAATGGGCGGCATGCGCGGTATGCGTGGGATGCGGGGCGGCCCGATGATGGGGCTCCGCGGTGTTGAGCTTACCGATGCCCAGAAAGAGCAGATCCGCGGCATCATGCAGGCGAACCGGCCGGACGACTCAGTCCGCGAAGAGATGCGGACGATCATGCAGGCTCGCCGGGCAGGCACCATCACCGAAGATCAGAAGCAGCGAGCCGAGCAGCTCCGGGCGCAGGCCCGCCAGCGTGCCGAGCTTATAAAGGTTCAGGTCGATGCCTTGCTAACGCCTGAACAGAAAGCGCAGATCGAACAGAACAAGCTCGAACGCCAACAGCGTATGCAGGAACGCCGCCAGCGTTGGGAACAGCGTAGGCAGGAGTTCAAACAGCAAAAAGAAGCCGGCGAAACCAAGCCCGCAAATTAACACTTGCCCTGCAAAGGTGCCCTCCAACACCTAAAAAAAGCGGCCGAGAGGTTCAACCCTCCCGGCCGTCTTTCGTTTGCGCGATGCCCCGCTCGTGTCAGTAGCCCGACCGTTAGGGAGGGCGCAAGCCAAATGCGGAACTATGAATGATGAATTCGGAATGCGGAATCTGGAATTCGTTTGCGCAAGCCCGCACGAAGTAAGGGCGGTTCATCCAACTGCATTTTTATCAGGGAACCGAAACACAGCGGCCTCCGCGATGAGTTTTCTCAAGGCAGAGGCCGTCTGAGTCTTAACGTCTGACTACTAAATCCCCTATCTCACAAACGCGTTCGGCACCGGCCTATCACCAGTGATTCCAAATTGCAGAATGAGCGGGCCTGCCGTGGAACGCAGGGCAAACCAGTTCGAGTTCGATGGACGGAAAAC